>JAFTGB010000037.1 GCA_017458125.1 Prevotella sp.
ACGGCTTCTAAGTTTGCACTTTACTGTTTGGCGATTGTAAAGTTACTCATTTTCAGTGAGTTGAGCAAACTTCGAGGCCTTTTTTATTCCTATTTTATGTTAAATTATGCAGGTGCGCCATCACTTGCGAAACTTTAGTAACATATTAAAAAAGAGCGGATTAGGAACTTAGAAAAACCTAATCCGTTCTTTATGTTGGATATGACAGGGAAATTCCTATCTTTTCAACGTGTAATCGACTTTAGTCGCTTGCCAAAGCAAGAAAGGAGAATCCAGGTAGAGCCACGATTAAGATAATTTAGGAAAACGGGGGAGCTTCTGAATCCATCTCCAGACAGCCCCGCCGCTATTCCTCACCCTGACGGCTCGATGACCGTCACTGTAGGTCACTATGTCTATCTTACGGGGAGAAATCTTCTGCCACACCTCAACACCTTCAGCATGGTCTATCGGCAGGAAATCCTCACCTCCGTTTCTCCTTCGAAAACAAACGGCAAGTCCATTCTGACTTGGAATGACAAAAGCCTTTCTGATAGTCCGACGCTCAGCACTTGTCAGCGGAACAACAGAGACGATACGGACTTCCTGCTTCGCGTCTATAACCTTGTTTGCTTCAGAACGGGCTGCATCCGAAGAGGGTAGGATGACTCCGGCAATGAGTTTATGGTGACGCTCCTCGTAGACGAGTCCCAACGAGAGTGTCACGTACAGCCCTGGCTGTTTACCCACATTGACCTGATTCGCGTTTAGTGCCTCAATATAATATGGATCAGTCACCGACAGGTCATATACGACTCCATGATACTTCAGCAGCATCCTATAGCGTGTCTTGTCCTCACGCACATCGGCTACAATCTCAGCATTGCTGACGGGTATGAACATCAGTGAGTGGTCTCCTGCGGCGTATGTTGGGATGTCAATAGCCCTGTCAGTGCCATAAAACAAAACCCGATGCACACTGTCTACAAACTGACTCAGAACGGTATCCGCGTCAGACACCTTTCCCACCACCCGCATCAGACTGTAATGCACGTCCTCGGAGTGTGACTGGCAGGGAATCGGAATGACACCCTCCAGTTTGACCACCGAAAGCAGAGGGATATGCTGTGCTTCACCAATCCTGATTTCACCGAAATCCGTAGTCGCGTCAATGGGTCTTATCCATCGGGGACTGCCGTCAGGTTTTCTGACCACCGCCCAGTTCCGTTCATTGTCAATCGTCACCTCAACGCCAGCGATACACCGCCCGCTACGTTTCAGAGAGTTGGCCAGACAAACAAAATAAGCATCCATATATCGACTATTCCTCCTCTGCTCTGTACCCTATCTCACGGTTCTTCTGCCTGTAAGCATCCCGCCGCTGGTCATCACGGGTGTATGTGCCAAACAATTCGTCAATCTCCGGAACGTGATACTTCCTGGCATGAAGATATTCCTTAATCATCTGCTTTTCCAGCGACTCGTGCGATTGCGGCTCCACATCCTTCATGATGTGCCGGACATCCCACCCATGATCGTAAAAATATCGGGCCACCAATGAGAACCGATGACACTCCAAGGGGTTGGCCTCCGAGCACATCAGCGCAATGTGATAGCCTTTGTCTGCACCTCTCTTCACCCGCTCGACACCCGAGAGGAAAGCAGCAGTAGTCACAGCCTTCTCAAAGTCCACCTGCCCGTCATCATTGATGCTGTCAGTCCTTCGAGCCCCGAACTCTCTGCCGAAATGAAGGTATTCCACACCGTTTCGTTTCAGGAACCCTCGTAGCACCTCCATATTGAACTGAGGTGAATACTTGCTGGCCGGAACACTCCGAACGTCAACCACACAGTCAACACCATACCGTCTGAGCATCGCAAGAAATTCCTCCTGCGACTGATTCGAGTGGCCTATGGTGAAAAGTTGGTTCATGCCTATAGATATTTCTTTAGCTTGTCGATGATCTGTAAATCGGCAGGCAGCCAGTCCACCTCGTTTAGTTTGTCTTTCGTCAGCCACCGCGCCGCCTCGTGCTCCTTCAGTTCCAGCCGTCCGCTCACCACGCGGCAGAGATAGCAGTGCATCGTCAGGTGAAACTGCGGATAGTCATATTCCACCGTCTCCACCAGCCGCTCCACCCCGATGCGCGTCTCCAGTTCCTCCCATATCTCTCGCCTCAAGGCTTCCTCGGGTGTCTCCCCGGCTTCCATTTTCCCGCCAGGGAACTCCCAGCCGTCCTTCCACTCGCCATACCCCCGCTGCGTGGCAAATATCCGCCCCTCCGCATCATGAATGATGGCGGCAACTACTTCTATTCGTTTCATCATCCTACTGCCATTTTCTGTGCCTTATCCAATATGAAGCCCGGTATGCGATTCTGCATGGCCCAGGTGATGGTCATCGGGCGGTCACCATGCGATTTCACGTAGTCAACCAGCCCCAGGCAATAATAAGGTGAGGTGAAGCCATAGGCATCCACCTTGTGTTCCCTGACGAACAGGAGGAACTTGCGCCCGTTAGTCCGTTGCTCCACATAGCGGCGCCCTGAGTTCTGATGGCTGGCACTGTTCTGCGACTGCCAGTTGAAGAGGGCCTCGTTGATGGCGTAGTCCTCGTACTGCGTGCTGGGCGAGAAGTCCTTGTCACTCTTGTTGAGTGTCACCCAGAGCAGTTCGGTGTTGATGTCGTCCAGATTCAGGCATCCGCTCTGAGGAATGGCACCAGCCTTTTCAGCTGTACGCCTGCCGAAGATGGCCAGTTGTTCTTCTCGGGTGTAGCAGCCGAAGAGCTCCAACACATTGTCGGCGCCGAGTTCAGGGATGGGTTTGGTAGTAATCATCAGGTGCTCTGACAGATACTGCACCATCTGGCTCAACTCATCCACGAACTGCGGATACTCGCCAAACTTCTTCAGACCTTCAGCCGCCGAAGCGAAGCCATAGGCGTCTATCGACTTGGCAAACAGGTCGTAATAGAGCATCAGTGCCAGCGTATCGTTCTGTTTCGAATGTTCGTATGTAAAACCATGCTCAATCAGTTTGCGGATGAAGCCGAGGTAGCGGATGGAGTTGACATGGATGAGTCGTGACATGTTCTTCTCAAACACTCGGGTGAATTCATCCATAGGATAGTTCTTCAAGCCTGCCTCACGCAGCAGGGCATTCCAGCAGCGGGTCTTGTAGATCACACGTATATCGAGGTCAAACTGCCCGAGGAAGTTGGCCAGCGTCAGCGGCTTATCGGAATTCACACGGAACTGCCGCACCTCCATCACCAGTCGGCGCAGGTTGAAGATGGCCGAACGGATATTGCCGAGGATGTATTCACGCGCCAGCTTGTCCATCGTGATGGTGCAGCCGCGTGGCAGCATGGTGAAACTCTCGGCCACGGCACCCTGGATGGTCTTGGTGGTGGCATTCTTCGACTTCGGTATCAGTGCCCTGAACCGGCTCTCGTAACTATAGTTGACATGAGCCTGTGCCACGAAATCGAGCACCGTCAGGCACTCTTTATCGGGTGCCAGGCGCAGGCCGCGGCCCAACTGCTGCAGGAATACGGTCAAGCTCTTCGTCGGGCGCAGGAAGAGCACGGTATCAATCTCAGGTATATCCACACCCTCGTTGTAGATGTCCACTACGCAGAGGTAGTTGATCTTGCGAGCACGGAACTGGCTCACGATCTCCTCGCGCCGCTCCAAACTGTCCTCGCCTGAGAGCATAGCTGCACGATAGCCTGCCAGACAGAGTCCGGCAGCCACATCGCGGGCATGGTCAAGACGGGCACAGAAGCAGAGGGCACGGCAGTTGTGCTCGTCTGACAGGTATCTGGGCAGCGACTCCGTAATCAGGCGCAGACGGTCCTGAGTATTGAGTTTCCTCACCAGCTCGTTCTCATCATAACCACCCTGTGCCCATGCCACATGGCTCAGATCAGTGGTTCTGTCACCCACGCAGAAATACTGGAAGGGCGAGAGCAACATGTTATCGATAGCCTCTGGCAGACGCAGCTCGGCGGCAATGCGCTGGTTGAAGTTCGAGAGGTTCACACCGTCAGCACGCTCGGGAGTGGCCGTCAGACCGATCAGTATCTGCGGACGGAACAAGTCGAACACTTTCTGATAGCTCACGGCCTCACTGTGATGGGCCTCGTCTACCACGATGTAGTCGTAGTAGTCAGCGCCACAACGGCGGAACGTCTCGAGGTTCGAATTAAACGACTGGATGGAGATGAACAGATGGCCGAGGTCACCCAAGGCCGATGGTCTGTGATCGCCCACCCACAACTCCCCGAAATCATTCACGCCAAGCACCGAACAGAACGTTCGGATGGACTGTTCGAGAATCTCCTTGCGGTGGGCTACGAACAGCAGGCGATGGCTCGAATGGCTGTCATGGAACCGCTTATAGTCAAAGGCCGCTATCACGGTCTTACCCGTACCCGTAGCCGCCACGATCAGGTTCTTATGACTGCCGTGTATCTCGCGCTCCACGGTCAGCCGGTCGAGGATGGCCTTCTGGTGGGGCAGTATATGATAGGGCTGCAAAGCCCGTGTACGGCCTCCGCTCACCTCGTTACGCTCTGCGATGGCCGCCACGAAGCGTTCACGGTCATAGTCCTCGAAGTTGTCATTGTTCCAGTAGGTGTCAAACGTGGCCAGGGCTTTCTGGATGATGTGCGGATTCTCCTGACTGGTGATGCGCATGTTCCACTCCAGCCCCTTGGTAAGTGCTGAGCGCGAGATATTGGAGGATCCTATATAGGCAGTATTCATGCCGCTGTCACGGACAAAGATGTACGACTTGCATGCAGGCGGTCAAGGTCACAATTATACGACACCTTGATCTGCACCTTGTCGGGTGCCAACTGCTTCAGAAACTCAACGGCCTTTGGCTCGCTGGCTCCCATGTAGGTGGTGGTGATCAGGTGCAGGCGTGCCGAGGGCTTTTCGAGGAACCGCCGCAGGGCATTCTCGAAGATTCTTACGCCCGAGAAGCGCACGAAAGCCACTATCCAGTAGATCTCATCGGCGGTCTGAATATCGCGCTCTATCTCGCTGTCAACGGACAAGTCGGCATTGCTGCCCGTAAACAAGTTGCTCACCGTGAAGCCCGACAGCGGGCGCATCGTGACGCGCTGCCTGGCCTGCTCCTTGGTCAGCCCGGCCATATCCACGATGCCGCTCAACAGCTCTTCCTGATTGGTCAGCAGACTGTCATCGATATTGCACTGCCATGTCTTATCGATATAGCTCAGTATGTCGTTGATAAACTGGAAGCGTCCTTCGAGGGTCTCGAATAGTGAATCGTCTGAGAGCAGGCTATTGATAATCTGAGCGATATAGTTGGTCAGCAATTTCGGAGCCTCGCCCGTGTCAATGCTGTCGGTGAACACATATCTGTCGGTCAGCGCCTCGAGCTTCTTCTTTAGCGCCTCGAATATCAGCGATTCATAGATGCCTGATTTCAGTTCCATAATTATTGCAGCATATTGTTATATAAAACTTATTTTGCTACATGTAATCTGTATCCCATGTTATTGCTCTTTATCCATTTCCTGTCGTACCTATTGCTTGGAAAGCCTGTTAAAAGTCTCTTCAAACTGCTCCCTGAACCACAGGGGAGGATTGTCCTCCACTCTGTGAATATGTCCTTTCTCAATGTGCAAGGCAACTGTTCGCCCATATTCTGGGATGCCATCGATGAAGTTGAGATTTTCAAACAGGTGTAAGTTCTGCTTGACTTTTGAGAGTCCTTCATTGAAATTGAAACGAATCACCTCGTCTGATACGTCATGGCCTCCAGTTTGCGCCCTCAACTTCACCCTGCTAATGCTTTCGTCTTCTGTAAGCAAACCAAAATAGCAGAGGGTGATTTTATATCCTGCCGCTTTAAACTCATTTACCATGTTGACAACCATATCACTTGAAAAGTTTGTCTCGAAGGCAAAATCAGTTCTTTCTGCCAAAGCCTTTGATTTCTGCTTTTCCAGTTCGGATGCCACCGTGCCACTTACCCAACGGTCAGGCCATTCTGGATGCTCCTTACGTAGCGTCATCATGAGTTTGTCACCATCAAAGGATGCCTTGCTGACATATAATGGGCATAAGCGACTTTTACCAGCACCATTGGGGCCTGCAATAATAGTGAGTTCAGGACGTCTTACCATTAGCGTGCAATCAGATATGAATAACGTCCCTCGCCTGGCTGAGCCGTACGGCGGATCACTTGATAGGTGCGCGTCTGGCGGTCAAGCCGAACATGGTCTTCGCTGCCGTCTGGGTTGGCCAGATAGATGTTGCCGTCATTGTCGAAGAAGGGTACAGAGACTCCCTGCTTCCACGCTTCGAGATAGATTTTGTCAATCTCGCGGCGCATCGCTTCGTTGGCCTCCTTGACGGTCTTGCCGTTGGGCAGCTCTACTTGTTCTATATCCTTGTACGTACACATAAGTCTGTTCTCTTTGTTACAATGTACTGTGCAAAAATACGCATTTTTATCGAGAAATATGCTTTTGCAGGGAGTTTTTACACATTATTTAATAAATAGTCTGCTTATTTGCTATTAAAAATCTCTGTCATGCGTTGTAGCGTGTCTCTGAATATCTATAGCCATCAGATGTCAAACGGTTATACTGCTGGTAGTTCAGGTCATCGTTCAGATACTCGTCAGTAGCCTGCTTGTCAAGTCGCAGTGGGGTGAGGTCGGCCAATGCCTGGCTGACCTCTGCCAGATGGCCGATGCTGTCCGAATTTTGTGCTATATATTCCTTTGCTCTCATAATGCCGAATGTAACATCGTAACTTTGTAACAATGTAACATTAAGGATTTTCCATTTCCACACTCCTATGCTATCAGAAAATATAATAATTACAATTATTATATATTTATTATTATAGTACGCTGCATGTCGGCATGTGCTTAATGTTACATTGTTACAATGTGACGATTAAGCGAGAGCGGAGTGATGCTCGCATCTAACTCTGCCGAGCGAGAGTCACTTCGGCGCAGCCAATGTGACATAGCCTTGCCCCCCATCCTTGCCCGCTAATGACGAAACGTAATCTCTCTGCCTCGAAAATTACGGCATCGAGACAACGAAATTACGGCTCGTCAAAAACGCTCAAATTGGTGCTGAAAACCGTCCCAAATCGGAGGCGAAAATTTGGAACATGACAAAAAATGTCGTACCTTTGCATCGTCAAAAGATCTAGCGACAAGGCGGTAAGTGGCAAGCCGATGTAGTCAGTCGCAAGGGAATCTAATACCATGAAAGATGCGATTAAGCGAGAGCAAAGCTATGCTTGCATGAGCTCTGCCGAGCGTGAGCATCTTCGATGGTGAAACCATCAAAAACACACACAACTATGGCAAAGATTTTGTACGAAGTGAAGAAGAACCAGAACTCGAAGAGTCTGGCCTATGGCAAGTGGTTCGCCCAGATTAAGGCGCTGGAGACGCTGAATACGCGCAAGCTGGCACAGCACATCTCGGAGCACGGGTCTATCTATACGCCTGACGTGGTGTACGGCGTGCTGGAGAAGTTCCGCTCGTGTCTGATTGAGATGCTGCTGGAGTCGAAGAAGGTGAAAA
>JAFTGB010000038.1 GCA_017458125.1 Prevotella sp.
GAGGTTATTCAGGTCACTGAACACACTCACCTTTCCGAACTTAGTAACGCCAGTAAGGAAGGCGAAGCGGATGTAGCGGTCGCACGTCTTCAGTACACCATAGAAAGCTTTTAGCATACTGCGGTAGCTCTCCTGTAGCTCCTTGTTACCTATAGTCTGAAGCAACGGCTTGTCATACTCGTCAACCAGGATGACCACCTGACGGCCTGTCTGCTCATAGGCGCAACGAATGACCTGAAAAAAACGCTCCTCCGCGGCACGGTCCTTGTAGTCGTTGCCATACTGTCTTTCCCAACCCTCCAAATGTCGGTTCAGCTCGGCTGCAAGCGACGACTCATCCTTATATTCACGCGCATTCAAGTCAATATGCAGGATTGGGTACGACAGCCACTCCTGCTCCAACCGTTCCAAGGCCAGTCCGCAGAACAGCTCCTTCTCGCCAGAGAAGTAGGACTCCATCGTAGACAACAGCAGAGACTTGCCGAAACGGCGCGGACGCGACAGGAAATAATACTTACCTTCCGACGCCATCTTATATATCAACGCCGTCTTGTCGACGTATGCAAAGCCGCCACGTCGTACTTCACCGAAATTCTGTATTCCTATGGGATATTTCATCATCAACTTATTTCTTATCCATATCAGACTTTCTGCCATAGGGAACATCATTACATAAAGGGGGGACACCACACTTTGTGCAGCGTTCCTCCGTATTGTCGTTTTTTTAACAATCTTCACCTATTGCACTGATATCCAGTAGCTTCAATGAGTCACGTTTATAACATCTCCTTCATAGAAGGAGATTTCGTTTGCAAAGGTACGAAAAATAATGGAACAAAAAGAAACGGTCGCTTGTTTTTTAAGCGACCGTTTAACTTTTTCGTCAAGGAAACTATCCTACGGTATAGGCTAAGATGACGGCAATGACCATCAATATAGCCACGGCAGTGACCACAATCTTCAAGATGCGCTCGATGAGTTTACGGCGCCTGATGGCAGCAAGGCTGCGGCGCTTGAAACTGGTTGCACCATCTTTATGGTGATGATGGTGATGGTGGTGATGCTCCTGGTCAGCCATTATTTCTTAGATATGGTGTAGATTAACGTTCCTGTTGTAATGAGGAGCGTACCGAAGCTTATCCACGTTCTTGTACGGTCGACATTAGCATAGGTAATCTTCTGCTTTCTGGGTTCGACATAGACAATGTCGTTCTGCTGAAGATAATAATAGGGAGAATTGAGAATATCGGCATCGTTGAGGTCGAGCTTATGTATCTCGCGCTTGCCGGTAGCATCTTCACGGATGAGTTTCACCGGATTGCGGATTCCATAGATGGTGGCATCGCCTGCCTGAGCCAAGGCTTCAAGGATGGAGATTTTTTCACGACCGACGGAGAAGGTTCCCGGACGGCCTACTTCACCTAACACAGTGACGGAGAAACTGGACATACGGACAGTGACAATAGGATTCTCCGTCTCAGCCATATAGGGACGTATGCGCTTCAGAATCATCTGCTCACACTCGCGCTTAGTCATGCCGATAACTTTCAGACGACCTAAGATGGGGAAGTTGATGTAGCCGTCATTGTCGACCAAATAAGGCATCAACATACCACTGTTTGTGGAGCTAACGTTTCCACCATTGTATGAACGCTGCAAATGCAGGTTAAACACGTTGGCGACTTCAGGGGTCAAGGTATTGACGGTAATGGTAATCTCGTCCTTGGGCATGATGCGTGCATCGTAGAGTCCCGATGACATGGAGAGGTCTACCTGATCGCTATTCTGAAAATAAGCGATGTCTTTCCAGTGGGTGCAAGAGCTGAAGAGTGCAGCCAGCAGGAAAAGCGTGGAAAGGAATTTTACTTGTTTCATAAATTATCTCATTTGCATTAATAATGTCAGAACTGCCACCAGTGTTTCTTCTTAGGACTCTTGGCAAGTGAAGCATGAACGGCATCGTCGATGATGTCATGCCAATTACGGCGATGACGAATCATGTGGTAGATGGTGCCCCAGTCAGGAAGTCCTCCTAAGTTGCGGTCGTCAATGAAGACGTCAACCTTAAGCTTACGGGTGAAATGAGGATTGTTGTCTACCGTCTCTTCTGGATAGTCGCGGTTGACAGCATAGAACTCCAGACCGCGCTCACGACACCATTCGACGGCGGCGTCGAGAAGCTCTCCTTCACGAACGCTCCACAGGATGAGCCTGTGCCCATCCTGTCGGAGCATTTTGAGAGTCTGGATGGCGAAGGGTATCTCTTCGCCTATTTCCGGATATTTGTGTTCTACTATCGTGCCGTCAAAATCAACAGCAATCAACATGGCGCTTTGCAATTATTTCTTGATACTATTATCGTCCTTGTTGCCATAGTGCGACTCGGCATAATTGCCATAGTTGCCGTAGTTGCCATAGTTGCTATAGCCATACTTGCCGTAGCCGTAGCGGCCATAGCCATAACGACCGTAGCCATAGCGGCCATAACGGCCATACTTGCCGTAGCCGTAGTAGTAGCCGTACTTGCGCTTCGACATGTCGACACCATTGAGTACCACGCAGGTGTTGACCAGCTTGCCGTCGTTGGCCAAGGTGTTGAGCAGGCCAATGTTGCTCTTCGGGGTATAGTCAGCACGAACCACATAGCAGTTGACATCAGCATGACGGGCAATCTCTACCGTATCGGTAACCAGTCCGACCGGAGCGGTATCGAGGATGACATAGTCGTAGTCCTTGCGCAACACGTCAATGACCTGACGAAGGTTCTCGCGAGCCAGCAACTCTGTGGGGTTGGGAGGTGTGGGACCGGCAAGCAGCAGGTCGAGGTTCTCGTTGACCCCAGAAGGACACAGCTCGTTGCGAACATCAGCTTCGGCTACGCGATCTTTGGTAAGAAGGTTGGTGATGCCCTGATGGCGGTCGCTGATGTCGAAGAGACGACCCAAGGCGGGTTTGCGGATGTCGAGACCGCAGAGCACGACCTTCTTGCCTAAAAGGGCAAAGGACACAGCAAGGTTTGCTGCAAGGAACGTCTTACCTTCACCTGAGGTGGACGAGGTGAAGAGGATGACGCGGTCGCTCTCCTTCATCATAAACTGGATGTTGGTGCGCAAGCCACGGAACACCTCGTCAATCTGGTTGTTCTTGTTCTCCTGGACTACAATACCAGCCTTGCCTTTAACAGCGTCACTGGCCACGGGAACATCGGCCACGATGGGCAGACGGGTCAGGCGTGCCACGTCGTCGTGTCCCTCAATGCGATAGCGCATGAACTGTACCAACAGCAGGATGAGGAACGGAATGGCCAGTGCAAGAGCTACTGCAGAAATCATGATGACATTGTCCTTGGGACTGACCTTGCCTGCAGGCTGAGGAGCATCGATGAGCTGACCCTTGTCGGCCGTGGCTGCCAAGGAGATGGAGTTCTCTTCACGTTTCTGGAGCAAGAGCAGATAGAGTTCGGTCTTCACACCCTGCTGACGGCCAATCTGATTGAGCACACGCTCCTGTTCCGGTGCCATGCTTACACGTCCCTGGTACTTGGAATACTGGCTCTGAACGCCCTGCCGCTGAATGTCAGCAGAATGGCGGGCCTGCATAAGGGCCGTACGGATGGAACTTTGAAGTTCGTCCAACGTAGAAGTAAGCGTCTGCACCTGAGGAGCCTGCTCACTGGCCGACTTCAACAGGCGGTTACGGTTCTGGACAGCCTGGTTGTAACTGGAAATCAGTCCCGTAGAGGCTCCGTCGGTCAAACCAACGTTAGAGGGAATAATCTTATAGGTGTTCGAGGGATTGTCTACATACTCGCGCAAGTAGTCAAGCAGCTGAATCTGAGAATTAGATTCTGCCAGACGCTGCTCATAGCCACTGCTAAGTCCCTGTGCCTGTCCGGCGGCAGACTCATAGCTGACCATGGCATTGCGACGCTTGTAGCTCTCGATGCTGCTCTCTGTAGCACCCAGTTCCTTGTCAATCTTCTCAATACGCTTGTTGATGAACTCCTCGGTTTTGAGGGCTATCTCGTTTTTGTCGGCATTGGCCTGGTCATTATAGCAACGTACCAGCTCCCTGAGATAGTCTATACCACGAGAGGTATTGGTATTCGTCAGTGTGAACAAGGCTATACTTGTTCCACCGCCCATCGGTGCTGCCGTCATGGAAGCAATATAGTTGCGAGCCACCAGCATGGGCGGACGTATAGTGGCGTAAATGGTAAAGTCGTGCTGAGCAGCATTCTCACCATTCTCCGTAAATGTCAGCGTACCCACGGATGTCGGAATGGAGGCAGGTAACGACGTGAACTGCTTGGAGAATGAACGATGAGCTTTACCATTGAGCATAATCAGACCATCGATAAAGAAAGTGTTGTCATGACGAGCTATGGTGACCTGAACAGAATGGATAGCCTTATCCATATCGATATCAAACCAATTAAGGTGTTTCTCGTCAAGGTCAACACTGACGGGCTGGCTCTTATACAACAGGACATCGAGCACACGACCGTCAGTATGATACTCTGTGTAGAGTTTAAGACGCTTCACAGCCTCACGAGCCAGCGTCTGTGACTTGACAATCTCCATCTCGTTCTCGATACCGGTAGAATTGGAGATATAGCCACCAGCCTCCGAAATGTTAGAGAGCATCTGACTGATTCCACGCCGGCGGTTTCCCTGGTCGTCTTTCATCATGACCTTGGCCTTCACCTGATAGACAGGTGTCGTGTAGCGAAGATAGATGAGTGCGCCGCTTATCATAATGATTAACGACAGCAGGAACCACTGCCAGTTAAGCACCACCATGGCGTAAATGTTCTGAAAACTGAACGCGGAAGGCAACTGATCCTCCTCACGGGGATCGTCTATTTGCTGTTCAAGGGAGTTTTTCTTTTCGTCTGACATAATTATGTTTATTTGCTTTTGTTCTTTCTAACTGTGTCCCATTCAGCCACTTACTATACATTATTTACATATAAGCCCATGAAAAACCATAGGATAAAGGGCTAAGACGGTGCAAAATTACAATATTTTTACGAATGAACAAAAAAAATAAAAGTTAATTTTCTATCTGTCGCCGTAAATCACAACAAAAAAACAGCCACCGTTGTTGGGCGATGGCTGTTCATTTGTTGGTTCAACTTATTTCAAACCACGATTGAGGAGCGTTATGTTGAGAAGCATCACGTACTTGCGGTACTGCTCAGCGCTCAGAATGTAGTTCATGTAAGCCAAGTCCTTGTTGATGGCCTTGTTCACCATCTTCTCGCGCTCGTCACCACCTGCCTGTGCGGCAAACAGCAGCTCTGCGCTGAAGGTCTTGTGAATCTCTGCAAAACTCTCTTCCTGGTCTTTCGACAGGGACAGTGCCTGACCGAGCTTCTTAATGTTCACTGACTGCATATTGTATGCCTCGGTAGCGTTGAGGTTTGCTGCAGTCTCGTTCTCAGCGAATGTCATCGTCATGCTCAGCATGGCTACAACTACCATAAACAATCTTTTCATTTTTGTTACCCTTTCTTAATTTAATTAATACTTGTGTTATCCTTTGTCTTTATACCAGCTCTCTCGCTGATTGACGGTGCAAAGGTACGGCAAAAAACACTGCGCTCCAAACATTTTAGCATTTTGTTTGCGAACACAGTGCTTTTCTTGACCTCGGTCAACGAAAAGCCAAATACGTTGATTTTCGTCAAACGGAGGTGTTTTTAAGCTGGAAATTTGGTTATTCGGCTGATTTACGCTACCTTTGCTGCCCGAAAGAATACTTAACTAATAAATAATGAACAAGAAGAACCAGTACATCGAGGTTGCCTACAACCTGTTTTTCAATGGTGAAGACGATTTGGAGATGATGGAAGAAGCTACTGCCGAACGGCCTTTCCAGTTTATTACTGGATTCGGCACAACCTTAGACGCTTTCGAACAGCAGATAGCCGAACTCGGGAAAGGCCAGACCTTTGATTTCACTATCCCTAAAGAGCAGGCTTACGGTGACTACGTTGAGGAGCATGTCCTTGACCTGGAACGTGAGATGTTTAACGTCGACGGCCGTTTTGACCATACACATATCTATCTGGGTGCCACCATCCCCCTGGAAAACGAAGAAGGTCAACGTTTTTACGGCCGCGTAATAGCAATAGGTGAGAAGACGGTCAAAGTAGACTTGAACCACCCTTTGGCCGGAAAGGACCTCCACTTCAAGGGGACTGTTCTGGAGAACCGCGAGGCTACCGATAATGAAATAAAGCAGTTGATTGCCCATCTGACTGGCGGTTGCGGATGCGGAGATTGTGAGGGGCATGAGCACAACTGCAAGGGCGGTTGCGGACATTGCCATTGAGAGTGGAGAGTGGAGAATTGAGAATTGAGAGATTAGAGTGAACACATTTGGTAACATATTCAGGCTGACCACGTTTGGCGAGAGCCACGGAGAGGCCATAGGCGGTGTTGTGGACGGCATGCCTGCCGGCATTGCCATAGACATGGATTTCATCCAAGAAGAGCTGAACCGGAGGAAGCCCGGACAAAGCCACATCACCACGGCACGGAAGGAAGAGGACCGTGTGGAACTGCTGAGTGGTGTCTTTGAGGGAAAATCGACGGGATGTCCCATCGGATTCATTGTCAGGAACACCAACCAGCACTCAAGTGACTATGATAATTTACGCGAGGTGTTCAGACCCTCGCATGCAGACTACACCTACAGTCAGAAGTACGGAGTGCGCGACCACCGGGGCGGAGGACGCTCATCGGCCCGCATCACCATCAGCCGCTGCGTAGCGGGTGCCCTGGCCAAGATGGCCTTAAAACAAATTGGCATTCATGTAGCAGCCTACACTTCTCAGGTTGGTCACATCGCCATTGACCGTGACTACAGGAAATACGACCTGTCAACGATAGAGTCGAATGCCGTTCGCTGCCCTGATGCAGAAAAAGCAGCAGCGATGATCCACCTTATAGAAGAGGTGAAAGCCTCAGGTGATACTATCGGAGGTATCATCACGGGGGTTATCACGGGATGCCCGCCAGGATTAGGGGAGCCTGAGTTCGGAAAGCTTCATGCCGCCCTTGGCGCAGCCATGCTCAGCATCAATGCGGTAAAAGGCTTTGAATACGGGGAGGGGTTCGATGGCGTAACGGCTCGCGGATCAGAGCAGAACGACGAATTCCGCAGCAACAACGGGGCTATTACGACAGCTACCAACCATAGCGGAGGTATACAGGGAGGGATTTCCAACGGCCAGGACATATATTTCCGTGTAGCCTTCAAGCCCGTGGCCACCCTTCTACGCGAACAACTCACTGTAGACATTCACGGAAAAGAAACCACACTGACAGCTAAGGGACGCCACGATCCGTGTGTGTTACCCAGAGCCGTTCCTGTCGTCGAAGCCATGGCTGCAATGACCATTTTAGACTGCTATTTAATGGGGAAATCTACGAAAATCTGACTTTTTTAGATAAAATTGCAAAAAAAATCGAAAAAACAATGGTGTTTTAAAACTTTTATACTATCTTTGCATCGAGCTTATTGGAGGTTTGTGAAAATCCCAATATGCTTTAGTTAAGTCTAGTTTAGTTTTTGTGTTGGTTGAGAGCGGCTTTTTGCCGCTCTCAAATTTTTTATATACATCCAACAATTTCACTAACAGACTTACAGCCGTGTGCATCCAGCCAATCATTGATGCCATCACGCACCTTAACAGTGATGGCAGGGTCGAGGAAATTAGCCGTACCTATCTCTATAGCAGAGGCACCGGCCATCAGGAACTCTATGGCATCACGTGCATTGCTGATGCCTCCCAGTCCTACAACAGGAATGCTGACCGCCTTGGCCACCTGCCACACCATTCGCAGCGCAACGGGTTTGACAGCCGGGCCAGAGAGTCCACCTGTATTGATGCTCAGCAGCGTTTTGCGCTTCTCAATATCAATGGCCATGCCCATAAGCGTATTAATGAGCGACACACTGTCAGCTCCCTCAGCCTCCACAGCACGGGCTATCTCGGCGATGTCAGTGACATTGGGCGACAATTTGACGATGAGTGTTTTATGATAACGCTCACGCACGGCACGCACCACGCTGGAAGCCCCAGCACAAGTGACGCCGAAAGCCATACCACCGTCCTTTACGTTGGGACATGAGATATTCAGCTCAATAGCAGGAATACGTTCTAGAGCGTCAATGCGCGCAGCACATTCTGCATAGTCTTCTGGGGAAGAACCACTGACGTTGACAATGATATTCGTATTAATGTCCTTGACCTGCGGATAGATATGGTCACAGAAATTGTCCACGCCCTTGTTCTGCAGCCCCACGCAGTTCAACATGCCACTGGCCGTCTCAGCCATGCGCGGATAGCTGTTGCCCTCGCGAGGCTTCAGCGTTGTTCCTTTCACTATGATGCCTCCAAGGCCGTCCAAGGGGACAAAGTCTGCAAATTCCAGTCCGTAGCCAAACGTGCCGCTGGCTGTCATCACGGGGTTCTTTAGTGCCAATGCACCTATATTGACTCTTAAATCTGCCATAACAATCGTTTTACATTAAACACCGGACCATCCTTACAGACACATACATGATGCGGCTGGGCGCCTGGCAAAGGGTTCTCGCGCTCGTAGACTTTCTCCACACAGCAAAGGCAGGCTCCAAGGCCGCAAGCCATCAGGTTCTCCAAGGAGGCTTCGCACTCAATGCCCTGCTGCAGTGCATAGCGAGCCACGGCTTTCATCATCGGCGTAGGACCACAAGTCGCTATGCGGTCGAAGTATTCCTGTAGTACAGAATGATTGGTCACAAAGCCCTTTTCACCCATCGAGCCATCTTCCGTAGTCACGCATACGCGCCCGTACCTATTAAAACTTTCAAGTTCAAGCAGGTCTTTGTCTGTACGCCCTCCCAGCAGGAATGTCGGCTTAAAGCCTGCACGGTTCAATTCTGCACCCATATAGAGCAGTGGTGCCATGCCGACGCCGCCACCTACCAGAAGCACACGCTCATCACAACGCTGCGGCATACTGAAGCCGTTGCCCAACGGTAATACCACATTGAGCCTGTCACCGGCGGACAGCGTGCCTAACGTCCGCGTACCATCACCCACCATGGCCACCAAAAGCCACAGCTCGTTATCATCCCTGTTCACCATGTTGATGGAGATAGGACGACGCAAAAAAGTTGTGGACGAGCCATCGACACGTACCTCCACAAACTGCCCTGGCCGCATTTCAGGCAGGACATCGTCACACGTCAGCCGCAGCAGTACGTGCTTAGGACTCAGAATCTCCGTCTTAAGTACCTTTAAGTCAAGAATAAATTTTCTCATACCGACTGCAAAGATACAACTAAGTAATCAGAAATCCAAAATAAAACACCGTTTTTAAGGCGACAATCACTTTTTAGCTGGCACAAACGTCTCATAAGTCTGGTCGTCGTAATAGACCCTGATCTCTGTGACTCGACGTTGTATTTTGTCAACTATTTTAACTTCTTCGCGGATGATTTCTGGGTGTGTACTTTTTACACCATGCTGAATTATCGCTGCCGGAGAAGCCGTTTGATGATAGCTGGGTGCCGAATCATCAAAATTGATCATCTGTTCCTGACCTTCAAGGACAGAAGATGTAGACGACGGTTGCCCCTCATCGGGGTGGGAGACATACATGTTACCCGTACCATAAAGAAGCCATTCGATACTGATGTTAGGTATTTTTACCTTTATGGCATCAACAATGTTTAACGTCGGACGAGTCCTTCCTGTGAAGATGCTGCTGAGTGTAGCAGGCGACTGTTGGAGGAAGTCAGCAAACACCTGCTGGGTCATGTGCATGTCCTCCATGATTAACTTTATCCTATCTTTTGTTTCCATTTAATTGAAAATAGGGGGATAATCCCCGTTTTTGTTTGATTTTACAAAGGTAAAGAGAATTTTTGGATTACACAAGAAATGTTGATGAAATTTTGTTTCGTAAACTTTAGATTTTAAATTCAAGATTTTAAATCCTTAACCTACAAAAGCTCATTTTGTGGGTTTGCAAATACAAATTCAAATTTACATAAATAAATACTGACAAAGGATTTATGCCTTTAAAATCTATAAAATACTGATTTATAGTTGTATAGAAAGTGTACAACGCTTATTTTAAAAGGTATATACGATAGTCGCTGGGTTTATATGGCCGCTATTTTCATCCTACGGAATAATAAAACAATATAACACGCTGGTTTTCAAGCATATAACTACGCATTGCTTTTTCTGTATTTTATTGATTTAAGGATACAAATCTATATATTTGCATTTATAAATACTAAATTTGGTTATGCTTTTTATCTCTAAATCCACCCGATTTACTATTCTGAATTTGTTGTTAGTTTACATATTTATATCTATTTATATTTTAAAATCAACAAAACACTAACGTTAAAATTACGTAAATCCAAATTCAAAGGCATCCAAAAGGCTCTTTTTCAAATGCTTGAAGAATTCCGAACGAGTGATAGAAAAACTGGAAATACGCGAAATCTGGAGGCTTTTATTTTGGCAAAAACCCAATGGTTATCGGCATTTGAGGCCAGAAATTCTTGTTTGAAAAAAGAGAGGTTTTAGGAGAAAACAGGCTGTTTTCTCAGTGAAGTATAAAGAAAATTAACTCTTTTACGAGCTCTCCAGCGGGGGTATTAGGGTTATCCAGACCCTTACTTTTGGCATCAATTTCCCTCATTTTCGAAATGATCTGCATCACTTTCATTCCAGTGTAGTTTCTCATGCCAGTGATATATTCCCGGACAAACCATGAATTTCTGAAATCGAGCCATTTTGCGAGTGCGTCCGGATTGTTCCTTTGAGGGCAATAATAGGCAATCATCAAGTTCTGGAAGTAATTGAAGAGCAACGGGAGAAAAGAGTAGATGCTTCCCGCCTTTGGATTTTCGTCAAAATATTTGATTATCTGATTTGCCTTAAAAACGTTCCTGTTGACAATGGCATCACGGAGTTCAAAACCATTGAAATCCTTGCTGACGCCTATCTGGTCCTCTACAACCTGCGGTGTCACCCTCCTATCCCCTTCGGGCAAGGAAAGCAGCACCTTGTCCAACTCTCCTGTGAGTCTGCTCAAGTCTGCACCCACAGACTCCGCTATCAGCATGGTAGATTTCGGATCAATGCTGGCATTTCGCGCATTGAGATAACGCTCAATGAACGAAGGCAGGTCTTTGTCCTTTAGTTTCTGGCTCTCAAAAAGCACGCCAGCTTGCTGGACAGCCTTCACGTAAGCCTGCTTACGACCGTCAATCTTGCCATTTTTATGGCACATTACAAGGATAGTAGACGGCATGGGCGCCTTGAAATACTTCTCCAGCGGCTCCACATTCTTGATGTTCTGTACCTCTTTGACGATGATGACCTGATATTCCGACATCATCGGGTACCGCTTTGCAGCGTCCACAATCTGCGCCGCCGTGACATCAGAGCCAAAAAGCACCGTCTGATTGAAGTCGCGCTCCTCAGGCTGCAGCACATTGTCAGCTATCCAGTTGGATATCTTGTCGATGTAATACGGTTCATCACCCATCAGATAGTAGATAGGTTTGAATTGCCGAGCTTTCAACTCTTTCATCACCGAGTCGTATGTCACTGTAGCCTGAGCCATGCTGCAAAATTACTAAATTATTGCGAATATTCCCAATATTTTCGTAATTTTGTAGGCGAAATGAACGAATTGAACTTGCCTGTTTACGATGTAAGGCTCCGCGGAACAAGGGGAAAGCCAGAAATCTTCGACTTTCTCCGCCAGAAGTATGTTGCCCTGACTCCAGAGGAGTGGGTGCGCCAGCACTTTACCCACTGGCTTATTGAGCACAAGGGCTATCCCAAGGGCCTCTTGGGCAACGAAATCATGCTCAAATGCGGCGAGAAGACGCTGCGCTGCGACTCTATTCTCTACGACAAGCATGCCCACCCTCAGATGATTATAGAGTACAAAGCACCCGCTGTATCACTGACACAGCGGGTGTTTGACCAGATTTCCACGTACAACCTTCTGCTGCACGTCGACTACCTTGTGGTAAGCAACGGCCTTCAGCACTATTGCTGCCTTATGGACTATGCCAGGCGCTCCTATGCGTTTCTAAAGACCATGCCCGACTACAGCGAGCTGAAGGGACGCGAATAAGCGTGCGCTTTCCTTATGCCTCGGCTTCAGGAACCTCTGCGGCATCGTCAGCCTTCTTCACCGTCTTGCGGATGGCGCGCTTGCGGGGCTTTTTGTCCTCAGCCACTGCAGCGACGACTTTCACGCCAGCCAGCTCCGGGTCGATGAGGATGCGTCCGCAGTATTCACACACGATAACCTTCTTGTGCATCTTGATGTCCAGCTGACGCTGGGGCGGAATCTTATTGAAGCAGCCGCCACAGGCGTCGCGCTGCACGTAGACGATGCCCAGACCGTTGCGTGCATTCTTGCGGATGCGCTTGAACGAGGCCAGCAGACGGGGCTCTATTTTGCCTGCCAGGTCTTTCACCTTGGCCTTCAGTTTGTCCTCCTCGGCACGCGTCTCTTCCATAATTTCGTCCAGCTCGCTCTTCTTCACCTCCAAAGCCTGACGACGGTCGTCAATGACCTCCTGGTTCTGAGCCAGCTCAGCCTTCTTCTCTTCTATCTTGAAGCTGGCCTCCTTGATTTTCTTGTTGCACAACTCTATTTCCAGCGACTGGAACTCGATTTCCTTCGACAGCGTGTCATACTCACGGTTGTTCTTCACCTCCTCCAGCTGAGCCTTATAACGCTCCACGCTGGCTTTAGCCGTCTCTATCTCGCCTTTCTTCATGGTGACAGCCTGTTCGTAGTCCTTGATGTCGCGCTGTATGTTCTCAACACGGGTTGTCAGACCTTCGATTTCGTCCTCAAGGTCCTGTACTTCCAGAGGCAATTCGCCTCGCAGTGCACGCTTCTCGTCAATGCCCGTGAGCGTGGCTTGCAGCTGATAGAGAGTCTTCAGGCGCTCTTCTACCGGCATTTCCATGGGGTCTTTCTTTGCCATAATTCTTTCTTTTTATTTTGTTTTTAATATCGCGATATCGGAATAGCGTAATACTGGATTACCTGTGTTAAATGTAGACAATCGGATTGGTTACCGTTTCTGCCATCTCCGTGCGTACACCCGGGCACTCACGCCTGATGATGTCGCGGAAGATTTCCGACGTGTACTGCTCACTCTGATAGTGCCCGATGACGGCTATCTGTATCTGCTGTTCATGACCGAAATAGACATGATAGTGCATCTCGCCCGTGATGAAGGCGTCGGCGCCCTCGCGTATGGCGTCGTCCAACAGGAAGTCGCCGGCACCGCCGCAGACGGCAACCGTGCGGACAGGGCGTTGCAACAGGGCATTGCACTGCACGCACTCCACCCCGAAGCGCTCTTTCAGCAGCAACATGAAGTCACGGGCTGCCATGGGTTCCGGCAACTCCCCTACTACTCCGCTGCCGGCTTCCATGCCGTCCACCTGCTTCTGTGCGAAGAATCGTCCTTTGACCAGTCCCAGTTTCTCGGCTATCTTCCAGTTCACACCGCCCTGCGCGTTGTCCATGTTGGTGTGCATGGACACGACGACGATGTCGTTTTTGATAGCCTTGATGACACAGCGCTGCACGTAGTCGGCACCACTAATCTGCTTCAGTCCACGGAATAAGAGCGGATGATGGCTGACTATGAGATTACAGCCCTTACGGATGGCTTCGTCAACGACTTCCTCGTTGACGTCCAGACACAATAATGCCCCTGACGTCTCCGCCTCTGTCAGTCCCATTTGCAAACCAGCATTGTCCCAGCTTTCCTGCAAGGGCAGAGGCGCGAACTGTTCAAGGGCGCTCAGCACTTGCTTTATTTTCACGCTTCTACTATATTTGGTGCAAAGTTACCTATTTTTCATTGAACATTGCACGACGAGCCTTCAACATTATTATTTTTTAACGCTTGAATAGAAGTAAGAAGCAAGAAGCAAGAAGCAAGAGAATACTCAAACGTCAGACATTTCTCTTGCCTCCTGCTTCTTGCCTCTTGCTTCTAAAAAAAGCTTGTTTCTTCTATCTCTTGCTTCAATACCACTCGTTTCCCTGTTCGTGGCAATAGCTGGTGCCGTCGAAGCAATGGGTACAGAGGCGTTCTTTCGGCAATCCTATCGACTCCACCAAGTCCTCCAAGGTAGCGAACTTGACGCTGGACAGTCCCAGTCGGCGGGCTATCTCGTTCACCATGCGCTCATACTCCGGTGTGCCTGTCGTGGCGTAGCGTCCCAGGTTTTTCTTGTCGTCGCCCTCAAAGTCCTTGATGA
This sequence comes from Prevotella sp., assembly GCA_017458125.1. Classification (GTDB taxonomy): domain Bacteria; phylum Bacteroidota; class Bacteroidia; order Bacteroidales; family Bacteroidaceae; genus Prevotella. The sequence continues at coordinate 14,330 of JAFTGB010000038.1, forward strand.
TGCGCCGCGTAATCAGCTCTAAGTCGCTCTTCGACGATGTGAAGCCGATGAACGGACAACCGTAGACCAGTGGCGGACACGATATGCGCACGTGCACCTGCTTTGCTCCGTTCTCGAAGAATGTGCGCACATTGTCGCGCAGCTGCGTGCCACGCACTATGGAGTCGTCGCAGAACACGATGCGCTGGTCTTTCAGTATGGCGGGGTTAGGTATCAGCTTCATCTTCGCCACCAGGTCGCGGCGCACCTGATTTCCAGGCGTAAACGAGCGCGGCCATGTGGGCGTGTACTTCACCACGGCACGCTTGTAGGGCACGTTCTTGCCGTGCGAGTAGCCCAGTGCCATGCCCACTCCCGAGTCAGGAATGCCACACACCAGGTCGGCTTCCACGTCATTGTCCTTCTCGCCCATCAGGCGTCCGTTCTTCTCGCGCACGGCCTCCGTGTTGATACCCTCGTAGTCAGAGGCAGGAAAACCGTAGTAGACCCACAGGAACGAGCATATCTGGCAGCGGCTGAACGGTTTCTGCATCACCTCGATGCCTGTGGCCCGCAGGCGCACTATCTCGCCCGGTCCCACGTCGCGCATCACCTGATAGTCCAGATTGGGGAAGCTCGTCGTCTCGCTGGACACGGCGTATGCCCCTTCTTTCTGTCCTATAACGATGGGTGTGCGCCCCAGGAAGTCGCGAGCGGCTATGATGCCGTCCTCAGTAAGTATGAGCATCGAGCAGGAGCCTTCTATCTTCTGGTACACCTTGTTGATGCCCTCCACGAACGTGTCGCCCATATTGATGAGCAGGGCCACCAGCTCCGTCTGGTTGATGTTGTTGGCCGACATCTCGCTCAGGTGCATACGCTGCTTCATCAGTTCGTCGGCAATCTCCCTCAGGTTGTTGATTTTGGCCACCGTCACCACGGCATATCGGCCCAGATGCGAATTGACAATGATGGGCTGCGGGTCAGTGTCGCTGATGACACCCACACCCTGGCAGCCCTTGAACGAGTCCAGTTCGTCCTCAAAGCGTGAGCGGAAATACTGACGTTCCAGCGAATGAATGCTACGGTGGAAGCCGCTTTCCTCGTCGAATGTTACCAGTCCGGCGCGTTTTGTGCCTAAGTGCGAGTTGTAGTCTGTCCCGTAAAACAAGTCGTTTACGCAGTCTTTTGTGGAGATTGTGCCAAAGAAGCCACCCATAAAACTTTACCTTAAATTATAATTATTACCTCTTTTAGAGGCTGCAAAATTACAAAAAAATCGGCTAAGAGCACAACTCTTAGCCGATTTTTTTCGTGTTACTCCTACATTTCTTAATCTTTCTTGAGTTTCGTATAGATGACAATAGCCAGCAGCAGCGCCACGACCGCGCAGCACAGTCCGCCTGCTGTCAGCACAGCCAGCACGGCCAGCGACTGCAGCGGCTGCACGCCGCCCAACAGCAGTCCGCCCAGCATGGACGGCATGAACACCACACACGCTATCAGCAGCATGGACAACACGGGCGCGAAGGCACGCTTGACGGCCTGGGCCACGATGGGGCGCAGGGCTTCGCGCTCATTAGCTCCGTTGCCCTTCAGATACTCCTTCAGACTGCCGTACTGGCGGTTGTTCAGCACGAAGGCCGTCAGTCCGCGGCGACAGACGAAGAGGGCGTCGGCCTGCAGCACGGCCATCACGGGAACGAAATACTGCGCGCGGAACATGGAGCCATGCACGTTCATCAGCAGCAGAACCAGCAGTCCCACCACCAGCGAACAGAGCGTCATACTTATATATATAGGTACGCGTAGCCACCGCTTGCGGCAGTAGACCACCGTGGCCACCAGCCCCGACAGCAGCACCCATACCACGTTGAGCCACACTAAGTTCCAACGGAACACGTAGTAGAGGCAGACTGCCGTCAGCGCAAGGGCGACGGTCAGACGTCCCACTACCAAGGCCGACTGTGTCAGCAGCCGGCGGTCCAGCCACCATAGCGCGTAGGCAGGCAGAACCAGTAGCAGTAGGCCAAGGGCCAGGGTGAGCAATGTAATGTTCATAGCACAACTTGATTTTGAAGTATTCTTGAATTGACGGCCAGCACCGTGCAGCCACGGCCAGCAGCCTCAGCCAGCAGCCGGTCTACGGTCGCCATGGTCTCGCGGCTGATGTCCGCTGCGGGTTCGTCGACTATCAGCAGCGGCTTCTCCGTCCTTACCGCATTGGTCAGCAACAGCACATAGCGCTCGTCCTCCGTCAAGCTGTTCCACTGCCCCAGCCCCATGTCGTCATAGTCGTCAGGCAGCAGCAACTGCTGCGGCACGTAGACCATCTGGCGTCGGAAGTAGGGTGCCGACAGCGGCGTCAGCAGCTCGCCGTCAATGCTGATGTGCCCCTCGTCCACGGGTATGAAGCCCAGCACTGCCCTCAGCAGGGTGGTCTTCCCTGCCCCACGACTTCCCGTCACGGGCACTATCTGCCCGCTGCTGACGGTCAGTGACAGATGGCTTATCCGCTGTCCTATCGCTACATTATGCAGTTCCAACATCATAATCTGGATGCAAAGATACGAAATAAATTAATAACTGGCAATCGTTAATTGATAATTATTTCGTAATTTTGCGGCCATGAACACAAACAGACGAATGCCGGCCGAATGGGAACGGCAGAGCTGCATACAGCTGACGTGGCCGCACGCTGCCACCGACTGGGCCCCGATGCTGCCGGACATCACTGCCGTATATGAGCAGATGGTGCAACAGATAGAACGTTACGAACCTGTACTGACGGTGTCGCCCGACGGCGCACGCCACTCGGCGCTCAGCGTACAGTGTCCCACCAACGACACATGGGCGCGCGACCACGGGTTCATCACTGTCGAAGAGGACGGCCAGCCCGTGCTCCTCGACTTCTGCTTCAACGGCTGGGGCCGGAAGTTCCCTGCCGAACTCGACAACCAGATCAACCGCCACCTGCGTGACAGCGGGCTGCTCAGCGGGCGCTACGAGCCTCACCTCGACTTCGTGCTTGAGGGCGGCAGCATCGAGAGCGACGGCCGCGGCACCGTCTTCACCACGGAGTGCTGCCTGATGGCTCCCCACCGCAACCAGCCGCTGAGCAAGCAGCAGATAGAGGAACGGCTGAAGCAGTGGTTAGGGGCCAGCCGCATCGTCTGGCTGCAACATGGCTCGCTCATCGGCGACGACACCGACGGCCACATCGACACCATGGTGCGCATCTGTCCTGACGATACCATCCTCTACACCGGAGGCGACGACGACCACCCCGGCCTGACGGCCTTGGAACAGGAGTTGCAGTCACTCACGACCATGGATGGCCACGCCTACCGTCTGCTGCGCCTGCCCCTGCCCCGCCCCATCTTCGACGGCGACGACCGCCTGCCCGCCACCTATGCCAACTATCTGGTGATCAACGGTGCCGTGCTGGTGCCCACCTACGGCCAGCCCGACCTGGACCGTGAAGCCATAAGCACCATCGGCCAGGCTTTCCCCCACCGCGACATCGTAGGCATCGACTGCCGTCCCGTCATCCGCCAGCATGGTTCGCTGCACTGCTGCACCATGCAATACTACTCCATACGCTTCATCACGTCGCGCAGAAAGGCGTCGTTCACATTTTCGTAATCAGCCTTGTCATAGATGTAGAGCAGTTGAAGTTCATCGGCAACGATGCGTACACGGATAATAACCCGTGCCCCACCGCTCTTGCCTCGGCCTTTCGATGTGATAGCCAACCGCACTTTTCGGACTCCATCATCGAGTTCTACACCCTGCATTGGGTTCAGCAGAAGTGAGGAAAGCAGCTTCTCAAAGTCTTGTTGCAGCGACTTGTGCCGCTTCTTCAACCGCTTGTAGGCCACTCGAAAGTCTTCTGATGTTCTGACCTTCATAGTGCGCGCAATTGTTCTATGGCTTCTTCGGGTGTCATGCTTGGCTCTGTTTCCACCTGTTTCATGCTACGCTTGATGATGCGTCCCAGTTTGTAGGCTTCTTCCAACTGGAGCATTCTGTTCCAACGGCGAGTGCTCATGCTGACAGTCACCCGTCCCGGTGTTCTACTGATAATTGCTTCCATAGTCGTTTCTTTCTACACAATGATGGTGCAAAGATAAGCAATTCCTGCGACATTCTGACAGAAAAGTAAGAGAAACATGATGATTTTCTTCTAAAAAAATGGCTTCGGTGTTCTGTTCATAAAAAAGCACTGACCATTTTTTTGCCCCGTTCCTTTGTCAAACAGCGGCGGGAGTGTTGCCAAAATGCGGCGGCATTTCTGTCATTTGGCGCCGACGGCGTTGCAATTTAATTTAAATTGGTCAGCAATTTAATTTAATTTGGTCAGCAATTTAATTTAAATTGGTCGGCAATTTAATTTAAATTGCAATGCCGCCAGCGATAAATGTCAACAGCGGCAGGGCTTTCTGGCAACGCTGCGCGACACCCCTGACAGGAAAAAGGGACATAAAAATAGCCACAAAATAGGGCTGTTTCTTTGTGGTTTAGCAAATTATGCTTACCTTTGCCCCTGCTTTTTCCCGATTTTGACATGAAAATAGGAATTATACAACAGCACAACAGTGCGCAGCCCGACGACAACCGCCAGCGGCTGGCGCAGAAGATTGTCGCGCTGGCGGGCCAAGGTGCCGAGCTCATCGTGCTGCAGGAGCTGCACAACGGGCTGTACTTCTGCCAGACGGAGGACGTCAGCCTGTTCGACCAGGCCGAGCCCATCCCCGGGCCTTCCACCGACTTCTACGGCCAGCTGGCGCGCCAGTGCGGCGTGGTCATCGTCACTTCCCTCTTCGAGCGGCGGTCGGCCGGGCTCTACCACAACACGGCTGTCGTGCTGGAGCGCGACGGCACGATAGCCGGCAAGTACCGCAAGATGCACATCCCCGACGACCCCGGCTACTACGAGAAGTTCTACTTCACACCCGGCGACTTAGGGTTCCAGCCCATCCAGACGTCGGTAGGCCGGTTGGGCGTGCTCGTCTGCTGGGACCAGTGGTACCCCGAGGCAGCGCGTCTGATGGCCCTCCGGGGTGCCGAACTGCTCATCTACCCCACGGCCATCGGCTACGACCCCAATGACACGGCCGACGAGCAGCAGCGCCAGCGCACGGCGTGGCAGACGGTGCAGCGCGGCCATGCCGTGGCCAACGGCCTGCCCGTGGTGACGGTCAACCGTGTGGGCATGGAGGACGGGGTGCCTTTCTGGGGCACCAGCTTCGTGGCCGGTCCGCAGGGCGAGCTGCTCTACGAGGCCCCCGGCGACCAGGAAGCCGTCGCCGTCGTCGATGTCGACATGCAGCGCTCCGAACAGGTGCGCCGCTGGTGGCCCTTCCTCCGCGACCGCCGCATTGAGGAGTACAGCGGCCTCACGAGGCGTTTCATTGATTAAGTAATTAACGGCATCGCGGTATAACGGAACACCGGAATAACGGAATAACGGAATAACGAAATCCCGCAAAAAAGAACAAGCAGAAAAATATGTCAAACAACTTAAGATTTCAGGTAGTAGAGGAAGCCTTCAAGAAGCGCGCCGTGGACGTGAAAGTCCCCAGCGAACGGCCTTCGGAATACTTCGGCAAGTATGTGTTCACCCGTCAGAAGATGTATAAATACCTGCCCAAGGACATCTACGACAAGATGATAGACGTCATGGACAACGGTGCGCGGCTGGACCGCTCGATAGCCAACGCCGTGGCCACGGGCATGAAGCAGTGGGCTATGGAGCTCGGCGTGACGCACTACACGCACTGGTTCCAGCCCCTGACCGAGGGCACTGCCGAGAAGCACGACGCCTTCGTGGAGCACGACGGCAAGGGCGGCATGCTGGAGACGTTCAGCGGCAAGCTGCTCGTGCAGCAGGAACCCGACGCCTCGTCGTTTCCCAACGGCGGCATCCGCAACACCTTCGAGGCCCGCGGCTACTCGGCCTGGGACCCCACCAGCCCTGTCTTCATCATCGACGACACGCTCTGCATACCCACCATCTTCATCGCCTATACCGGCGAGGCCCTCGACTACAAAGCTCCCCTGCTACGTGCCCTGCACGCCGTGGGCAAGGCCGCCAAGGACGTCTGCCAGTATTTCTATGACGACGTGCAGAAGGTGACGGTCAACCTGGGCTGGGAACAGGAGTATTTCCTTGTCGACGAGGGACTCTACTCCGCCCGTCCCGACCTGCTCATGACGGGTCGCACGCTGATGGGTCACGAGAGTGCCAAGAACCAGCAGATGGACGACCACTACTTCGGCACCATCCCCGACCGCGTGCAGGCCTTCATGAAAGACCTGGAGATACAGGCTCTGGAGCTGGCCATCCCCGTCAAGACGCGCCACAACGAGGTGGCTCCCAACCAGTTTGAGCTGGCTCCCATCTTCGAGGAGTGCAACCTGGCCGTTGACCACAACATGCTGCTTATGTCGCTCATGAAGAAAGTGGCCCGCAACCACGGCTTCCGCGTGCTGCTGCACGAGAAGCCCTTCAACGGCATCAACGGTTCGGGCAAGCACAACAACTGGAGCCTGTCGACCGACACTGGCGTGCTGCTGCACGCCCCGGGCAAGACGCCGGAGGAGAACCTGCGCTTCGTCACCTTCATCGTCGAGACGCTGATGGCCGTCTACCGCCACAACGGGCTGCTGAAGGCCAGCATCATGTCGGCCACCAACGCCCACCGCTTAGGCGGCAACGAGGCTCCGCCAGCCATCATCTCCAGCTTCTTAGGCACCCAGCTGACGGAACTGTTAGACCACATCGAACAGTCTGACAAGAACGAGCTGTTCAATCTGAAGGGCAAGCAGGGCATGGAGATAGACATTCCGCAAATTCCCGACCTCATCGTCGACAATACCGACCGCAACCGCACCAGTCCCTTTGCCTTCACGGGCAACCGCTTTGAGTTCCGTGCGCCAGGCTCCAGCGTCAACTGCGCCTCAGCCATGATAGCCCTGAACGCCGCCGTTGCCGAGGCGCTGACCGCCTTCAAGGAGCGCGTCGACGCCAAGATAGCCGCGGGCGAGAACAAGGTGAGCGCCATTCTGGAAGTGCTCAAGGACGACATCAAGACCTGCAAGCCCATCCGCTTCGACGGCAACGGCTACAGCGACGAGTGGGTCCGGGAGGCCGCCCGCCGCGGTCTGGACGTGGAGAAGTCGTGCCCCGTCATCTTCGAGCACTATCTCGACGCCAGCAGTGTCACGATGTTCGAGTCCACCAAGGTCATGAACCGCAAGGAACTTGAGGCCCGCAACGAGGTGAAGTGGGAAACGTACGTCAAGACGGTGCAGATAGAGGCCCGCGTGCTGGGCGACATGGCCATGAACCACATCATACCCGTGTCCACCCACTACCAGTCGCAGCTCATCAAGAACGTGCAGGGCATGAAGGACGTCTTCACGTCCGAGCGTGCCGAGCGGCTGTCGGCTCGTAACATGAAACTCATTGAGGAGATTGCCGAGCGCACGGAGCGGATAGAGCGTCTGGTGGAGGAGCTGACCGAGGCGCGCAAGGTGGCCAACCGCATTCAGGACATCCACCAGCGTGCCATCGTCTATCACGACACGGTCTGTCCCCACATGGAGACCATCCGCTACGAAACGGACAAGCTGGAACTCATCGTTGAAGACGGACTCTGGACGCTGCCCAAGTACCGTGAGCTGCTGTTCATTCGGTAGTGTTTTAGAGTTTTTTAGAAGCAAGAAGCAACTGTTCCGGGCGCTCAACGAACGAAGTAGCACCGTGGCGCAGCAGGAAGTCGCGGTCGCGGAAGCCCCAAAGCACACTGATGCACGGCAGACCGCTGTTGCGCGCCGTCAGCAAGTCTACGTCGCTGTCGCCCACATAGACCGCCCCGTCAGCCCCTACGCCGAGCTGGCGCAAGGCTTCGCGCACGGTGTCGGGTGCCGGTTTCTTGCGTATGCCCTCAGCCTCATGCTCGCCGATGGCCACCTCTACCTCAGGAAAGAAGTGGCTGACGAGGGCCTGCGTGGCCGCCATCATCTTGTTGCTGACCACGGCCAAGCGGCAGCCGCGCAGCTTCAGCTGGCGCAACAGCTGCGGAATGCCGTCGTAGGGCCGGGTGGTGTCCAACGAGTGCTGCATGTAGTGCTGGCGGAAGTCGGCGAAACAAGCCTCAAACTGCGGGTTGGCAGCACCGCCGGGCACGGCACGCTCCATGAGCAGCCGCACGCCATTGCCCACAAAGCGCCGGACGTCGTCCAGCGAGTGCTCCGGCATCTGGTGACGCCGCAAGGCATAGTTGACCGACGCTGTCAGGTCGTGCAGCGTGTCGAGCAGGGTGCCGTCAAGGTCGAAGATAAACGTCTGGTAGTGCGTCATCGCTTGCTGCGCACAATCATCGTGCGTACCTTATTATTATATTTAGTAGCCTCCATCAGCTCCTCGATGGTGAGGTGCATGCGGTACTGCCAGCGGTTGTAGGCATCGGAAGGCACATTGATGCGCTCGTCCTGCGCGCTCTTGCGGCGCAGTTCGCCGTCCATGGCCAGCCAGTCCTGCAACTGCAAGACGCAGAGCATGGAGGGACAGTAGAGATGACGGGCAATGATTTCCTCTGCCAAGTGGGCAGGCAACTGGTCGGGAGCCTTGCCCTCCTTCTGCAGCATGGTGACGTAGAAGCGCTGGCGGCGCTCCGGATTCTCCTGCCACCAGAGTCGCAGCGGGGCCATGTCGTGGGTGCTGATGGTACAGACGCTGCGTATGGGGTTGGCCTCCAAGTGTGCAAACTCGAAGCCCTGCTGCTTGGGCATCTGCTGGATTTCAAGCGTAAGGATGCGCAACTGGTCGAGCACTGGCTCCACGCAGTCGGGCAACATGCCCAGGTCTTCGCCACACACCAGCATGCGGCAGCCCTTCAGTACGGCAGGCAAGCGCCTTAAAGCCTGCTGCCCCCAGAAGAAGGAATGACGCTGGAAGAAGTAGTTGTTGTAGAGGCGCAGGAAAGCATCCTTCTCCTCGGCCGACAGGGCTTCAAAGATGGGTTCCGTTGTCACGCCGATGCGGGGGTGGTACATGTCGGGCCGATGGGTGTCCTGCACGAAGAGCACGTCGGCAATAAGCTGCATGAGTCCGTCACGTATCCACTGGCTGTTCTCGTCGTGCCGCGTGGCGAAGTAGCTGTCCACCTTGCGCTGCGTGTCGAAGTCGGCATTCAGGTCGTAGAGCCCGTAAGCCTTGCGCGTCAGGAAATTGTCGCGCACATACTGGGCATGGATGCCGAAGAGGCGCTCGACAAGCCGGTCGTTGATGAAAGGACGGGTGTAGAGTTCCTTGCGGAATGGCAGCCCGAAGTATTCTATCTCGCCGACCGTCAGCGGCAGCGCGGGCGAGAAATGGCCCAGCAGGCCGTAGACGGCGTCGACGGGTATCTCCCAGATGCGGAAGAAGCCCAGCACGTGGTCAATGCGCAAGGCGTCGAAATACTGCTGCATGTGAGCCATGCGCTGGCGGAACCACACCTCGATGCCGCCCTTGTCCTGCCAGTTGTAGGTGGGGAAACCCCAGTTCTGCCCAAAGCGGGAGAAGGCGTCGGGGGGAGCGCCGGTCTGGCAGTCTAAGTTGAAGAACTCCGGGTGCTGACGGGTCTCGACACCGTTGCGGTGCACACCTATGGGCAGGTCGCCCTTCAGGACCACCCCTTTGGAGCGGGCGTAGTCGGCGACAGCGCTCAGCTGTTGGTGCAGCAGGTACTGCACGTAGCAGATCTCGTCGGGCTCTTCCTGTGCCCCGGCGGCAGAGCAGCGGTAGGCGGCGTAGGGCTCCAGCCACTCCTTGTTGGCTGCAACGAAGTCCTTATAGCCCGTGGAGGCCAGCACGGCACGGCCCTGTTCGGCAAACAGCTCGTGCAGGTATTCGCCCTTCACGCGCCCTACGGCCTCGTAGTCGCTATAGGGCAAGGCGTTGAGTTCCTGACGCCGGCGGTGATACTGCGTCATCCTGTCCTTCGACTTCAGCACGCCCGCCGCCTCCAGGTCGACATAGTGGGGATGAAGGGCGAAGACGCTTACCACGTCGTAGGGATAGGAGTTGTGCCAGCAGCCGTCAGTGGTCGTGTCGTTGACGGGCAGCAGCTGTATGACCTTCATGCCAGTCAGCACGGCCCAGTCCACCATGCGGCGCAGGTCGCCGAAGTCGCCCACGCCGTAGCTGTGCTCGCTGCGCAGCGAGAAGACGGGCACGGACACACCGGCCACGCGCCAAGGCTCCTCGGCCAGCCGCAGATGGCCGCCGTAGAGCACCAGCACCTGACCGTCCGTCAGCTCGCCCGAAACCACGCGGTTGTCGCCTTCCTCCCACGCCGTCAGCTCATGGGTCTGCTCGTCGGTCACCACATATTTATATTCGATGGGCATCGTCCAGCCTAAGGCGTTGACGGAAAGCATCCATTCGTGGCGCCCCACATACTGCATGCGCTGGTAGCGGCTGGTGCTCCACGAGCCTATGGCGGGGTGGCTGCCGCAGACGGCGACAGCCTGACCCGGACGCAACTGGGGCGCCGACACGCGGAAGACGATGGTGCGGCGGAACAAGGGCAGGCGCACGGCCTCCACCTCCTCGTCGCGCCGACCGCCAACGGTGGTCTGGTAGGCGTTGGAGTAAAGGTGCAGGGGCAGCGGACGGTCGCGCCAAGCGTCGGGAAAGACGTAGTCCTTGCTGGCGTCGAAATGGTAGATGCGCGGAATGGCGTCCCACTCGCGGCGCAGCACCTGGCCGTCGCCGTCCTCTACCTGATAGGCGTAAACGATGTGTGAAAGGGGATGCTGGCGGCTCATCAGGGCGGCGGTCTCCAAAGTCCACAAGTCGCCGTCGGTGGTCTGCATGAGCAGGTTCTGCCGGCGAACGGTGCCGTCCTGGCTGTGGAAGGCCAGCGTGACATGCAGGCTTTCGCCCCATGCCGTACTATAATGAACGGAAAACTTCAGTTTCATATTTGCAAATATTTCTGCAAAGATACAAAGAATATTTTATTTTTTCATCTTTAATATTTATTTTATTTGTACCTTTGCGCCCATATTCGGAAGAAAAGATGAAAAAGTTCGATCAACGCATCTATCTGTATGTGGCCCTGGCCGGCATACTGCTTGTTGTGGGACTGGCGGTATTCTACGCACTGACCCCCGTATCGAAAAGCGACAGCGTCGAGTATGTCTACATCGACACCGACGACACCCAGGACTCCGTTCTGGCCAAAATACAGCCTCTGGCGTCAACGGCCGGCATGGCGGGGCTGTCCACACTGATACGCCACAGCAGCTACGCCCAGAACATCCGGACAGGACGCTACGCCATAGAACCGGGCAATGGCGCCGTCACCGTGTTTCGCCGGCTGAAGAACGGCCAGCAGACCAGCATGAGCCTCACCATCCCCGAGGTGCGCACCATGGACCGCATGGCAGCCTACTTAGGGCAGAAGCTGATGCTCGACTCGGCCACCATCATCGGCGCACTGACCAACGAGGAGACGTGCCGCATGCTGGGCTACGACACGTGCACCGTCAGCGCACTCTTCGTCCCCAACACTTACGACGTCTACTGGAACATGAGCATAGAAGCCCTGCTGGAGCGCATGCAGAAAGAGCACGACCGCTTCTGGAAGGGCGAGCGCGAACAGAAGGCTGCCCAGCGGCAGCTGACGCCCGTGGAGGTGTGCACACTGGCTTCCATCGTTGACGAAGAGACGGCCAACAACGGCGAGAAGCCCATGATAGCCGGCATGTACCTGAACCGCCTGAAGGAGCAGATGCCCCTGCAGGCCGACCCGACCATCAAGTTTGCCCTGAAACAGTTTGAGCTGAAGCGCATCTACCAAAAGCTGCTGCAGACGGAGTCACCCTACAACACGTACGTGAACGTGGGGCTGCCTCCCGGTCCCATCAAGGTGGCCAGCATCAAGGGCATCGACGCCGTGCTGAACGCCGTCGACCACGACTACCTATACATGTGTGCCAAGGAGGACTTCTCGGGCACGCACAACTTCGCACGCACCTATCAGGAGCACCTGAAGAATGCTGCCCGCTACACCAAGGCGCTGAACGAGCGGGGAATTAAGTGAATTGAGAATTGAAAATTGAAAATACAAAAGATATGGAAGAGAAGAATATCGCTGCAAGCGAGGAGAAGAAAAGCCTCAGTTTCGTAGAGCAGTTTGTGAAAGAAGACCTGGAAGCAGGCAAGAACGGCGGACGCATACAGACACGGTTTCCGCCGGAACCTAACGGATACATACACATAGGACACGCCAAGGCCATCTGCATGGACTTCGGAGTGGCCGAGAAGTTCGGGGGCATCTGCAACCTGCGCTTCGACGACACCAACCCCACGAAGGAGAACACCGAGTATGTGGAGAACATCATGAACGACATCAAGTGGTTAGGATTCCACTGGGAAAACGTCTACTATGCCTCCGACTACTTCGACCAGCTATGGGACTTTGCCATCTGGCTCATAGAGCGCGGACTGGCCTACGTGGACGAACAGACCTCGGAGCAGATAGCACAGCAGAAGGGCACACCCACACAGCCTGGCACGGCCAGCCCCTTCCGCGACCGCAGCGTAGAGGAAAATCTGCGGCTCTTCCGACAGATGAACACGCCGGAGGCCGTGGAGGGCAGCATGGTGCTGCGCGCCAAGCTCGACATGGCCAACCCTAACATGCACTTCCGCGACCCCATCATCTACCGCATCATACAGATTCCTCACCACCGCACGGGCACCAAGTGGCACTGCTACCCCATGTACGACTTCGCACACGGACAGTCTGACTACTTCGAGGGCGTCACCCACAGCATCTGCACCCTGGAGTTCGTACCGCACCGCCCACTGTACGACAAGTTCGTCGACTTCCTGCAGGAGAAGGAAAGCCAGCACGACTACCGCCCGCGCCAGATTGAGTTCAACCGACTGAACATCACCTATACCGTCATGTCGAAGCGCAAGCTCAAGGCACTGGTAGACGAAAAGCTGGTCAGCGGATGGGACGACCCCCGCATGCCCACGGTCTGCGGCATGCGCCGTCGCGGCTACTCGGCACAGAGCATCCGCAACTTCATCGACTCCATAGGATACACCAAGTTTGACGCACTGAACGACTTCGCCCTCTTAGAGGCCAGCGTACGCGACGACCTGAACAGGAAAGCCACACGCGTCTCGGCAGTGCTCGACCCCGTGCGGCTGGTCATCACCAACTACCCCGAGGGACAGACGGAGCAGATGGAGGCCGTCAACAACCCCGAGAACGAGGCTGAGGGCACACACACTGTCACCTTCAGCCGCGAACTGTGGATAGAGCGCGACGACTTCATGGAGGTGGCCGAGAAGAAGTTCATGCGACTGGCTCCCGGCAAGGAGGTAAGACTGAAGAACGCCTACATCATCAAGTGCGACGAGGAACACCCCTGCGACAAGGACAGCGAGGGACGCGTGACCACCGTCTACGCCACCTACGACCCCGACACGCGCAGCGGACAGCCCGGCGCCGACCGCAAAATAAAGGGCAAGACGCTGCACTGGCTCAACTGTCAGGATGCCGTAAGCGCCGAGGTGCGACTGTACGACCGCCTGTTCAGCATCGAAAACCCGGGAGCCGACGAGCGCGACTTCCGCGAGCTGCTGAACCCCCAGTCGCTGACGGTGCTCAACGGCTGCTACGTGGAGCCGTACCTTAAGGAGAAAAAGCCCGGCGACTTCCTGCAGTTCCAGCGCATCGGATACTTCACACCCGACCTGGACTCCACACCCGACCGCCTCATCTTCAACAAGACCGTCGGACTCAAGGACACATGGCGGAAATAAGTTAAAAAAATTCCGCAGATATTTTGTAGTTTAAAAATTTGTCACTACCTTTGCATCCGTGCTTCGTTCGCGAAGCACGGACATTTTATTTGCTCAAAACCCATCCGAATTGCAACCTCAGACTGGAATAAGAGCATTTACAATCATCGAATTTTTGGTTTTATCAATCGTCATAGCTGCGACGCCGCTAATTTTCCGCGCCGTACGGAAAACGTTTCCGCGCCGTACGGAAAATATTTCCGCGCCGTACGGAAAATTTGGGACGAGCCAAAAGTTCTCACGTTTCCGTATGTTAAATCAGCATAAATCAGAATGAAATTTTGGTGATTTCCGAAACATGTTGTAATTTTGCAGCGTCATGCAGTTCGACGAGGAGTACTTCAAAAGCGACGAATTTCAGGAGCTGCTTTATAGCTACGAGACTTCCGTGGAGTCAGGAAACCCCGTGTTTCTTGACGCTTCTGACTTGGTTGACATTGCCGACTACTACAACTACAAGGGTGAAGACGAGAAAGCCGTCAGTCTGGTTGTCCACGGACTTGCCCTCTACCCCAACGACGCACTGCTGAACGTGTTCATGGCCAGAAGGGCGCTGATGGACGACGACTACGACACCGCCCGTCAGCATGCCGACGCCATTGGCGACAAGGACTCGCCCGACTACCACTACTTAGTGGCGGAGATACTCGTCGCCGAGAACCGCATAGACGAGGCTGACCAGTACCTGCACGAGCTCTACCTGACGCTTCCGCCTGAGGAGCTGGCGGACTTCGTCAAGGACGTGGCCAACCTGTACGTCGACTATAACGTGAGCGATAAGGCCTACGAGTGGATGATGCGCTCACAGGACGACGACAGCGACGACTTCAAGGAGCTCATGGCCCGTGCGCTCTACGGGCTGGGCAGGTACAAGGACTCGCAGCGCCTGTTCAACGAGCTCATCGACCACAACCCCTACTCTAAGCAATACTGGAACGCGCTGGCCTCGGCTCAGTTCATGGACGAGGACTACGGCGGCTCCATCACCAGCAGTGAGTACGCGCTGGCCATAGACCCCAAGGACGGCGAGGGCATGATAGCCAAAGCCAACGGGCTGCTCAAGCTCAACAACTACGAGCAGGCCATGGAGTATTACCAGCGCTACATCAGCGTCATCGGCGACGACCCCTTTGTACGTCTGCACATCGGCATCTGTCTGGTGAACCTCGGCAAGAACAAGGAAGCCCTCGACCAGTTGCAGGAGGCTTTGAAAGTCAGCCAGCTCGATGAGAGTCTGACGGCACAAATCCTGCAGGAGCTGGCTTTCTGCTACGCCGCGCTACAACAGACGGACGACGCACTGGCAGCACTGGACAAGACCGCCGGTTTGGACTGTGACCACAACGACATACAGGTCATACGCGGCCACATCCTGCTGTCCGGCGACCGACTGGAAGAGGCAGAGGCCACATTCAAGAAAGCCATCCGAGACTCCGCGGGCGACCCTGTCATCGTTCTGCGCGTCATCGTCTCGCTCTACGACAATCACTACCTCAAGGCCAGCTACTTCATGTTCAGGAAATTCTTCAGGTATGTGGCCGACGAGGACTTCAACTCAGGCTATGCCTACATGGCACTGTGCTGCTTCGACCTGGGACGCGTTGACGAATTCCTGCACTACCTGCAGGAGGCAGTCACACGCAATCCTAACGAGGCCCGACTGGTACTCGGCATGCTTTTCCCTGAAGACATGCAGCCGGAACAATACTACGACTACATGCTAAACAAGTATTTACAGTTATGAACTTCATCACCTCCCTACTCTCAAACCTCAACTACGGCACCATCTTCTTTCTGATGATGCTCGAAAGCACCGTGGTGCCCGTACCTTCCGAGTTCGTCGTGACTCCTGCCGCCTACCATGCCGCTTCCGGCCAGCTTGACGTGTGGCTCGTCATACTCTTTGCCACCATCGGAGCCGACTTGGGCGCTACCATCAACTACGTGGTGGCACTCTACGTGGGGCGACCCGTCATCTACCGCTTTGCCAATAGCCGTTGGGGAAAGATGTGCCTGCTGAACCAGGAGAAGGTGGAGAAGTCGGAGCGCTACTTCGACGAACACGGCATCGTGGCCACACTCACAGGACGGCTCATACCCGGCATACGCCACCTGATCAGCATTCCTGCCGGGTTGGCGCGCATGAACTACTGGAAGTTCCTGCTCTACACCACCATCGGTGCGGGTGCGTGGCACAGCATTCTGGCTGCGTTAGGCTGGTATCTGCACGCCATCGTGCCCGAGGAACAGCTGAACGACAAGATAGGCGAATATGCCGAATACATCAAGATAGGCATCATAGCCGTCGTCTTGCTGGCCCTCGCCTACTTTGCCGTGAAGTCGTATATGGGGAAAAGGGGGAAAGGAAAAAGCTAATAATAAATAAGGTATATGAAAAAGACGATTCTATCTCTGGCACTGCTGATGAGTCTCACGGCCACGGCCCAACAGAAACTGTGGACACTGGAAGACTGCATCCGCTACGCTATAGAGAACAACATTACGCTGAAACAGTCGCAGCTGAAGAAGCAGACAGCCACCGAGACGCGGAAGCAGTCGCAGGCCGCGCTGCTGCCCTCGCTGTCAGCCGCCACCAACCAGAGCGTGGGCTACCGCCCGTGGACTGACCAAGGGTCTATCACCGTCACCAACGGTCAGGTGGACACCAAGACCGAGAAGACCTACTACAACGGCAACTACTCCGTGAGCGCGCAGTGGACCGTATGGAACGGCAACCAGAACCACAACCAGGTCAAGCTGAACCGCGTGCTGGAAAATCAGGCAGAGCTGTCAGCCCAGGCTACGGCCAACACGATACAGGAGCGGATAGCGCAGCTGTATGTCCAGATACTCTACCAGACAGAAGCCGTGCTGGTGAACCGCCAGAGCGTGGAGACCAGCAAGAAGAACGAGGAACGCGGACAGCAGATGCTGGAGGTGGGCAAGATGTCGAAAGCCGACGTGGCCCAGCTCACAGCCCAACGCGCCACTGACGAGTACACGCTGACGGAGTCGCAAGCACAGTTGGACAAGTACAAGCTACAGCTGAAGCAGCAGTTGGAGCTCACCAACGAGGACTTCGACATCGCCATTCCCGTCACTACCGACGAAGCCGCCCTGCGGGAAATACCCCCTATGAGCACGGTCTATGAGGCTGCACTGCTGCAACGCCCTGAGATAAAGAGTGCCGAGCTGGAGAAGTCGTCTGGCGACTTGCAGCTGAAGATGGCCAAGGCCCAGTGGCTGCCAACGCTGAGCATGACGGGCGGCGTATCGACCAGCACCAACTCGCTGAACGACAACACCTGGGGGGCACAGATGAAGACCAACTTCAACTCGCAGTTAGGCGCCTCGCTGAGCATCCCCATCTACGACCAGCGCCGGGCGCGTACTGCCGTCAACAAAGCCCTCATCACCCAGCAGGAGGCGCTGCTGAAGTTGCAGGAACAGCAGAAGAAGCTCTACTCCGACGTGGAGACCTACTGGCTCGACGCCATGACCAACCAGCAGAAGTTCCGTACTGCCCTGCTGAACGTGGCCAGCGAACAGGCCTCCTACGACCTGCTGCAGGAGCAGTTCCAGTTAGGTCTGAAGAACATTGTGGAACTGATGACGGGCAAGGACAAGCTGCTGAAGGCGCAACAGAACATGCTGCAGTCGAAGTACACCACCATTCTGAACCAACAGCTACTGAAGTTCTATCAGGGCGAGAAGATGAGAATTGAGAATTGAGAAATAAAGATGAAGATGAAGAACAAAAAAATATGGTGGGGCGTTGCAGCCGTGGTGCTTGTGGCCCTGGTCGCCTGGCTGATGTCGGGTGGCAAGAAGGAAGAGAAGGTCGAATTTGAGACCGCCAAGGTAGAGCGGCAGAGCATCCACACGTCAATAACCGCCACCGGCACCATAGAACCGGTAACCAGCGTCACCGTGGGTACGCAGGTCAGCGGCATCGTGTCCAAACTCTATGTCGACTACAACTCGGTGGTAAAGAAAGGGCAGGTCATTGCCGAACTGGACAAGACTAACCTCATCAGCGAGCTGAACACCGCCAAGGCCAACCTGTCGAGTGCACAAAGCACGCTGAACTACGAGACGGCCAACCACAACCGATACAAGACACTCTACGACAAGGGACTCGTCTCTGCCAACGACTACGAGAGTGCACTGCTGTCGTACCGCAAGGCCAAGGAGTCGGTAGTCACTGCCTCGCAGAGCGTGCAGAAGGCGCAGACCAACCTGGGCTATGCCACCATTACCAGCCCCATAGACGGCGTGGTGCTGTCGAAGAGCGTGGAGGAGGGCCAGACCGTTGCCGCCTCGTTCAACACCCCGGAACTGTTCACCATCGCCCAGGACCTGACCAACATGCGCGTCATCGCCGACATTGACGAGGCTGACATCGGCGGTGTCAAGGAGGGACAGCGTGTGACGTTCACCGTCGACGCCTTCCCCGACGACCACTTCGACGGACAGGTGACACAAGTGCGACAGCAGGCTACCACGTCGAGCAACGTGGTGACCTATGAAGTCGTCATCTCTGCTCCCAACAAAGACCTGAAACTGATGCCCGGCCTGACCGCTAATGTCACCATCTACACCATGGAGAAAGACAACGTACTGGCCGTGCCCTCCAAAGCCCTGCGCTTCATGCCCAACGAGGCTCTGTTGGAAGAGGGGCAGCAGATAGCTGACACCGACGCACCGCAGAAGCTGTGGACCAAGGAGGGCAACACCTTCAAGGCTCATGCCGTAGAGACCGGCACCACCAACGGCATCGTGACGGAGGTGGTGCGTGGCATCGGCGAGGGCACCGAGGTGCTGACCGACTTCACCCTCACTGGCGGTGACGACGCCAAGCAGGAACAGGCCCAGAACCCCTTCATGCCGCGTCCGCGTAACAACAGGAACAACCAGAACGGCAACCAACAGAAGAAGTAAATGGAGGACAACAGAAGAGTCATCATTGAACTGCAGAACGTGAAGCGCTACTTTCAGGTAGGTTCCGAAACGGTGAAGGCACTCAGAGGGGTCTCGTTCAAAATCTACGAGGGCGAGTTCGTCACCATTCAGGGCACTTCCGGTTCAGGCAAGTCCACACTGCTCAACCAGCTGGGATGTCTGGACACTCCCACCAGTGGCGAGTATTTTCTGGATGGCATCTCGGTGCGCTCCATGTCGAAGTCACAGCGCGCCCACCTGCGTAACCAGAAGATAGGCTTTGTGTTCCAGAACTACAACCTGCTGGCCAAGACCACTGCCGTTGAAAACGTGGAGCTGCCACTGATGTATAACAACAAGTACGACGCCCGCCAACGCCGCGAGGCCGCTGTCAAAGCCCTGCAAGCCGTCGGCTTAGGCGACCGCCTGATGCACAAGTCCAACGAGATGTCGGGTGGTCAGATGCAGCGCGTGGCCATAGCCCGTGCGCTGGTGAACAACCCTGCCGTACTGCTGGCTGACGAAGCCACTGGAAATCTGGATACGCGCACGTCGTTTGAGATGCTGGTGCTTTTTCAGGAACTCTACCGTCAGGGACACACCATCATCTTTGTCACCCACAACCCCGAGATAGCCGAATATTCCAGCCGTAACATCAACCTCAGAGACGGCAAGATTCGCGAGGACACCATCAACACCAACATCAAGTCGGCTGCTGAAGCCTTGGCAGCACTGCCTAAACCACAGGACGACTAAAAGAACGGAATAACGGAATAACGGAATAACGGAATAACGAAAAAAAATGAATATCTTAAACCTATTTAAGGTGAGCCTGAAGGCTGTTGCCAACAACAAGATGCGGTCGTTCCTGTCCATGCTCGGCATCATCATCGGCGTGGCTGCCGTCATCATCATGATGGCCATCGGACAAGGCTCGAAGGAGAGCATCCGCTCGGAACTGTCGACCATGGGCACCAACCTGCTGACCATCCGCCCGGGTGCCGACATGAGGGGTGGTGTGCGTCAGGACCCGTCAGCCATGCAGACACTGAAGATGGCTGACTACGAACGCATACAACGCGAGAAGAAGTTCGTGACCAAGGTGTCACCAGAGGTCACCGCCTCCGGTCAGGTCATCTACGGTAACAACAATACCACCACGTCAATGTACGGTGAGTCCACAGACTACTTAGACATCAAGAAGTGGGAGATTCAGGAAGGCGAGTGCTTCACCGACGAGGACATCAAGAAAGCTGCCAAGGTCTGCGTGGTAGGCAAGACCATTGTCGACGAACTCTTCACCGACGGTCAGGACCCCATCGGCAAAACCATCCGCTTCAAGAGCATCCCCATGCGCATCGTGGGCGTGCTGAAGTCGAAGGGCTACAACTCGTGGGGCATGGACCAGGACAATGTCATCATTGCCCCCTACTCTACCGTCATGAAGCGCATAGCCGCCCAGACGTGGTTCTCCAGCATTGTCTGCTCAGCCATCACCGAGGAGCTGTCCGATGCCGCCATCGAGGAGCTGACCCAGATACTGCGCGACAACCACAAGCTGAAGGGCGAGGCCGCTGACGACTTCACCATCCGTTCGCAGGCTGAGATGATGGAGACCATGTCGTCGACCATGGACACCGTCACACTCATCCTTGTCGTGGCTGCCGCTTTCTCGCTGCTCGTGGCGGGCATCGGCATCATGAACATCATGCTTGTCAGCGTGACGGAGCGCACCAAAGAGATAGGCCTGCGCATGGCCGTAGGAGCCACAGGCCCCGTCATCTCGCTGCAGTTCCTCATCGAGTCGGTGCTCATCAGCGTCACCGGTGGCTTGTTAGGCATACTCGTGGGGTGCTCAGCCAGCACAGGGCTCAGTGCCTTCGGCATGCCCAGCAGCATACCCGCATGGTCCATCTACGTGTCTTTCCTCGTTTGTGTGTTCATTGGCGTGCTCTTCGGCTACATCCCTGCCCAGAAAGCTGCCAACATGGACCCCATAGAAGCCATACGCCATGAATAGTATCTCGCCAATACTCCTGATGTACTCTTCTGCGAGTATGGTCCTCAATCTGGCTGTCGCCTTGACTATCGGCATGACGGTGGGTTTCGTGGTGCGGTGGCAGAAAGCAGAATCGGCACGTCTGAAGGCGGAGGCGGCACGTACCGAAGCCGAACTCAAGACGCTGCGCAACCAGATAAACCCCCACTTTCTGCTGAACACGCTGAACAACATCTACGCGCTGACTGCCATCGACACCTCTCGCGCACAGGACGCCATTCAGCAGCTCTCCAGAATGCTGCGCCACCTGCTCTACGACTCCGAACAGCCCACGGTGCCCCTGAAAGACGAGATCAAGTTTTTAGAGGACTACGTCAACCTGATGAAGATCCGACTGTCTCAGTCGGTAGACGTGGTCTTCAACGTGCAGTGCACGTCCTACAACCTGCAAGTGGCCCCCATGATTTTCATCTCGCTTGTCGAGAACGCCTTCAAGCATGGTGTCAGTCCCACGGAGCCGTCCTTCATACACGTCAACATCAAGGCTGACCAGCAGTACATCAGCTGCGACATCACCAACTCCAACCACCCCAAGAGTGCCAACGACCACAGCGGACACGGCATCGGGCTCCACCAGGTACAACGGCGGCTCGAACTGGCTTACCCGTCGCGTTACACCTGGAATCATGGCGTCAGCAAGGACGGCAAGTCGTACCATGCGCACATCAAGATACGCCTTTGAACAATAAACAACATACATAATAAACCCAATACAAAACACTAAGCTATGACTATCAATTGCGCCATCATCGACGACGAGCCACTGGCAGCAGGACTACTCAAAAGCTACGTGAAACGGACTCCCTACCTGAACCTGCTCGGAACCTACGGTTCTGCACTCGAAGCCATGAAGGAGCTGCGCGAACATCCGGCCCAGCTGCTCTTCCTCGACATTCAGATGCCTGAGCTGTCGGGCATCGAGTTTGCCAAAATCCTGCCTGCCGAGACCAGGGTTATCTTTACCACAGCCTTCAAGCAGTATGCCATCGAAGGCTACAAGGTCAACGCCTTGGACTACCTGATGAAGCCCATTTCCTATGAAGACTTCCTGGCGTCAGCCAACAAGGCCCTGGACTGGTTTACCGTCTCACAGAAGCAGCAAACCTATGCCGAAGACCGCTTCATGTTCGTCAAAAGCGACTACAAACTCATCCGTGTGCCCTTGGACGACATTCTCTACATAGAAGGTCTGAAAGACTATGTCCGCATATACATGGAGGACGGACAGAAGATTATGAGCCTGATGAACATGAAGAGGCTGGAGGACTACCTGCCCCGTCCGGAGTTCCTGCGTACCCACCGTTCCTACATCGTGCACATGACGAAGACCAAGGCCATCGACCGCTTCCGCTTCGTCTTCGGCGACCAGTACATCCCCATCTCCGACTCCTACAAGGACGACGTGCAACGCTATTTTGAACTTCACACGCTGGTGTAGGGAGGACGAAAACGAAAAACGAAAACGAAGAACGAAAACGAAAAACGAAATGAAAGACTCACTACTCATCCTTAGCGGTGGTGTCGACTCCACCACCCTGCTCTACGACGAACAGGAGCGCATAGCACTGGCCGTGTCGTTCGACTACGGGTCGAAGCACAACGCCCGCGAGATACCCTTTGCCCAATGGCACTGCCGCCATTTAGGCATCCCGCACGTCATCATCCCCCTTGACTTCATGACACGCTACTTCCGCAGCTCGCTGCTGACGGGCGGCGAGGAGATTCCCGAAGGTCACTACGACGACGAGAACATGCGCTCCACGGTAGTACCCTTCCGCAACGGCATCATGCTCAGCATTGCGGTGGGCATGGCCGAGTCCAACGGACTTCAGTACGTCATGATGGCCAACCACGGCGGCGACCATACCATCTACCCCGACTGCACGCCACAGTTCGTCCAGGCTTTCGACGCTGCTGCCAAGGCCGGTACCTTCGTCAACATTGGGCTGCGCTCGCCCTACACCAACCTCACCAAAGCCGACATTGCGCGTCGGGGCAAGGACTTGGGCATCGACTACGCCAAGACGTGGTCGTGCTACAAGGGGGGCGACAAGCACTGCGGACGCTGCGGCACCTGCGTGGAGCGTCGCGAAGCCTTCGCACTGGCCGGCATCGCCGACCCGACGGAGTATGAAGATTAGGGGTAGAGGTTATTACCCGAACAGCGCACGCAGTGCCTCTTCCACCTTGCGCACTGGCACCAGTTCTATCTTGTATTTCTTGCGGTCCAAGCCCGACAGGTTGTACTTGGGCACGATGATGTGCTGAAAGCCCAACTTCTCGGCCTCACTGATGCGCTGCTCAATGCGGGCCACGGGGCGCACCTCGCCCGACAGGCCTACCTCGCCGGCCATGCACCAACCCTCCTCGATGGGTGTGTCGACGTTCGACGACAACACGGCGGCAATGACACTGAGGTCCATGGCCATGTCCGTCACGCGCAATCCTCCGGCAATATTCAGGAACACATCCTTCTGCATCAGCTTGAAGCCCACACGCTTCTCCAGCACGGCCAACAGCATGTTCAACCGACGCTGGTCGAAACCCGTAGCCGAACGCTGCGGCGTGCCATAGGCAGCACTGCTGACCAACGCCTGCGTCTCTACCAAGAAGGGGCGCACACCCTCGATGGCCGCGCTGATGGCTACCCCCGACAGCCCGTCGTGGTCGTCGGTGAGCAGCAGCTCCGAGGGGTTCGACACCTGTCGCAGTCCCGTCTGCTGCATCTCGTAGATGCCTAACTCCGAAGTGGAGCCAAAGCGGTTCTTGATGCTGCGCAGAATGCGGTACACGTAGTGCTGGTCGCCCTCGAACTGGACGACGGTGTCGACAATGTGCTCCAGAATCTTCGGTCCTGCCAGCGTCCCCTCCTTGGTGATGTGGCCAATGAGGATGACCGGCACACCGCTGGTCTTGGCAAACCGCAGCAATGCCGAGGCACACTCGCGCACCTGCGCTATGGAGCCGGCAGAACTCTCCACGTCCTCGGTGGCTATGGTCTGTATGGAGTCGATGACCACCAGCTCGGGCTGCACCTCCTTGATGTGGTCGAAGACCGCCTCCAACGAGTTTTCACACAACAAAAGAAAATTATCGTTATCGTTCCCGTTCAGCCTCTCGGCACGCATCTTCAGCTGGTGGGCACTCTCCTCACCGCTGACGTAGAGCACGCGCATGCCTTTTCTCTCAGCACCCGCCCCCTGCGACACATTCAGCATGGTCTGCAACGTCAGCGTCGACTTGCCTATGCCCGGCTCGCCACCAAGCAGAACGATGCTGCCAGGCACCAGCCCGCCACCCAGCACGCGGTTCAGCTCCTGGTCAAGCATGTCAATACGCGGGTCGTCATGTGCCGCAATGTCGCGCAGCCGAAGCACCTTGTTCTGGCGCAGTTGGTGTCCGGCCGACGCTGCAGCCGACGTGGCCGCCTGCTTGCGTGTGTCAGCCACCTTGATTTCCTTGAACGTGTTCCACTGTCCGCAGGCCGGACACTTGCCCACCCACTTTGCCGACTCCTGTCCGCAGTTAGAGCAGACATACATCACCTTGTCTTTAGCCATCGTACTGTTAAAAATTTTATTCTTCTAAAAAAAGGGGGGGACTGTCTCTTTTTCTTATTCCGTAAACTCCATAATGGCGCAAACCTCCGTGCCTACGGACAGCGCAACGGTGCAGACACCTTCCGACTGAAAGACCACGGGGGTAAGCATGTCGCCCAACTTGGCCGCAACGCGGTACTCCACACGCAGGTTGCCAACCTCGAAACCGTCCGGCAACAGCTCCATGGCCATGCGCACGTAGTTGGCATTGTTCATGTGGCGGTTGTAGTCAATGTCGGCACGCAGCACCCTGACAGGCTCCAGCACTACGCCGCCCTCCTTGGGCAGCACGATGCGACGGTCACGGTAGTTCATCTGCAGCTGGGGCTCCAGTCGCATCGAGGCCATCGTGGCGTCGTCGACGCGTTTGAGCCTCCCCGTGCTCTTATCCACAAAGGCTCCCATGCTCCATGTGCGGTAGCAGGGCTTGCCCTCGGCATCATAGATGAAAGTATTGCGGAACCCGAACATCGGCTTCATGCCATAGACGGAGGTGGTCACCGTCAGCGTCTCTTTGTACTCTGGCACCCGCACCACCTCCACCTGCCGCGAAGCCAGCAGCTGAGCCATGTTCTGTTCCGTAAAATACCGCTTCACTCCCGGCTCGGAGTCTATCCACATTTCCGAGCAGTCCTGCATCATCTGGAGGGCGGAGTAGAGTTTCAGCCGTCCCTCGCTGTCGCAGGTACTTGTTGTCACTTTATAATTCAGGCTATACATACGGTGGGCAAAGTTACAAAAGTTTTTTCGATTTTTCTCAACGCCGGCGCAATTTATTTTCATTTTCTGCACACAAAAGGCTTCCTCCTCCCCGAGGAATGGGGGGAGGAGGAAGTGCGTGAACGCGAACCATTCACTTAACGGTAATCCATACGGCTTCGCCCCTTGCCTTGGCCTCCACGATTTTCTGCTTCAGGCGGTGGAGCCAGATGCGCGAGTCGAGCACCTCGCCCACGCGCTGATTGCGGCCAACCAGTATGCAGCCCTCAGTGTCCTTAGCCGTGTTGCCCGCATGGATGCGGATGCCCTCAAACTTCGGCACGCCGAGCAGGATAGGCAGCCATGCCCCAAACTTCGGCGAGTACGAGATGACCACCGCATAGCGGCCTTCAGGTATCGCACTCCTACCCTTGACTTTATACGCCCCGTGCTCATAGTCGCGCCATGTGGGTTCCAGCGTGTCGCAGATTTGAAGCCCCTCGGTGAGGGGCTGGCGTAAGCCAGGGTGTCCCTCTTTATCCGAGTCATTTATTTCTTGTGCTATATACAGCCTGCCTATCGTGTAGGTCTTCCGTTTTGCAATTCTTTTCAGTATCAGTTCCATATTAAAACCTCCTTAATGTTACATTGTTACAAAGTTACATTGTTACGTTTTTCAGTGCGGTAGCAAATTCTTCACTCTTCACTCTTCACTTTCTGCCAGTGGTAGCGGTCAGTCTTGGTTATCCAGCCGTCGCGCATCCAACGGGAGATAATCATGCGCATGGCCGATTCCGAGCAGTAGCCGCGCTTCAAGGCCCGCAGGTCGTCGATGGTGAACGTAGGAGCCAGCTGGTCAAACACGGAGTGGTTGGCACCATACCGCTGGCACTCGTCACTGGCCTCCACATACTGGCTCTGCAAGGCTTCTCCGAAAGTCTTGATCTGCTGCATCAGACAGTAGTCAGCCATCAGCAGGGCAAACTCCAGACATTGCTTCGACTCCTTGTCCTTGCCTGTCAACAGATGGAAGATGACCCCGCAACGGAAGCCGATGACGGCAGCACGCTTGCGATACGTGTCCTTCACGTGGTCAATGTCCTTGGCAGCCTCCACACGTTTCTGCTCCACCCACTCTTCGATGGCTTTCCTCAAACGAGGGGTGTCAACCAATCCTGAGTAGGAGCGCAACCGAGTGACAGCCTCCTGAATCCGAGCCTCATCCTCTGCCGAGCGGCGGCCAAACTTGGGCATCTTCGAGAAACTTGCATCAGGCATTTCAGCCACGAGAATTCGGGAGCTGAGTCCGTTCTCGATGTTGTCGCTCTTGAAGCACTTGCGCATGGCTCCGTTCGTGCCAAGCAGCGTCCAGTTGTAAGCCACCTTCACCACACCGCTCTCTGCTTGGTCGGAGTTGTAGTCCTGTCCCCACTCACCCTTGTCAAAGCTCAAACGATAGATGTCATACTTCGAACTCCATGAGCCTGCACCGTTCGTTTTTCGGAGCGTGTCAAGTTCCTCTCCGAAGGAATACAATGTATGCCCAGCCGAGTTCTTGAAGCGCTTCAACAGCGTGGAACACGAGACCGTCACCGGCACCATTCTTATCAACACATGAGGGTCTTCGGGAGCCTTCTCGTTGGCTTTGCGCCCTTTCTTGCGCTCCTTCCACTCTTCCTCGCGTTTACGGGCCAGTGCGTCCTCTTCGTCAAACTGACGTTTCCAGACATCCACGGCATTCTTCACCACCGACTTGTTGCTGGCCTGCTCACCACGGATAATCGACATCAACCCCAGGTGCTGCAAATTACCGTCGCAATACTGAATCTGCACCTGATCAGCGTATGCCGCAGCAATAGGCAGCACGCCGCAGAGCACAGGCATGTGCATTGACACCGGCACCCCCACGAGCGATTCCTTCAAACCAACAGGCAAGGCCTTTCTAAGTGAAGAGTGAATAGTGAAGAGTGAAGAATCTGCTTGCGTATCCAGTGAGTCTGTATCGAGTTCGGGGTGAGCGGTAGCAAATTCTTCACTCTTCACTCTTAACGCTTCACTTTCTACAATCTGCTTCATCAGCCGCGAACCCTTTGTAGGCTCCTTGCAGGCAGAGTGAACGATGCTTCTCATCTCCTGCTCAGAGAGGCCATATCGAGGCATGATTTCCAGCAGCCACTCTTCCGAATTGTCGCAGATGGCCCGCAGATTAGCCGCCAACTGGTGCAGCTTATCGTTACGCTCGCCCTCAGTAGGTTCGCCCCCCATGCGCTGCCAGTACTCGGCAATGATAGAGGTATAGGCGATGCCCTTGAATGATGTAGGGAACAGACCCTCCCCCCTGCCCCTCCCTGTATGGAGGGGAGTAGAATGTTCTGCCGCTGACGAAACTGTTGCTTTTTCGCCCTGAGAGTAATCACTCCCCTCCCTCACAGGGAGGGGCTGGGGGAGAGTCTGCTCAAACAGCCGCTCCGAGACATATCGGGTATGGCTCTCCGGCACCATATAGATGCAGCGGTCATAGCCCTTTACCTTCACGTCCGGCTCGAAACCCGTAGCCTCCTTCATCAGTTCTTGAGCCTGCTCGGCAGTCATGCCCTCCGGCAGTTCCACCAGCACATGCGTGCCACGACGTACCGATTCCTCAATGAGCAAGACGGTCATGCCTCCAATTTCTGGCGCAGCCTCCATTTCTAATTTCTCATTACTCATTCCTAATTTGGACAGAATGTCCATCGTGTGCCCCTTCTCATCGAAGTCCATCATCAGCCTCGGCAATGGCTTCAGCGCATCAGCTGCAGCACGGTGATTGTTACGAAACTCCGCACAACTCGGCGTCCACACCGGCAGACGATGCTTCAACTCTTCCTGCCCTTTCTCTATCCTTGCGCACATCTCTGCCAGCCAAGGCTCGCGGCGCAACCGTTCCCAGTTCTCTCTCCCGGCAGGGAGGCAAGGAGCGCCATGCCCCTTACCTATGCATGTGAAGATCTTCTTCGTCATCATCTCGCTTACTCCCATATCGTTTCCTCCTTTCTGGTCTTAAAGTACGACATAATCTCGTCCGTCTCCTCCTGATATAAGGCTTTGGTCAGAGCCAACCCGTACTTCTTCGGGAACTTGAACGTGACATACACGAACTCCTCATCCATACGGCGGCGACCGTTATAGGGTCTGATCTGCGGGCGGGTCATCTTCACTGCTCCGTGGACCGTCTCGTAGAGCGTCTCATGGAGCGGGCCTCTCGAACCAACCCTGATTCGCTTCACCCGGGTACGACCGTCTTGGTCCACCTCGATGCCTGCACGATAGCGTATGCGCTCACCACTGGTCACCTCCTTCTCCTGCTCCCACGGACACGGATAGACATTGATGTCACCGTTGGTCTGAAAGTTGATACTGCCGTCCATCTTCACGGCCTGCAAAATCCCTGCTTGAAATTTTTTCATCTTTTGCTGATTCGGCTTCGAAGAAGTTCCAGCAGTCCGATGGCCATCTTTCACGTGAAAACTACCTTCGCTCCGTCTCAGCACCCCACTGCCTTCTCAGTGGGCTTTAAATGGTTTGACGGTGCAAAGGTACGGCGAAATAAATAGAGAAATCCCCTATATAGGGCCTACCGATAGCTCCTATATAGGGGATGATGGTGCTGACTGTCAACCAGTTATGTCAATCCTCGAAAATCCTGTCAATCTCCTTCGAACGCGAAGGCAGCGTGCCCGTCTGTTGGAAGTCCCACTTCTCCTGCGCCAGATTGCTGATACCCCACAGCCGCTCAAATGTCTTCCATTTCGACTTGATGCCCAGCCGCTCGCCAAACACCTCGGCGATATACATTGCCTGCTTGCGCGTCGTATTCTGCTTCAGATGGCAGCGTTTGTCTACGAAGCCCGCCTCTTGCAGCCGCTTCCAATACCGCATCGCCTCTTCCGATGCCAGCACACTACTTAATTTCTCTTCGTTTTCTGGCAACGAAACATCATCCTTCCGCACCCTGTCTGCCACATTGACCTGAGCCTTGTCCACGCTCAGATACACATTCTGGTTGTCGTGTATGTCGATATACGACCCTTTTACATAAATATTGTTTCCTGCCATCAGCCTCTGTGGTTTTAGAAGTTCACCGCCTCATTGTCGTGTACGTCATTCCAGTCGCCGCTCACCCTGATGTCGCCGTCGGCAGTCAGCGCCAGATTGGGCAACTCTGGGACGGGCATCACCTCGCTGAGGGCCTTATACTCCTCGGCGTCAGCTTCGTTGGGAAGGGCTTTCTGCAAAACAAAAGCCACCAGCGACAAAATCTTTACATTACGAATCTTTTCCAGCAGCGACCTCAGCTTTTGCTGTGAAATAACGATAAACTTTTTTTCTCGGAAACCTTCTCCGACGAAAATTCCTTCCCTTCATAGGCAAGGACACGCTCCTTCCAGAGGTCACGCTCGGTTTTCAACTGCGCCACCTCAGCCTCCAGTTGTGCTATACGCACATCCTTTGCACTCATGCCACTCTGGAGGTTCAAAAATTCGTCTGGAGTTAGATTCATACAAATGGCAAAGGTACACAAAATCCCCTCTTCTCAGCAAAGAATCGGAGAGGATTTTGTGTTAAAAATTATAAATCCTTATATTACCGCCACCTTGTTCAATTCGTTGCGGATGGCGCGGTTGATGAAGTCGTTGATTGTCGTTCCCGATGCAGCCACGAAAGCCGCTACGCGCGAATGTAGTTCTGATGACATCCTGAGATTCAGTTTGCCACTATAGGGCTTAGCAGGCTCCATGCCATCAGCCTTACAACCCTCGATATAGCTGTCGATGCCAGCCTCGAAGTCCTGCCTGAGTTCGTCGAGCGTCTGCCCCTCATAAGCTATCAAGTCCTTGCCCATGCCCTGCACCTTACCCACCAGGCAGTTGTCATCCCGGCTGTATTCCACAGCTACCCTTGTAGCCCTTGTACTCTAAATAATCCATATCTTTTGCCTCCTTATGATATTAATCATACGTGAAGTCCTTCGGTCGCTTCTTGAATCGCTCTACCAGTTTCTCCTTCGAACCCATAATCTTTGCTTCTTGGGCACAAAGGTACTAAATTTGGTACTAACCGCCAGATGTTTTGGCGGAATTATTAAATCACCCCCACAAATTCGCCGATGACTCTGAAATTCTCTGCAGTACACGTTCCTACCCCCGCGTGTTTAATAGATTTTTGATAAATTGATTGCGCAAATTTGCGCAATCATTCTTCATTTCACCTTAATTAAATCTAAAAACATTCATTTTCATAACATTTTTGAATATTATTCGTGCAAGTTTCATATAAAAATGCTATCTTTGCATCGGTAACTAAAAATATGCTTATGGGATTCTTCGACAACAAACCAAAGAAAAAAGGTGGGCTATTCGATAGCAAGTATGAGCCAGAGGCGCAAGCATATACCGTATAATGACACCCACGATTCCCACATTTGGGATTGGGATGCCAAAGACAAAGACGGTGATGGCTATCGTGATGGCAGTGTAGGTGATAGTGATTTGTGGGATGATTAGTTAATAATTTAAAATACTAAGATTATGTATTGCAAATATTGTGGAAAAGAAATTGCTGACGATTCAAAGTTTTGTCAGCATTGTGGTGGAGAACAAGTAGCACAAAGTTCTAAAAAAGAGATGGCAGAATCTAAATCAGGAACTCCAATAGAGGAGGGAAAAGTGATAGAAATACCCACTATTAAAACAAATTTCTCAGAAAGAACAAAGTGGTTATTATTGGCTTATGGAACATGGTTTATTTTTAATCTATATTGGCTGCTTGTTGGTAATAAAGCATCAGATGCTAGCGAATACTTTCGGCCATTCTCATCGGGATGGTATTCTTCTCTTAGCTACTATGACATAACTGAGTTCCTAATTTATGTTGTAGGAGTGCCATTGGCAATTTGGGGAGTAAAAATGTTGAAGCAGAAAATTGATAAAACATCTAATACTCCAACACCAAAAGACACGTAAAGTTAATATTTCAAATATCTGTTTTTATATTCATTTCTGAATCTATTTGAATATTTGGCTATAGAAATAACATACTGAACTTTCGCAAGTGAATATTCATTCATCAAGCGACTAATTTATACATTTGATAGAGTTTATGGAACTTAGGATTGGCATCAATAACCGCAGAAAGCAGTTCACTGGCATCGGCAGAGATCATCTCTGCGATTTCCA
>JAFTGB010000039.1 GCA_017458125.1 Prevotella sp.
ATGCCCTTGAAGGGCTTGAAACGTTCCTCCTGAATCTTGCGGGCTCGGATGACGCGCTCGCGGATGACGGCCGACGGCTCGCCGGGCTGCATCTGCGAGAGCTGGGCGAAGGGTACGGCCTGTATCTCGCAGTGGATGTCGATGCGGTCGAGCAGGGGTCCGCTGATTTTGTTCATGTAACGCTGTATCTGGCCGGGGGTGCAGACGCAGTGGTGCGTCGGGTCGCCGTAGTAGCCGCAGGGGCAGGGGTTCATGGAGGCAACGAGCATGAAGGAGCAGGGGTACTCCACGTTGTACTTGGCACGGCTGATGGTGATTTTCCTGTCTTCCAGGGGTTGGCGCAACACTTCGAGAACGGAGCGTGACAGTTCGGGCATTTCGTCGAGAAAGAGCACACCATTGTGGGCGAGGCTGATTTCGCCCGGTTGCGGATTGCTGCCTCCGCCCACGAGGGCCACCTGCGATATGGTGTGGTGCGGAGCGCGGAAGGGGCGCTGACTGATGAGGCTGGTGTCACGGCTCAGCTTGCCGGCCACGCTGTGTATCTGTGTGGTTTCCAGGCTTTCGGCGAGCGACAGGGGCGGCAGAATGCTGGGCAACCGTTTGGCAAGCATTGACTTGCCGCTTCCTGGCGGCCCTATCATGAGCAGGTTGTGACCGCCGGCCGCCGCTATCTCTAAGGCACGCTTTACGCTCTCCTGTCCTTTCACGTCGCTGAAGTCCAGCTCGTACTGGTTCTGCTGTTCGTAAAACTCGCGGCGCGTGTCGATGAAGGTAGGCTCGTAGCTGGTGGTTCCGTTCATGAACTGGATGACGTCCATCAGCGTCTCCATGCCGTACACCTCTAACTGGTTGACCACGGCGGCTTCGCGGATGTTCTGCCGGGGTACGATGAGTCCCTTGAACTTCTCCTTGCGTGCACGGATGGCTATGGGCAGCGCGCCGCGGATGGGCTGCAGGCGTCCGTCGAGTCCCAGTTCGCCCACCATCATGTATTTGTCGAGCTTCTCGCACTCCACCTTGCCGTTGGCAGCCATGATGCCGATGGCCAGCGGCAGGTCGTAGCCCGAGCCCTCCTTCTTGATGTCGGCCGGCGACAGGTTGACGGTGATGTCCATGGTGGGCATCTTGAAGCCGTTGTTCACCAGTGCCGCCTTGATGCGGTCGTAACTCTCCTTGACGGCGGTGTCGGCCAGTCCTGTCAGGTGGAACATCACGCCGCGCGACATGCTGACCTCGACGGTCACCGTCGTCACTTCCAGCCCGTTGACGGCTGCGCAATATGTTTTTACCAGCATAATAGTCCTGTTCCTAAATCAGTGGTTTATTGATCCTTAACGTGTATTGATGGCGTGGTCGGCACCGACATCGATGCCCGTCCATGCCCTCTTGGCCGTCCAGTCGCGGTAGGGAGCCGTCCAGAAAGCGTCAGTGGCAGGCAGACCGAGCGGCAGGAAGGCGGCGGTGCAGAGGTAGAGGCTACCCGTGTTGATGTAGTTCTCTGACATGCGTATCTGACTGCCCGTGAAGCCGATGCGCAACCACCCGTGCGTGTCGAAGGTCAGCGGTAGCGAGAGCTGTCGCTGCATGACGGCCGTCAGTGCGCAGCGCACCTGTGCGGGACTGACCTCCTGTGGCAGGATGTGCAGCAGGGCGGCGTCAGCCAGTGCGTGGAAAGCACCGAAGCGGTAGACGATGCTACGTCCCGTGACGGGGTAGCTGCCTTCGGGCGATATCATGCGTTCCAACTCGGCGGCCATGCGGGCGTGGCGCGCCGTCTGAGCGGGCAGGAAGTCGGCCCCAGGAAGGTTGTGCTTCTTCATAATCCGCAGCGTCTCGGTGAGCATGGGATGTATGACGAGGCTGTTGTAGTAGTCCAGGTGGAAGTCCGGTCCGTCGCCGTACCATGCGTCACCTTTGTACCACTCGTTGCGAAAACGGTTGACGCCATACATCAGCCGTTCCATGTCGCACTCGCCGGTAAACTCCAGCAGGGCACACTCCACCATGCTGGCGAAGAGCAGCCAGTTGCTCTCGTAGGGTTTGATGCCGCGTGACGTTTTCCACTCGCTGACTAACCAGTCGCGGGTCTGACGGTCCAGCCTACCCCATATTTGCTTCGGTGCGCGCAGGATGCCCTCGGCCAGGAAGGCTGCGTCGACCAGTGGCTGCGTGTGCCGTTTGTCAAACATCAGGTGGTCGGGCGACTGCGGGTTCAGTCCGTTCTTCAGCCCTTTCACCACCAGGTCTGCATAGCGAGCCCGGAGCCGTCCCTCTTCCGTGTCGTCCGGTCCGAGTTCAAGCCATGGGGCAATGCCGCAGATGGTGCGTCCCACGGCTTCCAGGTAGGACACCTCGCGACGCAGCGGGTCGGCCGACAGCGACTCGAAGGGCATGTTCTGCTTCAGCGTGCCGGCGGCCAGGTTCTCCAGCACGGGGTCGGCAATCTTGGTCAGTGTCTCCACCCACAGCTTGCGGTCGTCCGTGCCGTTGGGTTTAGCCAGCAGCTGTTTCATGCGCATCAGTGCCTCCACATAGTAGTAGTCGCCATAGGTCAGTGGCACGTCCACCTCGGCACCGGCGTCGTGATGACCCACGCCATGCTTGATGATGAAGCCGCCCTGCTCGCCCTCGGCGGCCAGATACTCCGGCGACGACAGCGTGCGCAGCTGCTGCTCGGCCAGTTCCAGCCACTGAGGAGCCAGCTCGGAGGGGTCGGTCTGACTCAGTTCGATGAGTGCCGACGCCATGACGGCGGCCGCCGAGGCATCGCGGAGGCATTGTCGGTTTGACGATTTATTGTTTGTGATTTCTGCTCCCGGTGCGTCGTAGTCCCAGAAGGGCACCTTGTCCTCTGGCAGTCGCGGGTGGTGCATCAGAAATTTGCCTATCTCCCGGGCCTGTTTCAGGTATTTCGGGTTCCGGGTCTCGCGGTACATCATGGTATATCCGTATAGTCCCCAGGCCTGTCCGCGCGCCCATGAGCTGCTGTCGGCAGCACCCTGTGCCGTGTTCTTGGCGTGCGGCAGACCGCTGATGGTGTCGTAGCTTACCACATGGAAGGTGGAGAAGTCGGGGCGGAAGTGGTTCTTCATGGTGGTGTTGGCGTGCCGCTCGGCAATGCGCTCATAGCGCATGTTGCCTGTCTGACGGGACATGAAGCAGAGCATCTCCAGGTTCATCATGTTGTCGATGATGACGGGGTACTGCCAGCGTGGCCCCGAGTTCCACGACTTGATGACACCCAGCTTCTCGTTCCACCGGGTCAGCAGGCTCTGTGTTCCACGGTCGATGACGTCCAGATAGTGCTTGTTGCCCGTCAGGCGGTAGCCCTGTCCGAAGCTGCAGTAGAGCATGAACCCCAGGTCGTGGGTGTTGGTCACCAGTTTGGCCGGCTCCACACGGTCGGTGTATAGTTCAGCGTAGCGGCGCAGCTGTGCGTCCTTGCACTGGGAGTTCTCGTACAGCATCCACAGCACGCCGGGAAAGAACCCTGACACCCAGTGGTCGTAGCGGATGGTCTGCAGTGTGGGTTCTTGGGCACCTTTCGATTTCTCGTATGTTCTGGGCAGTGCGCCGGGGCGGTCTTCCAGCGCGGCGGCCAGTATGAGCGCCTGGCTTCTGGCGCGGCTCAGCCCGCGTTCTACGATTTGCGACATCGTTTCGTTTTGCGCCTGCCCGTCGCACAGTGCCATGACGGCCGTCAGAGCCAGTAGAATTGTTCTTTTCATTGTGAGTGTTTTTGGTTAGACAAGGACAAAGATACAAAATTTCTTGCAAACAAAGCATTTTATACAGAAAAAAAATGACGGCCGCTGGCGCATGCTGCCATTGTGACGGCAGTGGCTGATGCTGTCCGCTCCGATGGCATTTCATGTCCCGTCCGATGTCATAACATCAGCGACGGTGGTAAAAAACATCAGCGACGGTGGCGAATTTCATTGCCGACGGTTGCAAATTTGATTAGCCGATTTACCACAACGGATGATACTTTTTACCACCGCGGGGCATAAAATTCGGTGCCGTCAGGCATAAAATTTCAAGGACTTGAACATCAGATACTTAGGAACGGCAAAAAATATGATGAATTTTGTGCCACTTTTCGCGCCGTTTTTAATCAAAAAACTCAGGAATTGCGTACCTTTGCACGCAAAATATTCCAGAGCTTTGAAAAGGTTTATTCAGTTTCTGAAGGATTGGACGCTGCCTGTGGCCATTGCCGTGGGCACGGTCAGCTATCTCGTCTTCCGCTATGTGCCGCAGCTCGACGCGGCGGGCAATGCGCTGGGCCCGGTGTTTGACGTGCTGTTTCCGCTGTCGGTGTTTCTGACGTTGTTCCTGACGTTCTGCAAGGTAGACTTCCACCAGATGCTGCCCCACCGCTGGCATACGGGTGTGCTGGCGGTGCAGCTGCTGCTGGTGGCGCTGACCGTTGGCATCATCTTCGCCGTCGGGTCCAGTGCCGGGCAGAAGTTGCTGTGGGAGGCCGTGCTGACCTGCATCATCGGCCCGGCGGCATCGGCGTCGCCCGTCGTGGTGTATAAGTTAGGGGGCAACATATCGACGATGACCACCTATGTGCTCATCTCGTCGTTAGCCTCGGCACTGCTCATCCCCCTGGTGTTCCCGCTTCTGGAGCAGACGGTGCACGTGGCTTTTCTGGACGCCTTCCTCATCATCCTGCAGAAGGTGAGCATGGTGCTGCTGCTGCCGCTGGTCTTAGGGTGGTTCATGCAGCACTATGTCAAGGGGCTGTGCGGGTGGATTGCCGCCCAGTCCAACCTCAGTTTCTACTCGTGGGCCGTATCGCTGAGCATCACCACGGGCATCACGGTGAAGAACATTGCCGGCAGCAATGCCTCGCTGTCGCTGCTGCTGGCCATAGCCGTGGCCACCTTCCTGCTCTGTTTTGTGCAGTTTGGCCTGGGCCGTTTCGTGGGGCGCCACCTTGGCGAGGAGGTCAACGCCGGGCAGGCCCTGTTTCAGAAGAATACGGCGTTGAGCATCTGGGTGGCCTACATGTACCTGACTCCCGTGGCTTCCATCGGTGCCGGCTGCTACGTGCTGTGGCAGAACATCATCAACTCGATGGAGCTGTTTCAGTACAGGCGCAGAATGCTGTTGAACTGACAAACGATTAACTAAAATACTAAACAGATGAAAACCAGATTGATTTTAGCATTCTTGCACATTTGCATGTTTACGTGCTTCAGCCTCGGCGTCGTGGCTGCCGAGAACTATCCGTACCGCAGCGACTACCTGTGGGTGACCGTGCCCGACCATGCCGACTGGCTCTACGAGTGCGGCCAGCAGGCCACCGTCGAGGTGCAGTTCTATAAATATGGCATCCCGCGCGACGGCGTGGTGGAGTGGGAGGTAGGCACCGACCTGCTGGAGGCTGACAAAAAGGGCACGGTGACGCTGAAGAAGGGGCGTGGCACGATAAAGATGGGCACGGCCCGCAAGCCCTGTTTCCGCGACCTGCGGCTGAAGATGCAGGTGGACGGCAAGACCTACGAGCACCACGTCAAGGTGGGGTTCTCGGCCGACAAGATAGTGCCGTTCACGCAGGAGCCCAAGGACTTCTGGCCGTTCTGGCAGCAGCAGCTGGCCGAGGCTAAGAAGTTCCCGCTGGACTACACCAAGGAGTACGTCAAGGAGATGTCGAACGCCAAGGTCGACGCCTGGCGTCTGAAGATCAGTCTCGACCGCGAGCGCCATGCCTTCTATGCCTACCTGCTGATGCCCAAGGGTGCCAAGGCGGGGTCGTGCCCCGTGGTGCTGACGCCTCCGGGTGCCGGTGTCAAGCCCATCCGCGATGCCACGACGCGCCGCTTCTACCCCGAGGGCGGCTTCATCCGCATGGCCTTGGACATCCACGGCCTGAACCCCACGCTGAGCGAGGACGTGTTTGCCGAGAT
Source organism: Prevotella sp. (assembly GCA_017458125.1). Classification (GTDB taxonomy): domain Bacteria; phylum Bacteroidota; class Bacteroidia; order Bacteroidales; family Bacteroidaceae; genus Prevotella. The sequence continues at coordinate 5,922 of JAFTGB010000039.1, forward strand.
ACGCAACGCCTTCGACAACAAGGGTAACGCCTATCTGCGGCAAAGTCTGGAGGACCGCAACAACTACTACATGAAGCACGTCTACTTAGGACTCGTCAAGGCTATCGACATACTGACCGCGCTGCCCGAGTGGGACGGGCGTAACGTCATCGCGCAAGGAGGCAGTCAGGGCGGAGCCTTAGCGCTCATAGCCGCTGCCCTCGACCCGCGCGTCACGCTGTGCGTGGCCAACCACCCCGCGCTCAGCGACATGGCCGCAGGCTCGGCGGGGCTGACCAGCGGCTATCCGCACTTTACCCGTGAGAGCGGAGCCTACTCCGAGGCATGCCTGAAGACGCTGCCTTACTACGACGTCGTCAACTTTGCGCGCCACATCCGGGTGCCCGTCTACATGACGTGGGGCTACAACGACAACACCTGTCCGCCCACTACCTCCTACGCCGTGTGGAATGTGCTGCGCTGCGACAAGGAGTGTCTGCTCACCCCCGTCAACGAACACTGGACCAGCGACGCCACCGACCGCCAGCAGATGGAGTGGATGCGCCGCCACTTGAAATAGAAAAGCGAAGGGGCATGTCCAATTTGGCACGCCCCTTCGCTCTATTCTGATGTTTGTAGATTTACAGGCTGTCTGTCAATATCTGCCTGATATCGTCCTCGGTGAGCGGAGCCCACGCTTGGTCTAAGCCTTCGTTGACGGCAACGTGGTGGGCCATCTCGTCCAGTCGGCTCTCGTCAATGCCTACCTCGCGCAGATGCATGGGAATGTCCATGCTCTCGAAGAAACGATAGGTGGCATCAATGGCCTTTTCGGCAATCTCCTGCTTGGGAAGCGAGGCATCGATACCAAACACGTTGATGCCGTATTTCACGAAGCGGTCTATCGTATGCTCGTTCAGGATATGCCGCATCCATCGAGGTGTGATGATGGCCAGTCCGATGCCATGAGTGATGTCGTAGTAGGCGCTCAGGGCGTGCTCTATACCGTGACAAGGCCAGCGACTATCACTATTGCCCAGCGACAAAATTTCGTTGCAGCCATAGGTACAGCAGAGCATCATCTCGGCGCGGGCGGTATAGTCCTCAGGATTCGCCAGACATTTGGGGGCGTTCACCATCAGGCTTCTCAGCGTCGATTCGCAGAAACCATCGTTGAGCAGGGTGGTTTCGCCTGTGAAGTACTGCTCCATGACGTGGTTCATGGCATCGGCACAACCTGCGGCTGTCTGCAGCCTTGATACAGAGAAGGTATATACAGGATCAAGGATTGAACAGACAGGGAAGATACAGGGAGCCACATAGCTCACCTTGTCGTGGGTGTCGGTGCGCGAGATGACGCCGCCATTATCCCACTCCGACCCCGTAGCGGCAATGGTCATGATGTCAACAATGGGCAGGGCTGCCTTCGTCTCAGCCTTGTTGATGATGAGATCCCAAGGGTCGCCGTCGTACAGAGCACCTCCAGCAATGGCTTTCGAACAGTCAAGTACACTGCCGCCACCTACACTGAGGATGACATCTATCTGTTGCTCTTTGCAGATGCGGACGCCATCTAACACGCTGGGATCGTATTTGGGATTAGGCTGGATGCCGGGAAGCTCGAAGATGTCGTAGTCGCTAAGCAATTGTTTTACCTGATCGTAGAGACCGATTTTCTTGATGCTGCCGCCTCCGTAGGTAAGTAGTACACGTTTGCCTAAGGGCTTCATGACCTCGGGCAGTTTCTTAATAGAGTCACGACCAAAGATGAGTCGGGTGGGAGTTACATAATCAAAGTTTTGCATTTTCTTAATATTTTTGTTGGGTAGTTCGATTTGGTCGCAAAATTACTAAAATGTCATCATAAAACAAAAAAAACGTTCAAAATTAAACATTTTTGCATAAAATGAAGTATATTTGCAGGTCGAATAAAACAAACAAAAGTGATTATGGAAGATGAAGTAAACGAGATGAAACTCATGTCCTCTGCTGAGGTTGAGGAACTGCTTTCGCTGTCGCGTGGCGAGACATTGGAGTATGACACAACAGAGACCTGGATAGACCTTTTCCAACAGCAAGCCGCCCTGCACCCTGACCATGTTGCCGTAGTCGATTCAGAGGGCAGCTATACCTATCGTGAACTGGACGAGGCTTCCGATGCGGTTGCCCGTTACCTGATAGACAAGGGACTTCAGCCCGACACGTTCATTGCCATCCGCATGGATCGTTCGCGCTTGTTCATGGCAGCAGCCTTGGGTGCCCACAAAGCATCCGTGGCCTACTTGCCCATTGATTTGGAGTATCCGGCTGAGCGCGTAGAATATATGATGGAGGACAGTGAAGCTTCGCTGACCTTGGACGAGGCAGCCGTACGAGAGGCCATTGCCAGTGGATTGTCAGGCGAACTGCGTCCTGCCACTCCAGAGGCACTTGCTTATATGATATACACCTCCGGTTCCACCGGCAAGCCCAAGGGAGTGATGATTCAGCACAAGGCGCTGCTCAACTTCATACACTTCATCCGAAAGGAATGGCACCTGAGCGAACAGAGCCGCATAGCCTGCCACAGCAACTTTGCCTTCGATGCTGCCGTAGAGGACCTCTACCCTGTACTTACGGTGGGCGGCAGTTTATACATCGTTCCAGAGCCGGCGCGCATGGACATCGGCCTGCTGCGTCAGTACCTGAAGGACAACGCCATTACGGGCGGATGCTATACCACCCAGTTAGGACAGCTGCTGGGAAGCGAGGAACCTCTGGACGTTGACTATATCTGCTTGGGCGGTGAGAAGATGACGACGACTCCGCAGGCGACGGGCCGCGTCCTGAATACCTACGGGCCGACGGAGTTCACCGTCGACTCGACCTATTTTGAAGTGGACAAGAACCGCCACTACGACAATATCCCCATCGGACGTCCGCTCTATAACCTGACGGCCTTGGTGCTCGACAGCAAGGGCAACCTGTTGCCTAAGGGGGAGACG
>JAFTGB010000040.1 GCA_017458125.1 Prevotella sp.
GGGCTGGAAGCAGTCGCGAGAAATCAGCGAGGAACATAAGGCTGAGATTAAGGAGGCCCTCTATGACATTCTGAGGAAGATGAACCGCTTCGACTGGGATGTATTTCTCCAGAAGATAAAGGAACGTGGCTATTCTGCCGAACTCAAAAAGGATAGTAATGGCGAGGTCGTGGGCTATAGAATCAAGCGAGGTAACTCAAAATATAACGCCTCAGAGATTGGCCGACAGCTGACGGCTAGTAGAATAGAGGCGACTTGGAGGCAGTTGCACAAGGACATGGAAGCTGAAACGACCAAAAGGAAAGCCGATGAGCAAAAAGCCAGGATCGAGTACGCAGAACGCCATCACTTTGTTTGTGAGCCTGTAAGTCCTGATACTAAGAAGGAGCATTTTGAATTTGACCGCAGTATTGCAGATGGCAAAGAGCCTGAGCACTTCACCTTTGACGTCTCTGAGAATCTCGTTGATACCATGTGCAGTTCCTTCAAGGCACTCGAAGACGAGTTTGAGTTTGCGTTCGAAGAAGTAATAGAGACTTCGCTCTTCGTATTCTTTGAACTGATGAGTGTCCCTGGTGGCTCTGGCTATTCTTCAGGCAGCTGCGGTGGAAGCAACAATGACCTGCCTCACAAGAAGAAGGATGACGACGATGAATTGCTGCGTGCCATGCGTATCGCCAAGGCCGTAGCCCGCAGTTGTCCGCGCAAGGTCATTCGTCATGGTTATGGAAGATAATAATATAATTATGTAAAAGTGCAAATATATAATGTAATGAAAAAATATAAAGATGCAGAAAGCCTGTTCGACAATGTAGAGGGGCAGGAAGAAAAGGAGAATATGACTGTAGCTGGTACGTCTCAAAATGAGAACGTACCAGCTCCTATCGGGGGAGAATCAACGTTTAGTGCTGACTATCTGGAGAAAATCCTACAAATACAGCGGAATTTTGACAGACAGCAGGAGCAAAACGAAAAAATTTTGGAGTCTATGGAAAGGCTTATTATACGTCTGGAGGGCTGCAAGAATATAAAAGTAAGTCTTTCTGAAGATGACAAGAATCTGTTGTCTGCCCTTCCTATAACAATCAACAAACATGTTGCCACGACAGTAGGAGAGGCAGGACAGAAAGTAAAAGAGGACATAGACAAGCAAACCGTATCTTCGATGAAATCACTCACTGGAACATGTGACAAAAAGACTGAGGAATTAAAGAAGGTGCTTAACAACAAGGGTATCTATCTTTCTTGGTGGAACTTCTGGGCAATGGTTATTATGGCAATAACCAGTGTAGGCTATGCCATATATGCTGCATTCAACAGATGCCTATGGGATGAGTTATGGGAGAGACTGTGGTTTCCATTATTAGTGTTTTTGTTCTTTGTTTGTTCAATAGGCTTAATGGTCTGGCTCAATCTCAGAGAATATAGAATCCCCAAATACTAAAGCCTCTATCTGCAAACTCTGAGATTGCAAACTGCAAAATCAGGAGTCAAGGAACGCCAAAACAATAACTAGCACGCCAAAAACACGCCAATTTGGAATAAAAGAAATCCGCTAAGTACTGATTTTCAGTGACTTAGCGGATTAATCTGTTGGGGTACCCGGACTCGAACCAGGAAAGGCAGGACCAGAATCTGCAGTGTTACCATTACACCATACCCCAATTCCTTTGTTTGCGGGTGCAAAGGTAGCGCTTTTTTTGTAAACTCCAAAAAAAAATGAGAGTTTTTTATAAAAAATCGCAAAAAAAGTGCGCTATTGTGTGTTTTGTCAAGAATAAGGTGTAACTTTGCATTCATTATGAAAGAAACACCGCAGTTAGTAACCAGTATCATAAAAGGTATCCAAGAAAAGAAAGGTCAGCAGATTGTAGTAGCTGACCTTCAGGGCATAGAGAGTGCCATCAGCAACTATTTCATCATCTGTCAGGGCAACTCGCCGTCTCAGGTGGGAGCCATAACCGAGTCGATAGGCGAGTTCGCCCGCAAAGAGGCTGCCGAGAAGCCCGCTACAGTAGTCGGGCTGGAAAACGCCCAATGGGTTGCCATGGACTTCGGCGACGTGCTGGTACACGTCTTCCTGCCCGACGTACGGCAATACTACGACTTGGAACACCTGTGGGAGGACGCCAGTCTGACTGCTATTCCCGACATGGACTAACCACACACAAAGAGAAGAACGCATAGAAGAATGGACAAGAAACAGCAGAACAACAAGCCTCAGATGAATATGCCACGATTCAACATGAGTTGGATTTACGGCATGGTCATCGTCATGCTGATAGTGCTTTACATCACACAGGGCAGCGACAATTCAAGTGTCAGGACGGAGACCAGTTACTCAGACTTCAAGGTAATGGTCGACAAGGGCTACGCCGAAAAGATTGTCGTCAACAAGTATTCCAACACGTTGCAGATGTACGTCAAGCCCGAACACATCCGCGATGTGTTTCACCAGGGCGTGCAGCAGACCGGCAAGAACCCAAGCGTGACGGTGGCCATCGGCTCTGTCGACCAGGTGGAGCAGTTTGTCAACAAGGCACGCGAGGAACAGAAGTTTACGGGCAAGTTCTCTTACGACAACTCCAAGGACAGCGAGTTCTTCAATTCGCTGCTGATGAACATCCTGTTCTTCGGCGGCATCATCTTCGTCTGGATGTTCATCATGCGCCGCATGGGTGGCGGAGGCATGGGCATGGGCGGTGGAGGCATCTTCAACGTCGGTAAGTCCAAAGCCCAGATGTATGAGAAGGGTGGCGACCTTGGCATCACGTTCAAGGACGTGGCCGGACAGGCAGGTGCCAAGCAGGAGATGCAGGAAATCGTAGACTTCCTGAAGAACCCTCAGAAATATACCGACTTAGGCGGCAAGATACCCAAAGGAGCCCTGCTGGTTGGTCCTCCGGGAACAGGTAAGACGCTGCTGGCCAAGGCCGTGGCTGGCGAAGCCGGTGTGCCGTTCTTCTCCATGTCCGGCTCCGACTTCGTCGAGATGTTCGTGGGCGTGGGCGCATCCCGCGTGCGCGACCTCTTCGAGAAAGCCAAGTCGAAAGCTCCCTGTATCATCTTCATTGACGAGATAGACGCCGTGGGCCGTGCCCGCAGCAAGAACCCCGCCATGGGCGGCAACGACGAGCGCGAGAACACGCTGAATGCCCTGCTGACGGAGATGGACGGTTTCGGCACCAACAGCGGCATCATCACGCTGGCCGCCACCAACCGCGCCGACATGCTCGACTCGGCACTGCTGCGTGCCGGCCGCTTCGACCGCCAGATACACGTCGACCTTCCCGACTTGAACGAACGCAAGGAAGTGTTCAACGTTCACCTGAAACCCCTGAAACTTGACGACACCGTCGACGTGGACTTCCTGGCCCGCCAGACACCCGGTTTCTCGGGAGCCGACATCGCCAACGTGTGTAACGAGGCTGCCCTCATCGCCGCCCGCTTCAACCGCGAGAAGGTAGGCAAGCAGGACTTCCTCGACGCCGTAGACCGCATCATTGGCGGACTGGAGAAGAAAACGAAAGTCATGACCGAGCAGGAGAAGCGTTCCATAGCCATCCACGAGGCTGGCCACGCCACCATTTCGTGGTTCACCGAGTTTGCCAACCCACTGGTCAAGGTCAGCATCGTACCGCGCGGCCGTGCCTTAGGTGCCGCCTGGTATCTGCCCGAAGAGCGTGTGCTTCAGACCAAGGAGGCCATGCTCGACGAGATGTGTTCGCTGCTTGGCGGACGTGCTGCCGAAGAACTGTTCATCGGTCACATCTCGACAGGTGCCATGAACGACCTGGAACGTACCACCAAGCAGGCCTACGGCATGGTGGCCTATGCCGGTATGTCTGACAAGCTGCCCAACCTGTGCTACTACAACCAGCAGGAATACACGTTCCAGAAACCCTACTCCGAGACCACAGCCAAAATCATGGACGACGAAGTGCTGAAGATGGTCAACGAGCAGTACGAGCGTGCCAAGCAGATACTGATGGAGCATAAGGACGGCCACGCCCAGTTAGCACAGCTGTTAGTAGACCGCGAGGTCATCTTTGCCGACGATGTGGAGAAAATCTTTGGCAAGCGCCCCTGGACCAGCCGTGCCGAGGAGCTCCTTGAAGCCCAGCAGCGTGCCGAGGCCGAAGCCATGGCCGAGCGTCGCGCCAAGGAGCTTGGACTGCCCATGGAGTCCAAGCCGTCTGCGGAAAGCCCGGAAAATCCGAACAGCCCAGACAGCCCGGACAATCAGGAAAGTCCGGAAAAACCAGGAACCAAAAACTGAGAATACTATGAAGAACTTCATCATCCGCACCATCACGGGCGTCATTTTTGTGGCCGCCGTCGTGGCTTCGTTCCTGCGTCCCGAGGCCATGGTACTGCTGTTCAGCGTGGTGACAGGACTCACCGTGTGGGAGTTTACCGGACTCGTCAACGAACGCCCCGGCGTCACCGTCAACCGTTTCATCAGCACCGTGGCTGCCGTCTACTTCTTTTTCGCCATGACCTACTTCTGCAGCGACCTGTACGGCGGTGCAGCCAAGTCGGTGGTGTTCATCCCCTACTTGGTGACCATCATCTACCTGTTAGTAGCCGAACTCTACCTCAAGCAGGAAGACCCCATCGAAGACTGGGCGTACACCATGCTTTCACAGATGTATATTGCCCTACCCTTCTCGCTGCTCAACGTGCTGGCGTTCACCGCCACGCCTGAGGGAACGGTCAGCTTCAACACGCTGCTGCCGCTGTCCGTCTTCGTTTTCCTGTGGGTCAACGACTCCGGAGCCTACTGCATCGGCTCACTGTTAGGCCGCCACAAACTGTTTCCGCGCATCTCGCCGGGCAAGTCGTGGGAGGGCAGCATTGGCGGAGCGCTCTTCGTCATCGCCGCAGCATGGGCTGTCAGCTACTTCCTGGACGGCGTCATGCTGACCACCATCGAGTGGATAGGCTTAGGACTGGTCGTCGTCGTCTTCGGCACTTGGGGCGACCTGGTGGAAAGCCTGTTCAAGCGCACCTTAGGCATCAAGGACTCAGGCAGCATCCTGCCGGGCCACGGCGGCATGCTCGACCGCTTCGACTCCTCGCTGTTGGCCATTCCTGCCGCCGTTGTCTACTTGTACTCTTTATCACTCTTCTAAATAACTATGAAAAAACTACTGACCCTCATCCTGCTAAGCATGTGTGCATACCACGCACACGCCATCGACCCCGTCAAGCAATACGGACAGCTGCAAGTGAAAGGCAGCCAACTGTGCGACCAGCAAGGCAACCCCGTCATCCTGCGCGGTGTCAGTCTGGGCTGGCACAACCTGTGGCCCCGCTTCTACAACAAGAAGGTGGTGCAGACGCTGAAACGCGACTGGCACTGCTCCGTAGTGCGCGCTGCCATGGGCATCCTCATCGAGGACAACTACTTGGAGAACCCGCAGTTTGCCATGCAGTGCATGACACCCGTCATCGAGTCGGCCATCAAGCAGAACGTCTACGTCATCATCGACTGGCACTCGCACCACCTGAAGACCAAGGAAGCTAAGGAGTTCTTCGGGCGTATGGCACAGAAGTACGGCAAATACCCGCACGTCATCTACGAAATCTACAACGAACCCGTTGAAGACACGTGGGCCGACCTGAAGAAGTATGCCGCCGAGGTGATTGGCGAGATACGCAAGTACGACCCCGACAACATCGTGCTGGTGGGCTGTCCCCATTGGGACCAGGACATCCACTTGGTGGCCGAGAGTCCGCTCCAGGGCTTCAGCAACATCATGTATACCGTCCACTTCTATGCTGCCACGCACGGCGAGCACCTGCGCGAGCGCATGGCCGATGCCGTCAAGAAGGGCATCCCCGTATTCATCAGCGAGAGCGGAGCCACCGAGGCTTCCGGCGACGGCAAGATAGATCCCGACAGCGAAGAGCAATGGATTCAGCTGTGCGAGCAGCTCGGCATCAGCTGGGTGTGCTGGAGCATCAGTGACAAGAACGAGTCGTGTTCCATGCTGCTGCCACGCGCCACCGCCACCGGTCCTTGGTCCGACGACGTTATCAAGGAGTATGGAAAACTGGTTAAAGGACTTTTAAAGAAATACAACCATGAATGACAAGGACACCCTTATCACCCAGAACATGGGCTACGTCATCACCCTGGCCCGCCAGTACAAGAGTGACATCCTCTCCACTGACGACTTGGTCAGCGAGGGCGTCATCGGCATGATGAAAGCCGCTCAGAAGTACGACCCCTCACGCGGCAAACCCTTCGTCACCTTTGCCGCCCCCTACATCCGCCACAGCATCGAGAGCGCCATCAGCCGCTTAGAGTCCGGCACAGGCGTGCGCTCTACCGATGAGTCGCTGCCCGTAGGCAGCAACAACAACTACACGCTGCTGAACGTGCTGGAGGACAAGGACGCTCCCCGTGCCGACCTTCAGGCCGAAGAGACCACGCTGACTGCCGACATGCTGGCCGTCATGCATGTGCTCAGCGACCGTGAGCAGCGCGTGCTGAACCTCTACTATGGCAATGGCTACGAGCGCCAGACCATGGCCGAGATAGGCGAAGTAATGGGACTGAAGCGCGAGCGCGTGCGCCAAGTGCGCGACAAGGCACTGCGCAAGCTGCGTAAAGCAGCCAGAAAGGAGATGACGCCATGAGCAAGACCGTCATCACCCTGCTCCTCGCCTTTCTGTCGCTGACCACGGCTGACGCCAAGCTCATCAAGGTGTTGGCCATTGGCAACAGTTTCTCCGAGGACGCCGTCGAGCAGTATCTCTACGATCTGGCCAAAGCGCAAGGTGACTCATTGGTCATCGGCAATGCCTTCATCCCTGCCTGTTCCATCAACATGCATTACGACAACATGAAGTCGTCGGCCCGCCGCTATGCCTACCGCAAGATAGTTGGCGGTGTCAAGACCGAGGAGAAGAAGGTGAGCCTGCAGCGCATCATCCTTGACGAACCGTGGGACATCATCACCCTGCAGCAGTGCAGCCTGCTCAGCGGACTGCCCGAAAGCTACCGCAACCTGCCTGCCCTGCACCGCGCCGTCAAGCTGCTGGCCACCAACCAAAACGTGCAGATATGGTGGCACATGACGTGGGCCTACGCCAAGAGCTTCAGCAATGCCAACTTTGAAATCTACGACAACGACCAGGACAAGATGTTCAAAGGCATCATCAACTGCGTGCGCAACGAGGTGCCCAAAGCCAACATCAGCCGCATTATACCCACCGGCACGGCCATCAGACTCATACGCCGCCATAAGGGCGACACGCTGAACCGCGACGGACAGCACCTGTCGCTGACGCTCGGACGCTACACGGCGGCCTGCACCTGGTGTGAGGCACTCACCGGCCGCAGCGTCGACGGCAACCGCTACCACCCCTCCACCATCACCACTGACGACGCCAAGCTCTGCCAATTAGAGGCTCACGAGGCCATCTTCATGCAGCAGCTACGCCAGTACGACCTCGTCTTCTGAACGGTTACGGGTGGTGCGCCGCCCGCTTAGAAGTTCCACTTTACGGCTAACGTCGGGTTCAAGAAGAACGTCTTCTTGCTCTCCGGGTCGGAATTGTAGACGAAGTTGTTGCTGAACTCCCACTCCGTACCCACGCTGAAGTGCTCGGTGACGTTGTACCACAGCTGCGGTTCTGCCAGAATGACCAGACAACCATGGCGGTTGGCCTTCTCGCCACGCCAAAAGTCGATGAAACCCGAGAAGCGCAACTTGTTGTTCAGGAAGTTCAGTCCCCAGACACCCGTCAGCTGCGCGCTGGCGTATGCGTGCGTATTGTCGTAGCTTTTGAAATACTGTTTATACAGCAACTGCACCGCCCACGTCTTCGAGAAGTCGGCGGTGTGTCCGTTCCATGCCGCGCCCAACAGTGCCGCCTGCTGGAAACTTCCCGTACGGCTCAGTCCGCCGTTGTACTCCACGTGTGCCGAAAAGGGCGACTGCTTGCCCAGTTTCAGTTCGCGCGATATCTCAGCGTATGCGCTCTCCGTGAAGTGACGGCTCAGGTCTACGTCGACGAAGTAGAACCACGAGCCCCACTTGTCGGCCTTGAACTGTTCCAAGGTGATGGTCACCTTCTGCCTGTTCGACTCTTCTCCAGTGTAGATGTTACGTCCGAAGTCGTAGTGTAACTGGATATTTTGTGCGCCTGCCGTCATCGTCATCAGGCTCACCAGCGCCATTGTCAATAGTTTTTTCATCATATTTTCTCTAAATCTTAAACTCTCTAAAACCTAAACCATCGACGCCACATACTTCAACACAAAGAGCGCGCCTAAGATATACATCACGGGCGACAACTTCTTGCCCTCGCCCGTACACACTTTTACTATGATATAGCAGAGCATACCCAGCACTATACCCTCCGAGATGCTGGACGTGAAGGGCATCATTATCATGGTGACCAAGCAGGGCATGCCGGTACGGAAGTGGATGAAGTCGATGTGCAACACGGGTCGCATCATCATCACACCCACCAGAAACAGCGCGCTGGTGGTGGCTGCCGAGGGTATCATCAGGAACACTGGCGAGAAGAACAGGGCTACGAAGAACAGCATGGCCACCGTCAGCGACGTCAGTCCCGTGCGTCCGCCCTCAGCAATACCCGTCGTGCTCTCCACGTATGTCGTCACCGTCGACGTTCCGCACAGGGCGCCCACCGCAGTACCTATGGCATCGGCCATCAAGGCCTTGTTCAGGTTGGGCACGTTGCCGTCCTTGTCCACCATGCCGGCACCTATGGAGGCACCCATCAGCGTGCCGAGGGTGTCGAAGAGGTCCATGAAGAGCAAGGTCAACACGACGATGATATAGTCGAAGTCGAGTGTCAGGAACTGCGAGAAATCCACCTGCAGGGCTACCGGTTCTATGGACGACGGCAGGCTGACCAGCGTGAAGTCGTCGGGCATGACGGTCACCCCGAGGGGGATGCCGACAATAGTCATCAGCAGAATGGTGTAGAACAGTGCCCCGCGCACCTTCAGTGCCAGCAGCACCGTACCCATGATGATGCCGCCCATGGCCACTAACGATGTTGGCGTCCATGGCGAGAGTTCGGTCAGCGTGGCGTCACTGGCTATGATGACACCGCCGTTCTTCAGTCCGATGAAGGCTACGAACAAGCCAATACCCACGGAAATGGAGTATCGTAAGTCTAACGGAATGCTGTCGACGATGGCCTGGCGCACCTTGAATATGGTAAGCACGATGAATACCACGCCCTCCAGTAGCACAGCCGCCAGTGCCTGCTGCCATGTGTAACCCATTGATATGACAAGCGTATAGGCGAAGAAGGCGTTCAGTCCCATGCCCGAAGCCAGTGCGAAAGGCATCTTGGCATAGAACGCCATGGTCAGCGTAGCCACCACGGCAGCTATGACCGTTGCCGAGAACACCGCCCCCTTGTCCATGCCCGCATCGCTGAGAATGATGGGGTTGACGGCCAGGATGTATGACATGGTCAGAAACGTGGTGAGCCCGGCCAGCAGTTCTGTCTTCACCTGATGCTTGGCAGGGTCGAAACCTAAGTATAACAGAAGTTTTAACATAGTGTGTGTTTATTGTTTTTTATGATGTTTCAGCAGTCCGGTCATGGTCGCCGCCGCCACGGCGGGAGCCTGACTGTCGCCCAGCCGGCGGTGCACCTCCTCGTAATCGTCCAGCATCTGCTGCCTGCGGGAGCCGCCGGGCAGTATGGCCTCCAGCTCGCGCCGTATGTTCTGCACGCTGAACGTGTCGGCCACCAGCTCCGTCACCACCTCGCGGTCGACTATGAGGTTGACCAGCGACACCCACCTGACGCTGAGCACCAGGCGTTTCATCAGTCCGATGAAGCGCGGCAGCGGCGTGTAGTAGCACACCACCTGCGGCACGCGGAACATGCAGGTCTCTAAGGTCGCCGTGCCGCTGGTCACCAAGGCCGCCGTGGCCGTAGCCAGCAGTTCGTAGGTGCGGCTCGTCACCAGCCGCACGCCGCTGTCCTTGAGGAAGCGGTCGTAGTACGCCGTGTCTATGCCCGGCGCCCCGGCCACCACCAGGTCGTAGCGGTCGGCCAGATGGCGCGTGGCCGCTATCATGGCCGGCAGGTTGTCCTTGATTTCCTGCTTGCGCGAACCCGCCAGCAGGGCGATGACCGCTCTGCTGCCACTCGTTTCAGCTTTCCCGCTGTTCGCCTCCAGCCACTCGCGCACCTCCTGCGCTGTAGGGTTGCCCACGTAGTGTATGGGATAGTGGTGCTTGCCCTCGAAGAAGTCCACCTCGAAGGGCAGTATGCTGAACAGCTCGTCCACGTCGCGGCGGATGCGCTTCATGCGGTACTCCTTCCACGCCCATATCTTGGGGGCTATGTAGTAGTAGACGGGACAGATGGCCTCGCGGTGTACGTAGCGCGCTATGTCGAGGTTGAAGCCCGGATAGTCCACCAGCACCACCACGTCAGGGCGCCACTGCTTGATGTCCTGCTTGCAGCGTTTCATGTTGCGCAGGATAGTGGGCAGATGCATCAGCACGGGCACGAAGCCCATGTAGGCCAGCTCGCGGTAGTGCTTCACCAGCTCACCGCCCTGTGCCGCCATCATGTCGCCGCCGAAGTAGCGGAAGCGCGCTTCGCTGTCGCGCTGCTTCAGTGCTTGCATCAAGTGCGAGGCATGCAGGTCGCCACTGGCTTCTCCGGCTATCAGATAGTATTTCAAAAGATGAAAGATGAAAAATGAAAAATGAAAGATTAAAATTAGAAGATGAGAGATATGGGGGGACGGCTGGCGGTCAGAGCTGCCAGCCCTTCAGCTGCTCCATGGCGGCGTAGGCAGTCACGTCTATGGTGGTCGGCGTCACAGCCACGTAGCCGTTCGACAGCGCCCAGCGGTCGGTGTCCTCGGCCTCGGGTTCGTCGTTGGTGTAGTGGCCCACCATCCACCAGTAGTCGTAGCCCCGAGGGTGGTGGCATTTCGTCGTCTCGTTGTACCACGTCCCGTGGCCCATGCGGCAGATGCGCACTCCCTTGTATGCCTCCGCCAGCGGGAAGTTGACGTTCAGGCACACGCCCTGGGGCAGTCCTTCGGCCAGCACGCGCTGCGTGATGCTGCGCACGTAAGGCTCCAGCGGACTGAAGTCGGCGTCCTCGTCGTGGTCGCACAGCGAGAAGGCTATGCTCGGTATGTACTTCATGCAGCCCTCCAAGGTCACACCCATCGTTCCCGAGTAGTGCGCATTCACCGACGCGTTGTCGCCGTGGTTGATGCCGCCGATGACCAGGTCGGGCTTGCGGTCACAGAGTTCCGCGAGGGCCATCTTCACACAGTCCGTCGGCGTGCCGTTGCACGACCACACCTCGACGCCCGCCTCTTTGCGGCGCGGCGTCAGTGTCAGCGGCACCGTGGCCGAGAAGGCGCACGACATGCCGCTGCGCGGTCCCTGCGGGGCGCACACCAGCACGTCGCCCATGTCGCGCACCATGCGCACCAGCTCGTTTATTCCCTTGGCTTCGTAGCCGTCATCGTTGGATATCAGTATCAGTGGTCTCATCGTTTTCTCATTAGCGCGTGCAAAAGTACAACAAAAAAACGACCTGACCAACAAAATGGCCAACGATGTGATTACTGGCAGCAGCTTAATTGTTACTTATATTCAACGGATTTTCCCGAAAATCTTTGGTCAAACCGCAATTAGTTCGTATCTTTGTAGGCGAAAAAAGTTTGAGTTATGAAGTTCATCAACCCGTTTACCGACATCGGCTTCAAGCGCATCTTCGGGCAGGAGATTTCCAAGCCCGTGCTCATTGCGTTTCTCAACGCCCTGCTTTCCGACGAGCGCACCATCGTTGACGTGAGGTTCCTCGACAAGGAGCAGCTCGGCATCAGCAGCGGAGACCGTTCGCTCATATACGACGTCTACTGTGAGACGGAGACCGGTGAGCACATCATCGTGGAGATGCAGAACAAGTACCAGCCCTATTTCAAGAAACGCAGCATCTACTACCTCTCGCGCTCCATCGTGGAGCAGGGCGAGCGCGGCAGCGAGTGGAGCTA
>JAFTGB010000041.1 GCA_017458125.1 Prevotella sp.
GGCGGTGAAGAACGAGGGCACGCGGACAACGTAGTCATAGTCCTTATCCTTGTATTCGTACATATCGGCATATGTAAGGTAACGCCCGAATACCTCCTTGTGTGACTTCAACTCGGCACAAGAATGAATCCAGTCGATGCTCGCAGCCACAAGGATGATGGCAATGAATATGAAGATGGCCTTTCTCATTTGCTTAGTAAGATTCCTGTTTCTGTGTCCCGATGGTTCATGCTACGCTGAATGTCACGATATTTGCGACCAGACGAGAGATGCCATGTAAGGTTGAGTGTCAGCATATTGCCGTAGTCACGACTATGCTGCGATACTTCCTTGTGGATATAGCGGCTAAGCACCTCTGTCTGATTGGTAAGCGGACGGGCACAGAAGGGATGCTGGGCGTAGAGGGATAGGGTGATATTCTTCATCTGATAAGAAGCCGTGAGATACCATGCGGGGGCCTGATGTCCCCGATGCTCGCCCTCCATGAAGTTCCAGCCATTATCCGCGTATGCTGTCAGCGTCCATCGGCCAAGATAGGCTTCGACGCTGCCACCACCGTTGAATGCCGTATAGGTATGGCGATAGTCGTCCGTGAAATTGAAGAAACGGTAGATGCCTCCATAGAGGGTGACGGACAAACGCTCTGGTATAGCCTCCCAGCGGTTATAGCTCTGGATGAAGAAGAAACTGCATTCGTTATCGGCATTAGTCTGTGTCTGATAGAAATGTCCGTCCCTGCGGGTGTATTTCTCCATGTTGCAGTTGGCATTCAGTCGCCAGTAGCCTTGTAACTCGCTCATGATTCTTGGCGTGGAGTAGGTCAGACGGAGATCGTGCGAGGTAACGCGATTGGGAGTAATTTCAGGATTGCCCACAAGAGTCTCCATTGCGTTCTGCTTGATAGATACATTGCTGACGAGTGCAATCTGCGATACGTGCTGCGATATCTCGAAGTCATATTTCGCCTTCAAGTTCCTGGCCAACGGATAGGAAACAGTTAGTTTAGGACGGAACAGCAGAAAACGGTCATTCCATTCTGCTTGTCGATAGTAGCGTGTACTCACACCCAGTCCTCCCATATAGCCAAGTTTGCCAAGACGGCCTTTCAACTGCCCGAAGAAATAAAGCATTGATGAACGCATGGAATTGTTAGCATTGGCATCACCCGAATACACATTATTAATATATTTCTGCCCATACTGAGTACCCAAGGAGAGTGTGAAGGGCTTCAGACGGTTCTCATAGATGGCCTCTGTCCAGAGCGAATAGGTCTTACCTGTCACGTTGTAGGCATAACTGCCACCCTCGTTATGTTCTGCATGGCTGTCGGTCTTGATATATGTTCCCACGGCATTGGCCGTCAAAGACTGATGACGGCGGAAGTCGCGATGGAAATAGAGGTCGAGCACAGGCGATGAGGTACGGGACGAGGAATGGTCTTCGTAGGTCTCAAACTTAGTCCACGACCTGTGGGGCTGAATGTCGCGACGGGCTGAGAGTTTCGATTGGAACACATAGTTGGAGTCACTCAGGCTATAGGTGAGTTGGATGTTGTGATTAAGACTTTTGTTTTGCCCATCTAATTGCTGACGCAAAATGCTTCGTTTCTCCCCTGACTCCAGTTCGTATGTAGCCTGTTCTTCATATTCCATCCCCTTGAAGTTTTGGTAGCCCAGAGAGTAGTTCGATCCAAGCTCGCTCTTTCCATAGTTGAACTTCCCATAGACGGTCTCATCACCATTCACAGCAGTGAGTGTATTCGTGAGGTCTGCCCCGATATCGTAACCGCTGACGGGTTTCTTCACGATGATGTTGACAACATAGGCAATACCCTCACCATATCTGACTCCAGGATTGTCGATATAGTCGATATGCTGCACCGCCTTCATGTCGAGCGCCAACAGGTCCTCTTTCGATGCCACGATGTCGTTGATGCGCACCTGCACGCTTCCAAGATTGGAGAGTGCCGTAATGGTATGCATCACTGGGTCGATACGCAGATGAGGAAGTGTCAGTTTCGACAACAGCGAGTAGCCATTCGTTGAACTCTCTAATTGCTGGCGTGTGGGATAGATGGTTTGCCCATCCACTCGTTGTACGACCTTCGAACCTTTTACAGTAACCTCTTGCAGCGTTTCTCCCTCCTTGATGTTCCTTCCCACGGAGTCATTTGCCACCTCCAGGGTCTCATTCTGTGCCTGTATTGTTATTATGGTCATCAGGCAAACCATTGAAATTAGAATCAGTCTTTTCATTTTAATATGATGTTTTAATCATTATAGCATACACACTTCCTTAGGAATCGTTCAGGCTTTAACATTCGCGAGTGCAAAGGTACTGTCATTTATGCCTGACAAACGAATTTCTTTCCTGACATTTGTCTGACATTTGCCTATTTCACATCTGATACACGCGGCTCATTTCGTCGGGTTCCATCGGGGCGATGGGTTGGCGAAGAAGAACGAGGTAGAAGCGGGGGAAAGTCTCTACGGGTGGATGGTCGGCAATGTAGTGGTCTATCTTCTTTCGGGCCTCGGTGCGCAGCACGTCGTCGTGGCAGGGCACGAGGCGTTCTTCATCCACAAAGGCGATGTGCCAGAAGGCCATGTAGCCGATGACGTAATGCTCTACGGCTGCAGCCTCGTCATTGTCGATGCCGGGGATGCAGGACAAGAGGGGCTGGCGAGCATTTTCACAAATGCCCACCACTGCCCAAGAGAGATTTATGTATCTAAGATTGTTCTGCATAGTTGGGATGTTTTAGAGCCTGTTCTTTTCCGCATTACCAGCACCCGTACCTTTGTACTTACTTCGGGTAGCGTTGAAGTTATACGTGAGTGATGCACCGATGTACTGCGTATATACATAGGCATCCTTGCCCATCGTGGTGACGGGATAGTAGCCCGTCCAGCGTTCACGGAGATTGCGGAAGATGTCGTTGGCAAAGAGGGCGGCGGTAAGGTTGCCGTCGAGGAAGGTTTTCTGCACACGGGCGTTGACGTTGAACTCGTGGGCATAATGGTTGAAGCCGTAGTCGTGGCTGGTGGAATAGTGCAGATAGAGCATCGCCTTCGTGGTCTTGTCAATGGTGAACCAGTTGCGGAAGTTTATCTGCCATTCAGGTTCGTTGCGTTTTGTGGCGAGGCCGTATGCCTGCGTATCGAAGTTCTGCTGAAAGTAACTGAGGGTCAGCGTTGGGCTGTAAAAACCGAACTTGGGCGAGGCCGTCAGCGAGGCGTGGTAACTCTCGAACTTGTCGAAGTTACGGTTGGTCCAGATGGTAATCTCCGTTCCCTCCTGATACAGACTGCCAAAGTTCAGACGCATATCCTTACTGTGGCTGTATCCTGCCGTGAAGTTCAGCCATGAGTAGGTGACATTGAGGTCGATGTTCTGCTTGATGGATGGACGAAGCAGAGGATTTCCGCCCTCGTACTCATAACGATTGTCGTATTGCACGTTAGAGTTCAGAGACTGATAGTTGGGGCGATTGATGCGCTTGTCATAACCCAGCTGGATGCCCCATTTGTTCTTTTGCCAGCCGACGGAGAGATTAGGAAACAGGTCGTGGTATTTGCGGCTTGGCTCGGTCTGGTACTGACTGAAAGAATAGTAGTCGGACGTGACGGTCTCGTAGCGCAGTCCGCCGTTGAGACTCCAATCGCCCAACTTCATCTTGTATTCGGCAAATCCCGCAATGTTGCTTTCCTTGATCTCATCATTGGACGGAGCCACTACCTGCTCCACATTGTCATAGATGCCGTGGCTGTTGGAGCGTGACATTTCCGTGCCAGCACTCAATTCGCCCTTCCATATCGGATAGGTCAGAACCAGTTTCCCGGCCAACATATGGTTGCGGTTCTCGTTGTGGGTAGTCACGGTACGGTCGGCCAGTTGCAGACTATGTTCAAAGGATGCTTGGTCGCGCACGTTTTTCTTCCAAATCCACGAGCCATTGAAGTCGATGCCGAGTTTGCCAACCTTGCCGACATAGTAGATGTTGGTTTCGTGCTGCGGACGGTCACTTATATTCATTTCAATAAATTGGTCAACCATTCCTTCGAAGGCGTTGTTTCGTGTGATGGTCTGCCGTGCCTGAACCGTTCCACCCTCATAGAGCGAGCCGCTTAAAGTGTAGGAGAAACCGATGGAGTTTTCATCGTTGAAGTCGTAACTGGCTCCAATCTGCCCGCCAAGCATGGTGTACCAGAAGTTGTTGGGACATACTTGTATGATGTTTACGTGATTACCGTTTGCCCTGATGTCAGTCGTTACTGTATTGTCCTCGGAATGGTTGCCGTTATTGATCATCATGTTTCCGAACACTTCCAAACCGCCCGTGTGGTATTTCACTGTGACATCATCGTAGGTTGTCCACTTCTCATTATATTTTACTTGGCTATATGCTTCCATGCTCACTCCATCGCCCTGATGCTTCTTCGTCTTGATGCGAATGACAGCCCCGACTTCCGCATTGTACTTAGCACCTGGTGACGTAATCACATCCACGCTCTTGATGTCGGTGGACTTTAACTGTTTCAGTTCACGGGCGTTCTGCACCTTCTTGTTGTTGATGTAGATTTCAGGCGTACCCTTTGCAAAGACGGTGAAGTTACCGTCGCTGCCTTGTACTTGTGGTAGCATCGACAGCACATCGTCAGCAGTGCCGACATCCTTCAGCAGTGAGTTCTGAATATCGACGGTCATACCTCCCGTGGTCATTTTGTATTGTGGACGTTCGCCCTTCACTACGACCTCACCGAGTGTTTGCGTGTCGGGCTGCATCAGGATGTCCCCCACGTTACCCTGCCGTGCGTCTATATACCTTATTATGTAGCCTATGCTCGACACTTTTAGTAGCCCATTGTTGCGGTCGGTCTCAATAGTGAAAGTACCGTCATCCTTAGTTACTGCTCCCGCAATGAAAGCAGAGTCGGAACGATTAAGAAATACGACATTAGCAAACGGCATCGGCTGGGTTTGCTCGTCAGTCACCCGTCCGCTGATGCTCTGTGCTGTCGAAGCTATCGCCACGAGGCACATCATGGAAAATAGAATCAGTCTTTTCATTTTGCTATTGAGTTTTAACCATTGTTACATTTGATACATCCGGCTCATGCCGTCGGCTTCCATCGGGGCGATGGGTTGGCGAAGAAGAACGAGGTAGAAGCGGGGGAAGGTCTCGACGGGGGGATGGCTGGCGATGTAGCGGTCTATCTTCTGTCGGGCCTCGTTGCGCAGCGCGTCGTCGTGGCAGGGCACGAGGCGGCTCTCGTCGACAAAGGCGATGTGCCAGAAGGCCATGTAGCCGATGACGTAGTGCTCCACGGCTGCAGCCTCGTCATTGTCGATGCCGGGGATGCAGGACAAGAGGGGCTGGTGGGGATTTTCGCAAATGCCCACCACAGCCCAAGAGAGATTTCTGTAATGATGAACAGGTCTCATATCAGAAGCGGTTTTTCTCGTCGTTTCCGGCACCCGTTCCCTTGTACTTCGAGTTGGTGGCGTTAAAGTTGTAGCGGACGGATAACTCAAACTTGCGGGAGTCATTGTGGGTTTCCTGATAGAGGGAGCGAAGGCCGTAGCGAATGTTGATGTGCTGCTGCGAGTTGAACAGGTTGCGACCACCGAGCCTCACCGACAGGCGGTTGTCGAAGAACGTCTTTGTAACACTCACGTCGGCCACGTATCCGGGCTTGGTAACGGTCATATTCTGCTGGTCACCCGTGGTCGTCACTTGCAGACAGACCGAGGCGGTGAGGGTTGGCGACAGTTGGAAGTTGTTGTTCGACTGGATGAGGCCGATAGGGTTCTTCGGGCTGAGATTGCCTACTGGTGACGGAATTTTGATCCAGTCCTTTATCACGCCAACGGTGAGTGACGGCTGATAGAGGCCAAAGCGGGGCGAGAGGGTGAGCATGGCACGGAGGCCGTCGGAGCGATGGACGTTGGCGCGGGTGATGATGGTGGTGGCCTCGTTGCCCGCTACGGTCTCAGCCACATTTACAATCTCGTCGGTGGTATGCTTGTAATCGACGGCCAAGCGCATCCACTTGTACATCGCCATCAGCCCCACCTCGTTGCGTATGGTGGGCTGCAGCATTGGGTTGCCACTTTCCCAAGTAAAACGGTTGGCGTAGGCCACGTTGCTGCTCAGCATCCAATAGTAGGGTCGCTGAATCTTCATGGCATAGTTGACCATCAACTGCACTTTGCCCGCCTTGGCCATCAGTGCGGCGGTAGGGAAGAAATGGTGATACGAGCGGCTCTGCTCGGGCTGATGAACGCCACGGAGATAGTAGTCTGTGCTGACGTTCTCGTTGCGAAGTCCCAAGCGCATCTGACCGAAGGGCAGCGAGCGACTGTACTCGGCGAAGAAGATGTAGTTCCACTCGCGCTGTTCCGTCTGTGACGTGGGTACTACCTGCTCGGGGTTCACATAGTCGTCGTTACGGTTGGTAATGTCGTATTCGGTACCCGCCTGTAGGTTGCCTTTCCAAAGCGGCCACGACAGCACGAGTTTCGATGCCCAGAGTTGGTTGCGTACGACGTTGGTGCTGGTCACAGTGCGACTCGTGCGCTCCTGACTCACCTCGTTAGTGAATTGCGACGTGCGGTCTTTGTGGAAAATGTAATCTGTGTTGAAGTCAATCGTTGTTTTGCCCACTCGTCCGTTATAATAAGCGTTGAGCGTATGCGGCATGTTAGAAGTCGTCTCCTGTTCGAGCTTGTTGTCGAGGTGGTCGTAGAAAGCCCCGTCGGCAGTCACGTCGGCAATGAAACTGCCCGTCATCTTGGGTTTCAGCCACGCCTTTGTATCGTAGCGGAAGCCCATCGAGTGCTGGTCATTGAACACGTAGTTCACGCCCGCCGAGACGTAGAACGAGCGGTGGTGTGTGTCGGAATTGAGTTGTTCGGTCATGTGCCAGAGCGTGTCGGCCACGACATCGAGGGTGATTGGGTTGCGCTGACGGTTTTGGTCATCGTTGTACCACACGCTGCCGAATACATCAAGACCATTGTGGCGGTAGTTCAGGTTCAGTCCGAGGTCGAGGTCGGGATTGTAGCCCTGGCGGTAATGGCTCTGCACGTCGCCACTCCAGCCCTCGCCCTGCTGGCGGCGGGTCTTGATGAGGATGACCGACTCCACCTGCGCGTCGTACTTCGCCCCGGGGGTGGTAATGAGTTCCACGCTCTTGACGCTCTCACTACTGATTCTGTCTAGTTCGGATTTGTCGCGCAACTGCCGCCCGTTGATGTAGATGAGCGGTGTACCCTTGCCGAACACCTCTATGCCGTCGCCCTTCTTCTGCACGCCGGGCAGTTGCTGCAGCACGTCGTTGGCTGTTCCCGCCTTGCTCAGCAGCGTGTTCTCCACTGTGGTCAGCATGCCCTCAGTGGTCATCTTGTGCGTCGGCATCTGGCCTTTCACCACGACCTCGCCCAACGTCTGCGTGTCGGGTTGCATCTGGATGTCACCGATGTTGCCCTGTCGTGCGTCGATACACTTTGTTATATATCCTATACTCGATACTTTCAGCAGACCGTCTTGTTTGTCGGTGCTGATGCTGAAAGTTCCGTCATCCTTCGTTACGGCTCCAGCAATGAAAGCGGAATCGGTACGGTTGACGAGCACTACGTTGGCAAATGGCATCGGCTGGGCCTGCTCGTCAATCACCCGTCCGCTGATGCACTGTGCAGTCGAGGCTATCGCCACGAGGCACATCATTGAAACTAATACAATCCTTTTCATTATTCTTGCGATTTTATTACGTTTGACATTTTTACTTGTTTGATATTCTTTTTCGATGCAAAGAATGTAAGAATCAAAGAGAAATCCACTACCCAAATGGGTAATTCTGACAAACTTGTACGAAAAATTACCCATTTGGGTAGCAAAAGAAGTTGATAACATAGGGATTTCATCAGAGATTGGGCTTGTTGAATTGTTCATTTACCAGTGATGTCCTTCCACTCGATGATTCTGTCTTTGTCTTCGTTACATACGATATGGGCGGTATGTTTCTCTTTTGTACCATCCGCAGAAACAACATAATAAATGACATTGGCAGAAAAACGTACTTCACCATTCTCTTTATAGTCTTCACAAAGGTACTTGCAGACAAATTCAACCATTCCGCCATCGGCATGCAGGGAAGCAGCATGCTTTACGACGGCTTCCTCAAGATTTTTGTTTTCTCTGTTACCATGACCAGGCATATTGATATGTCCGCTTTTCGCATACGCCCAGAGCATCACTATGGCGAAGCAACAGATAATATAAAACCACTTTCTTTTCATACGCTTTTTATTTGATTATTGTCGGTGCAAAATTACCATGCAAATGCACCTTAAAACGACTAAATCGTCAAATAAAAAGTCTTAATGCAAGAAACGTAACGCATTGGAAATCAATGGTTACGTTTCTCAAAAATCTTAATGATGACTCTCGGAATCTTAAACAACCCTTAATGTCTTTGATTCACGCTTCATCCATCACGTTTCGGCCTTTATCCAACCAACTCGTCGGCGGGAGAATGTATAATCTTCAATTTTCAATCTTTCTCATATCTGTTCGTTCACGCAGGCTACAATATCTTGCCCCTCTGCTGCTCTTATCTTCTTTCGGATAGAGGTCTTGCGAACGTATATTGTCGCGTCAGACTGTTGTGTGATGACACCTATCTCCTTCGTCGAGAATCCCGCACAGAGCAGACAGCAGATTTGCTCCTCTTTTTCTGTGAGTGCATCGCCATATTGCTCCATTAGCCGAGTATGGAAATTGTCATACAGCCGGTCAATGACGGGGTAGAGGTCTGACCAAACAAGTAGGCTGTTAGTAGGTATCTCACCACCACTGATGCCTGAAATGCGTTTCAGAAGAGCCTGGTTCTGATTGGTTGGGGTGCTGGCTACCAGTCGAATGATTCCCAACTGTTGCAATAGGATTTTCTTGAAGAAAGCATCATCGTCTGACTTGGGACGCTCCAACTCTTCTGCATTGCTCGATATGGACTTCATGTCGGACTCTTCTTCTGCTATGGTTTTCTGTGCTTCTTCCAGCATTCGTGCCAGTGTGTCTATCCTGTCCTCTGCCTCTGCCGATTGCTTGATTTTGTTCCTGCGGTATAGCCAGCCACCTATGCCGCCGCCAATCAACAGCAGTGTAGCCACCGACAACAACCATCCCATCCGCTGTTGGTTGAGTTTCAGTTCGTAATTGGCTGTCTGGAGACGGTTCTTGGCTTCCAGTCGTCGAGTGGAAGTGTTCTCTTTCATTTGCATGTCCATCGTGATAGAGTCGCAATAGCGAGCAAAATCCACAAACGACACGGCTTTCCCATCAGTATAGTCAAGTATGACGCGCTCTTGTTCCAACTCAGCCTTTCGTGCGATGTCGGTAAAGCCTTGTGCATCCAATTCTGTCTCACTCTTGATGGCCTTGTCGTGGCATATTCGGGCGGAGTCAAGACGATGAAGATTGATGTAGTTGCCCGCCATGGCCATTTGAATGGCCGATAATTCTGCCACTTGTGGCAGAATACGACTTATACGATGGTAAATGTCGTTGGAACGACGGTATTGGCCGTTGTTGGCCAAATAGTCGGCATGGTTGCGCATGAATTCACACGCCATGGCCGTATCGCTGTTCTCCATGGCTTGTTGGATGCTTTTTTCATAGAACTGTTCTGATAGGCTGTCGCCCATCAGAGATAGGTTCAGTCCTATCTTGTAGTTGAAAATGGCCTGTTCACGCTTTGTCAAACCACTCTTTAATATTTCTTTCAGCACATTTACAGTTTGGCCGTATTTCCGCTGGTGTTCAAAGATGCTTGCTTTTGCTGCCAACAGTTGGACTCGTTTCGCCGAGTCTGAAATTGCTGCGATTCCTTTTTCTATTGTCTTGATGGCATCCTCATCCTTGCCAGCCCAGTTCAGATAAGAAGCTTCCAAAAGATAACTGTCCGCCTGTTTCTCTTTATCTTCTCTAAAGTAGGCTATTGCTTCTTGCAACTGTTCGTCCTCGGCCATCGACATTCCCAAAGCCCTGTGTGCCAAGGCTCGGTTCCAAACCAGATGTAGCCGTTCTTTTTTTCCTAAATTACTTGTATTTTCTATGGAATCCAAGATGGTCAAAACCTGTTTCGGGTTGGTCATAACCAAAGAGTCTGTATCTGATATGATGTTCGCGCTTCTGTTCCCATTACAAGATAAAAGAGCAGAAATCAGGATTAGCAATAATACTCTTGTCAATTTCATCTTACTTTGGCTTTTGGGGATGGAAAAAACTCAAATAAGGTTAGGCTACTCAGACCAAGCCGTAGTTGGTGGCAAGTGACAGGGCTTCTGTGATGTTCTTTACGTTGAGTTTCTCGAAAATCTGGCGGCGATAGAATTTCACAGTGTCAACAGAATGGAACATTTTCTCGGCAATCTCCTTCATCGTGAAGCCTTGGGCCGAGAGTGTCAGAATCTGTTTTTCTTTAGGCTTCAAAGTGATGGTCTCACGGTTCTTCCAACGATGACCCTCCAAAGAGTACTCACGCTTCTCTCCAGTAAGGAATTGAATGAACTCAATATGTCCTGCCTCTTTATGTGGTGAGAGCGAAACGGTACAGAGGGCAAGCCACACTCTTCCATTGGTGGTCATGGCAAGGGGGGTGATCTTGTGGTTGACGAGCAACAGGCGGTTGCCGTGGGCAATGTGGAAGTCGTAGGACATCATGCATTGGCGGCGGTTTTCCTTAGGCTCGTCATAAAAGGCACGGAAACCGGAGCGATTCAGTTCAGTAAGCATCGGCACCTCGTCCTCGGGCACATGGCTCAGGTAGAAGCCATAGCCCATCTGACGCACCTCGTCGGCAGTATGGCCGCAGAGGAAGAGCGGATTGTCCGACACATAGAGGAAATCCTTGCGGAAGTAGTCGATGATGTAGATGCTCTGGTAGGTGGTCTGTGCGAATGCCTGCGCCGCCTCCACATAAGGCTGCGCCCGCTGGTAGTCGGCATCGGTGATGCCCTCCACGCGGTTCTCGTACATAAAGAAATCGTCTATCTGTGCCATATTGCTGTTCCAAACTTGGATGCAAAGGTACGAATTTTATGCGAGATAAGGGAATGTTGAAGGATATTTCCTTAATTCTGGCTGATTCTGCCCCATCTTGCCTATCCGATTAATGAAGTTTAACTGGCTCCAAAGACCGTCTCACGGGTTCTTGCTCTGGCAAGCGGCAAAGCCGAGTCCGGATAAGAAACCTAACTACTTCTTCATTCCTCCCAGATTTGCATTCAGCCTAAAACTGAACTTCCTCGTTTTTCCCCGTCTTGCCTTTTATTTACGGTCATTCTGCGTTAATTCTCCCAAATCCGTCTTTCGTTACAGACTTTTTTCGTAACTTTGCAGCCACACAAGATTTTGTTTAACAATTATTTTTTTAATTATGAGTAAGAATCCATTTGCAATCAGAAAGTCGCCAGTGAACAAGGCTACAGTTGAGACATCTACGGGTGTTCGCGTGAGAAGTGGGTGTGATATGTTTGTCGTCTGTTAAGCTTAGAAAACCAGACACCGTAAAGATGAGGTTTGTCCAGCTGTACAACGACAGCTTGCGTGAGCAGTCAGGCCTTCAGGCTCCTTCCGACCTGAAGGCCTGTCTGGTTTTAGGTGCCAAGCTAAGGCCCGACTATACGCTGACACCTATTCTGCAACTGCGGGTGAGGCTGGTCAGCATCCTGGCCCGCACTTATCCTGATTGGCTCTTCTACATCTCTGGATGCAGGGCGGACACCTGCGTCATCTACCGCACGCTGGTGGAACAATACCACATTCCCGAAGAACGGTTCGTGATAGACTCATGTGGCTATAACACCTTCCGCTCGATACGGAACATGAAGGATTATTATGGCCAGAAGCGCTTCTACGTGCTGACCAGCAGTTTCCACATCGTGCGGGCGCTGCGGGTGGCCGGATGGCTGGGACTGGAGGCCTGGGGTATAGACATCAGTGCCTACGAGCAAGTGAAAACCAATCACTACTATTGGCGCGAGCGGCTGGCTACGGTGAAATCGCTGTTGTCGGTCATTATAGCCAGGATGCATATCGACTACATGGCACGGCGACTCATACCGAAAGGGAATGAGTGGTACTTGCGCTACAAGCAGAATCGGGCCGAAGCACGTAACGGACTTTTGATGCAGCGGATGATGGCCAACGTGGATGAAACGGTGCCTCTGACAGAATATTTCTTCGTGCAGATGATGGCTGCGGGAGTCCGCACCGGCTATACACAGACGATGGGCGAAGAGCGACTCTTGGTCATGCTAGACCGCGTGGACTGCACCACCGTCATGGAAAACGCGCTGGCATTGGCGCTGTGCTATAAAAACGGACACGCCACGCTGGAGCACCTAAAAGACTACTACCGGCGAATGCATTATCTGGACGGCATTGTCGCATACGCCACCCGCAACCATTATTTCACCTGGATCATGCAGTCGGCCATCAGTGAGGGTTTCGTGGAACGTATCGGCCCCGCCGAGCCAGCCTTTCCCTTCACGGGACTGGTAGATATGCAACCGTCGTATATGACCGCCAACCGTCACCTATATCAAGACTTCGGGCTGGCAGACGATGAAACCTTCAGGGTCATCAGTCAGCGTGAACAGCAGGGGGTGCGATTCACCTATGTCCCGCGTGAACTGCTCAATATGCCGCAAGAGTCTGAGTTGGGTGTCATCCGTGATGGTGACGTGCTGGCAGTGGTCTGCCACCAGCACAGTTGGGCGCACGGGCTCGAAATCAAGCACCTGTTGATGGCGAAGTGGCAGCAGGGGCGCTTGTTCTTCTATCATGTAGGAGCCGGCGAGAAGGGACTGAGCCCAGTGGATGCCTTCACCTATATGAAAGACAAGTTCACCATGATAGGCGTGGCGGTTTACAGATTGAAGTATTTAAAAGATTGAAGATATGACACAGTTTGTTCGTCCGCTATTTACTTGTGGTGCCTACAACCCTCAGGCGCAGCGTGCCGTCATGTATAACACGGCCAACGCCACCTGCTACACCTTCGACGGTCTGTCTGCCCTGCTGGTGAGCGAGCTGTTAGCGGTAAAGAGAGAAACTCCGATTAATACGACGCATCTCGCAGAGGTAACGGGGGTAGCCGCCGAACAGGTTGAGGCGTTCTGCCGTGAGCAGCTGATGCCTGTCGGACTGGTACACGACCGCGTGTTCAGCGACGACGATTGGCAACGGTACCGACAGAAGAATCCGCCCTGCTTGCGTGCTACGGGCTATGAGCCTCAGCGCGACTATATGGACAGTCTGCCCAAGGACGAACAGGTAAACCTGGTGCTGGAACTGACCTACGCCTGCAGCGAGCGTTGTCTGCATTGCTTTAACGAAGGTGCTGCCCGTGGCGACCTGCACGAGGAGAACCGGCTAAGCAGGGGCATGCTGAACCTCGCGGACTATCAGCGGATCATCGACGAAGCGGCGGCGTTGGGAATACCTGAGGTGACCCTCACCGGCGGTGACCCGTTCTGCCATCCCGACTGCTGGGCTATTCTCGACTATCTGCACGAGCGTAACATCGCAGTCAACCTTCAGACCAATGCCCTCGCACTGAACAGCCGTGAGAAGATACGCCGTATAGCCCGCATGGGACTGAAGCAGCTGAACGTCTCGATTTACAGTGCCGATGCTGCCGTACACGACCGGATAACGCGCCGTCAGGGGTCGTGGGAACAGTCGGTGCATGTGCTGAAGGAGCTGGCGTTATGGCCAGTGCCGCTGAGCATCAAGACCCCTGTATTCAGGTTGAACTCCCGTACCTATTATAGCATCCGTCATCTGGCCCGTGAACTGGGTGCCGAGACGGATATTTCATGTATGTTGATGCCGGGTGCCGACGGTGATGTGTCGGTTATCGAGCATCTGCAAACCCGGCCCGAGGCCCTGCGCCTGATACTGAACGACCCGATGGTCCGAGGCTGTGTGCGCACCGACGGCAAGGCTGACGGCTACGATATCGGACAGCGGCGGGGTATGCCTTGCAGTGCCAATCAGAATATCATCGTTTCGCCCACAGGCATTGCCAGGTGTTGCACCAATCTGAACATCAGCTACGGCCAGCTGCCCCATACGCCGCTAAGAAATATCATACTGAGCCCGAAGCGCATGCAGCTGTTGCAGGGTGATCAGAGAAAGATGTTCCCCACATGTGGCCGGTATGACTATTGCCGGTATTGTCCCTTGCCGTGTTTCGCTGGCGAAAGACTGGAACAGGCGGAGGATGGCACTTGGGTGCTTCATGAGATAAAGGGTGATGCCTGTCTGATAGCAAAAACGCGCATGGAGGTGAGTCGCCAGATAGGGCAGGGTACCGACCCGCTTGGGGGAAAGAGCATTGAAGCATGCCTGACAGCCCTGCCTGAAGAAGAAGTTCCTGTGTTCTGCAAAAAAATCAGAAAATGATGCAGCGTAATGAATTTGTCTTGAAGAATATGTTCGGGTCGTTCTTTCTGGCGACCGTCGTATCGTCTCTGATGGGACAGTTAGGAGGTATCACCGACTCTATCCTGGTGGGGCAGTTGGTGTCGCCTGATGCCTTGTCGGCAGTCCGTGTCTGGCAACCTGTGGCCGGCATCATGTTTATCATCATCGGCTTGATGAGTGCAGGTGCCGGCTTCCTGAGTGCACGCGGCATTGGCGGACAGAACTATGACAAAGTGAACCGCGTGTTCAATCATCATCTCTATTACGTCATAGCCTCAACCGTGCTGCTGATAGCCCTGATATTTCCTTTCCTCGACACTGTGGCTCCGCTGCTTACTACAGACGAGCGGCTGCTGCCCATGCTCAAGCCTTATATACATGCCGACCTGCTGTGTATCTTCGTGGCAGCAGTGTGTGGCGTTCCGCTGTCTTACATCATCGCGAACGGCAACCCGCAGCTCATTACGCGACGCATCATCATCTCGCAGGTGCTCAATGCCGCTCTCGACGTGCTGCTGTGCGGTGTGCTTGATATGGGACTGCCCGGTGCCTCATACGCTACGGCATTCAGCAATCTGCTGGCCTTCACATCGCTGTTTGACTATATGCGCAAGAACAGCAGCATCTTCCACCTGCAGTCTCCGCTGAAGGTGTGTTCCATAAAGCAGTACCGCGAGTGCTTCGTCATCGGCATGCCCATGCTTCTGACAGCACTGTTAGGGCCTGTCATCTCATACCTGATGAACTCATTGGTGGTAGACAAACTGGGGGCAGACGGTATGTATACCTTTACCATCTACTTCCAGATTAACAATATCTGTATGCTGGTATTAGCCGGTACGAATGCGGCTATTATCAATATCGGGGGCATACTGACGGGCGAGGAAGACTACGACAGTTTCCGTTTGCTCATGCGCAGGATATTCCGCATACTGACAGTAACGATGGTGGTGGTCAGTGTACTGGTATTCCTCTTTCCCGACTTGCTGGCCCGGCTCTACGGTGCCAGTGGCAGTCTGGCAGACCAGTGCCGCACGCCGTTTCGGCTGATGACGCTGGGCTTTCTGCCCAACGCAATAGCCGCAACGCTGATGGTGACCTATTTTGTGCAGGGACATCACAGGCTCTGCCGGTGGCTAAAGATTGTTACCAATCTGGTGTCCATTCTGATGATTGTACTGATGGCCGTCTACACCCCTCAACTCATCTGGTACATCCTGCCTGCCTCCTCCTGGCTGGTGCTGCTGGTGATGGCGGTGATGGCCTACGTGGTACACCGCAGGAACCCGTTGCTCAGCTGGCCCACGCTGCAGAGCACAGTGCCCTCCGACCCCGCTGTCACCTTCTCGGTGCCTTATACCGCCGAGGGGGTACAGCAGTTTCTCGCTAATGTCCAGCCGTTTGTAGGAGCCTGTGAACTGGAGGACGGCATGGCGGTGGAGATTGCTTTGGAGGAACTGCTCAATGAAATCGTGGAAAGCAACACCGAACGTAAGGAGAGCGACACCTTTGATGTGAGAATCATCGACAAGGAAAATGAATTCATGGTGGTACTGAAGAGCAAGGGCCCCCTGCGGAATCCAATTTACAAATATACCGACAGCGAGTTGGAGGACATCGATGTCAGCAACCTGCGGCGTGCCATATTGACACGACTGTGCAAGAACATCAACCACAAGTACATGAACGGCATCAACTGCATCTATCTGAATTACAGACACCAGCATTCGGACTGCTGAAGTTTTTGTAGTGATATGATAAAAAGGAGGGCAGTTCAAAAAAGAACTGTCCTCCTATTATTCCCATGACTCAATAGGGAAGGCTGGTCTTGAACGTTAGTAGTTCTCGGCCTTGACCTGGAAGTATGACTGCGGATGGTTGCAGACGGGGCACTCCTCGGGTGCTTTCTTGCCTACGACGATGTGGCCGCAGTTGGCACACTGCCAGATGACGTCGCCGTCCTTGGAGAAGACACGCTCCTTCTTCACATTGTCCAGGAGCTTGCGGTAACGCTCCTCGTGGGCTTTCTCGATGGCGGCCACGCCCTCGAACTTCTCGGCAATCTCAGGGAAACCCTCCTCGCGGGCTTCGCGGGCCATGCGGGCATACATGTCCGTCCACTCGAAGTTCTCGCCTCCGGCGGCAGCTTCTAAGTTGCTGGCCGTGTCCTTGATGGCACCGCCCTCCAAGAGTTTGAACCACATCTTGGCATGCTCTTTCTCGTTGGCTGCAGTCTCCTCGAAGATGGCTGCTATCTGCACGTAGCCGTCCTTCTTGGCTTTCGATGCCCAGTACGAATACTTGTTGCGTGCCATGGACTCACCTGCAAAAGCCTCCTGCAGGTTTTTCTCTGTCTTTGTTCCTTTCAGTTCTTTCATAATTTTGTTTGTTTAGTAAGGGTTAATAAATGATTTATACAATATCTTATACCGTGATTTCACCGCGGATGCTGCGGTTCATCCAGTAGCGTACTTGGTCTGGGTCGTCGTAGTGCGACTGGAGGAACATGAGCTTGGTGACGGCACTCTCTACGGTGGAGTCGCGCCCGCTGATGACGCCGGCCTCCTGCAGTCGGAAACCGGTGTCGTAGCGCCCCATCTCGACACGGCCCTGCATGCACTGGCTGATATTGACGATGACCTTGCCGTGGCGGCAGCCTTCGCGCAAGGCCTGCAACAGCCATGGCGACTGCGGGGCATTGCCCGAGCCGAAGGTGCGCATGACGATGGCTTTGAGGTTTGGGGTGTGGATGATGTGTCGGATGAGGTCTTCACGTATGCCGGGAAACAGCGAGAAGATGATGACGTTGTTGTCCAGACGGAAGTGGGGCGTGAGGGGTTTGTCCCACTGGGGCTGTAGTATGCGCTCGCGGTGGTAGGTGATGTTGACACCGGCATCCACGAGGTGCGGATAGTTGAACGACTCGAAGGCGTTGAACTCGTCGGCGCTCTGCTTGGTGGTGCGGTTGCCGCGCAGCAGGCGGCTGTTGAAGTAGATGCCTACCTCGGGCACGAGGGCACGGCCTTGCTCATCCTTGGCAGCGGCTATCTCGATGCTGGTGATGAGGTTCTCCTTGCCGTCGGTGCGCAGCTGTCCGATGGGCAGCTGCGAGCCGGTGAAGATGACGGGCTTGGTCAGGTTCTCCAGCATGTAGCTGAGTGCCGACGCCGTGAAGGCCATGGTGTCGGTGCCGTGCAGCACGACGAAGCCGTCGTACAGGTGGTAGTTGTCGGCGATGACGTGCGAGAGTTCTGTCCACAGTCGTGGCGACATGTCGCTGCTGTCGATGGGTGGCTGAAACTGGTAGGTGGCTATCTCGGTGTCGAACTGTTTGAATTCGGGCACGTTCTGCAACAGGTGCTCGAAGTCGAAGGGTTCCAGTGCCCCTGTCAGCGGGTTGCGGTTCATGCCTATGGTTCCGCCGGTGTAGATGAGCAATACCTTGCTTTGCATGGCTCTGCGTTAGGATTGGTTTTGTGACTCGTACTTGTCAATGGCCTTCTGCGCGTAGCGGTGCCCTATGGCTATGAGTTTCTCAGACTTGTCGTAGTCGAAGCCGCCGTAGCGCCGCAGCTGAATGTCGATAAGCATGTCTGGATGAGTGAGTTGCGCCATCAGCTTGGAGTTCTGCCTGATCATGATGGAGCTGGTGCGCGAGAGCAGGGTGTAGTAGTTGAACTCCAGATTGTCGGGAATGATTTTGTTGAGTATCTGCTGGCTCAGCGACTTGCCGCTCTTGCGGCGGGCGTCGATGAAGTGCTGTAGCATGCTCTGTCCGTGGTAGTCGTGGCCGCTGACGTCGACGCCCACCAGCAGGTCGCCGTTGTGGCGGGCCACACGGTTCAGGGGTATGGGGTTCACGATGCCGCCATCTATGAGCACCATGTCATTGATGCGCACGGGCTCATAGTAGGCAGGCAGCGAGATACTGGCGCGGATGGCTCCGAAGAGGCTTCCCTTCCGGAAGGTCACCTCGCGCCCGTTCTCCCAGTCGGTAGCTACGGCACAGTAGGGTATTGGCAAGTCCTCGATGAGCGTGTCGGGCACTATCGCCTTGATGGCATCGATGATGCGCTCGCCCTTTACCAGATGGTTCAGGCTGAACGAGAAATCGGTGAGCTCCACCATCTTGCGACGGTCGATGGTCTTCATCCACTCGCGGAACTCCTGCAGCTTGCCAGCGGCATAGACTCCGCCGATGAGTGCACCCATGGACGCCCCCGCCACGGAGACGATGCGGTAGCCGCGTGCCTCCAGTTCCTCGATGACCCCGATGTGCACCAAGCCGCGTGCTCCGCCACTTGACAGTACCAACGCTACGTTTTTTGCCATAACTCTCAACTATTCACTATAATCTATACACTAAATGCTACTTCACCGTCAGCACGACGATACTCTTGGCCGGAAGTTTGACCGTCAGCACACCCTTCTTCAGCTTGGCGTCGCGGAAGTCGGCGGGAGCCACCTTGTCAGGGTTAGTGAAGTCGTTGTAGTCGGCAACGTTCTTCGAGGTCAGGATGCGACCGCTGACCGTCTTTGCCGTGCAACCCTGAAGGGCGATGTCCAGCGTCTCGGACTCGTCGAGCGACACGTTGGTCAGCGCGAGGACGATGCTGCCGTCCTTGGCTTTGGCTGCCGAGGCAGAGATGAGGGGCAGGGTGCGCTCGCCGGCATCCTTGTCGGCCTTGTCCTTGAAGTAAGCCTTGCTGACCTTCATCGTCTTGCTCTCGATGTCGATGGGCAGGAAGGTGGCGTCCTGGAACGGGGTGTACATCTGGAATACGTGGTAGGTCGGCGTGAGCACCATGTGGCCGGTGCCTTTCTGGTCGGTCAGTATCATGGACTGCAGCACGTTGACCACCTGTGCGATGTTAGCCATCTTGACACGGTCGGTATGGCGGTGGAAGACGTTCAGCGACAGAGCGGCCACAAAGGCGTCGCGCAGGGCGTTCTGCTGATACAGGTGTCCGCGGATGGTGCCCGGCTCTTCGTCCCACCAGGTGCCCCATTCGTCAACCAGCAGACCCACCTTTCCCTTCGGGTCTTTCTCGTCCATAATCTTCTTATGCTTCTTGATGACGTCCTCTATCTCCAGACACTTGGCCAGCGCCCAGTAATACTGGTCGTTGTCAAACTGAGTGGCTGAGCCCTTGGAGCCCGTCCAGCCCACGCAGGTGTAGTAGTGCAGCGACAAGCCGTCCATGCGGTGTCCCACGCGCTCCATGAGCACTTTGGTCCAGTCGTAGTCATAATCGGAGGCACCGCTGGCTATCTTGTAGAGTCTGTTGCCGTCGTAGTTGCGGCAGTAGGTGGAGTAGCGGCGGTAGAGGTCGGAGTAATACTCGGGGCGCATGTTGCCACCGCAGCCCCACGACTCGTTGCCCACGCCCAGGTACTTGACCTTCCAGGGCTTCTCGCGGCCGTTCTGTTTGCGCAGGTTAGCCATGGGTGTGCCCTCCTCAGAGGTCATGTATTCCACCCACTTGGCCAGCTCCTCAACGGTGCCGCTGCCCACGTTGCCGCTGATGTAGGGTTCGCAACCCAGCATCTCGCACAGGTTCAGGAACTCGTGTGTGCCGAAGGAGTTGTCCTCGATGGTGCCGCCCCAGTTGTTGTTCTTCATCGACGGACGCTTGTCGCGCGGGCCAATGCCGTCGCGCCAGTGGTACTCGTCGGCAAAGCAGCCGCCGGGCCAGCGCAGCACGGGGATTTGCAGTGCCTTCAGGGCTTCAAAGACGTCCTTGCGGTAACCGTTGATGTTAGGAATGGGGGAATTCTCGCCCACCCACAGGCCTCCGTAGATGCACGAGCCGAGGTGCTCGGCAAACTGGCCGTAGATTTCCTTGTTGATGGTCGACTTCCCCTGGTCAGCGTGCAGCGTGGCCTTGGTGTTCTCTGCGTTGACTGTGGTGGCCATAGCCAGCGACACGGTCAGGATGGATAGGAATTTTCTCATTTAATAATATAGTTATAGGGTTTGATTAAAATCTCATGCCTAATGATGCGTTGACGTACCAGTCGGTCAGTCGCAGCGTGCTTTCGTCAATGCTGTTGCGGTAGTTGTTGAGTTGTCCGTAGACGTTGAGGAAGTAGCGGTCGAAGTTGTAGGTGACTGATGCGCGGGCATTGATGTTGAACGACACCTTGCCGTACTTCACCTGGCTTCCCGTTTTCTCCAGCGTGATGTCTTCCTGCCACGATTGGTCGTCGGGCACGCGCTTCTTGCCCGTCGGCGACACCTCGGCGTCTTCTAAGAAGATATCGTAGTTGGAGTCGTAGAGGTCTATTTTTGTGCGGTTCAGCAGTGCCAGCATGGGCATTGCCGTGACGTTGACGAGCAGGTTCTTCATCGGCACCCAGTTGTAGGCGTAGCCTATGCCGATGCTTCCCTCCTGGATTTTGATGCGGCCGATGTCGCCCAGCACCTGAATGAGTAGGGCGTTTTTGCGTGCGGCGTAGTCGAGCGATGTCTGGAACCACATGGCTCCTATCACTAATGAGCCTGCCGAGCGTATCTGCTTGACTGACTGGTCGTAGGCTGCGGCATGTGAGAAGCGCTTGCCATTGAGCAGGTAGAAGCCGTCGATGATGGTTCTTCTGACCTCAACGTCGTCCCACGTCTCTATGGTACCCTCCGGTATTTCCGTGTATCCGTCCTCGTCATAGCCCCAGATGCTGGTGTCGAGCTCGCGGGTGGAGAACTTGCGTGAGCGGAGGTTGATGCTGTAGTTCGACCCTGTGGCACCTATGGAGAAGTTGCGCCCGTTGTTCTTGGTCAACGACAGGCTGTAGCCCCATCCGTAGCCCCGGTAGCCTATCCACGCGCCTATGGATGCTGTCATTGTGGGTTTGAATGACGACTCCATATTGATTTCGCCATAGTAGCCTTTGCGACTGATGTACTCGCTGCTCATGTGCGACTTGGACTTCAGGTCCATGTCGTTGGCGTTGAATTTCAGCACCAGCTGCCACGGTTTCTCAGGCACCTCGATGTATCGGCTGTCAATGCCCTTGATGGTCAGGGTGTCAATAAATGCTCCTAATTTGTTGACGGTACGTACAACCCACGGCTTACGCTCTTGTCCCCACAACTGCAGGCAACAGAAAAGGATAATACAGAGAATGGGCTGTCTTCGTTTCATGCTTACAAAGGTACAAAATAAGCCAGTAAAAGCAGGGAACTCCAAGCATATTTAACGGGCTTTAACTTACCTTTAGTTTCTGTGCGGGGCGAGAAAAAAGGTTAAAAAATTTGGAGGCATCAAAAAATTTGTCTATCTTTGCTTCGCATCAGCATACTACCCGGATGCATTACATCCTAAAACTAATTATAAACTAAAGCAAAGCTACACGTATGAAAGACTTGAAAATGTTCATTGATGGCCAGTTCTGCCAGAGCAGTGACGGCCAGTGGATTGACGTATTGAACCCGTCGACGGAGGAAGTCATCTCCCGACAGCCCAACGGAACCATTGCCGATGTCAACCGTGCCTTGGACGCTGCACGCAAGGCTCAGAAACAGTGGGCCAAGACACCTGCCATTGAGCGTGCGGCATGGCTCAAGAAACTGGCTGACGGCATCCGTGAGCGCCGTGAAGAGTTCATCGACATCATCATGCGCGAACAGGGAAAGACGCTCAACTGGGCTACCGTGGAGGTGGATGTGACAGCTGAGTATTTTGACTATATGGCCTCCTTCGCCCGCCACATCGAAGGAGAGATTATCCCCTCAGACCGTCCCAACGAGACCATCTTCCTGAGCAAGAAACCTATTGGCGTGGTGGCAGGCATCCTGCCTTGGAACTTCCCCTTCTTCCTCATTGCACGCAAGGCCGGTGCTGCCCTCATTGCCGGATGTACCATCGTCATCAAGCCTTCGCAGCTGACTCCCGAGAACTGCACAACTTTTGGCGAGGTGGTCGACAAGGTGGGACTGCCCAAGGGCGTCATCAACATTGTGACGGGTAAGGGTTCGGTCATCGGCAACGAGATGGCTGGTTCGCCTAAGATTGATATTGTCAGCGTGACGGGTAGCGTCTCGGCTGGCGAGAGCATCATGGCAGCAGCCTCGAAGAACATCACCAAGGTCAGCCTGGAGTTAGGCGGCAAGGCTCCGGCCATCGTCTGCAAGGATGCCGACTTGGAGAAAGCTGCCCAGTGGATTGTTGACAGCCGTATAGGCAACAACGGCCAGATATGCAACAATGCCGAGCGTGTCTACGTGCAGAAGGAAGTCAAGGCCGAGTTCACCAGAATTCTGGTTGAGAAGATGAAGGCTGTGCGTGTGGGCGATGTCTGTCAGGATCACACCGTCGACATGGGTCCGCTGGTAGAGGCTCGTGCCCTGGAGAGTGTCACCGAGAAGGTGGAGCGTGCCATCAAACAGGGTGCCAAGCTGCTCTGCGGCGGTCACCGTGTGGGCGAGAAGGGTTACTTCTATGCTGCCACCGTGCTTGACGACTGCCGTCAGGACATGGACATCATTCATGAGGAGACCTTCGGCCCTGTCATTCCGCTGGTGGAGTTTGACACCATTGAGCAGGCCATCGAGTGGTCTAACGACTGTGAGTACGGTCTGGCCTCGTCAGTGTTCACCAAAGACATTGATACCGCCACGCGGGTGGCCCGTGAGTTGGAGTTCGGCGAGACCTACATCAACCGCGAGCACTTCGAGGCCATGCAGGGCTTCCATGCCGGCGTCAAGAAGTCGGGCATCGGAGGTGCCGACGGCAAGCACGGTGTTGAGGAGTATTTAGTGACTCATGTCACCTATCTCGACACGCATTACGAGTAAGAAAAGACAGAATAAAAAAAGCCCCTTCCTCGCGAAAGGAAGGGGCTTTTTTTATTACTTGTGTTCGGCAGCACACTGCTCGATGGGGATGCAGCGCTTGTAGTTGCTGATATACCGCTCGAAACCGGCGACATCCTCTTCCACAGGGTCTACGGATATGCCGCTGTTGCCTGCAAAGACGACCTGCTCCAGATAGTCGGCCAAGGTCATGCCTTGCTTGTTGACCATGTAGGCGGCGAGCAGGGCAATGCCCCATGCTCCACCTTCGCCTGCCGTCTCCATGACGGAGATGGGCGAGTTGAGGGCTGCTGCCAGCATGCGCTGTCCGACGCCGGCCGTCTTGAAGTAGCCTCCGTGTCCTGTGATGCGGTCTACCTTGACATGCTCTTCCTTCAGCAGGATGTCGTTGCCCAGCTTGAGTACGCCGATGGCTCCATAGAGGTGGGCGCGCATGAAGTTGGCCAGCGTGAACTTGTCGTTGGCAGAGCGGACGAAGAGGGGACGGCCCTCCTGGAGTCCGGTGACGGGTTCGCCACTGACGTAGTTGTAGCTGATGAGTCCGCCGCAGTCGGCATCGCCCTCAAGGGCTTTGTTGAAGAGGCGGCCGTAAAGCTCGTTCATGTCAACGGGCAGGCCCAGAAGCTGTTGGTACTCCTTGAAGAGCGACACCCATGCGTTGATGTCTGACGTGCAGTTGTTGCAGTGAACCATGGCAACGAGTGAACCGTCAGGAGTCGTCACCATGTCAATCATCTCGTACGGCTTCGACAGGGGCTTCTCCAGAACAATCATGGAGAAGCTGGAGGTTCCTGCTGATACGTTGCCCGTGCGCTGCTTGACGGCATTGGTGGCAGCCATGCCCGTGCCTGCATCGCCCTCGGGCGGACAGACGGGGATGCCGGCTTTCAGGTGTCCGGAGACATCGAGACGCTGGGCACCCTCAGGAGTCAGGAAACCTGCACTCTCACCGGCAACGAGCACTTTGGGCAGGATGTCGAGCAACTGCCATGAGAAGCCCTTGGGGGCTATGAGCTTGTTGAACTTGTCAACCATGGTGGCATCGTAGGTCTTCGTGACCGGGTCGACGGGTATCATGCCCGAGGCATCGCCCACGCCTAAGACGAATTTTCCGGTGACCTGCCAGTGGACGTAGCCAGCCAGTGTGGTCAGGAATTTGATGTCCGACACGTGCTCTTCGTTGTCGAGTATGGCCTCGTAGAGGTGGCTGATGCTCCAGCGCAGGGGGATGTTGTAGTTGAAGAGTTCGGAGAGTTTGGCTGCGGCCTTGCCCGTATTGGTGTTGCGCCATGTGCGGAAGGGCACGAGGATTTGCTGCTTCTCGTTGAAAGCCATGTAGCCGTGCATCATGGCGGAGAACCCGATGGCGGCCAGCGACTCTATCTCGCAGTCGTACTGCTTCAGCACGTCCTTGCGCAGTTCGGCATAGCAGTCCTGCAGTCCGTACCATACGGCTTCGGTAGAGTAAGTCCAGAGTCCGTCGACGAGCTGGTTTTCCCACTCGTGCGAACCCTGCGCTATGGGCTTGTTGTCCTGGTCGATGAGGACAGCCTTGATGCGGGTAGAGCCAAACTCGATGCCGAGAATGGCTTTACCTGCTTCTATGGTTTGTTTTGCGTTCATCATCATTGTCTGTTAATGGCCGGTTGTCAATTACTTGAGTGCCTTGTTCAGCATGTAGTACACCTCGTTGTACTGCAGCTGGTGACGGAACGAGCCATAGGTGGTGTCCTTGTCGATGC
Organism: Prevotella sp.; assembly: GCA_017458125.1. GTDB lineage: Bacteria > Bacteroidota > Bacteroidia > Bacteroidales > Bacteroidaceae > Prevotella. Next base: position 25,052 of record JAFTGB010000041.1, read on the forward strand.
GCAGCATCTCGATACCGGCAATCTCGGCATAGTCAATCCAGAACTCGGGCGTAATGTCGTATGAGAAACAGCTGTGGTGCGTACCACCGGCCAATATCCATGCAGCGGTGCCAATCTCGAAGTTGGGCATGGGTATCCACAGGGCGTTGGCCACGGGCAGCTTGGGCAGGGCCTTTGGCTTGATGCACTCCACGTCGTTGACGATGAGGCGGAAGCGGTTGCCCATATCGACGACGGTAGCAGTGACGCCATTGCCCACCTTGGAGTCGAAGACCAGACGGGCGGTGAACTCCTTACGCACGCCGATGCCCAGGAAGTGAACCTCCAGGCGGGGCTTGTCGGCGGCAATGAGCGGGCAAACCTCCAGCATGTGCGACTGTAGGATGCTTGACTTCTCGCCGTCGAAGTTGAGTGTGTAGTCCTCCAGGAACGAGCAGCCGTTAGGCATGCCCTGAGTCATGAACCACACCGTGCGGTAGAGCGCTGCCGACTTCCAGTCGCCCTCGGCACCGAAGCCATAGCCTTCGGCCATGAGGCGCTGCGAGGCCAGACCGGGTATCTGGTCAAAGCCCAGGAAGTTGGGGTCGTTGATGTCCCAGTCGCCCAGGTCGTCGAAGTTGGTGGTGAAGCCCTTGGCTCCAGTGTCCTTCAGCACGCGGCGGAGAGCTATCTCCTGCTTGGCGGCGTTGTGTACCTTCTGCCAGTAGACTTCCTCGCCACTCTCGTCAATCTTGATGGTGTAGAGCTTCTTGTACTCTTCGACCAGTTCGTCGGCTTCGGCGTCGGTCACCTTCTTCAGGTAGTCCATCAGCTTGCTTACGGGGTAGTAGTCTACATGGTAGCCCAGACGCATCTCAGCCTCCACCTTGTCGCCGTCGGTCACGGCCACGTTGTTCATCTGGTCGCCGAAGCGGATGATGCGCATGTCGTGGGCATCGGCCCAGGCAGCAGCGACGCGAGCCCATACGGCAATCTGCTTCTGGGGCTTCTCGTCTTTCCAGTAGCCGCTGACTACTTTGCGCGGAATGCGCAGGCGGGCACAAATGTGACCGAACTCGCGGTCGCCATGGGCACTCTGGTTCAGGTTCATGAAGTCCATGTCCATGGTGTCCCAGGGGATCTCGGCGTTGTACTGAGTGTGGAAGTGGAGTAGGGGCTTGTTGAGCTCCTGAAGTCCGTGTATCCACATCTTGGCAGGCGAGAAGGTGTGCATCCAGGTCATCACGCCAATGCACTTCTTGTCGTTGTTGGCCTCCTTCATGACGTCCAGAACCTCCTTGGAACTGTTCACGGTGCCCTTGTAGACTATCTTGACGGGGATGATTCCCTTGTCATTCAGTCCGTCAACCATCTCTTGTGAGTGTCCGTCAACGATTTTCACGGTCTCACCTCCGTAGAGCAACTGTGCGCCAGTTACCCACCAAATCTCAAAATTTTCAAATGCCTTTATCATAGTTGTATCTTTAATGTTTGATGTTTTACAGTTCTATCTATAATGTTTTAACCCTCAAAGTATTATGTTTTAATCTTTAAAGTTTAATCTTTCTTCTTCTGTCCGTAATAGGCGTTGGGACCGTGCTTGCGTGAGAAGTGCTTCTCGACGAGCAGGGGATTCATCGTGGTGTCAGGGTTGACACAGAAAGAGACGAAGGCCATCTTGGCTACCTGTTCGGCAACGACGGCGTGGTAGACAGCCTGGTCGGCATCCTTTCCCCATGCAAAGGGACCGTGGTTCTTGACCAGCACGGCGGGGGTATGCACGGGGTTGATGTTGTCTTTGCGGAAGCGGTCGACAATGACCACTCCGGTCTTCTTCTCATACTCGGGCATCTGGTCTTCCGTCATCGAGTCGGTGCACGGTATGCAGTCGTGGAAGTAGTCGGCATGGGTGGTGCCGATGTTGGGGATGTCCTTGCCGGCCTGTGCCCATGCGGTAGCATAGGTGGAGTGGGTGTGGACGATGCCTCCCAACTCGGGGAATGCTTTATATAATATAAGGTGTGTGGGCGTGTCCGACGAGGGGTTGAGGTCGCCCTCTACCACCTTGCCAGTCTCCAGGTCGACGACCACCATGTCGCTTGCTTTCATCACGTCGTACTCAACACCGGAGGGCTTGATGACGACGAGGCCTTTCTCGCGGTCGATAGCCGACACGTTGCCCCAGGTGAATATCACGAGGTTGTGCTTTACCAGGTCCAGGTTGGCACGGAACACTTTTTCTTTCAGTTCTTCTAACATAGTAGTTTCTGTTACAGTTTAAAATTAGGGTCTTCCTTGTATGCGTTCTTGTTAAATCGGTAGAGTGCTGCTCCGCGCTTTGACGAGGCTTTGTCTATGAGTTCAGTCTTCTCGATGAAGTCCATCTCTTTGATGCGCTTGCGGAAGTTCCGCTTGTCGACCTCCTCGCCGTTGACGGCTTCGTAAAGGCGTTGCAGCTGGGTGAGTGTGAACAACTGCGGCAGCAGCTGGAAACTGATGGGTTGCGTCTTGATTTTCTGCTTCATCAGCCTGCGTGCCTTCAGCACCATGTCGTTGTGGTCGGAGAACATCTTGGGCATCTGTTCGATGTCTACCCATTCCACTTCGTGCTCCTGACGCAGTTTGTCATCATAGTTGCTGACGTTGATAAGTGCGTAATAAGCAATGGAAACGACACGCTCACCGGGGTCACGGTCGACAGAGCCGAAGGCACCTACCTGGCGCATGTAGACGTTGCGCATGCCCGTCAGCTCGAAGAGGGTACGGTCGGCAGCCTCGTCGACGCTCTCGTTATTGCGAACGAAGCCTCCGTAGAGACTCCATTCGCCATAACCGGGATTCATCTTACGCCGTCCGATGAGTATCTTCAGCTTGTTATCGTCAAAGCCGAAGATAATGCAGTCGACAGCCAGGAAGATTTTCTGATGTTCAAAATAGTAAGATGTCATTTCCTTAGCTCATTACCAGAAGTAGATGTAGAATGCGACGGTGATGCCCAGGATGATGCAGGAGTGGATGACGTCCCACTTGTTCCACGAGGCACGAGTGGCAGCACGCTGCTCCGGTGTGGAGGTACCGAATACCAGTCCGCGTATCTTCTCTTCGCTGGGTGCCTCGGTGCAGAGCGACACGATGATGACTACCAGGCAGCAGAACACCAGCATGACACCACAGAAGTAGAGCCAGTTGAAGTCGTAGAACACAGCCTTGAACCATGAGTCAGCAGCGTCGGGCACATTGCTGTAGTACACCTTGGCACCCAGACGGGTCAGACCGATGATGATGCCGGACAGCAGGCCCCACATGCCACCCTTGGCCGAGGCGCGTTTCCAGCAGATACCCAGCAGGAAAGCCGAGGCAATGCCAGGAGCCAGCACCGACTGCACGTCCTGCAGGTAATTGTAGAGCACGTCGCCTACGGAGCGCATGATGGGAATCCACAGGATGCCGAGTATGACGATGACCACGGTGGCTATCTGGCCGATGGTGACCAGCTGCTTCTCGGGGGTCTCAGGCTTCAGTCGCTTCCAGAAGTCGATGGTGAAGAGCATGGCCGACGAGTTGAACAGCGAGGCCAGCGACGACATCAGGGCAGCCAGAATACCGCACACCACAAGGCCCTTGACACCGGCCGGCAGTATCTTTGCCACGAGGGTGGGGAAGGCTGCGTCGGGAGTGCTCAGCATGAACACTTCGCCATTGGGCAGCGTGATGCCCTTGGTGCTCATGGCGTAGGCTATCATGCCGGGGATGAGGAACAGGAACACGGGGGTCAGCTTCAGGTAGGCACCGAAGATGGTACCGCGGCGGCTCTCCTTTTCGTCCTTACCCGAAAGCACACGCTGCACGATGAACTGGTCAGTACACCAGTACCAGAAACCGATGACGGCCGAGCCTACCAGCGCACCGAGCCACGGATACTGCGGGTCGCGCAGGTCACGCATCAGGTTGGTCATGTGGTCACCGTACTCATTGACGGTCTGAACGGAGCATACAGCCATCATCTCATCCCATCCGCCCAGGGCCTTGAGGCCAAGCACGAGGATGATGAGCGAGCCTAATAATAAGATAGGTGTCTGCAGCACGCTGGTGTAAAGCACCGACTTCATGCCACCGAAGATGGTATAGAGGGCGGTGATGACCACCAGGCCGATAGCAGCAATCCAGAAGAAGTCGATGCCCCACAGCTCCTTGATGCCAAAGACCTGCTGGAACACCAGACCACCGGCATACACCGTTACGGCCACCTTGGTGAGCACATAGCTGATGAGCGAGATGACGGAGAGGATGGTGCGGCTCTCCTTGTTGAAGCGGCGCTCCAGGAACTCCGGCATGGTGTAGACCATCGAACGCGTGTAGAAGGGTACGAAGACCCAGCCCAGAATCAGGATCATCCATCCCTGTATCTCCCAGTGGGCCATAGCCATGCCTGACGAGGCACCGGCACCGGCCAGACCGATGAGGTGTTCGGAACCGATGTTTGATGCGAAGATGGATGCACCGATGGCAATCCATGTGGCGTCTTTACCGCCCAAGAAGTAGTCTGCCGAGTTGTCGTTCTTTTGTGATACGACCCAAATTACAATGCCAATGAGCGCTAAGCAGAAGACGCCAATGACAATCCAGTCTAATAATGCCATGAGTATTTACTATTTAACGGTTTACAATTTTCGATTTAACATTTCTCACTTCTTCACACTGAACTTGTAGGCAGCGTGGCTGAAGTATTTCTCGCCCGGCTTGAGCACGGGGCTGGCCCACTCGGGATGATTGGGGGAGTCAGGATACTTCTGGCTCTCCAGGCATACGCTGACATGCTTCGGGTATTTCAGACCGTGCTTGCGAATGATGTCGGCGTCGCGGCCGACACCCTGGAAGTTGCCGGAGTAAACCTGAAGACCGGGCTCGTTGGTGAACATCTCCATGAAGATGCCCGTCTTCGGCGAATAGAGGGAGGCGCACACCTTGGTGTCGTCGCCTGCCGTGTTCAGGCAGAAGTTGTGGTCGTAGCCCGTAGCATTCTGTATCTGGTCGTACTTCGACAGGATGCTGTCGCCGATGGCGTGGGGTGTGCGGAAGTCGAAGGGCGTGCCCTCTACGTTGCGCACCTCGCCGGTGGGAATGTACTTGGCATCGCTGGCCGTAAACTTGTCGGCATCCACAAACAGCACCTGGTCATAACCGGCCTGTGTGAAGTCGCCGCTGAGGTTGTAGTAGTTGTGGTTTGTCTGGTTAATGATGGTCGGCTTGTCGGTCGTAGCCTCCCACGTGATGTCTAACGTGTTGTCGGCCGTAACCTTGTACGTCGTCGTTGCCGTCACCGTGCCGGGGAACCCGTTCTCTCCGTCTTCGGCTACGATGGTCAGCCGCAGTATGCTGTCGCCTATCTGCTCGGCATCGTACACCTGGTTCATCCATCCCGTCGTACCGCCGCCGTGCAGGCAGTTCTCGTTGTCGTTGACCTTCAGCCGGTAGACGCTGTCGTTCAGCGTGAACGAGGCGTTCTTGATGCGGTTCGCATAGCGGCCCACGCTGCTGCCGTAGTCGGTGGGCGAGTTCAGCGTGTCAGCATACTGGCGGATGTTGTCGAAGCCCAGCACCACGTCGGTGGGCTTGTTGTCCCTGTCTGGTACGACGAGGCTGACCACGCGACCGCCATAGTTGGTGATACACACTTCCATGCCGCTTGCGTTCTTCAGCGTGTAGAGCTTCACGGGCTTTTCGTTAATCAGTGTGTCAAACTTCTCCGGCGACAGTCCCGACACCGTCAGTGTCTCCTGTTGTCCGGAGCTGGTGCAGCCTGCCAGCATGGCACCTGCAAGGCCGGCCACAGCAATAAATGCTTTCATTCTTTCCATATTGATGAATAGTTTTTAGTTATTATTGGAATTTGGTTGTAAAATTACAACATTCTTTTGAAACCGCCATACTTTTGAGCGTAAAAAACACAATAAAAGTGTGTTTTTGACACTGCTAATGTATTTTTAACCTTTTTTTACGTAGCTGGCAGTTCTTTCGCTGATGCCATCAAAAAGTATCAGCGACGGTGGTAAAAAGTATCAGCGACGGTAGCGAATTTGATGCCCCGCGGTTCCAAATTTGATTACCCGATTTACCAAAACGGCTGATACTTTTTGGTACCGCGGGGCATCAAATTCAGTATCGTCAGGCATAAGTTCCCCTTGCCGGGAGTTTCGGAAAGAACTGGAACCCCCTTCTTTTTAATAGGCTTTTTCTTTGCCGTCTCAATAATTTTAGTTATTTTTGCAGGCCAAAAAAATCAGATGTACGCGTATGAGTGAATATATCGAGATACGGGGTGCCAGGGTCAACAATCTGAAGAATGTCAGTGTCAAGATACCGCGCAACCAGCTGGTCGTGGTGGCTGGCGTGTCGGGCAGCGGCAAGTCGTCGCTGGCCTTCGATACGCTTTATGCCGAAGGACAGCGGCGTTACGTGGAAAGCCTGTCAAGCTATGCCCGGCAGTTTCTGGGACGCATGAACAAACCCGAGTGCGACTTCATCAAGGGCATTCCGCCGGCCATAGCCATAGAGCAAAAGGTCATCTCAAGAAATCCGCGAAGCACCGTGGGCACGACGACGGAGATATACGAGTACATGCGGCTGCTCTATGCTCGCATCGGGCGTACCTATTCGCCCATCAGCGGTCAGGAGGTGAAGAAACACACCACGGAGGATGTCATCAACTGCACGCGGCAGTACCAGAACGGCACGCGCTTTGTGGTGATGGCGCCCATACGTCCCGTGGAAGGACGTACGCTGGAGAAGCAGCTGAAGACGTACATTCAAAGCGGATATACGCGCATGGCCGTCAACGGCAGTATTGTGCGCATGGATGAGTGGCTGGACGAGCATGCTGACAGTAACGAGCAGTTGTATCTGGTGATAGACCGCCTGGCAGTGGACGATGCCAAAGACGCCATTTCGCGACTTGTGGACTCGGCCGAGACGGCTTTCTATGAAGGGCGGGGCGAGTGTCGTCTGATGTTTCTGCCGTCCAACATCTGCTACGACTTCTCTACGCGCTTCGAGGCCGACGGCATCACGTTCGAGGAACTGTCCGACCAGCTCTTCTCGTTCAACTCACCTGTCGGAGCATGTCCCGAGTGTCAGGGCTTTGGCAAGATTATCGGCATCGACGAGCATCTGGTCATACCCAATACGACGCTCTCGGTCTACGACGGTTGCGTGGTGTGCTGGCATGGCGAGAAGATGAGCATGTGGAAGGACGAGTTCTGCCGCAGGGCGGCAAAGGACGACTTTCCCATCTTCGAACCTTACTACAACCTGACGCAGCGGCAGAAAGACATGCTGTGGCACGGGCTGCCATCAGAACGCCACAGGGACATTCACGAACAGGTGTCGATAGATGCCTTCTTCCAGATGGTGAAGGAGAGCCAGTACAAGATTCAGTACCGTGTGATGTTGAGCCGCTATCGCGGTAAGACGACGTGTCCCGTCTGTCATGGCACCAGACTGAAGACCGAAGCCGAGTATGTCAAGATAGGGGGGAGGAGTATTACCGACCTGGTGCAGATGCCTGTGGTCAGACTGAAACAGTGGTTCGACCAGTTGCAGCTGACGGAACAGGAACAGCAGATAGGGCGCAGGCTGCTGACCGAAATCAATTCGCGCCTGCAGTTCCTGGTGGATGTCGGACTGGGGTACCTGACGCTCAACCGCATGTCGAACACGCTGTCGGGCGGCGAGAGTCAGCGCATTAACCTCACCACGTCGTTAGGGTCGTCACTGGTAGGGTCGCTGTATATACTCGACGAGCCCAGCATAGGTCTGCACTCTCGCGATACGGACCGCCTGGTCAGGGTGCTCAAGGAGTTGAGGGACATCGGCAATACAGTCGTCATCGTCGAACATGACGAGGACATCATGCGTGCTGCTGACTACCTGATAGACGTAGGACCTGACGCGGGACGGCTGGGCGGCGAGATTGTCTTTGAAGGCAAGGTGCCCGATGATGCCGCGCTCGCCTCGTCACAGGTCGCCCAGTACCCTAAAAGCTATACCGTACGCTACCTGACCCATCTCGACCAGATACCTGTTCCGGCAAGTCGCAGGCCTTGGAACCGCAAGATTACGGTGAAAGGGGCACGAATGAACAACCTGCAGGGCATTGACGTCAGTTTCCCCTTGAATGTCATGACGGTGGTGACCGGCGTGTCGGGCAGCGGCAAGTCGTCGTTGGTTAAGGGCATACTCTATCCAGCCCTCAAGCGCCACATTGGCGATGTGTGCGACGCACCAGGAGAGTATCGCGGGTTGGAAGGCGACTACCAGGCCGTGAAACACGTGGAGTTCGTTGACCAGAACCCCATTGGCAAGTCGACACGCTCTAACCCCGCAACATACGTTAAGGCTTACGATGCCATCAGAGACCTCTTTGCCGAGCAGACGCTGTCGAAACAGATGGGGTTCACCTCGCAATACTTTTCGTTCAATGCCGACGGGGGACGCTGCGATGAGTGTAAGGGGGCGGGTGTCATCACCGTCGAGATGCAGTTCATGGCCGACCTTGTGTTGCAGTGCGAAGCCTGTCATGGCCACCGCTTCAAGCACGACATTCTGGACGTGCGTTTTGAAGGCAAGAACATCGACGACGTGCTGAACATGACCATCTCGGAGGCCATACAGTTCTTTGGCGAACACGGTCAGAAAACCATCGTCAACCGTCTGCGCCCGCTTGAGGACGTGGGACTGGGCTACATCAAGCTGGGACAAAACTCGTCAACGCTCTCGGGCGGCGAGAACCAGCGCGTGAAGCTGGCCTATTATATAGGACAGGAGAAACAGGAACCAACGCTCTTCATCTTCGACGAACCCACCACGGGCCTCCACTTCCACGACATAGAACGGCTGTTGGCATCCTTCAGCGCACTGATAGAACGCGGACACTCCATCCTCATCATTGAGCACAACATGGAAATCATCAAATGTGCAGACTACGTCATCGACATGGGACCTGACGGAGGAGACAGGGGAGGACAGCTCGTAGCGTGCGGAACACCGGAGGAAATAGCCGCAAACAGCAAAAGTGTCACAGGAAAATACCTAAAAGACAAACTTTAACACGAAAATATTTTGCAGTTACAAAAAAAAGCATTACCTTTGCACTCGCTTTTAGCAAAAGTGTTCTTTGAAAGGCTGCCGATATGGCTCAGTTGGTAGAGCAACGCATTCGTAATGCGTGGGTCGCCGGTTCGAGTCCGGCTATCGGCTCTTTTACCCTGGAGTCAGAATACAGTTCTGACTCCTTTTTGTTTCTCCAAGCGGAATTAGCTCAGTTGGTAGAGCATTGGCTTCCCAAGCCGAGGGTCGCGGGTTCGAGTCCCGTATTCCGCTCAATGCTGATAATCAGCAATTTAGGCTTATGAAATATAATTCTGAGTTGAGGAAATTCCTGTAGCGATTAAGAGAAATCGCGGCTTTTGCAGGCTTTTGAGGGTTTATTTGGTGTAGCAGACAGTGTAGCAACACTGATGATGCACAAATCTTAGTGTAACAAACCAATTAAACTCAACTCGTAATGAAGATTTATCCTTATGTAAACACGACCAGGGCCAATAAAGACGGCTCGTTCCCTGTGTACTTTATCATCAGTACGAAGCAGGGCAGATTTTTCGTGAACACTGGCATCACTACATGTGACAAGCTGGTTGAAATGTCGTTTCCAAAGGCTGATGCTAACTGGAAGCGTAAGACCGTACTATTGGGCAAATACTTCGCCTCTGTGACCTCGCTGTGCCTTGATGGGGATATTGCAGGCATAAGCAATGAAGAGCTCAAGAGAAGGATTCTAAGTGAGGTTTTCGGCATTCAGAAGAAAGCCAAGTCGCTCACCCTGTCAGATACCATCCTATTGTTTGCCGACACAAAAAGGGAACAAACGGCTGTACTCTATCGGATAACAGCGAGAAGGGTTGAATCGTTCGACAAGAATGCTGATTTCTCCATCGAAAAAGACTGGCTTGACTCGTTCTATGACCACTGCATCAAGCGGGGCATGAAGATAAATGGCGTGGCCAAGGAACTGAGGAATATCAGAGCCGTGTTCAACTGGGCCAGACGCAGAGGGATGACAGACAAGTACCCTTTCCAGGACTATCACATCAGAGAGGAGGAAACGACACCTAACAATCTTTCCGTTGAGGACCTGAGAAGGCTCAGAGATTATCCTTGTGAGCCGTGGCAGAAGATTTACGTTGACTTCTTCTTCCTATCGTTCTACCTTGCAGGCATCAATCCCGTGGACTTGCTATCGCTCAAAGCAGACTGCATCAAGGATGGTCACCTGTCGTTCGTCAGAAAGAAAACCAACAAGGAAGGTGTGACAAAGGTACGTATTATTACGCTGCCCGTCGTTACCGAGGCACAGGAAATCATTGACCGCTACCCATCGAGAGAGGGTTGGCTCGTCAGTTTCATGGACTGCAGGAATGACTATCATTCGTTCGCCAGACAAGCCAACGAAGCCTTGCAGAAGGTTGGTCCAAGCTGGAAGGTGAAGGATAAGGTAGGAAAACTCCGTAAGATGGAGTATGCACCGATTTGTTCCGGCATCACCCTATACTCAGCGAGATACAGCTTTGGGTCAATAGCCGCCAACGACCTCGACATATCCGAGAGAACCATAGGCCAGTGCCTTGGTCACTCATGGAGCAAGCATGTTACCGCAAGATACATTGCAGCAGACCAGCGAAAGATTGATAATGCTGTCAAAAGAGTGGTTGAATTTGTGGCAGGGAAATAACTCCCTGTCTTTAGACTACCCGACCAATGTTACTGCCTCGGTAGTGGTTGGTGGCTGCTGTTGGAAATAGGACATGACATTAGGATTGAGCGCACGTTCAGCACAGATATACCGTTTTGTTGTCTCGATATTCTTGCCGTGGCCCATCATCATGGCTATATCCTCAAGTGCCACACCAGATATGTAAAGGTTGGTTGCAAAAGAGCGACGTGCCGTGTGAGAGCTGACAAGCTCCCATTTCTCAGCCGTCATATTCTTTCCTGCCTTTACGACATTGCAGACGGTGTTGATACCTACGCACTTGCAGATACCTCGCAGTATCTCGTTGTAGGTATCAAGGCATCGTTCGTACTTGCATACGTCAGCAAGGAACGTTCGCAGGTGGTGACGTTCGTCAACAGGAACATGCACCACAATGCCAGGAGTTTTCTGAGGCACATACGACAGCATGTTTGTCTCGATGTCACAATTACTGATGGTTAGCTTCAAAGTATCAACAAGCCTTGCACCTGTGAGCATAGACACGCAGAAGTTTCGGTGTACATAGTGCTCTGTGTCAGTACGAGGCTTGAAAGCCAGCAGAAGTTCCATTTCCTGACTTGTAAGATAGACTGACTTTGTTGCCGTTCCCTTTACGGAAAGGATTTTAGCAAAGGAAGTTGACTGTACATGCTGAATGTTCTCGTTCAGAACGGCTTTCAGCTCTGCACACATCGTTCTAATGGAAGATGTTGCAAGGCCCTGCTCTGTCATTTCATCTACGAGGTCACGCAATGTCTCATCAGTCAGATCGCTCCACTCAGGAATGGTTCCTAAAATATCCTTGAGGATATTAAGGAGTTTTACCCTTGATGGATATTTCCATAGGAATGCGCCTACGAATGAGTGTTTCCATTTTCGAGGGTCCTGCTCCCATGTGTCGAAATATCCGCATTCTATAGCGAATTGGAATTTCTTGTTTCGCTCATAGCTGAGTCCTCTTAGTTCTTTCATAATGCAAAGATAATAATTTTGGTTTATAATATAGGCTGCTTTTATAAATTTAACAGCAGAGACGAATTTTCTTTTTTAACTTTTTCTTTAATATATATATTATTTATAACTAACAATATCGCGCATGGGTGCAGGTGTGCGCCCGTACATTATATATACACGCGCGATTGTGTGAGATGGTGTGTGAGCAAATAGTCTAACACTATGTGTATCAATACATTAAGTGTGTGAGTTGCTGTGTGACCCCTCAAAAGCCTGCAAAAGCCGCGATTTTTGGCGTTTTTTCATGAAAAAAGTATAAGTAATTTTGTGCTTATTGTAAAATAAACTTACCAACTCACACAGCAATTCACACACCAAACATACTGATAACCAATAATTTAGGCATAAAACTCACACAGCAATTCACACAGCAGTTTGTTTTTCTTATTTTTTTGACATGATTTTGTTGGTATTGGTGAATAGTACGGCGAGGCTTTTACTCGCCGTATAAGACTAAATCCTTCCGTTCTCATGATAGCTGTAGTAAGCCCCATCAGTCACAATAACATGGTCGGAGAAGTGGATGCGCATAACTTCGCATGCTTTCTTGATACTGTTCGTCAGGTCATCATCACACTTGCTTGGTCTTATGGAACCAGACGGGTGGTTGTGGCATACAGCAATGACGGTGGCGTTATTCAGAACAGCCTCCTTGATGATGATGCGAACGTCCACACACGTCTCAGAGATGCCTCCCTGTGACAATCTGAACTTCTTTATCAGTTTCCAATTATGATTCATGAGAATCACCCAAAACTCTTCTTTCTCCAAGTCGGCCATGATAGGGTGCATCATATTATAAATGCGTACAGCCGTACACAAGTCTGGCTTTTCAACGGCCTGCTCTTCCTGACGGCGACGGCCAAGTTCGATAGCTGCTATAATCTTAGCAGCTTTCTGCTTGCCTACACCGTGCATGTACGTGAGCTTGTTAGGAGTCATCTTTGCCAGCTCTGATATACGATTGTTGCATTCCATAAGGATGCGACGTGCAAGTTCGACACTATTCTCTTTGTTGGAGCCAGCACCAAGAATGATAGAAAGCAACTCGGTATTGCTCAGAAACTCAGGATTAGCGTCAATCAGTTTGTTGGACGGAATATCTTCCGCTGCCCAACAGTTTACAGGTATAAAATCTCTTTTCATAATGATGATGTTGTTTGGTTAATAAGGACCCGACGGAAAACCGTCGGGAACAGAGACTATGAGCATATCCTTTCGATGTTCTCCCGCTTCTTTGAGACCTTAAAGCGGTACACCCAACGGGCCTCAGAGTATTCGTTGTAATACTCAACGTTTCGTTCTTTCATGATTTGTTCAACCTGAGCAATGTGCTTTTCGGCACTGAAATTGTAGAACAACCAGACACCAATACCGTATGTGGTGGGATAGACGTGGAAGCCGTTAAAACCTTTTTCCTTGCAGAGACGCTGCATGGCAATAGCGAATTGTCCGTAGGTGCCTGCATATACCTTGCGGTCTTTCTCTACAAGCTTCAGAACGTACTCGACGGTGATTTGCTTTGATTTCACGTTTTCTTTCTTGACAAGCATCTGTTCGCCGTCGTGAGTGACGTACAGCGTATCGTACTCGTAGGGGTCGCAATGGCGTTCGATGATTTGGTCGCAGAACTTCTTGATGTACTCTTCGTACTCTGCAAGCGTCTCGTAGTTATAGCTGTAATATGCACCATCATTCTTTGGTGGATTCAGCTCCTTGCAAGAAGACTTGCTATATTCAAACCATCGTTTGTACTCTCTTTGCCATTGAGCCTGTTTGAACTCTTCGTAGGTTTCTTCGGGAAACCAACGAACGATGATACCCTGAGCTTTCAGGGCGTTGATAGTTTCTTTGCTGATTCTCATAATAACTGAAATTTGGTTAGTTGATGGTTGTGGTGGCTATCATAGCCACATACACAACCTAAAGAGACGAGAAACGGACAGGAACGGGTGGCGGGTCCAATCTTATTGCCATTATAATACGCACCAACACTACGACCACCATATTCGTCACTACCCTCATTAAACTCAACATCATTGTTCATGCCATCATATATATATGGGAATGAACAGATAAATCACTTGAGTCTCTTTTAGACCCTTTATAAACAATTTTAATCGCTGAAATAGGTATCGGAATATCATAAGCAAGACACCCTTTCATTGATTTATCTGGGTCTCTGAATATATGTTTTTTATCTAATTGCGAAACATCAACTGCGTAAATATCATCATCGTAAGTTGAATCATATTCACCATTATTAACTGTATTATGGTCATATAAGAAAACGTAAGGTTTTAAATCTTCTCTGTCACCCCAATGTGCTTTATATGAATCGCCAACAGAAGGAATTAACCCGTTTTTCATAATAGACTGTCTAACAGCAATAGGTGCTTTATGATAAAGAAGTCTGGGAAGCTTATGTCTAATGGTTTCTGTTAATTTGATTATTGATTTTCTCATACTATTTTTTGATATTTGGGTCAACTTCTATGTTATTGCCATCTTTAATAGCCATAGCATGACCATTTTTCACAAGTTTTGGAGATACCACATCGAAACGTTCAAGTGGGATGCGGTCAACACGCAGGGATTCTTCAAGAATCTTACGACTGCCCGCATCCGTTGGATAGAAGTAGCCATTGATAAGCTGCAAGCGGATGATTGCCATAATCCTACTTCTTTGGTATTCCCATACTCTCGGCAATGATGTCGAGTGAAACCCAAAAGAGTTGTTCGCAATAATCATCACCAAGTTTGTCAGCGAGATGCTGCATCATCTTATCATCCACGTTGGACGTGTCGAAGCCTTGCTGTTCAAGGTCTTCACGGCTAAGTTGAGAGATGGAGAAAGAATCTTGTGAGAACGAGCGGACAGGAATAGAGTCTGTGATAAACTCGATGTTACCATAGGCAATATCGTCAATCTTGATTTCAGAAGGATAGTCCTCTTCGACCAATACGCTGCCTAATATTGTGAGGTGGTCATTCTCGTCAAGGCTTACCGCATGGATGCGAACATCATACGGGCCACTGTCAGAGTGAACACACACAAATGGCATATCGTTGCCTGTAGCACCCTCTCCGGTGTAGTCAGGCCCGAAATGAGCCGCACCACCAAAGTTCTTTAACTTCTCTTTCAGTTCACTGATTTCACGCTGCTTGATTTCCTCATAGCAGGCGTAGATAGATTTGTCGTTGTTCATATTCTGATGTTTTATAAGTTGGTGGTGAGCCTTGCAGAAATCCGCAAGGCACGATAAGACTAACTGTAGAGTTCAACCGTCATAACGGAACGGCCAAGTTGTTTGTGTTCCATTTGTCGCTGTTGTGTCTCACGTACCCAAGCATTGGTGCCGGGGTGCGTGGTACGCCAAATCTGACAAAATAGGTCGGCACATTCTCGGTCTTGAAATTCAATCACGGTGTCAGTATCCGTATTGCCTGATTCGCAGACGGCTTCGTACTTGATGATACGCTTCATAGTCAGCTGATTTCATCAATATTGATTCCGTATTCACGGAAAAGGCCATACCATTGTGCATAGGTGTAAATTCCATACTTGCGCCTGCATTCATTAACATCAGAATTGATGCGAAGCGTTGCAATGGATAGCAGTTCACTATAATGTGAAGCGGTTGCAATTACATCGACCTGCTTCACCAATAATTCTTTCAGTCTGTTGCTCATAACTATGTGGGTATTGGTTAATAGTACTCTCCGTGTTACTGGAGAGCAAGAGACTGTTCGTAGAGGTTGATAGGATAATTGAAATGCAGGAAGTTGTGCGTGTTGCCCAGCACAACAACGTAGAGAGTCCTGTTCAATGCCTGTAAGGCTGACATGATGGTAGTACCCGTGTCGAGAACGTTATCTATGAGGATTGGGATAACGTCTGACGGAACGTCCATAGTGGTAGAGAAATCCATTGTACGCATACTGTCAATGCCATAGCGTAGCTTTCTGAGATACTGAGTCATGTGTGGCTTGCACTTGAGGCAATCCATTACACGTACTCCCGTCAGCTCAGAGATACGTTCAGCGAGAACCTTGGTATAAAGAGCGACACCTGTACGTCCGGGAACAGGAACGATAACGCACCGCTCGTCGGCGATACACGACACAAGATGTGCCATGTAACAAGCTGCACGACTGATGCTGCTGTCGTTTCCATCCTTCACTTGGTGAGCGAGGAAACGGACAGAGTTATAGTCGGCAAACGAATAGACGTTTAACTTTGCCATAATCTTGTGTAGTTGGTTAATAGAAGGGAATGTGCGTCCACATTCCCCAAAAGACTTTTTTGCCAATTCCAACACGAAATTTCGTGAAGAGTTTTTCCATGGCTTACGCTTCGCATTATCGTCCAATGGTAGCCTTTGTTTTTCTTTGGAAGTTGTGGTCTTCCGCACCCGCTCCCTTGAGGCTCGGTGGGCTGCCCTGCTTTTCCTTCATCAGCCGATGTTACTCACTTGGTGGTTGCATACCCCCACTGCCTTTACGTCCCTAAGTGGCATCGACGTGTTTTATGCCTCTTTTCTTTGAGCCGCCTGCCGCACACGATTGTACTTCTCATTGGTGACACAGGACCGCACCACGTGGTTTCAGGCCGGTACATGGTGGAGAACTGACCTCGGTTGTTACGTCATCAGAACCTTTCGCGCCCACTAAATGGCAACTGACAGGCGTGGGCACCTGCAGCGAACAAAACTTGGTTTGTTGTGCCGTGTCCTTTGCACGGCTTTAAGACTAAAAATGTTTCAACCAATCGGGCTTGAACAGACGCACAAGCCCAAGACAGACGAGGTAGATTCCGAGGATGACAAACAGCCACCATCCGAAATAGAGGACACAGAGGATGGCAATCCAGAACCATTTGGCCAGTTCGTTCATGCCACGTAGCTCTTGAAGTTAACCTTCTTGAAGGAACGCCATGCCTGAGCCTCAGTATCAAAGTACGTTACGAGGTCAGGGTTTGGTTCCTTGGAAGGCTGACTTGTCACATGAGCAATGACAACTTCATGCTGAAGCGTACCGAAAGCCTGTCGTGTTGTTCCGTCCTTCTTGAGGTAGAAGAACTCCACCACGCTGTCACACATTTCACGTACACACTCGGCAATCTGCTTTGCCTGCTCTTCACACTCAGCCATTGGTCGGCCTGTCACTTCGTGGATGCGCTTAGCATCTTTTTCTACTGCATTTGTTTCCATATTCCTATAAGTTTAGGGGTTAATAGTGCTTTGGGCGATTGTCGCCCGAAAGCTTAGAGATTGAGCATCTTGTCAAGCCAAGTCGATTCGTCTAAGATGTCTGCCATGGCATAATAGTATTTGCCCGTGGCTTTGTTGTAGAGATACTGACCGAAGAAAGACATTGTTGTGCATTCTCCAATAAAGAACATGGAATAACGCTCGTTGTTATGCCATTTCTTTGGTGGCAGAACGTTTAGAGCGTAGTCATATTCTTCCTGTGTAATCTCCTTTGGCTCTTTGCTCAGCCACTTCTCACGCTGCAGCTTTTTGTACTCTTCCCATGTGACGGCACGAAAGCCGGACTCGAGAACTTTCTTAACTTTGTCGAGTTGCCCCTGCCAATATTCTGCATTGTCAGGATATTCCACAAGATGACTCTCGTAGCATTTCTTATCTCGCTCGTAGTACTCTTTAGCTCGCTCGATGTTTGCACTAACTTCTGATTCCTTACAGTTAGTGAAGCACTCAGCGTAAGCATTGTCGATAATCATTAAATCTTCCATAATCTGTGTAATTTAGAATTTATCGTACTCTCTACGTTTTGTAAGACCGTAGGGAGTGAGAGGTTAGAACGGCATCTTGTCGCAGGCTTTCTGCAACTTTTCCAGATAGGCTTCGTAGTCTTCGTAATGATCTTTCACGTTGTCGAACGGGACTTTTTTCTCTTTTCTTTGTTCGTCGGATAAATCTCGCCACCATATCAGAACATTCTCGTTGATGTCGAAGTTGTCAATGTACTCTTGCAGATTCTTTTTCCGTATCTTGTCAAGCGAGATAATCATGTCTTCGCCTGCATCGGTATAGCACTCAAGTTCTCCGTTGCCTTGTGATGTGATGTCTAAGTCTTCAAGATAGAGTTCGTTGATGTAGTCTCTCCACGGTTCTTCATCAATCGTGAGCTTACCTAAATCTCCATCCCATTCTACATCACAGAAATGACTTCCGTTCAAGTCATAGACAGAAACGGTGAATCCGATTGTTCCATAGGAACAGAACAATGGCTGTGTCTCGATTTCACGACCATACCATGAATTTCTTCTTCTGTAATTCTCGTCGTTGAATCTGTCTTCGAGAATTGCCTTGCATAGTCTGATTAAATACTTTTCCATAATCTTTGAATTTTGGGTGAATAGTAAAGAGTCGGGTTGCTAAGCCCAACTCTTTAAAGAAGTTCTACGCTCTTATATCCTCGATGTGGAAAGACCTCAACCTCGTAGATAATGGTTGCAGCAGTCGAAGCATTGTTTTCACGAAAACCTTTGCAGTCAACACCACTCTTCAGAATGGCCTTTGCGAAGTCAAGGCCAGAAACTTTCCCCTTGCCTTTGATAAGGTAGCCAAAATTGCAGATAACTTCTGACGTTGGAATGAAAGTACTAAACATAATCGTAATTTATAATAGTTATTGTAGTGGCTGTGAAGATTGGTTCACAACCACCAAAGAGAGTCAGATGTTGGCGTAGATGTTCTTTGCATCTTTTTCAATCTGCTTTTTGTACCGAGAGAATTGTGAGGGCTGAAACTCTCTCATTTCTTCTTTTAGCAGAGCCAGCATGATGGCGGTTGGCAGAACGTAGTTGTCTTCATAGGCAGGAAGGTTTACCGCTCCACTTAAAAAGACTTTCTCAATGTTCTTGCGCATACGGTCAGCACTTCGTCTGATAAGTTCGCGCGTCTTCTTTCTTGCTTCTTTCTTTGTCATAACTGAATAGGATTGGTTAATATACTTCGCAGGGGTGTTGCGCCATGCAAAGTGTTTAGACTGCAAATTTCTTCTCGTACTCAATAATCTCTTCCCAAGAGATCCATTCGGGCTTGAGGTCTTCGGGGAACTTCTTCCAGATTTCTTTCATGCTCTCAATGGTCTGCTTGATGGTTGAGCAATGTGCTCGGTTGAAGTGTTCGGCAGAGTTGTAGTATTTGCAATCTGCCTGCATCCGAGAAAGCATCATGTAATCCTGGCGAAACCAACGCATGCGCTTTTCTTTCTCCGTGAAAGGATTCGTTATTACTATGTTACACGTTATCGGAAAGTCCGGCTCTCCGTCAGGTTCTAATGGTGGCGATAACCGATACACCACTGATGGCGAATCTGGAACAGGACTCTGAAAATCGTCAACGTAATACTTACCTTCCTTGTCTTGATAGAGATTGCCGCTCATGTGTTCGCCTACTCTTGTAAGTTCTAAAGTCTTCATACGTACAATATTTGGTGAATAGTGCTCCCGAAGGAGCGAGAGACTACAGCCTGCCAAAATGTGCATCAGCAGCACGCTTAGCAGACAGACAACTGCCATAGCCGGAGGCATGGACCAACATTTTCCCGTCATTTTGGACTGTGCCAACATGCCAGTTAGGACGGCCAAACGTCGTTGGCTCGTTCCAAATGGAATAACCTTTGTACTTTACCATAGCGCATCAGAGATTACTTGAATTTTACTCTTCGTTCAACAACGAACTTACCTTTGTTTGCTGCCTTACCTTTGTCGATAGCTTCACTCCGTGAGTCACTTTCTCCAATGAAGTAACGGCCCCACATCGGATTGTCCGTAAATGTGAGCCACTTGACCTTACCCTTTGGCATAGCTATTGCTCTTTGATTCTGAAAAGAGAACAACGTACCTTGGTCTGAATGATTACCATGTCAGGAACGAGGCCGTTGAGATTGCTCACATCGTACACCTTACCCATCCGGGACTCGTAGCGTGTACTCTCAGAGGTAAAAATCTGCGCCCAATAAAGACGCTGCTTAGCGAACGCACAAAGATGCTCCAAGTTGCCAGCTGAGCCGACAAGATGAAGATTTGACCTTAATAATTTCTCCATATTCTTTGATATTTGGTGAATAGCGGAGCCTTTCAAGACTCCCGAAGGCTACAGCTTCTTAACAAGATGCTCTCGCTCATGTGAATCGAGGTCCATATTGTTCTCTAACTTCACCTTGCAGATGAAATCAAGCCCAAACTCTTCCTCGCAAACGTCATAGATACGTGTGTCATCCTCGAAATTGGAGATAATCTTACGACCAAACTCCTGAATGCGCTCTTCGTTCTCTTTCTGTACCTTCTGTAGAAGTTTGTCGAAGCCCTCAGAGCGTTTCTCTAAATCGTACAGCTTCTTCTCATTGCCCATGATATACGTCATCAGCTCTGCAATGATTTTGTTGTCACGATTCTTGAGCCACAGCTGGCAAAACTCGTCTTTGTCCATCTGCAACCGATTGTAGATGTTCTCTACCTTGCCGTATTCCTCTGCTGAGAGAGAAACATGCGTCCTGTCATAAAATTCTGATTGTAACATACTCGTATTGTTTTGGTGAATAGTTCAGTTTAGTGTGCGCTAAACTGAAAAGAGAGCTACATCTGAATAATGTTCAGTGTGAACGTAGCAAGATCGTCAGCTTTCTGACGTGCTTCTTTCTCGGAAGGGAAAATGTGCGCTTTCTCCTTATGCGGAGTAAACGTCGGTCCCCAGCAAGGAGGCTCTGTCGTGTAAAACAAATCCTCGTACTTGATAGCAAATCCTTTTGGCATAATCTATCTATATTCGTTAAGTGATTCTACTTTACGTTTACAGAACTTCTTCCCCTTTCCAATAAAAGAGTAAGTCCGGCTTGCTTTGTCGAAAACAGCCCATTTTCCGTGATACTTTGCTAATTCATAATCCATATTCGTAATGTTTTGGTGAATAGCGCAGCCGTTCGGCTGCTGAGAGACTAATTATTCCAAGCGTACCACGCTTCATTCATCATATCAACGAGGTTCTTGCAGCATTCCTTGAGGTCGTGCTCCCCATCATTAGGGAATGGCTTGTATAACGTGTCGCTCACCGTTGTATAGTCGTGGTGTGAGCAACTGACAGAACCACCAACACGATTGATGACTTTGAACTGATAACCACCAAGCATGAAAACAATAGTTCTCATTCCCTTGGAGAGATTCAAAGCCACAGTAGTAACGCTACTGATGATAGCATCCTGCTTAATCTCGTCACAGATGTCATAGATTTCGTCCTCGAAAATCTCAGTGAGGACTTCCTGCAATTCTTGTTTATTCATATTCGTTCGATATTAGTTAATAGCAGCACAGGCAGGCGAACGAACGAATAAAAACCCACCCATGCCAAAAGACTCTACGAATCGTAATTGATTGGCTGTATCTTCATACGCCTGCAGAATGCCTGCGCCCAGCCACGGAAGGAATAGTGATTGCTGACGCGACGGTAGATTTGCTCTCCATCCTCATTGACACGCACAAGACGGCCAACACACCAAAAACCACAATCCTTGATGATTTTGTAAGTTCCGTAAATCATAATTTATTCACTTTGGTTTGTGGTGGTGGCCGTTCAGCCACCGAGAGACTAAAGTGAGAGCAATTCCTGGCCCGTACGCTCGTTGATGAAACGGCATCCGGCAATCTGATAGGCTTGTATCTCCAACTGTTTCAGAAGGTCAACGTGACGCTTACTGACGATTCCTACATTCTTGAGGTCACGGACAGCACAGATGACAGAGGCAACCTTGTCAATGGTCATGCGCACAATCTTATGCGCTCCATTCTTGAGAGTGATGATACACTTGAAAATTGCAGTCGTTTTAAATAACTTGTTCTGTTTCATAATTCATTCGTTTTTAGGGTTAATGATTATGTGGCTCCATCAGGAACCGAGAGACTTAGTAGATGCGCAACACCACCTCTTTGAGGTCAAATTGGTCATAGGTAATGTAATGATTCAGACCCAAGCCGTGACACAGCTCGATAAGCTCAGGCCACAGGAAGAGATTTGTACCCTTCTCTGCATTATAGATGTCAATACTCGGATCACCGATGTCATCCTTCTTAAACTTGAAGTTAAACCTGTTGGAATAGTCTGACTCTTTGTTACCTTTGTAGCCGGGGTGCTCTCTGAGAACACGGGCTAACATCTGCAATTTCTTTAACTTATCCATATCGTTCATTCTATTTGGTGAAACATGAGCGATTTTTGCAGCTTTTTGCCACAAAAATCAATGAGACTTTGTTAATCAAATGCTCCAAGAATGATAGCAACGAGGATGGTGCCAAAGAACAGGATGCTTACACATGCCCTGATGGTGTCATCGTTCAGCCCGAAGATATACAACACTGTCAAAGCAAAAGCAGCACAGATGGCAAAACTAATCAGAGTAATAATACTCAGACTCAAGATTGTTCTTGAGATTTGCAGGAATTTCTTCATAGTCGTAAAATGTTTGTAAATAGTAAGAGAGAGCGGAGGTAATTCCACTCTCTCCCGTAGTCTCAGACCCTTCGTTCATTTATCGTACTCGTTCACCTGTGACTTTCCATCCTCACGGACGGGCATCTTTGCCACAACCGGGTCTTTACAATCGTGCTCTTCACACGAAGGGGCAGAGTTTATGAATCCTCTCTGCCAAAACCGTTCTTTATGCTATGGGTCTTGCACCCGTAATATCTTTCATTGCAGCCGTTCATCGTACTCTGTCGCAAGATTCCCACATCCGTCCAGACCAACATCTAATTGCTCTATGGCGGTGGGGTAATCGTACTCCATAAGCACACGGCCCGATTCATCCTAAAGTGATTAAATGTGTTATCGTACCTTTCGACGGGAACCACCACGAATTATCCTCTGATAAATCGTACTGCATTTCTACAGTCGTACTGGAGATAGGTAGCCAACTCTATATCGTACTCGCAATCAACTGCGAGAATCAATCGTAATATATGAATATGATTTTTTACTCTTTTAGTCGGGTGGTTACTGCCTGTAGCCCGTTGCGTCGCTCTTTCCCTTTTGGGCGGCGATACCGTCTCACGTCCTGACGGCTGACGTTCATTCTGCTATTTCCTCGTTCGGCTCCTCCGTTCTTATACGCTGATAAGTCATCGTACTCGTTCGGTCTCCGATAAGCAAAACGTCCAGACTTTGGTTCCTGTTCTCTCGAAGATGGCAGCAGTTCTGTTCTCTGCTGTGAATGTTGTTCACACGGGCTTGCAACCGTTACCGATTGCTCGGTAGCCACATTACATGCAGCACAATCGTACTGCATGTGCTCTGTGTTAATTGTTCGACCATATTTCTATTCTCGTGGCTGCATCCAGTAAGCGCACCTCAAACTCTGGTGCCTCGGCAGATACTTTGTGTGCCCAAAACTTTGCAAAGTTCAGACTTCCCTCAATATCCAGCCAGCCAAATCTGTAGAATATCGTCCACTTTGGCAAATCGTTCTCCTGTCGTTCGGCTCTCAGATTTCTGAGCCAGTCGATTCTCTGACTCTCAGCCGTTCGGCCTCTCCTGCTGACAAACGTCATTCGTTCGTTCATCAATCGTTCGCTCTTGTTCATCGTTCGTTCGTTTTATTCGTTCGTTCGGGCTGTTCGTTCGGCTCGTCCGTTTCTCCGTGCTCTGTATTTGTGGAGGCTTGCAACTCCCAGGCGATCTGCTCGTCTGGCTACATTACGGATGGAATAGGGATAAAAAAGATAGGGCCGGAATTTCTTCCGGTCCCATCATTTCGGGATGTGGGGGAATTACTCGCCCAGCAGGGCCTGTAATTTGGCAAGATAGGCGGCTTGCTCCTCTTTCGTCATCGTAGCGAAAGCGGTCAAACCGCCCTCCGCCATGTTGGCAACCTTCTTCTTAGCTCCGGCCTTTGCGTCTTGGTAGCGGTCGAAAGCGTTAACCACTGACTTAACACCGCGAGCGTCACCGATAACAAACGGGCGCTTGTACCACTGCTTGCCTGCGAGATTGTCAACCTTTACGGCCTCGGGATTGAGTCTTTCCCATTCTTCGCTCGTAGGTAGGTCGGTTCCGTCTGACTTCTTGCCGTCGATGGCGGGCTGGGTAAACAGCCAGTAGATACCCTCCTCTTTCTTGCACTCTGCGAGAATTGCGCTCACCTCTTCTTCGTTCTCGTTCAGTGCAGCACAAAAGTGCTCTACTGCATGGTTGGCCAGGTAAGCATTGAGGATTTCGGACTGCGAAAGCTCGTTACCGCTTTCGATTGCGTTCTTTACGTTCTCGATGTTCTCGACTACGTTTTCACTCTTCTTTGCCATAATATTCGTGCTGCTCCTTGCCTCCTCCCTATAGCAGCTGGCGGGGGACGTGGTTAATAATAAATATTCATCTTTTGTACCACAAAGGTACGAAAAAATCCTGACAATCACGTTAAAACTTTTTACTTTATTTGTTAAGCATTTTTTTGCGTTAACACCCTTTTAGTATAAATATTCATGTTGGCGGACACAATCTATAATGTTTGTTAATATTACCACTATATTAGTTAATAATATTAACAGATTAAGAAAATTTTTTACCATAAATATGGTAATATACAAATGGCAAAAAGTGTGTCAGTATGTCGTCATTATTTTTCATAGCTGACAAGGTGGCGCGAAATCTAAAAATTTGTTAAACCAAATTATTTAACATAAAATATGTTAACGGGCAACCTATGTTATTATGTATAATATAGCAGGATATTTTGTGTAACTGCCTGAAAATTAGGCAAATATGGTGATAATCAGTGTGTTATGGATTTTTAAGTTAAAGAACCTTTCTTAAAATCAGTTAATTTAATCAAAATTAACAATGAATGTTAAATACTCTTTAATACCCACCACCCCCTTTTTTGGCACGACATTTGCGTCCCAGTCACCTCAAAAAAATTTTTTCCCTATTTTTTTAGCTCCTTTTAACAATTCTGAGCATGAACGATACCGAAATTTTTACATTTTTAATGATGTCACGATTTCGTTCATAAAAATGAGGCAAAAACATGAGTGTAGAGAATATCGTTCATTAAAAAATCCTAATATTTATGGGGTTTTGTGAATAAAAATGTATGATATGAAAGATTTTGTGTATTTTTGCATCGGGTTTAGTTATGTTAAGATAGGAATATATAGCGAGAGGGGCTTAGTTCCCGGTATTATCCTTCAAATCGTCCTTATCGTTCATTATTGTCTATCTGTTGTTCTGTATTCGCTAAGTAATGGCCAAGTTTGGTATTGGCGAATCAGTGCGTTTCCGTGATTCTGGGATAAGAGTCTCAGTTATTCCCTGTATGTCAGTAACGATGAAGACGGCTAATCTGTCTGGTAAAGTTACTGGTGTTGTTGATTGTGGCAATGAGGAAACGGAGTATTATGTTGACGTGATGATGCCTGCAAAGGGTGTCGTTCTCAAGGTCAAGGTAAAGGAGTCCGCATTATTATCTCTCTCTGAGTATGCTCAGAAGGTCATTGATGACATGATAAAGAAGACCGAAGAGTTCAGGAAGAAGATTCTGCGTACTGACAATCCTAATCCTTACGGTTGGTTGAAGGGTTTTCTGAATCCCACCCCTCTCAAGGGCATCACTGAGGAAACCGCGAAGGAGTTGACCGACAGGCTTATTGCTATCCGTTCTTTCGCATTCCCCACGACCAAAGACGTGATTGAGGAATACGAGAAGAAGTTTAACGAGTACGCCCGTAATATCATGAAGGGTGTAGATCCTGCTGTGCCTGGTGTCGATAAGAACGGTGTGAGTGTTGTAGATGGTAAGATGTCGAAGTCTCGCTGCGTCAAGTTACTGGAGTCTTATCGTGCCGAGCGTGATAAGTTGAAGAATGGCCGCAAGTTCGAGCGTTGTCTTCGTGACAGTGTAGTTGACGAGGCTTTGGAGCGTGCCATTGAGTTATTGAAGGGAGGTGCGGAATGAAGCCAGTCGAGTTTGCCGAAGCGAACGCTACGTTTGGTGCCAATCAGCCGGAGTACCAGCCTTTACCTGCTATGGTTATTGGTGATGCTGTTGTTTCCTGTTGGGAACTGACTGATGAAGAGAAGCAGCAGGTGATGAAGGAAGGAAAGATTTGGTTGGGAGTGATGACTTTCGGGCAGGCTTTGCAGCCAGTGTTGCTTACCTGCAACAAGTCTGATGTCATTATCGACCCGAACGGAACTGTATCATTAAATACCGAGGACGATGGCAAGCAGTAAAGATTTCATAGAAGTCCATGCGTTGGTTGACGGCTGCATTTGTGCCATTCGGTCCGAGTGTATAGAGTCCGTAGAGTCCTACAATGAAGAGAAGTGAGAGTATGGCGCGGTGAAGCCAGCGAATACTGAGATTCATTATAGCGGCCACAGTCTTGAAGTTGTGGAGAGTTACGAAGAAGTGATGAACATGATTTGGAAAGCGGAGCTATGAGGGTACGTAATCAAGACTTTACCGCCTACACCATCGAGGGTCTTAGTGAAGATGACCTTCGCGGCATTGTGAAGATGATAGACGGAGCCTGTTTGCCAGAGCGCAGACAGTTCCAAGAGTTAAAGACCGAAATCAAAGAAGTGATAGAATTATGATCGCGAAAGAGAGAATTTTCAAGAAAGGTGATGTGATTGTCAATAGATTCGGCAATGTCCGTATCTTAGTAGGTGAAACAGGCGGCGGCAAGGCAGGTGATGGTGCCGAGGGAGTGTTCTACGATGCCGTTCCTCCTTATTGTACGTCCGATGCTCCTGCCGGAACTGATATGCGCTATGCGCGTCATGCCACCGAGCGTGAGAAGAAGTGTTTCTTCGACGTACTGGAGTCCAACGGCCTTGTGTATGATGCCAAGTCTTGCACCATTACGGCTGGCGAGGACTACGACCCGGAAGACGCAGAGAGCTATCGAGTCCGCAAGAGCACGAAAGGCCCTCAGCCTTATAAGGTGTTGAAGAAGCGTGTCCGTCCTACCAAGGGTCAAATTCGCTTGTTGGAAGAGAAGGTTGCGTTGCTTGACGAGATTATCAACACCCACCACAAGGAGAAGGCCGAGTTGAAGGACCACTTGGATGACGTAAAGGGTTGCAACGAGAAGATGTACAAAGACATATCCATTCTTCAAGAGGCCAACAAGAAACTGAAAGAGCAGAATGCCGCCCTTGAGCAGTCTAACAGGCTTCTGAACGCAGAGCTGGACCTTCAGAAAGGCCGTGCCGCCAAATTTGAGGCCCAGATTACCAAGTTGTCACAGTCAGACAGGGAAGGTAAGGCGTATATCGACCACCTGTTGAACCGTAACATCTTTGCCCGGCTTCTCAATAAGAAATAACAATCGGTATGGAAGTAGCTATAATTCGGTAGTCTGACACTGGTAGAGCGACGTCGTGCACGTCAGGTTGGGAGTTCGAGTCTCCCCTTCCATACGAAATGATAAAGAAATGACAGATAGTACAGTTATCAATCAGATATTTGCGAGTCTTCTGGCACTTGTGACGAGTACTGGCGGCGACTATAACTTTGAGAAGTTCAAGGGTAGCTGGGGCTACAGGACTTCCGAGCGTTACCAAGAGAATAAGCTGGACTTCATTGAGAAGATTAGGAAGATGGCCAAGGAGGCCGCTATCAAGTATTACGATGGCGGCTTCTACCTCTTTGACGGCAAGATATATGTTACCATACGTGAAGAGCTTGTAGTGACAGCCTATGACCTTCTTTTGGAGCACCTGAGGATTGTTCCTATGATTGGCGATAAGACTGTCTGCAAGAAATACTTCATTGACATTATCAGATATTACAACATTCTTGTTCCGAGGCCGGACCTGATAGCTTTCAAGAATGGTGTGTTGGATTTGCGCGAGTACAGGCTGTTTCCTTTCAGTCCTGAGTATCATGTGACCTACTACCACCCTTACGATTACAAGGAGAATGCCAAGTGTAATAAGTGGAACAACTTCTTGCATGAGGTGTTGCCCGATAAGAACAGCCGCCTGATACTACAGATGTTTTTGGGTCTTGGGCTGATGGAGCGTGGTACGGTATACAATCCCTATGAGGGCAAGAATGCCGCAAAGATAGAGTTGTGCCTGATACTCCTTGGTGCAGGAGCCAACGGCAAGAGCACCATCTACGATACTGCGATAGGTATCTTTGGAAAGGAGCGTATCAGCGGACTCGACTACGACGACCTGACGGCCACAGGTGACGAAGGTATGCGTGCGCGTCGGCTGTTGCGTGATGCTATCTTCAACTGGTCATCAGACTCAGACCAGCGTACCTTTGGCAGAAAGCGCACGGGAGTATTCAAGCGCATCGTGTCTGGTGAGAGTGTTACGGACAGGAAGCTTGGCGAGGATGTTCGTGAGAACTACAATATCCCCTTCCTTATCTTCAACCTCAATGAGTTGCCGTATTCTGATGACCAAAGTCTTGGTTTTATCAGACGCTTGCAGTTCATCAGCTTCGAGATTACCATTCCGAAGGAAAAGCAGAATCCTGCTTTGAGTCGTGAGTTAGTTGCAGAGTACCCCGGCATCTTCAACTGGATATTGCGAGGCAGCAGAGAGTTGAAGCGTAGGAAGTTCGTATTCCCATCGAGTGAGGGCAACCGTAGGCAGATATTGTTGGCACAGCTGCAGATGAATCCTGTGTTGGCTTGGGTCAACAGCTATCAGATGCGCAAGGAGGCCCATGCAGTACATGAAGAGTACACCCTTATTCCTTCATCGGAAATGATTGAAAGCCTCAATCGTTTCTGTATGGACAATGAAGTGGAGCCTGTTACTGGTCAGAAGTTCGGGCATACCATGAGCAAGCTTGGCTTTGGCAAGAAACGCTCCCAGGACGGCAACAGCTATATCGTCTATGGCTGCAATGCCGAACGCTTGAAGGAGAAGTTTGTCATCAACGATGCCAACCTTCAGGTAGACTACGTAGAAGAAAAAGGAACATTCATAAAAGAAGACGATTAGCATGACAGAGAGAGAACTGAGTATAGTGTTGCGTGAGCTGGCTTGCAGCCAGCCGACTCCGCTATGCGGGAAGTGGACTGAGGAATGGAAGGATGATGCGGACATTGATGAGTTGCTTGACAAGTTCATCCGCGGATTTGACTTCTGTGTGAAGAATGACTATCCACCACTCGACTTCTGCCGAAGGAACTTCAAGAAAGAGGACCTGCACAGGCATAACATCTTCATTGACGAAGAAGTGCAGGTTGCCGATGCCGAGAACGGTTACTATGTATTCTTGGGAGAGTGCAGAGGTACTGTTTGGGTTAACGGCTTGAAGGCAGTGACCATATTTGTCCGTCACGGCAGCCGTATAGATGTCTGTGCTTACGACGGTGCGCGGGTGCAGGTGCGCTACTACGACCACAGCGAAGGAGTCTGCAAGAGCGACGGGTACAGTAAAATCAAGAAATGTAATAATCAAAAAGCATAGGACTATGGAAGAAAAGAAAGAAAGACCCTCTTTGCCATTTGGTAAGGAAATTAAAATCGGGAACTATAAAGTTCTCAAGTTCACGAAGTCGCTGAGTAAGAGCCAGCTCAAGGGCTTGCGTGCCGACGCGAACATACCTGACGACTTGAAGAAGCAATTATCGCGTGCTGGCATCCCTTATATTAAGGTCGAGGCCATCAGTGGTATCTTTGCCCTGACGTTCTGCTTCAACACACAGGTATTCCGTTGGCTTGACTACTGCATCCCTGCAGCTCTCGAAGCCCAAGAGAATGGTGAGACGCTTTCTCAGAACAGTGTTGCCGACATTCTTCATGTCTTTGGCATGTGGATGACTGATGTGTGTACCACTGGCGACCAGAAGTATTACGAGGACAAGGCCAATGCCCTGAAAGCCCTCATTGAGCGTCGGAAAGCATTTGCTGGTGCTGCTGAAACTGCCGAAGAGAAGGCAGAGGATGACAAGATTCTCGAAGAGGTGAAGGCTAATGAAGAAGCCAAGGCCAAGCTTCGCGAAATGGCAAAGGAGTTAGAGGAAGGAGGCGAACATGAAGGTGAATAAGGAGGTACTGGAGATTATTCAGGACCATACACGGGTGACGGATTTTCTCGATGCACTGTGTTGCTCCATTGAAAACCCAAAGGTAGAGTTACCAAACTTTATCCCTGTCTGCAATGACAGTCTGGTAACAGACCGTCTGACTACGATTACCGAATATATCAAGGAGTTAAGAAAGAAGCTGTTATGAAGTATATTATCGGGATTGATCCAGGAAAGAAGGGAGGCATTGCCATGCTCGACCAAGACGGTAAAGTTGTCGACGTTGAAAAAATGCCAGAGACTCCACAAGACCTGCTATCGCATCTGCTTAAACTGACAGAATCGGGTTTTGACATGATTAACGGCAAAAGGGCAGACTTCGTGGTTTACATTGAGAAAGTCGGAGGAATACCGGGCCAAGGTGCATCGTCGGCATTCAGTTTCGGTAAGGGATGCGGCCATCTTGAAATGGCCCTGCTCGCATTGAAGTTGCCGACAAACGATGTGACACCTCAGAAATGGCAGAAGTTGTATTCTGTAGGTCATTCGAGTATCACAAAATCGACGGCAGCGGAGAAGAAGGAACACAAGTTGAAACTCAAAGCCAAGTCCCAGGCTTTGTTTCCTTCTCTTGGCAAGAAGATTACCAATGAAACCTGTGACGCTCTGCTGATAGCAGAATATGGGCGTAAGATGGAGATAGGTTTATAGTATGGCTGTCTACAGGAGGCCCAATCCGCTACCAAGACCCGGACAGCCAAAGAAATGGGTAGGTAGGAAGTGTGGCGAATGTAAGAACTGCACCCCAGAGACTTCCCACCATACGCTGAGTGTTCACGGACGCAAGCCAACCATGGGAAGATGCCCTTGGTATAAAGACGGAAAGTTTTGTGTCCTACTTAGCGACAGAGCTTGTGAGCATTTTGACGAATGATTGTCGTAACACGGCAATAGACACAACAAAGGGGAGCTGCTTTCACAAGTGGCTCCCCTTCTCTCTCTTCGTACGATACAAAATCAAAAGTTTTAACGTTGGCTTTATAAGAAGTGTTGTTATTCCTCGATTTTCTTTCTTTCTTCGCATTCTCGCTTATACTGACATTCGTTGCATCGAGAATACAGGCAGTCATGACAGCCAGTAGGGTATGAGACAGGCAGGTAGTAGTGGATGGTCTTGTCATCCGTCTTTACCTCATTCTGCTTCATGCGAGAGATATTGATAATCTGGTCATTGACCTTGTTGTACTCCGTGGAGCCAGGCTTTAGTCCTTTAAGAATAGTCTGCAGCTCTATCAGCTTTTTCTCCTTATTGGTAGCCAGTTCAAGAAGTTCGTCGGCATTCTCCTTCATATCCTTCTGAATCTTCTTCACCTGTGACTCTCGAAGTACATCTTTGTTGGCAGCGATACGCTTCTGTACGGCAACAGAAGAAAGAATCTTTGCCACTTCATCCTTGATAGCTGCACGGTTCCATGTTGCCATGCCGGTACGGATAGCTACGGCATACGCATCTTCCTCCGGCCATCCTTGCGTTATGAGGTCAGCGAAAGCCATCTGCTCAGGAGTAAGGCCCAATGAGCGAGCAAGCTTGTTAGTCTTTGATGATACTGTTACGTCCATGTCTTAATGTGTTCTGTCCCATGTGTCCCAATTATTCTCTCCTTCGTGGTTACCGTTCTCGTCAGTGGTACGAGTACGTCCGTTACCAGTGCGGACATTACCCTGCTTGGCTTGAATCTTCGATGTCTGCTTGAGCTTTTCAATCTCAGCCTCCACCTCAGCCTTCTTCTTTTTGATTTCATAGAGAAGGTCGAGTTCCTGCTTCTGCTTATACTCTTTCAGCAGACGATCCATTTCATCATTCTTCGTGTACTTAGAAGCACGCTCTGATGCTGTCTGCTTGGAAATGAAGCCCTGCAGTACGCCAGTAGCGAGGTTTGTCATCAGCTCGCTATCATTCTGATGAATGTATGGCTCAATCCACGACTTGATAGGCAGAGCCATGAGTGTAGCCGGATGGTTGAGCTTATATCCCCAAGCATACTTGACGATACGTACCAGCTGTTCCACGAACGGCTGCAGATGTTCAGCATCACCAATAGCTTGCTCGATGGCAGGAGAGAACAACAGCTTAACGGCTACTCCTGGCAAGTCGCCAGACTTCAATTCAGGCGGCTTGACGGCAAACGACTGCTCGTAGATAAGGTCGTAGAGCTTGATAAGGAGTGTGTTGTAAGAGTTTGAAACATCCTCTTGCTTGAGGAATCCAGCTTCACCCTTGGGGTCACTGATGGCCACCGCCTTGACAGCGCCATTCATATTGCCGCTGAGCTTCACACCCTTGCCCTTAGCATAGAATATCGGGAAAGCGTATGCCTTGTTGTTCTCGAAGAAATACGACATAGCCTCTTCGTATTTCTCAATAGTGTCCTGCGAGAAAGCCCATGCCGGACCTTCGGGATTGACATGATAGGCAACAGGAATGAATGGAAATCCGTGCTTATGAGGTTCACCCACCTGCTTGAATCCGTTGAGTCCGAAGATGTCAAGAATGGTAGCCGATATGCCCTTCACGTCACGCTTGAAGCGATACAGGTATTCGTCATCCCACACCTCTACCCATTCAGTGGTGTGCTTTCCGTCTTCATCAAGGTCGTAATACTTACGTGCAAAGAGTCTCATGCGTCCCGTGATGGGGTCGTAGTGCGGATAGAGCTTATCGCCGTTGATGAAGGAGAATGTGCGCGTCTGAGGCTCGCCGTTTTCATCAAAGAAGCCAACCACGGCAGCGTCCGCAACGGTGTTGATAGAGTCAACAGCCTCATAGAAACGCTCTTCCATTCCCATTGTCAGCCAGCCTTCCTTGAAGTCCAGCAACGACAGCGTGTCTTGGAGCGTTTTCTTTTCGTCACGACTCTTGGATGCCAACTCAAACTGCATATCGTTACCACACACATGCGTATTACGTTTGATTTTGATGACGCGCTGGAAAGCCAGAGCGGTACGAGTGATGGGCTGACGGAAATACCTCTTTTGATTCGGCTTTCCCGGTACTGGCATTTCCTTCCACACATCGGGATATAGAACAGGATTGTTGATATTGTGAGCCGACGGGTAGTATTCACGTAACATCTGTGACTGCGTATATACCTGTAGCTTGAGAGGGTCATCAGGTTCCGACATGTCGCTACCCTGATAGGTCTCAAACTTTAAATTCGTTTCGCTTGGTAAGACTTTGTAGATAGGCTTGCGAACGAGAACTTCCTTGAAATCAAATCTCTTTGCCATATTGTTATCCTGTTTTAATTAAACTCCATATCAAAATTCATTTCCATGTCCGCCCCCAGCATCCATGAGTTTTCTACTTCCATCTGTACGGGTTCTGCAATGTCAAAGTATGCTCGGAAATACAGAGACTCCCACCAGTCAGGCGAGTGTCCTACTATTACCTTCGATTTTTTCTTTGGCATCAGACAGAAACCCTTGTCCTTTGTATCTGGGTCACGACGCAATGACATACGCTCCTTCTGTAACACATCT
This sequence comes from Prevotella sp., assembly GCA_017458125.1. Lineage (GTDB taxonomy): Bacteria > Bacteroidota > Bacteroidia > Bacteroidales > Bacteroidaceae > Prevotella. Next base: position 58,411 of record JAFTGB010000041.1, read on the forward strand.
CGAAGCATAATATCCTCGTAGCCATTACCAGACACCTTCCTGTCAAGCAGGCTTGCGTCGAAAGATATGTTCAGCTCCTTGAGCTTGCGGTAGGTGAGATATGCACACTGCGATTTAAGGTCTTTGTAAAGATACTTCACCCCATCGTCATAGTCATCATCCTCGTCAGCAATAGGAGCTGCTTGGTTGTTGAATGGTATGGCTTCTGGGAAGAATCCCTTTACGAGCTGTCCTACACCCTGCAGGTCATAGCAGAAATTCTCTTCCAGCACTCCCCATTCCTTCAACTTATGCTGAATGACAGAAACAGCCGTCTTGGAATTGACGTTGACGCAACAGAAGTCAGCAATATGCCATCCTATCCACAGATACATGACAAGATTATCACCACCTTCAAGCGCAATATCAGCCGTGCATCGTCTGATGCCATCACCATACTGGTAAGCATTGGCGAACACAGATTCAAGCTCGTCGTAGGAAATCATGTCATCACCAGCCTCAGAAGCATTCCAGTTGGCTTTAAGGTCTCGTAACACCTGTCCTTTGTCCTGCTGTGCCAGACGTGCAAGATACGTTGGGTCAGAGAGAAGAAGCATGGGGTTCTGTGACAGGTCAGCACGTACGAAAGCCACCGACATTACCATCTGCTCCTTCGTCATGCCGTATTCGTCAAACTTAGGATTCCATACTTCATCAATTTCATCCTTACACTTGAGATACACCTCTTCGCGAGTATCACCCCAGACAATCTGATTGATGCGGTCACCCTTCATGAAGCAGTAGCGTACCTTTCCGTCACGTTCCGGGTCGATATACCCGTCTTTGTCAATCCACCAGTCAATGAACTGACGTACCCATGAGCGAGGGTCAGGGTTACAAGTACCCCAAAAGCGGTTGCGAATGCCATAGGCATTACGGTTACACGTCGTGAGGTATTTGAACTTGTTATATTCGATGTGTGTTATCTCGTCTATGAAGATGTAGGCGTATTCCTGACCTTGGAAGCGTTCTTTGAAATCCTCATAGCTGTCATCATGGTAGTAGAAGCCAAGGGTGCCGCCTGCAGAGAAGTTCCAAGTCATATCAGACTGAGACTTGTTGTAAGTGCCAAATTGTGAAAATAGTTTACGTGAGTCACGTATCAGTTTTTCCATGGCTTTCTTGTTGTTTCTGAATACGGCTGCATGGAAATCGGGGTTTAGTATATCTTTTTGTGCTTCCATCAATCCCGAAAAACTTTTACTTCCACCGCGTGAACCACCACAAATCAGTATATCCACATTGGTAGCGAGCATGTTTTCTTGCCCTCCAGCCTGTGGCACGATTGCATTTTTGAGTTTCTTTGCAATCGCCTGCTGCTGGAGGGTATTGATGTACTCTTGAGTCAGAATCGGCTCACCATCGGGCATTTTAAGTCCTGAAAACTTTTCCATCTACCCCGAAATCGAATAATTATTCATATTTCTCTGCAAAAATACGCAAAAATATTTGTTTTATACAATTTTTATTCGTATTTTTGCAGAAAATTAGTATATTTATACAAGCAAGCACCTGTGAAGGTTCTGATTTCTTGTGAGTTTCCTCTATTTTTTATCACATTGTTATTTTTATGGCCCGAAGCGTCGGGTACATTGCGGAATAGAGCAGTTGGTAGCTCGCTACGCTCATAACGTAGAGGTCGCAGGTTCGAGTCCCGCTTCCGCAACAAAGGATAACGATTGAAATCATCAATTTTAAACTTTAAAACCATGGATAGGGAATCACTCAGACCATTAGTAGAGGCACAGTATGGCGAATCACGCATTACCGTGCTCAGTGAAGAGACTATTAACGCCGAGTTGGACGCGGAACTGGAAGGAATCACCGAAGACAGTCAGGCCGACGAAGCATTCTGCAAACGGATAGCCCAGCGTCTGCTCCGTATGAACGGAAACGTTGCGAAAGAGGCAGGCACCCAGATTAACGACTGGAAGAAAAAGCATCCTACGCAGACCCCTCCGAAGAAGACCCCCAAGATCGAAGAAGAGGATGAAGATGACCCGAAAATCAAAGCCTTGAAGGATGAGGTTGAAGGTCTGAAAAAGTCTCTCAAAGAAAAGGACGAAAAGGCAGCAAATGATGCTGTTATCGACAAGGTCCGCAACAAGCTTAATGAGACGTTCAAGGAAGGGAAAATCACCCCTAACTCGTATTTCGTCAACGCCGTTATTGCCAAGATTAAGCTCCCCACGCTCGAAGAAGGTCAGACTCACGACATTGCCAAGCTGGCAAAGGACGCAGAGGAAGCCTACTATCAGGAGTTGAAGGATGCAGGCATCAAGTTCGAGCGTCCCCGGAAGGGTCAGGAGCATCGTACCGACGGACCAGACAAGGAAGCTCTCGCGAAGCGTGAGGCCTTCAAAGCCAAGATGCGTGCTCGCGGCAAGCTCCCAAAGCCCGAAGAGAAGAAATAGTTCTTTAGGGTAAAAAGAGTTTTCAGGTAACATTATTCATTAACATTTTAGTTATGGGCTATTACAACAGAGGAACGGACAATACCATGACTCGGCAGAAGCACGAAATCGGTGGTGCAAACGTTGAGTGCTGGATTGACGTTGACAAGATTATCCATATTGGTCGTAAGATCAATCTGGAGGGCTTGGCACCTGGTACTGTTATTCCAGCCGGAACGATGGTACACTTCGATAACCTGAGCGACTTCGCCGAGATTATCAAGGCCGACGCTGGCTCCGCCAAGCTTGCTACTGTGAATGGCCTTACCCGCCATGACATCAAGGTTGTTGAAGGCACGTTCTACGCCTCCGTGGCCATTGTCACATCGGGTAAGTGCTGGGGTGATGCCACTGACGTTCCTGCCAGTGTCGAGGCACAGCTGCCGAACATTGAGTTCGTCCGCTTGCGCAAAGACGCTCGCGAGGCATACGGCATCGAGTAATTAACTCTCTAAAAGGTATTCAATTATGATACGCGACGCACAATTTTACGATTTTATTGCTCAGGGCTTAGCCTCCTTGGGTTATGTCGAAGGTGGACGCGCTTCGCTGCAGATGTATCTTGACGATATGTTTGCCGAGAAGTGGAATGCCGAGAAGACGTATGCCCAGATGGGTTTCCCTCTGGATCCGGACATTCGTCTGAATCCCACCTATGAGCAGATAGAGGCCGTCATCCGTCCCTACACGATGGCAGCCTATGTGGACTACGACTCCGACGGTCCCTCCAAGAGTGTTGACGGTGCCACCATCGCGACAGGCGAGATTAACATCTTCAAGCATGAGGTGTACCTTGACCGTAAGAAGATTCGTGAGAAGATAGCTCTCGTTGACATGCTGGGTGGCATGCGCTCCGATATTGTTGACGCAGTGATGAACCTGTTCTTCACTTCCGTCGACTCTCTGATTGGCGGTAACTTCAACACCGTTCAGTTCCAGCGTCACCAGATTGTCGGCAACGAGGGCAAGCTGGTTATCGACGGTACCAACAACCCCTATGGTCTTCCGTTCGAGATAGACTTCGAGGTTCCTGCCAAGAACAAGAACACGTCGACCTGGTACTACAAGGATGCCGGCGGCAACGTTGTTCAGGTATCAGGCATCGGCAAGGGTGTGAACCCCATCACCGTTGCCCAGAAGATTGTCGAGAATGCAGAGGAGAACGATGCCATGCCTGCCGGTCACTGGGAATGCTCCAAGCAGACCAAACGCGACCTGCTGGCCATGCCCTTCTTCCGCGAGCTGTTTGCCGTAGCCACCCGTCCCGACATCAACAAGGACGCGCTTCGCCTGTCGTGGTCTTACACGCAGGACGATGAAGTTATCTGGAACTATATCCAGCAGCGCATCGGCCGCATCGAGGTTATCGACAAGCGCGGTGCCGTGGAGTTCATCGACCCCCGCACCCGCAAAGCTGCATACCACAACCTTCAGGCTTTCCGCGAGGGCGTGCTGGTCTACGTTCCCGACGGCGACATCGGTACCGTTCAGAGCGGCAAGCTGGTAGCCATTGACGACGGCAGTACCCGTACAGCCTACTTCGATGATGGCCGCACGATGATACGCGAGGTGCGTAACGGTGAGAAGATGACCATCAAGGTCAAGTCAGAGTCTCAGACCGTGTGTGTGCCCAATGCCACGCGCTGGTTCTACTACTTGAACGTGATGGGTGACGCTCCCACAGAGCCGACCTACACCTACACCAAGGTAACGCCAGAAGCAGGTGACAATCCTTCCGAGAAGGGCTGGTACGTACAGTCTGACGGTGGTTTCATCCTGTCGACCGACACCGAGGTACAGGAGGGTACTGACTACTATACCCGCAGCGAGGCATAGACAACGGATAAGGCAGGCCCCTCGGAGTCTGCCTTACTCTTAAAATCTTTGCGTGTATGAATGATATGAGCGGAGCGACTAAGGAGAAGACGGTTAGGGACTACCTGTTTGGCTGTGTCAACTTTCCCGTGCCTGACGACTGTGTGGAGTGCATACTCAAAGACCGTGAGGAACTGGTGAGCGGCGACGATAAGTTGTCCGATACCGACCTGATGGTTCGTCATCTCCTTAAGGCTGACCTGTATGTTTGGATTTGCATGGGTCCGACAAAGGTCAACTCCACTTCTGACTCCGATAACGGTTGGAGCCATTCCGAGGGCGGCTATCAGTTGACGGATGAAGACAAAGACCGTATGCTGGCTTATGCCAAGACCATCTACGACAAGTATGGTGAAGAGTTCGACTACGATGACTCTGTAGAGGTGACAGTAAGCAGCTTTGGGATTCAGCCCTGTGACTACAATGAGGCAGGCATCCCACTTCCACACGAAGTATCACTATGAGGAAGGTTAAGGTCAGTAATCCGCGATACCCTCACACTATCAAGATAGTGAGGCGCGAAGTGCCAGACAGGTACTCCGAAGGAGAGCTTTCAGAGCAAATCGTCTATGAGGGTATAGGCCGCAGCTATACAGACACCACGACAACGGGAGACGCTAAAGTCGACAGCAACAAGCGCAAAGCCAGCATTCCCGTCCGTTTTGACGAATGGGATGGCTTAGTACCAATGTCTGGTGATGTTCTTATAGCGGTAAAAGGTAATATCGCCGAGGAATGGGAAGTCAAAGACTTCGAGCCGGACAACAACCGCAGCGTGGTTTACGGTCAGATGAACAGGAACAGTAACATGTAGTGCCATGGCAGTCAAGAGAAGCAACATCAAGCACGTATTCTACCATCTCCGCAAGAACGGCTACAACAAAGCCCAGCGTGAGATGGTCAAGAGTCTGCCCGGAGTGATGAACAAGGTACATCAGCTTATCCGCGACAAGATGGCTGAGCTGAAGAAGTCCGACATGACGGGTAACTACATCAACTCCTTCGGCATTGCCCTGTACCGAAACGGGCAGTTTGTAGCCTGTGCCACCACCAACGACATAGAAGGCGAGGAGCCCTATCAGGTGACCCTTGCAAGCGGTGACATTTTTCAGAAGGGACGCAGCCGTTACGACGGAAGTTTTCAGAAGAAAACCTTCAAGGCTCCCGAAGGAAGCATGCGCAGGATTCTTGCCAACGAAGAAGTTGTGCGGTGGCTTAGACGGTACCGCCCTCGCGTCTCGAAGAGCCAGGAGTCGCTGGCATACCGCATTGTGACCGTGGTAGACTACGCGAAGATGCTTGGCGGCAACAAGGTGCTATTGCAGTTAGCCGACGACGTGGAGGGTCGCGGCGGTGACATCAGGGAATTTCGGTTTGCTTGACTATGCTTACTCCAGAGGATATACTTGAAGTGATGGACAAAGAGGCACAGAAGGTGTGCGAGAAGACGTACCTACAGGAACGTCCGAATGCCACTACCACCAAGCTGACTCAGTTCATCGTGGTGTCTCTCCCTTACTCTCCCGTCAACAAGACGCTTGGTGAAGATGATGACTGGTGGATAGACCAGACTGTGGTGTTTGAGATATATGTTGCCGACAAGAAGACGGCAGCAAACCCGAAGGAGTACGACTTCAAGACAATGAAGACGCTGAGGGAAAATCTCAGGGCTCGGTTTCCCATCATGGATGGCGAAGGTCGTTTCAAAATTACGAGGCCGCGAACGGTTATTATCGGTAGCAGCGACGGCAACGGTTATCATTACTCCAGCGTGCAGGCAAAGATGACGACTATGGTTTAGGACTATGGCAAAGAAAAGAACACTTAGTAATAACAATTTAACATCAACAACTATGGCTATAAAGACAAAGAAAGACTTGAAGGACGTATTCAGCGGCCTTGCAAGCCTGTTGTACCAGAAAGCGGAGCTTGATCTGTCGAACCTTACAGGACTGGCAATCACTCCAGAGTTTGACCTTCCCGTGAAGGTAGAAACCTTCACTTTGGAGCAGGGCGACCCCTCTATTGAGCACTACAAGGTGATTGGCCTTCCCGGTGACTGGGTAACGAGTTCTGAGCCCGGCGACATTGACCTGTCATTCCGTGTGCCTACCAAGCATACCGACGTGCTGAAACTGGCCTACGGCGAGGATGCTGTGAAGCAGGTTACGGCCACTGTGAACACAAAGGGTACTGGCGACGGCGACAGCTACACAGGTGTTGGCCTTGTGCTGCAGCAGACCAAGGTTGACGGAACTTTCGTCCTGGTCAGCGAGGACAAGAAGAATCTTCTTGTGCTTACGAACACCTCCCTGTGGGCGAAGCCTGTGCTGGACAAAGACACGAAGGGTGTGTTTGCGCTGGACTTCAACGGTACCATCGAGACCGACGGCACGAATCCCGACATTCTGTTCCTGACGAAGGCAGCGTAGAAGGGTGTACGACCAAAGACCAAAGGGGCGGCGGGGTGACCGTCAGCCCCTTCTTTCTTTTAAAAGGTGGCATAAAAAAGAAAAGAATCAAATTGGAGAAAATAAAAACCTACTGAGTATCAGCAAGATATTCTTTTTATGGATTTTCTACGAAGAAAAAGATGGCAGAAGAAAAGAAGATAGAACAGCCGTCACAGGACTTGCAACAGCTGTTGGATGACATCATGGAGGCGAGTCCCGAAACGGTTGTGGTGAACGGCAAGAAGCGCAAGATAGGTTGGCTGCATAACGGTGTGACACGGAAGTTCTCACATATCATGGTGACAGAGAAAGACCCTTGGAAGCGGAATGTGAAGGTAGCATCATGCGTACTGCTTAACCATCGGTACGGACTGGTGACATGTCTGCTGCTGCACCTGTGGTACTGGGTGTACTGGCGTTGGCAGTACTATGTGCGTGACATGGACCAAGTAGAGGTAATGGGAGTGCTCGATGCCTCCAAAAAAAAAATTCAATCAGGGCCGTTAGCAGTGGCTACCATATTAGCGACCGCAATGATGGACACGATAATGACGATGACCAAACAAGAGTATGGCCGAGCCGCACACGATGGGGCGCAGCCTACTCTCTAAGCGAGAAAATGCCTTGGTTGTTTGATCGGCGGTTTGGCATCAGAGCCTTTGATTATTGGTGGGGCTATACTACGGCTCAGATAGAGTTGATGGTGGCCGACCAGCCCGTGATAGACTATGGCAGCAAAAATGGAAAGAAGGGCATGGGTAACAGTCGTGCCGACGTGAACGAGATGGATGCCCTTGCAGATGCCTGGGCCAAGAAGAAAGAGGCCGAGGGTGGCATGGATGGTAAGACATTCTCGCTGAGCGGGTTCTTACGGAGAGAGGTGTAGATTGGGACTACTTTTCGAGTGTTCCGAAATGGAATTTCTTGCGGTAGTAGTTGCGTTTCTGCTTCTGTTGTTCAAGGTACTTCTTGCGTTGCTTGTCGAACATGTAAGGCCAGTTAGGGCAAAACTCCTGTGGGTAATACCACCATATAATAGGGCGAAATATGGCATAGGCCACCAAACCACATAAAGGTGCAATAACAAAGTACCCTATTATCTCAAAATCAGAAACAGGGGCAAAGAAAATAACAAAGGCACAAAGAGCAAAAAAGGCATATTTCAAAATCTTCATAAGCAGTATATTTATACGGCTACAAAGTTAGGCAAAATTTTCAGGATAACAAAATAAATCTTCATAATTATGGCAGAATCAGACAATCTATATATCGGCTGGGAGTTGCGCGGCAAGCTCGAACAGCAAATCAAAGATGCTATCAAGGACGCGGAAAAACTTCAAGAAGCGATTGAGCAAGTGCAGGCCGCTGGCGAGAAGATAGACGCAAGCAAAGGCCAGAAGCACATCGAGAAGAATGCCCGTGAGGCGACGGAAGCCATTTTCAAGATGACGGAAGTCTTGGAAAAGGCCAACCAAGCCATTGCCAGGAATACGGCCCATCGGAACGAAGACCTGTGGGGATTCGACGATGCCCGGCTGCAACGTAGTGTTGCGCGTTTGGGAGAGATTGTGGAAAAGGTTACCAATATCGGTGCAGAAGCAGCCCTTTCCGGCAATGCCGTCAAGAATCTTCTTGCGACCCTTGATGCCAATTTGGTTATGAAGGATGTGAAGTCAGGCACGAAAACCCTTGTCGGCCAGATGGACAAAGAAGAGAAGGAGCAAGCCAAAGCCAAGAAGGAAGCTGCCAAGGAAGCCGCCAAAGCCGAGAAAGATGCCGAGGATGCCGCCGCCCGCAATGCCGCTGCCCAGGAGAAGGTGAAGGATGCCTTGGCGCGTATTGCCACAGCCCGCTCACAGTTATCAGCCGTCAGTGCTAATGCCAGCCAGCAGGAGCAGATGCACATCCAACTCCTGCTGTCATTGCTTGACAGGCTATCAAAGAAACTTGCGACGCTGAAAGGTACAGACCTCAGTGCCAAAGGTGCACTGGCAGGTGTGCTTGGCAGTGGGTATGCCGGGCTGATGCGCAATGTCAGCACAGCCATCAACGATCTACAAAGCGGAAGACTAAACGGTCTTGGCATGAGCGACGAAGAATGGGAGAAATCCAAGGCTCTTGCAGCCCAAGCCCAGCGTCGGAAAGAAATAACCGAAGCCGTAAACGAGCAAGCTGCTGCCGAGGCCAGAGTAGAGGCCTTCATTCAGCTGCGCCAGCATAAAAAGCAGATGGAAGAAGCGCGTGAAGAGCGCGAGATGGCCGCTGCCGTGAGAGAGGTAAACCGTGCCTTGGAAGAGAAAGCTGCAAAAGAGGCCAAGGCCATACAGGTAACGAGGGAGAATGCACAGGCTAATCAAGGACTTGCGTCTGCATACGAGCGTGCAGCGGAGATGGGTAATAGGCAGAACAAGATAGTCACCCAGTTGCAGCAACAGGTGGCAGGATATTTCGGGCTTTATGCAGGTGAGCACTTCCTCAAGAACCTGATACAGATAGGCGGTGAGTTTGAGGTGCAGCACATAGCACTACAGAACATCCTCGGTGACGTGCAGCAAGCCAATTCGATGTTTGAGCAGATGAAGGAGCTGGCCGTTGTGTCACCCTTCAACTTCCGTCAGTTAGCAAGTTACGCCAAACAGGTTGCAGCGTTCAACGTACCATACAACGAAATGTTTGACACCACCAAGAGGCTTGCCGACATATCAGCAGGACTTGGTGTAGACATGGGCCGACTGATATTGGCCTACGGACAGGTAAGAAGTGCCTCTGTGCTGAGAGGTCAGGAACTAAGGCAATTCACGGAAGCAGGCATTCCGCTCGTGCAAGCTTTGGCCAACGAGTTTACCCGTCTGAATGGTCGTGCGGTATCTACGGCCGAGGTCTTTGACCTTATCTCGAAGCGTGCCGTGCCGTTTGAGATGGTGAAGAAAATCCTGTGGGATATGACCAATGAGGGTGGTCGATTCTTCGACACCCAGTTTGTGCTTGCAGACACGTTGGCAGGTAAGTGGTCGAACTTGCAGGACGCTTGGGAGATTATGCTTTCTAATCTGGCAGACGGGGAAGGTACGGGAGGAAAGGCGTTAAAAACATTTGTCTCTTTAACGACATCGTTGATAGAGAACATGAACACCCTCTTTCCTCTTATCTCAGGTATGGCCTTTGCCTATGGCTCTATCAAATTCAAGAACTGGGCAAGTAGCTTTGGAGATATTGGCTTTAGAGGCATTGATGCCAATATCCAAAAGGCACAACAGTTGAGAGCTATTGAACTGACCAGACAGAAGATAAACGGAGAGATAACAGGTCATCAGTATGCCCAGCTGATGCGGATGAATGCTCAGAAGGGCAACTATTACCAGGTATTGGCCATGGAAGGCAAAATGAATGCTCTCCAGATTCAGCGCGTCTACCAGCAAGGTAACCTGAACAAGAAGCAGCTGGAATACTTGGTGCTGATGGGGCGTATTACTGCCGAACAAAGGAAGCAGATTATTGCGGGTTCATTGCAAACGAACGCCATGACTAACGCTTTGACTAACTTGAAAGGGTTTGGGAGTAAATTATGGGCAATGACAGGCTGGACAGGTGTTGCCATGATAGGCATTGAAGCCATCATAGGCGGCTTGATAGCATGGGAAGGCCATCTTGACGAGATAGCGCGGAAGAACAAAGACCTGACCGACAGTTTCAGCAATCGTGGCAAGGAGTTGTCGGATGTCATCAGTGGCATGACAGGCACACCGACGAGCAATGATGAGTACAAAAGTGCCATTGACGGCATGAAGGAAATGCTCAAGCAGCACTCCACCAACTACGGTGCCATCATCCGTGAGACCGAGGCCCTTAATGGTCTTGAGTCGCAATACAATCACCTAAAGAATGTGCTCCATGAAGAGAAGCAAATCACAGAAGAGGCCGAGAACAAAGCCACAGATTTCGGCTCTGCTGTACGTGACATTTTTGAGAGTGCAAAAAACAATGCGCGTACTTTCACTTCCAAGCGTCTTGGATTATGGGACACAATTATGGGCGGCGGTACTGCTGTCGGTAGGAATCTTGACAAAGATATTCAAGAGTTACATGACAAAATACTTGAAGCTATTCCTAATGTCGGGAAGAGCGAACGCGCCAATGAACTGTACCGCAAACTGAGAAACAGTCTTGAAGAAGAGCTTGGCTTTGGAAGCAAGGAGAAAATGCTTGTCAATATCAAATTGAACGAACTGTTCCATATTGACAATATTGAGGATGCTACCACTCTTGTTGTTGACAAGTTTGGTGAAATGCTTGCCCAAGCAGAGCCAAAAATTGCCAATAAAATCCGTTATGGACAGAAACTCAATCAGGCAGAAAAAGACAAGGTGCAGGAACTTGTCAACGATGCTGTCGAGAAAACGAAGGAGAAATATCCATATTATGAAGATACCTTACAGGGGTTGTTGAATGACAGCAATTTCGTTGCCAATATTCAGCTGGCTTTCTCTACGAGTGGCACGAATGTAAATGATTTGCAGAAATTGGCTTACGGAAATATGCCCGAATATCTCGACGAGAAGATTAAGAATATTGCAACAAGATGGGCTGCAAGCGGTAGTAGTTTCGATGCTCAGAATGCAGCCAAGAAGGACCTTGACGCGTCGAAAAACGAAAAAATCTCCAGACAGAAGCAGGCTGAAATTGCAAAGAAAAACCTCGAATCAGCAAAGAAACGAAAGGCTTCGAATGATGAGATTAGGAAACTTGAAGTGCTGGATAGTATAGCCAACCAAAGACTTATTAATATAACCAATCAACACAATAATGAGAAAACAGCAGCATTATACGGAATTGGCTATGACTATGAGGGCGAGAAGAAGAAATCGAACAAAGAGCCGAAGAGTGGCAGCAAGTCCGACGAGCAGCTGAAACGTTGGAAAGAGGAATGGAGCGAGCTGAAAGCGTTCTATGCCGAGTTCAAGAAGTGGGCACAGGAGATAGGCAGTGATGCCGCCTTGAAGAAACTGAGAGAGACAGGGCTTTGGGGCCAGTTCTTCAATGCCGACGGGAGCACTGTCTACGACATGGGCGACTGGAACAAGGCTATCGGTGACTTCCGTAAGAAGCTCAGTGGTGGAAGCACTGAGCGCACGAAGTTCCTGTTTGATGTCAGCAAGGAGCAGCTGACCCCGCAGTACGACGAGATGAAGAAAGCCGCCGAGGCCATCCTGTCGCAGCTTGACGCAGCACTGAAAGAGCAGGGGAAGAAATGGAACCTGTATAAGAAGGTGCTGGAGGCTACGGGAAACAAAGGACAGGCAGCACAGATAGCCTTTGGCGGACAGGTGGACTTTAGCAACCAGGCAGAGCAACTTAGGAGCGAGATAGGTAAGGCTCTTGCGGGAAACAGCAAGGCACAGGGGCTTACGGTGGACGAGCTGTTGGGGATGAATGACGAGGCCCTGAGAAAGGTGGATATTTTCAAGGAGAATACTGACGGGGTATACCAGAGGCTTATGGCTCTGAAAGAAGCCGAACAACAGGTGAAAGCCGAAGATGTAGAGCTGTTCCTTGACGCGCTGAAGAATGCCAAAAGCCTTGAAACGGAGCTGGAGCAGATACGCTTGAAGTATGACAGGACGCGTAATGCCATCCGGAAGAATGGCGGTAGCCCAACCCTGTTGGCCAACGCAGACAGGAATGAGGCCAAGGAAATTGCCGACAAACGGTGGGAGTATTTCAAGAAGGATGAAGACTGGGGTCGCATCTTCGGCAATCTTGACAAAATGAGCACTCGGACGCTCCGTAATATGCGCAACAACCTGAATGCCACGTTGTCCAGCATCACTGCCAGCGAAGAAGCCACCAAGGCACTATACGAGGCATTGGCAAAAATAGACAGCGTAGTTACCCAGCGCAATCCATTCAAAGCCATCGGTGAAGCCCTTGGCAAGAGAAACCGTCTGAGTTCCTACAGCAAGCAAGCCAGTGGTGGCGACCTTATTGCCAATTCCGAATTATCCAAACTCCTTGGTGTGCAACTTGGCTCCAAAGTGACGAAGAGGCAGATAGATGACGGAATAAAAGGTGCAGAGGATGACTTTGTGAAAGGACTTGACGGTATTTCCGAGAAGTTCAAGGCCGTGCAAGATGTGCTACAGCCCGTCATTGACCTGTTTGACCAGTTAGGAATGACAGAGGCGAGCGAACTTTTCCAGATGGGCAGCAATGCCCTTGGTGCAGCAAGCCAAGTGGCCGGAGGGCTTAACGCCCTTGGGCTTGGAGCCGCATCGCCTTACGGTGCTGCTGCAGCAGCAGGAATCTCCATAGTGTCAGGAATCTTTGCCCTGCACGACAAAGCCCTGCAAGAAGAGATAGATGCGAGCAAGGAGCGTCAGAAGGAGATGGAGAACCTGACGAAAAACCTTGAAAAAGCACTGGAACGTACCTTGGGCGGTGTCTATACCACCAAGGCCAGTGCTGGCGACATTGAGAAGTTGAGAGAGTACAAAAAAAAATATGACTCTCAGAGCTTCTTGCAATTTGTAGGATTTGGCGGCAACGGCTACGTGAAGAGTGACACAGCCAAGGCTATTAGCGAAGCATTAGATTCTGAGACTTACTACGACACCAAACTTGCAGAGCTTTACATTCAGCGTGACGAGATACGCAAGCAGATGGAAGCCGAGCAGGACAAGAAAAACTCTGACGGCGGAGCCATTGAGGACTACAAGCAGCAGCTTGTGGAGATGCAAGATCAGATAGACAACTTTGCTCTTGACATGGCCAAGGCCATCTATGACATCGACCTGAAATCGTGGGCCAAGGAACTGAGTGATGCCGTTGTTACCGCATGGGAGAAAGGTGAGGACGCTGTACAGGCCTATACCGACGCGGTGAAGTCGCGGATGAAAGACCTGTCGAAGAATATCCTTGCACAAAAGGTGATGGAGAAAGCCTTTGAGAATGCGAAGATAGACGAGCTGATAGCCAAGATGATGAACACGACGAACGGCAAGCTGGACCTGTCTATAGTTCCCCAGTTGGCAACAGCCTTGGGTGAGGCAGGGGAAACGTCGGTAGATGCCATCACAGCAGCTCTTGACGAGTTGGAGCGTCAAGGTTATATCGACAAGGGTGACGGAAGCAGCTCTTCGTCTGCATCGAAAGTAATACAAGGCGGCTTCACTGAGCAGGAAACAGGTCTGCTGCTGTCGTATGTCAACGCCATACGTGCTGATGTGAGTCTGAACGGAGCAAGGTTTGACCAGCTGCTGTCTGTTGTGCAGAGTCAGCGCGAGATGCCCGTCATAGCACGGGCACAACTCACGGAGCTGCGTGCCATATCGGCCAACACGCTTCGCAACGTCGGTTTCGTGGAGCAGATTTACAATCTGCTGCACAGGGTGGCACCGGACGGCCAGAGTATTAAAATTAAATAACATGAAGAAGAAATGCAGGGTTATTTCCCTGCATTCTTTATTAGAAGTCTTTGTGTGTGCTTGAATAATCGTCAATGGCTTTCAAGTCTTGCTGTTGCTCCTGACTCCCCTGATACTGGATTTGTTCTCGCCCCGTCTTGGAGTCATGGTAGCGATAATGGTTTGATTTCGTGTTGACATACTTGTAGCCGAAGAATCCGCAAAGAGCAAGAATGAATATTACTCCTATGCCAACACCCTTCCAAAACTTCTGCATGGCATCTTCATCGTTGGAATATCGCGCCTTTTCATACTCTTCATAGGCGCAATATCCTGCCACAGCTATCAGTCCTAATGCAAAAATCACAGAAAACCACATAGTTATAATTTTCTTGCAAATATACAGAAACCAGCTCATTACGGCAAGATTTATGCAGAAAAGTATGTTAAAACGAATAAATATTCAGTATATTCGTATATATATACGAAAAATATTTGTATCTTTGTGGCAAAAATCAATCATTTAGGATAACAAAGGCAGGGTGACTTATGGAGAAATGGCAGAACTTTTTCTTGCAGCGTATGGGAACTGACGAGAACGGCAGTACCTATCCTGTATGTGAGAGCACCAAAACATGGGGCATTTATTGTAAGGCCATCCCTTTTAAGGTCTACGAGAAAGCAAAGGAGCCTGCCAAGCGCAGTTATCCTGACGAGCATGGTGATGACGAGTACATTGGTCCTGACGGGTTGTATTTGGAAGCCTACACTATGAAGGTTGAGCTTGGGTGCAAGAAGATGTCTGCGGGAAATGCCGCTGGCACTACGGCTGTTGACGATGTGAGGCAGAAGGTGGGCATATTCCTGAAGTATCTGAGGGAGAGCGGGATGCTGAACCTGTATTCCTCGTACACCAGAATAGGGCGTCAGAATGTCCGTCTCGACTCCGTGTCTGACGGTGCCAAATGGAAAAGCGAAGACGACAACGAGTTTCTGATTTTCGAGATTACACTGAAAGTCAATGACCCTGTAACCGATATTGAGTTGCAATAATATTGCAACATACTGGACATAGAAAAACGAATATGAGCAGATGGACGATATACGATAAGAACGGTAATGAACGGGCGGTGCAGTGGAGCGCGGACGTTAGTGAGAACGTCGGTGAGTATGCCAATCCGCAACTGGAGTATCGTGGTACGTGGATGGGTGAGTGTTTTGTGACGCTGACTGTGAAATGTGCCGTGCCTGTGGACTTCCATATTGGTGACTATATCGTCTATCGCGGTGAGAAGTTTGTCATCAACTATGACCCGTCCGTTGTCAAGAAAGCACGGAGGGGAACATACGGCGAGGGCTTTACCTACGAAAACGTGAAGTTCAATGCCCTGCATAACGAACTGACGGAAGTCATGTTCATAGACTATGTTCTTGGCGACAACGGCTTGCACTATACCAGCCTGCCCGTGTTCCCGTTCTTTGCGGCAAGCATAGATGACTTCTGTGACAGGTTGCAGGCGAATACGAACCGCTATTGCGAAAATAATGGCATAGCTGCTGATGACAGGTGGCTGTTTCTTACGCCAACGTTAGACCGTACCGTGCAGAGGGCCTTGTCTTGCGGTATGAGTGAGACAGAGGCCGTACGCCGGTGGAATGAGGCATACGGCAGTGGTACGAGCATTGACGAGATAAAGACCGACGTGAGCGTAAGCATCAGCAATCAGACTATCTGGAATGCTATGACCATGATTAAGAACAGCTTCGGCCTGAACTTTGTCAATCGTAGTCGTAGTGTTATCATTGGCAGTGCCGGGCTTCCTACCAACCACATCTTTGAGTACGGCAAGGGCAACGGTCTGTATGAGATAGAGCGCGTTGCAGACAGCGAACAGCAGATAGTAACGAAGCTGTATGCCTATGGCAACGAGACCAACCTGCCAGTAAGGTATTATGCCAACGCAGGTACTACGTGCTGGGCAGTCCCGTCGGAGATAACGCATAACGGAACCACATACCATGTGCTTGACATTGCGTATAACTCAGGATGTTTCACTAACGAGGGTAATACGGAAAGCGTAAGGTTTTGGGTCTGCACCATAAAGAACGAGCGTGGCGACACGGCGACAGCACGCGTGTACCACCCGAGCGTGTTCAGTCTTGGTGATGTCCTTCCCGACATAGACACAAAGACTATTATTGTCGTTGCGGATGACGGAACGTTTATGCCCACGGGCGCACGGCTGACATTCCTCAGCGGCATAGACAAGGACAAGTGGCCGTCGGATATGCGTACACACCCGGAGAACCTGCCCAACAACATGGCAGTAAACAGGCTCATGCTGCCAGGTTTCCCGTCCATGTCGCTCTACGAGTGGGTGAAGGCCAACGGCGGTACGGATTATAACGATGCCACAGGTCTGGCCACATGGCACGGTTACACGGCCTATTTCTCGAAAGACAAGTACCAGCCCTACATCCTTTCTCTGAACAGCGACGAGCTTGGCATCAGAGAGTATGCGAAGACCTTTGACGGCTCAGATGGTGACGAAGACATCTTCCCCACCATTGAGGGCACGGGCTTCGATACCATCCAATCCGCCGAACAGGTTGATGACAACGGTATCTTCGCTGAAGGTGACGATGAACCGACCGTAACGCTGACTCTCCCGTCATTCGGGGCAGATTTCGACCTGAAAGAGCAGGCAGGACTCGGCGACTCTCCTGCTATCGTGATGAAGGACGGTTATTGCGGTGGCAGAAGTTTCTCGTTTGAGGCAGCGAATGTTGTCAAAAACACCAACGGCACCTTCACCGTCAAATGCAAGCGAGAGCATGACAGTCTGCTGGATTTGTGGTTTCCCTACTCGTACAACAAGAGCAAAGGACAGCCGTCATCGGCTGACGAACCGTATCAGGTATGCGCTGGTGACAAGTACGTGCTCACAGGCATCCCCATGACCAGTACCTATGTAGAAGCCAATGCCGTCAAGTTGCTTGAAGCCTCGCTGCTATGGCTTTCTAAGAACGACTACACGCGACACACCTACCTTCCCAAGGTCGACGAAATATACATGGCACGTCAGCATGACACCTATCTACGTGGAGAAACCGCGCGTTCGCTGTATCTGACTATCAAGGAAGGCGACCTGCTGCGCTTCATGGATGAAGACCTGCATATCGGTGACAGCATGATTTTTATAGACTCCCTGACTATCAAGGAGTACGGCAACGCACAGATACCCACCTACGATATTACCCTTCGTAACGACAAGGAGGTAGGTACTATCGAGCGGATGCAGGAACAAATCAATTCGTTGTCCGTCGGCTCGTCATCAAGGAGCGGCGGTGGCAGTGGTGGCAGTGGTGGTGGCATGACCGCTAACCAGATTAACAGCCTTATAGAAGGTACGGGTGAGAAACTTTTCCTCTCGAAGAAAAAGGATGACACGGCAGAGGGGCGCATTACGTTCCTGAAGGGGCTGGAGGCCGTGGGCGGCGTGCTGGTGCGTGGTGTATTGTCGGCGTGGGAGGCGGTGACGAACCGCGTGCGCTCTGAGAACTACACGGACGACACGGGCTTTGAACTGACGAACGACAACGGGGCGGGGGCCTCGCAGCTGACGGTGGACTACATCCGGGCGCGGCGCAAGCTGATAGCCGAGAGCGTAGAGGTTAAGGAGTACCACGCATCGGCGGGAGATGAGATATTCACGGGAGCAACGGCCGAGATTAGCCGCGTGGATTATTTCGACTCGGAGGGCCAGCAGTTAGGTGTGCACCAGCGGAAGGTACCGTTTACGTTAAACGGTGTGCTGCTGATGTTGCGCAAGGTGATGGGTACGGCGAGACTGGAGCCTCGCGGCATAGCAGCTGACAGCAGGTCGGTGCGCGGTGCGCTGTCAGCGGCAGAGCGGCAGCAGATAGCGCGTGTGCGGTGCTACTTCTTAGCATCGGACGGCGAGCGTGACGTGGAGAACTGGTGGGCTGTGGGCGACCTTGCGTACTGCATGACGCAGAACCTGACGCGCACGCCGCGCGACAGTCGCGTGGGTTCGTCCGAGAAAGCGGGCAATGTGTTCTGGTGGAGACAGGTCATCGCCGTCGACGCTGACAGTGCGGTTACGTTGGATGACGGCAAGGAGTACCACTACATCGACTTCGCCGTGAACTATGCCGAAGAGCAGGCGGGGACGTATAACAACTCGGCCTACCTGAGCGACCTGCCTGCCCCGGGCGACAAGTGCATGCAGTTTGGCAATGTCAGCAACTCGGACAGGATGAACGCCATCATGGTGGAGGTGAACGGTGTGGGCAACGTAAATGCGCCGGACATCGTGTTCTACCGCGGCATCTACACTTACAGCTTAGACCGCTGCTGGTGGGGTGGCGAGTCGTGTCGTAAAGCCAAGCTGTCGCCGTCGACGGGCTGGGAGTTCACTGGCCCTGACTTCAAGTTCATCACGGAGTACGGTCAGGCGCGGGTGCCAGTCGACCGTGGGGCATGGTCGCTCATCCCCAAGGAGCGCGACGTGCGCGAACCCCACGGGCAGGTCATCAAGTGCTACTACTTCGACAGAGTGACGCATTTGGGAAGCCTGTGGCTATGCGTAAAGGCCGACGACTACATTTGGTTGAAGAACGAGGGTACGGCAGAGAGTCCCGTCTGGAACTATTGGGGCACGACAGACCCGCGCACGCAGCCTGACTACTCAGACGATTTGTACCAGCGTGTGCTGGACTATACCACCGTTGAACCATCTGAGAATGCGCCTACCGTATGGCAGAAGCAGGTGGCGAAGGGTGAGACCCCCGTGCCGGTATCGGCCTACCAGTGGAACCAGTCGCCAACGGTGGCACCGAGTCCGCTGCCTGCCACGGGTGCCACGCTGCCTTCAGAGGGGTGGACGGCAACAGCACCGGCGCGTCCCGGCAACGGTTATTACTTGTGGATGACCATGTGCTCGCGCTACAGTGACGGCTCATATACCCCGTGGGGCGATGCCGTGTGCATCACGGGCGGACAAGGGTCGGCAGGTGAGGACGCGAAGGAGCGCGAATGGATATACACGGGCAAGAGTGAGCCGACGACGTTCAGCGGCGACACCCTGCCTGCCAACATCAAGAAAGATGTGGACGGCACGACGCGCACGGATGACTATATAGCCACGACGGACGACTTTGTGCCGCAGGGCTGGCAGGACACGGCGATAGCCATCGACGAGACGGCGAACAGGTATGTGTATGCCTCATGGCGCGTGTGGGACAAGCAGACGCAGCGGTGGGGCAGCTTCCAGCCGCCAATCCTGTGGGGTAACTGGGGTGTGAAAGGCGAGGACGGCGACGGCGTGCAGTATGTCTTCAAGCTGTTCGACCATGAACTGACGGACACGGAGCGCGAGACGACCTACAAGCCTACGCGTCAGGGGCTGGAGCCTACGCAGGAGGGCGAGTGGATACCCGCAGGATGGAGCGACGACCCCCTGAGCACCACGTCGCAGCTGAAGTGGTGCTACTGCTCGACCATCAAGCGCATCGGCGGCGAGTGGGGCGACTTCGAGAAGCTGGCCTTGTGGGCGAAGTGGAGTGAGGACGGTACAAGCCCGTGGGTGGCCGACTTAGACAATGAGATGGATAGTGTGGTGTGCGACGCGAACGGCCATCCTACAAGTGAGCAGACGGTAACGACGGGTGTGTCGCTGGTGTACGGCGGCGAACGGCGTGCGGCCACGGTTGCCGTCTACAAGGACAGGGCATGCGAACAGCCGTACACCAACAGCGAGACGATGGAGAACGGGCTGGCCGTGTACTGGACTAAAGGTGCATGGAGCAGCCTTACCGTGTCGGTGAAGGTAGGCAGT
Organism: Prevotella sp.; assembly: GCA_017458125.1. Lineage (GTDB taxonomy): Bacteria > Bacteroidota > Bacteroidia > Bacteroidales > Bacteroidaceae > Prevotella. The sequence continues at coordinate 78,492 of JAFTGB010000041.1, forward strand.
GCGCTGACCATCAGCGGCAGCATGAACTTCTACGTCAAGATAACCGACGGCGAAAGCGGCGTGTTCCGCCTGCTGGTGTTCACCGTCAACGGCATGCGCCCCGGAGCTGACGGCAAGCCCGCAACCATCTACAACCTGCTTCCGAGTGAGAAGCAGGTGAGCGTGGGACGCAACACCGATGGTACGTACAACCCCGCCACATTCTCGATGACGTGCGGATATACGAAGAACGTTGGCGGCGTGATGACAACCGTAGACAACGTGCAGGCGAAGATTGATGATAAATACGAACTGTACTACCGCCTGCGAGACCGTGAGAGCCAGCAGATGGGTAATTACGTTCTTTACAGGAATACACATGGGGGTCAGGTTCCAGTATGGAATGTAGGGGATTATGACAAGGTGGAGTTTGTGCTGAGCACGGCATCTATCCCCGCAGCGGTCAGCGACTCGAACATCATCGACCGCGAGACTGTACCAGTCGTGGCTGACGGCAAGCAGGGCGAACAGGGCAATAATGGTGACGCTGCGGTGACGGTGCGCTTCAGCCGTAACCCCGTCGTGTTCCAAGGTAATTCGCTGGGTCAGTCGGTCAACACCACGGTCATTACAATCTATCCTGTCGTGTATGTCGGTGGTACACCCGTGAATGCTACGTCGGTCGCACCAAAAAGCAAGCCCAGCGGTTTGGATGTCACCATCCGTAATGTTGCAGCCGAGTGGGACGGCGTAGAGACGCAGCCCGTAGACATATCTCCGACTGACATAGGTGTGGCCGAGGGTGCCTTGACAGGCATCGTCGAGCTGACCATCGGCTACGGCGACAACAAGACCGTGACGGGTTCCGTGGTGACTACCGTTGCACATTCGGGCACCAGCGGCAACGGCGTGAAGGAGATATTCAAGGCCAGCGACACGAAGCCTGACACACCGAGCGGGACGGACGTGCTGCCTGCGGGATGGAGTGAGCAGCCTCCCGTGCTTACCACAGGGCTGACCTATTCAGTGACGGGAGACTGGACGCGCAGAGGCAATACGCTAACATCACCAGCGACAACAGAAGACGGCGGAGTGTACCGTAGCCGTGTTTCGTTTACGACGAACGGCAAGGCTACTATAGCTGTGCGGCTGACGGTAAGCAGTGAGGAGACTTACGATATTGCCGCCATCGCTGCTGCTGACAACAACTTCCTTGAAGGAAAGACCGCTGGCGATATAAGGGACTATAGCGGCACGGACTTGGTTGCCAATTTGTCGGGCAACGGCACCACTGGAGTATTCCTGCTGACGGTAGACACAGCAGGGGGGCATTACTTTGATGTGGTCTATGCAAAAGACAGTTCTACCGACGACTACAACGACAACGCTGTATTGGAACTGAACCTTGACACGATTTGGGTCAGCACGTCGAAGATAGTGACCGATGCCAGCGGCAACGAGACCGCAGCGGGCTGGAGTGAGCCTGTTCGTTGGAACGGCCCTCATGGCAAGATGGGACGTAACTTCTACTACGACGGCGTGTATGACAGCAGCAAGACGTATAGCGTCACGGACTATGAAGCCCCGTTTGTTTCTTACGGTGCCAACTACTACGTGCGCGTCGGCGAAGGCAGCTGTCAGGGTGTGACACCCTCTGCTGGCAGTCCTTATTGGGAGCTGATGACATCGACGTTCAAGTATCTCATCACGGCGGCGATATTCTCTGAGTATGCCAAGTTGGGCAGCTGGGTATTCAACAGTGACTATATGTTCTCTGCCAACGACGCAAGCGGTCAACCTCGCGGCAGTCAGGATTACACTGGTATGACCGACGCCAAGAAGACATCAGGTTTCATTCCCACGGTTGCTATGGATGCTGCCAATGGCCGTTCTTCTTTCAGTGGAGACAAGGTGCGCTTCAACCCCGATGGAAGCGGATGGTTGGCTGACGGTAACATCAGCTGGAACAGCAGCGGCAGTGCCGAGTTCAGCGGCGAGGTTACGGCGACGAGCGGCAGTATAGCTGGATTTCAGATTAATCAAGACTTTCTCGGCACTCAAAATGACCACCACACACAAGGTTTTATGATGACCATACAGAGTTTGGCGTACTATTACGGTGGGAAGTACGTCTCTATTGGAACAAACGACAACGCTATTAGCGTGACTGGTTTTTCAGGGGCAACAGCCTTATACACTGAAGGCGGTGATGTCCTGCACAAATTGGGTGCAAACGACTCGTTTACCGTGGGCGATGCTTCGTCTGTGAACACAGGTGAGACTGTAATCCTGAGCAAGTTTGAAGCACGCGGCGATGTCGCCATTGGCGGGTCAGTCATCACGGATAGCAGCATGCAGGATTATCTTCCGTTGGCTGCAAACACCAGAAAGGGGCAACTGCTGTTGTTCTCCTCTGGCGATTGGGAAATAAAAACCAGTAGCACTGTATGGATATACGATGAAGACGGACGTGTAAAGAAGAATGGTGGAACGTTTGAAAGGACGGGGCCGTTCATGCTGGTGTGTGTCGGCTTTAACAGTAGTAACGTAGCTTTATGGCAATATTTTAGCGGTAGGTAATAATCTTTTAACAACAATACGACATGACTGAAGAAGAGGTAAGAAACATAGTGATGAGCGTGCTCGCAGAGTTAGGCGTAGCACTCTCGAATGACGGTGAGGTGCCCGAGGTGATGACGCTGGACGGGACGGAGATGCTGTTCGGCATGAGAACGGTTGGCGGTACGCCCAGCTACTTCAAAGTGCAGGCGGGTTCTATCGGCATCCCGCAGACGGCTACGGTGAAGGCAGTACGGTCGCTGACACAGGCGGAGTATGACGCGCTGGCAGCTCCGGACGCGACGACGCTGTACGTAATAACGAATTAGAATGAAATGCTAAAAATGAAACATTAAATATTAAACATTATGATTGTTAAAGGGAAAAAGGCCGTGCGCCTCTGTCTGGGTGCCAAGGATGCTGACGCAGAGTACGTGATGCTGAACGGTCACAAGGTCTGGCCGTATGATGACAGCGTGGCGCACCCCTTCACGCTGCTGTCACGTGCTGACGGCAACGAGATGACGCTGACGCTGACGGCTCCTGACCCCGCCGAGGGCGAGGATGCCGAGACGCTGGATGTCGAGGTGTGGGTGGACGGTGCCGCATCGCCGACTGTGCTGACGGCCACGGCGGGCACGCCTCTGCTGCTGGCCACGCTTGACCGCACACACAGGGTTCGCGTGCGGCTGGGCGATTATACTCCCTCGTCGACGCGCTATGTCACCTTCTCGGCCACGGACAGCTACGAAGTCTACGGCGACCTGCTAACGCTGAAGGGCAAGACGGAGGTGAACGGCTACGACTACTACCGCCTGTTCTACGGTAGTACGACACTCGTGCACTCTCGCGGGCTGGTGATGCCGTCGGTGGCCATGGCCACGTACTGCTTCGCCGCCATGTTCCTATACTGCACGGCACTTGTCGACGCGCCCGAGCTGCCCGCCATGAAACTGGCCAGGTACTGCTACTACGAAATGTTCTACAGATGCACTGCATTGAAACGTGCTCAGCGCATACTGCCAGCGACGAAGCTGGCGAACTATTGCTACCGGGCAATGTTCAGATATTCCGGTATAGAGATTGCCCCAGTTATGCCAGCAGAGAAATTAGTCACACAGTGCTACCACGACCAGCTCCGCAACTGTAATAGCCTTCGGTGGGTTAAGGCGTTGTTCACCACCACTCCGGGAAGTACCACAGCGGGCAACTGGATGTATAGTTCACGTAATGAAAGTAGTTGCGTATTCGTGAAGAACGAAGAAGCTACATGGACTACTACGGGTCAGCACAGCGTGCCGGGAAATTGGACGCAGTACACCTGCGCCCCCGACGACTACACTACACCGTGGGACGGGACTTGGGAAGAACCTGAACAGGAAGAAGCCGTTCCTGACGCGACGACGCTGTATAATATTACAGATTAGATACTCCAAATGAGTAATGAGGAATGAAAAAATGATGTTATCATAAGCTTCAAACTTCTATGCGCTGCGCAATAAGGAGCGTGTTAAATTGAAAATAAGAATTGGTACAAAAAGCGATTGTTTTATTTCAAAATCCTTGGTGGTATGGAATAAATTTCGTATATTTGCACCAAGAAAGAAGTGAAGTTATGCTTGGAATATTATCTACTCTTTATGCGCTCTTAGGGGTTGGTGCCGGATCTTATCTTGCTGGTTCCGGTGCGCGGTCTCTTTGCAGGAGTATTAAACCCAAGGAAGGTAGAAGGGACATTCCTGTAAAGAAACTCCACAAGAAATGTCTCATCATGGTGGACGAGGCCTACTATAACAGTGCAGCACAGAAGTATGTGGCAAAGGTGAGGTCCACCTTGACCAACGACTACGAATTCATCTGGTGTGACACTGAAAAGGAAATGCGCTCACGGATAGACGAGGCAGTACAGTACATGAGCCGGAATATAGACGACCATCTCAGGAAGGCAAGGAGCAGAAACTAAGTATTTTTACTTTCCGTATTATAAGTATACCTTTGCGAGTGAGTAATTCGTGAAGGTATTTTTTATGGAAAAAGACGACATATACAGAAGCGTCATCCGGCTGAACACGGAGGATGCGCAGAACAAGATGGAGGACCTGAAGAAGAGGGTTCAGGACCTTGTGGCACTCCGTGACACCATCGACAAGAAAAAGGACTCCGGCTACTACAAGACCGTGAGCCAGCAAATCAGCAAGGCGAAGGTAGAGCTGAAGGTGTACGAGAACGAGGTGATGAAGACCATTCAGACGCTCGACAACCTCGGCAATGCTTCAGCAAAGGATATCCGTAGTGCCCAGAAGGCTTTGCAGAAGATGATCGATGCAAAACCACAGGGGGCTGAGGAGATGGGCGATTTCGTCAGAAGACTCCAGGATGTGAAACAGGAACTGCAAAGCATCGCCACCATGAGAGCCTTCGACGAGGTGAAGGCAGGTATTACCGGCACAGGGAAGAGTGCCCATCAGTTGGGTGCGGAGATGCGCTTTCTCCGCGAGACCTCGGATAATATCGGTTCTGCATCCGTCCAACAGCTGGAGAAAGCACTTGAGGTGGCACGCGAGCACCTGAAGGTGGCCAAGCAGGGCAGCAATGCCTATGAGCGGTCATCGGAATACATCCGTGTGTATTCTGCACAACTGGAAGCCATAAAGGAGAAACAGAAACAGTCGAACACGCTCATTGACCGTTACAACAAGGAACTGAAAGATGCAAACCAAGAGTCGAAATCCGTGAGGAACGAGACGGAACTGATAAATCGTACATTGGGTAACATCAGCGGAGCCAGCGTACGAGACCTGGAATACTCTATCAAGGTCCTGAATGAGCAGATGAAGGATATGGACCGAAGTTCTGACGCATATCTGAAGGCAGAGAAAAAATTGAGAAAGCTGCGCACAGAGATGGAACGGACAAGGCTGGAATCTTCTGCCCAACAGTCTGCATGGGGCAAATTCATCACGTTCCTGAATACGAACTGGGGGGCTATTACCCAAATTCTAGGTACTTTAACGGGGCTTACCATGACGGTACGTAAATCCGTCCAAGACTATGCCACCATGGAGGAAGAGATGGCCAACGTCAGGAAATACACTGGTCTTGCTACTGAAGGTGTGGTGGAATTGAATGAAGAACTGAAAAAGTGGGATACCAGAACTAAGCGAGAAGACCTAAACAAACTTGCTGGTGCTGCCGGACGTCTCGGTATTCAGACGAAGGAAGGTGCATTGGAATTTGCCGATGGTGCAAACATGATCAAGGTGGCGTTAGGTGATGATTTGGGCGAAGATGCCGTTGACCAGATAGGAAAACTGGCCATGGCTTTCGGTGAGGACGAGCGCATGGGACTGCGTGGTGCCATGCTGGCCACCGGTTCTGCAGTCAACGAGCTGGCTCAGAACTCCAGCGCTAACGCCGGATTCCTCGTTGACTACACGGCTCGCGTGGCTGGCTTCGGCAAGCAACTGGGGCTGACACAGGCACAGATTATGGGATACGGAGCCGTGATGGACGAGAACCTTCTGCGTGACGAAATGGCCGCTACAGCCTTTGGAAACATGCTCACGAAGATGCAGACGGACACAGAGAAATTCGCTCGCATCGCTGGACAGAATGTGGAGGATTTCACTAAGCTCCTGAATGAGGATGCCAACCAGGCAATCCTCAACCTGGCCGACAGCCTGCGCAGTCAGGATCCGAAGACAATGATGAAGATGCTCGATGACATGGGGCTGGATGGCAGCCGTGCCGTTGCGGTGCTTGCTACCATGGCCGACAAAATAGATGATGTCAGGGAACGCCAGGAACTGGCCACTAAAGCTTACAAGGAAGCAACCAGCATTACAAAAGAATACGAGGTAATGAACAATACCGTCCAGGCACGCCTCGATAAATGCAAGAACAAGTTCCATGAGATGACGATAGAACTTGGTGCCCAGCTGCTGCCCATAGTCGGATATACATGCACAGGATTCTCCATGCTGGTGAAAGGGCTCTCGACGACCACAAAGTTCGTAGCCGAGAATGCAGGTCAGATAACAGCAGCTGCAGTAGCTATTGCCGCATACACGGCATACGTCAATGCGGCCACCATAGCAACGAAGCTGCACACCGCTTGGGTGACAGCAGCAAAACTGGCTACTGAGGCATGGAACTTTGTTACGAAGATGAGTCCCGTCGGCCTCTTGATTGCAGCCCTGACAGCTGCTGTTGCCCTGTTCATCAAGTACCGCGACCGCATCGATGGGGCAAGCGAGGCCACATCGATGCTCAGGCAGGCCGGAGCCAAACTTGCCGGAATCCTGGCGCAGGTGACAGGATGGGTGATTAATCTGGTCAGATGGGTTGTGTCACTGTATGACAAGTTTTCTTTCCTCAGGAAAATCATACAGCTGCTGGTGACAGCCTTCACAACCGGCTTCACGACCATCACCATAGCCGTAAAATACCTGATAGACGAACTTGGAGCAGTTGCTACCGTCATCGAGGGAATCTTCACGCTTGACTGGGACAAAATAAAGGAAGGCTACAAGCAGGGCTTCAAGGCTATAGCCGATGCTGCAGTCGCCCAATTCAACAATATCAAGCGGACTGTAAAGGAAACGTTCTCTGCTCCTCCTGCAGGGACTGGAGCAAGTGCAGTTGCTGCAGGAGCGACTGTTGGGGCAGTAATCGGAAAGGCTGCAGCAGACAAGCCTGTAGAGCAAACGCTGCCGGAGATTGTCGTGAAACCACAGAAAAAACAGACGTATGTTTCGGATGCCGATGAGAAGAAAGCCGAGGCTGACCGCAAGAAGCGCGAGGCAGAGGACAGGAAGCACCAGGCCGAGGAGAAGCGCACACTGCGCGAGCAGAGCAAGCAGCTGAAGGCCGAGACGGAACAGCGGCTGGCCGACCTGACACTGTCGTACAGCCAGGGCCTGATGGACTACCGCTCTTACCTGAGCGACCGCAAGAAACTGCAGCTGGAGGGCATCCGTGAGCGCATGAAACTCTATAAGGAGGGCACGGCTGAGTACATTGCCCTGCAGAACCAGGAGAAGATGATGCTCGCCCATGGCGACGAGGAGGAGCAGAGAATGTCGCTGAGCATGCTGGACAGGACACACCAGTTGAGAAAAGCTAAGATAGAGGCCCAGTATAATGACGAAAAGAGCGAAGGCTACCATAACGAGTGGGCCATCAACGAGGCTCTTTTCGAGGCCGACATCGACTATCTGGAGAAAAAGAAGAAAAAATACCGCGAGGGCTCTCTGGAGCGCATGCAGATAGAGTGGGACATCGAGGACCGCAGCGCACAGCACCAGACGGAGCTTCGCACCAGGTTCCTGGAGCAGGCGGAACGCCTCCGTCAGGAGTATTTCCAGAAGTCATCAAAGGAGCGCGAGGCTGAGGAACTGAAAGCCGTCAACGACATGTACGACGCCATGAAGGCGGCGGGCATGGCCAACGAAAAGGAACGGCAGGACCTGCTGACGGCCATCAGCGTGCGCTATGCCCGCGAGCGGGCCAACAAGGAGGTGGAAATCAGCTCTAAGGCACAGAAGGCCATCGACCGCGCACAGCAGGCGTTGGGTCAGCGCAAGGAGATTGGCGGCGATACCATGGTATCGACCGGTTTCAACTTCGCATCGTCTCTCTCCGAGTTCATCAGCACGCGCGAGCAGCTGAAGACGCAGTATGACCAGGGCATCATCGACTACCAGACCTACATGGAGGCCATGCAGGCTGTCAACGGTCAGGGATGGAGCAACATCCGCAATGCGGCAGCGTCCGCTCTCAACGGTGTTTCAAGCATCCTTGGCGGTGTCTCTGCATACGCCCAGGCATGCAGCGACCTCGAGGTGGCGCGTATCACGGCCAACTACGACAAGCAGATACAGGCCGCCGGCAACAATGCGAACAAACGCAAGAAACTGGAGGAGAAGCGTGACAAGGAAATCAAGAAGGCAAAGAACGAGGCCAACAAGAAGGCGATGACCATACAGATAGCACAGGCTATCGCATCGACGGCAGCCAACGCCATCTCGGCCTATGGTGCCGTCCTGATTCCCGGTGTGCCCTGGACGGTGCCTCTGGCTGTTGCGGCAGCTGCTGCTGCCACCGCCAGCGGCATGCTGCAGGTGGCCACCATCAAGAAACAGGCTCAGGCCCAGCAGACGGGCTACTACGAGGGCGGCTTCACAGGGGGCAAGCAATATAGGAAAGAGGCTGGCGTGGTGCACGAAGGCGAGTTCGTAGCCAACCATCAGGCAGTGAACAATCCCAATGTGCTGCCCATGCTGCAGTTCCTCGATCAGGCTCAGCGTAACAATACAGTCGGCTCCCTGACTGCAGAGGACATCTCCCGACAGCTTGCGCAGGGTAGCAGTGCTGTCGTGACTCCGATAGTAAACGTTCAGAATGATAATGAGGAACTGCGCCAAGAATTGGAGGGACTGCGCGAGACCAACCAACTGTTGCGCAAGCAGCTGGAGGAGGGCATAGGAATACTGTTCCCGATGGACTCGTTCGACCGCAGTTACAGGCATTACCAAAAACTGAAGAAAAGACCATGATAAGTTGCATAATCGACGGAAAGGCTGCCTTTCCTGAAGTCAAGGAAAACATTAAGGTAACCCTTGAGAATCCCTATATCAAGGAACAGGGAGAGTATACGTTTGACATCGTCTTCCCTCTCGACATTCCGGAGAACATCGCCGTGTTCGGACCTGTAGGCAGAGTGGATGTCATGAAAGGCAGGCGCATCTACGAGGACTGCAGGCTGATGTGCAGCAACAGGACTGTCATACAGGGGACGGGTACCGTCACCGGCATCACCAGAGACGAAGTGAAGATGCAGATCCTTTCCGGCAGTTCGTCGGTCAGATACAGGTCGGACTTCCAGCAGATTTATATCGACCGGCTGGACTATCCTGAAGTCCCTGCCAAATACAAGGGGAACTGTGTCAAGTGGCACGGACGGATAGCCAACATGATAGACGTGGATGCCGAGATACGTAACAAACGCTATATCGGCGACATCCACCGCGCTGTCTTCATGCCCGTCTGGGACGAAAGCAACGGCTGTATTGCCAATGATATAGTCATCGGGTCGGAGGACATCACCGGCAGCTCGTTCGTGAGCGGCGACGCTACCTTCTACTTGTTCAACAGGGCCGTGCAGCCGAACCTGATGATGGTCGTGAGCACAGTCCTTCAGCACATGGGGTATACCGTGTCGCATAACGATTACGACGTGACGCCATGGAACGAGCTGGTGATATGTTCGGCACGGCAGACCGCCATCATTGCCAACGCCTTGCCTCACTGGACGGTGAAGACATTCCTGGATGAGTTCCGCAAGCTCTTCAACGCCGCCCTGCTGTTTGACGAGGGACAGAAGACGGTGCGCATCGTGAGAGCCAACACCGCACCGGAAGCGGAGACGGCGGACTACGAGATGGCAGACGGCTTCGAGACGGACTACGACGAGGAGGGCGTGGAGTATATCGGCTCGTCTAACCTCCAGTACAGACTGAGCGGGTTGGGCGACCTGACATGGGAGATACCGCAGGAAGTGATCAGCAGCTTCACTGTCCGGGAGTACGATTCCCACGACGCACTGGTCTCTGCCTTCAATGCCATGACTGACGAGGAGAAGCTGACGACGCTGATGGTAGACCCGGAAGGATTCGTCTATGCCTATGAAGTCAGGGACTCTGAGGGAGAAAAGACGGGCGGCATCGACCTGAAACGTACGGGCTGGTTTACACAGCTCACGCGCAACATCAGCGACAGTCAGGCTATAGAGCTGCTGATGTGCCCCGTCGCGCTGGCTAACAGGGAGTTCAAGTGGAAACTGATGCGTCTGGGCAGCGGGCAGTATGACCATGTTGACGACATCATGGCCACCTGCTGGCTACCGGTAATAGAGAACGCTGTCAGCGAGGTAGGGCCGCTGGACGAGCATGACGTCCCCGTGGACGAACAGGAAAGAGGGTATGTGACCATAGAGGAGATGATAGACCAGGGTGAGAGTGCGTCCGGCGAGTCGCAGGAGGAGTCGTCCACGATACAGCTGATGTGGCCGGCAGCTGCCACCATGCACCCTGTCGACGGGACAAACGTCATCCTGACGGAGGTTCCTGTCAGCATGACGGACTGGCGTTTCGGGCCGACAGCCTGGTCAAGTTCCCTTGCACTCACCCACGCCGGCAGCCGTCCCAGCATAGCGCAGTTCCACGAAACGTCATGCGAGATAGGTGCCGGTGGCAGCATAGATGCCAACAACCTGGTGCGCATACCTTTCCTCTATTCCGGTAAGCCGGACCCGACAAAGATGTATGTGTTCCGCAACAAGAGGTTCCTCTGTGCCAAAATAGAGATGAGCATTGACCATACCGGTATTGACGACCTCAAGGTCGGCTTTTTCTACGAGGTTTTGTCATAAATTCCCTTCAAAGTTCTTTACGCTATCGGGGACTATGCGGCTCTTCTTCAGATACCGGTTCGTTACCGATATATCATAGTGACCTGCCTGATCACGGGCCACGACGACACCCTGGGCATTGGCAAGATCTCGTATGCCGGTGTCCTTCAGACTGTAGAATTGGTAGTAGTCTGGCCACCTGAGCGCGGTACGCATTTTCTTCCACTCCAGACGGAAATGGTTAAGGTAGGTCATCTGCGGGCCGGGCCTGAGGCCTTCGCCGAAGATGTAGTATTGTGACGGCGAATCGAAAATGTTGAGTTCTGCCATCAGTTGTATGACTTTCCGGTTCAGCCCCACAGTCCGCTCTTTACGGTTCTTTGATACTTCTGCGGGTACCGTCACTTCCTTGTTGCTCACTGAGACATACCCGATTTTGAGATGGCGCATCTCATCCGGCCGGATGAAGGTGTAATACTCCATCATGCACGCCAAAAGGAAATGACGGTTATTTATATATAGGTATTCGCGCATGCGCGCGAGAGCTGTGCTGCTCAAGGCTTCCCGCTTCTTCTCCTTTTCACGCAGCATGTGAACGTCCTCCACCGGGTTCCTGCTGATATATTTCCTTTCCACCAGCCAGGTGCCCATTGTCGACAGCCATGTGCGGTAATTGTTGCGTGTCGTTGCTGATACATCCTTGTCCAGTACCAGATAGTCCAGGAAGTCAACGACAAAGCCACGGTCGAACTGGTAAATATAATCTATGCGTACATGGCAGTCTCTGATGTAGGCTTCGAGTGTTCCGACTCTGGAAAGGTAATCGTAGGCGGTTTTTTGTTTCAACGTTCCCTTGGCCTCCATGGAGGAGATATAGTCGCGGTATTTTCCCAGGACTTCACTGAATGACGTCAGTTGACGAGTGCTGTCACTGGCGGCAAAGGGATTCCAACCCTTCATCAGTCTTATCGTGATATTGGTGATAAGCAGTGAGGCCATCGTCCTGCGCTCACTGACGGACTTGCACCTGTCGAGCATGTATTTCTTTCGCTTCATCCGTTCAGAGACGGGGTCCCATGCGAAAAAATCAACATACCAGCTTTTCCCGGTATGAAGCCGGGGAAGGGTATATCCTACTAAAGCGGCACCTGACAGAAATTCACCTATGGCCATTTTTTTTGTTGGGGAAAATCCGGAGGACTCCCCAACAGGTTTAACATTTGTGTCCGAGTTGTGTCCGAGTTGAGACCCGGAAGAGATGAAAAAAGCCCCATTCTCAGGGGCTTCTTCGTTAGTCTTGGTTGCGGAGGCAGGATTCGAACATGCGACCTCCAGGTTATGAGCCTGGCGAGCTACCAACTGCTCCACTCCGCGATGTTTTCTAAAAGCGAGTGCAAAGGTATGCATTTTTCTTGTAATCTCCAAACTTTTGCGTGGATTTTCTAAAAAAAAAGCAATAAAAGAACATTTTTCGCTTAAAAGTTTGTTAGTTTCGCGGGAAATGCCTACTTTTGCACACGTCAACCGCAATGTGCAATAGGTAAACGTTAGGGAGGACTCACAAATGTCTATAACGAAAACGAGAAACAAATTGGTCGATGTGGCTCGGCAATTATTTGCCAAAAACGGGCTTGAAAATACGACGATGAACGATATTGCCCAGTCATCAGGCAAAGGTCGCCGCACGTTGTATACCTATTTCAAGTCCAAGGAGGAAATCTACTATGCTGTCATAGAAAGTGAGCTGGAACGCCTGTCAGACAAACTTGACGAGGTGGCGGCCAAGCGCATTCCCCCTCAGGAGAAAATCATAGAGCTGATATACATGCACCTGAGTATGATTCGTGAGACGGTAGTACGTAATGGTAATCTGCGTGCAGAGTTCTTCCGTAACATCTGGATGGTCGAAAAGGTTCGCAAGAACTTTGACGATGCAGAGATAGAATTGTTTCGCAAGGTATTCCGTGAGGGTATGGAAGACGGGGAGTTCGATATAGAGAACGTTGAGCTCATTGCCGACATTACGCATTATTGCATTAAGGGTTTGGAAGTACCTTATATCTATGGCCGCATAGCTCATGGCATGAAAGAAGAGGACACCAAGCCTCAGGTGGCCAAGTTTGTGTATGGCGCATTAGGAAAATTTCAACGAAAATAAATATAAATAAAGTATTATGGCATTATTAGAAGGTAAGACGGCACTGATTACGGGTGCTGCACGCGGTATCGGAAAAGCTATCGCGCTGAAGTTCGCCTCGGAAGGCGCAAATATTGCATTCACTGATCTGGAAGTGAACGAAGAGACGGAGAAAGAGATTGCTGCTCTTGGAGTGAAAGCTAAGAGCTATGCATCGAATGCCGCCGACTTTGCTCAGACGGAGGAAGTGGTGAAGCAGGTGAAGGAAGAGTTTGGCAGCATTGACATTCTGGTCAACAATGCTGGAATTACGAAGGACGGTCTGATGCTGCGCATGACAGAGCAGCAGTGGGATGCCGTGATTGCTGTTAATCTGAAGTCGGCTTTCAATTTCATCCATGCCTGTGTACCCGTAATGATGCGCCAGCGCGGTGGCAGCATTATCAATATGGCCTCTGTGGTGGGTGTCCATGGCAATGCTGGTCAGGCTAACTATGCAGCCTCTAAGGCTGGTCTGATAGCTTTAGCCAAGTCTATTGGTCAGGAAATGGGTCCGAAGGGCATTCGTGCCAACGCTATTGCTCCAGGTTTCATTGATACGGCCATGACGCAGGCTCTGCCCGACGACATCCGTAAGGAGTGGATAAGCAAGATACCTCTGCGCCGTGGCGGTCAGGTGGAAGATATTGCCAACGTAGCCACGTTCCTTGCTTCCGACCTGTCGAGCTACGTCAGCGGCCAAGTCATTCAGGTCGATGGCGGCATGAATATGTAATAAAGACGCAAAGGAAGGAATGAATAAAGGCACGGGCAGAAGTCCGTGCCTTTATCGTATGCCTATATGTTGGGCGTGTCCCATGTTTTTGTCTGCGTACATGTGATGTTGCAGGTCTGGCGTCCGACACGTAGTGTGAAGTCCCCTTCCTCAAGCGTCCATCTGCCGTCAGCGTCGACAAAGGCCAGCGCCTTGGCTGGTAGCTTGAACGTCACCGTCTTGGTCTCGCCGGGTTCCAGTGCTATTTTCGTGAAGTCGCGTAGTCTGCAGTTATCAGGTACTATGCTGGCTATCAAGTCGCTGCTGTAGAGAAGTACAGACTCCTTTCCGGCACGCATGCCGGTATTTTTAACCTCGACGGAAACAGTCAGTATGTCTTCAGCCGTGAACTGTGTGCGGTCGACCTTCAGGTTGGCATATTCGTACGTGGTATAACTCTGTCCGTAGCCAAAGGGCCATTGCAGCGACACCTGTGCGTTGTAGTCGTAGGCTCCGGCCATGGTTCCCACCACCTCGCTAACCTTGTAGTCATAGGTGTTGAGTGAGTTGATTTCCCGTGGGTAGGTGTATGGCAGTTTGCCCGAGAAGTTGGCTTCGCCGCAGAGCAGGTTAGCCAGTGCATCGGCACCATAGTTTCCGGGTAGCAGGATATTTACAATGGCTTTGGCCATCGGCTCGATGTCGGCAATAAGCCTTGGGCGTCCCTCGTTGAGCACCAGAATGATGGGTTTTCCAGTCTTGGCCAGTTGCTTCACCAGGTTCCGCTGGTTTTCTGACAGCCACAGGTCAGTCAGGTTGCCGGGAGTCTCAGTATAGCTGTTCTCGCCAATGCATGCTATGATGACGTCAGCCTGGGCAGCAGCCTTGACGGCATTCTCTATCATCGGTACGTTCTCTTCGTAGTATTTCCCCTGTTCGTTATAGGTGACGCCCTGTTCCAGTATGATGTTCTCCTGTCCGTACTTCTTGCACAAAGCCTCGTATATGGTGTTGTATTTCTCAGCCATGTCTTCAGCCTTTGAGCCCTGCCACGTGTAACTCCAGCCGCCATTCAGACAGCGCATTTGGTTGGCGTTAGGCCCTGTCAGCAGAATCTTCTTGCCCTTAGCCAGCGGAAGGGTGTTGTCCTCATTCTTCAGCAGGATCTCAGTTTCCTCTGCGGCCTGTAGTGCCTTCTGTGCAAACTCGTCGCTGCCAAACTTCTCATATCCCTTGCCGCCGGTGTTGGGCTCGTCGTACAGTCCCAGGCGGTGTTTTACCCTGAGGATGCGGCGCACGGCGTCGTCGATGCGTGCCATCTTGACCTGTCCTTCCTCTACTAATTGTTTCAGGAGAATGCAAAAGTCGACGCTATAGGGGTCCATCGACATGTCGATGCCGGCATTGATGGCCAGCCGTATGGCATCCTTCTTGTCCTTGGCCACTTTCTCGCGGGTATACAGATTGTTGATGTCGGCCCAGTCGGTGACAATCATGCCGTCCCACTGCAAGTCCTCTTTCAGCCACTTGGTCAGGTATTCGTAGCTGGCATGCACGGGAACGCCGTTGACACTGCCCGAGTTAACCATGACGGTGAGTGCTCCGGCCATGATGGCTGCACGGAACGGCTCGAAGTATTTCTCACGCAACAATTGTGGCGACAGGTAGGCTGGCGTACGGTCTTTGCCTGACCATGGCGCTCCGTATGCGAAGTAGTGTTTTACGCAGGTGGCTACATGGTATTTGTCCAAGTGGTTGGGGTCGTCGCCCTGGTAGCCTTTGATTTCGGCCTCGGCCATACGGGCATTGACGATGGCATCCTCGCCGAAACTCTCCCAGATGCGCGGCCATCGCGGGTCGCGACCCAAGTCGACGACAGGGTTGTAGACCCACGGGCAGTTTCCGGCCCGGCTTTCGTAGGCGCAAATCTCGGCGCCAGTACGTGCCAGCTCCGTGTTGAACGATGCCGCCAGATTGATAGGCTGTGGAAACAGCGTTCCGCCTTGGGTGTAGGTGACCCCATGGTTATGGTCCAGTCCGTAGATGTCCGGAATGCCTATATGCTTCATTGATTTCTGCTGAATCAGTCTTATCCACTCCTGCCATTGGCTCACGGTGGCAGCCTTGGTGCCCGGTGCGTTCAGTATGGATCCAATCTTGTATTTAGCGATGATGGTGTCGAGCATGGTCTCGTTCAGTTTCCATGTTCCGCTGTCATCATAGCCTCCCATGATGTCGAGGTTCAGTTCCAGCATTTGTCCCACTTTCTCGTCCAGAGTCATTTGTGAGAGTTGTTTCTCAATCTTTGCCTCCATCTTTTCGTCGCGTGGAATGGCAGTCCTCTGTGCCGACAGGTACGTTGCTACCATCAGCAGCACTGTTAACAGCGTAGTCTTTTTCATGTTTCTTGTTATAGTTAGTGTAATCGTAGGCGCAAAGATACGAACATTTTTCCAAATCCCAATATCTTGTCAGCATTCTTTCTTGGCATTCATGATAATTCCTGACGAAAAGCTAAGTTTTTCCAGAAAAAGTTGTATCTTTGCACACGTTATGCAAGTCATCTACGAGGACAACCATATCATCATCGTCTCCAAGCAGAGCGGCGAAATTGTTCAGGGCGACAAGACGGGCGATGTGCCCCTTCTTGACGTGGTGAAAGCGTACGTCAAAGAGCGCTATGCCAAACCTGGTGCCGTCTTCTTGGGTGTTGTTCACCGTCTGGACCGTCCCGTCAGTGGCCTTGTTGTCTTTGCCCGCACGTCAAAGGCTCTTTCCCGCCTGAACGACATGTTCCGTAACGGTGAAGTCCACAAAACCTACTGGGCTATAGTGCAGAACAAGCCTGCCGCTCCTGAAGGCACCTTGGAGCATTGGCTGGTGCGCAACGAGAAACAGAACAAGTCGTATGCCTATGACCGTGAGCGTCCTAACGCCAAGCGTGCCATGCTGAAGTACAGGCTGATAGGCCAGTCCGACCGTTACTGGCTGTTAGAAGTTAATCTGTTGACAGGCCGTCACCATCAGATACGCTGTCAGCTTTCCGCCATGGGCTGTCCCATCAAAGGCGACTTGAAGTATGGTGCCAAGCGCAGCAACCCCGATGGCAGCATCTCGCTCTTGGCGCGTCGTGTCGAGTTTGTTCACCCCGTTTCTAAGCAGCCTGTTCTGGTAGAGGCCCCGCTTCCTGCCGACCCCCTTTGGGAGCGTTTTTATAACGTATAGATGATGAAGAAGGCTTTCTGGTGGTTACTGGGCATCCTGCTGGCTCCCGTACTGCTGTTTGCAGTGCTGGTCGGACTGCTTTATCTGCCGCCAGTTCAGAACTGGGCTGTCGACAAAGTGGCTGCGATAGCCTCAGAGAAGACGGGCATGCAGGTCACCGTCGGCCATGTCGACCTGTCCTTCCCCTTAGACTTGGTCGTTCAAGACTTCCGTGCCATAAAGCAAGGAGACACCATAGCCGATGTCCGGCGTTTGGTCACAGACGTTCAGCTGTGGCCCCTCTTCCGTAATCAGGTCGTGATAGATGCCTTGGAGTTGACTTCCGGCAAGTTGAACACCAATGGCTTTATTGATGCTGTCCGAGTGAAAGGACGCTTCAAGTCGCTGTCAGTCGCCAGCAGAGGCATCGACCTCGACCGGCATGTCGTCGAGGCCAATGGTGCCCGTTTGGAGGAAGCCGTATTAGACATCGCCATGAACGACTCCGTTCCCGAAGACACTACAGTTACTGAGACTCCATGGAAGATACGCTTCGACGATGCTACCATTCTCCGCTCCGACGTGACCTTCCATACCCCGGGCGACACCATGAGCGTCAGCGGCCACATCGGTGAACTGGTGGCACGTGAAGGTGATATCGACTTGAAAACCTCCACCTATACCGTGAGCAGCGTTGACTGGAAGGATGGCCGCCTCTCTTACCACCAGAACTATGTGCCGGCAGTCGCCGGGCTCGACTACAACCACCTCGACCTGACCCGTCTGAACATTGGAATCGACAGCATTCGTTACAGCGCCCCCAACCTCCGCTTGAATGTCCGTCAGGTGGCCTTGAAGGAGAAGAGCGGCTTGGAAGTCTCCGAATTGTCCGGCCCTGTGGCCATGGAGGGTGACAGTCTTCGCCTGCCCCGTTTCCGCATGAAGACTCCCGGCTCCGACATCTATGCCGAGCTGGACTTTCCCCTTTCGCTGACCGACTCGGTAGCCCCCGGCCAGATGACGCTGCTGGTGGATGCTCAGTTGGGCAGGAGCGACCTGGCACTCTTTATGCAAGACCTGCCCCAGGCCGTGAGGGAGCGCTGGCCCCACTATCCGCTGGCGCTCAGGGGACGCGTAAAGGGCAATATGGATAAGCTGGAGTTTTCCGGCCTTGACGTGTCGCTGCCTACCGCTCTTGAGTTGCAGGCTGACGGCAGCGTCGCCCGCCTCAACGACGTGAAGCGCTTGCAGGCCGACGTGCAGTTCAAGGCCGGTGTGCAGAACGTTGACTTCCTGATGGCCGCACTGCCCCGCGACGTCCAGCGTAACTACCGTGTGCCCGCCGGCCTTCGGGCCGAAGGGCGTGTGAAAGCCGACGGCTCCCGCTATGATGCCGACGTGACCGCCCGTGAGCATGACGGAACCTTAGCGTTGAAAGGCACCTTTGACGCCGATGCCGTGCGCTACGATGCCGAGCTGACCGCCACCAACCTGAATGTCCACCACTTCATGCCCCGCGACTCCATCTATACCGTCACAGCTCATGTCACGGCCAAAGGGCAGGGTAGCGACCTGTTTTCGCCACGTACCACCCTCACTGCCAATGCCGACATCAGCCAGTTGCGGTATGGAGGATGGCATTTCACTGACATGATAGCTCAGGCTGACATCAGCAATGGCCGCGCGCGTGCCAGCATCGACAGCCACAACGACCTCCTCAATGGCACCTTGGGAATAGACGCCCTGATGACTAAGACACGCTTGGACGGCACCCTTACCGCCGACCTCTCCCGTGCCGACCTCTATAAGCTGCGGCTTACTGACCTGCCGCTTACCGTGGGGGCTTGTGGCCATGTGGACATCACTTCCGACCTGAAGATGACCCATACCGTCAGCGGCCTGTTCAACGACCTGACCATTGCCGACTCCAGCCGGGTGTTCCGTCCCTCCGACATCGGACTGTTAGTGAAAACCCGTACCGACACGACATACGTCAGAGCCCAGAGCGGCGACTTCATCGTGAAACTGGATGCCAGCGGCAACTACGAGCGGCTACTGAAGCAGATAGAAACCCTCACCGACTCCGTCATGGCACAAATAGACCAGCGCGTCATCGACCAGCCCGCCATCAAACGCCTGCTGCCCGCCATGACCCTGCATGTGGAGAGCTTGCGCGACAATCCTGTGGTCACGTTCCTGAACACCAGTCAGAACGTCGATTTCCAGACCCTGCTGCTTGACATTGCTTCCTCTCCGGTCAGCGGACTCAACGGCAAGGGCTACGTGCACGGGCTTTCCGTCGACGACATGTTGCTCGACACAGTCAACGTGCGGCTGACCCAGCGCGACGACCACCTGTCGTTCGGCGGCCAGATACGTAATAACAAAAAGAACCCCGACTTCGTGTTCAACGCCCTCTTCGACGGTGCCGTGCAGGGACGCGGCGCTACGGTGGGCGTGCGCTACTTCGACTCTAAGGACAAGTTGGGTGCGCGCATCGGTGCGCAAGTCGAGATGGTTGACAGCGGCCTGAACATCCATCTCGTGCCCGAGCGCCCGACGCTGGGCTACAAGGAGTTCAATCTCAACAAAGACAACTACATCCTCCTTGGGCGCAACAACAGGATGGAGGTCAAGGTGGACCTGATAGCCGACGATGGCACCGGTGTCAAAGTCTATTCCGAGCATAGCGACCCCACGGCGCGGCAGGACATCACCGTCAGCCTGAACCGTGTCAACCTGGCCGAGCTGACGTCGGTCGTTCCCTATGCTCCCCGCATGGCGGGCATGATGAATGGCGACTTCCATGTGGTGCAGGATGCCGAGGGCCAGTTGTCGCTGGTCAGCGACATGGCCGTGCGCCAACTGACCTACGAGCACAGTCCCATCGGCAATGTCAGCACCGAACTGGTCTACCTGCAGAAGGAGGACGATGCCCATGCCGTGGAGGCCCGGCTGATGAAGGATGAGCGCGAGGTGGGGCTGCTGACCGGTACCTATTATAATAAGGATAAGGGCGTCTTCGATGCCAAGCTGTTTCTGGAGCGCCTGCCGTTGTCCATTGTCAACGGCTTCGTTCCCGACAGGCTGTTGGGCCTGCAGGGCTATGGCGACGGCGAGCTGACAGTCAAGGGCTCGCTCAACAAACTTGACGTTGACGGTGAGGTATATCTCGACTCAGCCTACATGGAGAGCATCCCCTACGGTGTCACGTTACGCTTCGACAACGACCCCGTGCGCATCATCAACTCCCGGTTGCTTTTTGAAAACTTCACGCTCTATGCCTACAACGAGAACCCCCTCAACGTGCAGGGCGATGTCAATTTCGAGAATCTGGACGACGTCAGGCTTAATGTGCGCATGCGTGCCCAGAACTTCCAGCTCATCGGAGCCGACGAGAACCCTGAGAGTATAGCCTACGGCAAGGCCTTTGTCAATGTCTTTGCCACGATGAACGGCCCGCTCAGCAACCTGTCCATGCGTGGCCGTCTCAGCGTGTTGGGCTCTACCGACATGAACTACGTGCTGCGTGACACGCCGCTGGCCAACGACAACCATTTGTCCGAACTGGTCAAGTTCACCGACTTTGCCGACACGGCGCAGGTCGTCGTGCAGCGTCCTTCATTGGACGGTTTCCGCATGGACATGACGGTGGACGTGTCAAAGGGCGCACACGTGATGGCCTACCTCAATACCGACCACTCCAACTACGTCGACCTGATGGGCGGCGGAACGTTGCGCATGCAGTATTCGCCAGCCGACAACTTGCAGCTGCATGGCCGCTACACCCTCTCCGACGGCGAGATGAAGTATTCGCTGCCCGTCATTCCGCTGAAGACCTTCACCATTCAGGACGGTGGCTACATCGAGTTTACCGGCGACCCCATGAATCCCACGCTCAACATCAAGGCTACGGAGCGTACCCGTGCCGCAGTGGCTGATAGCAACGGGGCTGGTCGCAGCGTGCTGTTCGACTGCGGCATCCACATCACCAAGACCCTCAACGACATGGGACTGGAGTTCACCTTAGACGCCCCGGAGGATATGCAGATGCGCAGCGAGCTGCAGGCCATGGGCATCGAGCAGCGAGGCAAGCTGGCCGTCACCATGCTGACCACAGGCATGTATCTGGCCGACGGCAACACCGGAGCCGTCTCCATGAATGCCGCTCTCAGCTCGTTCCTCAATTCCGAAATCAACCAGATTACGGGCAATGCCCTGCGCAGCCTCGACCTCTCCTTCGGCATGGACAACTCTGCCGATGCCTACGGCCGCATGCATACCGACTATTCGTTCAAGTTCGCCAAGCGCTTCATGAACAACCGCCTGAAGATAGCCGTGGGCGGCAAGGTGTCGACGGGTGCCGAGTTGCAGCAGCGCAACAACTCGTTCTTCGACAATGTCACCCTGGAGTATCGCTTGGACGACACCGCCAACAAGTTCGTCACCCTGTTCTACCAGAACAACAGCTACGACTGGCTCGACGGCTATACGCAGAAGTATGGCGGAGGCTTCATCTGGCGGCGCACGCTGCAGTCCTTCTGGGACATTTTCCGCTTCAAGGAACCGGCTCGTACCCTGCCGGGCAGCCTCCGTCCCTCCGCAATCCGCACCGACTCCCTAAACACGAAAGCCCATGACCCGAAATAGTATCCTCCTGCTGACGGCTGCCCTCCTGTTAGCCTCCTGCTCCATGACCAAGGACATCCCCGCTGGCGACCAGCTCTTTACGGGGCTGAAGAAGATAGCCTACGAGGACAGCGAGCCCAGCGACAATCTCACGGCCGCCAAAGAGGAGGTGGAGGCTGCGTTAGCCACGGCCCCCAACGGTGCCATCTTCGGCAGCAGCTACTACCGCGTGCCTTTCTCGTGGGGCGTCACCGTGTGGAACAAGTATCACGACAAGGACAGCGGCTTTGCCCGCTGGATGACGCGCACCTTCGGCAAGCAGCCCGTGCTCATGTCGTGGGTCAACCCCGAGCTGCGCGCGTCGGTGGCCCAGTCGGTGCTCCACAATCATGGCTATTTCAATGGCACAGTACGCTATGAGACCGTTCAGCAGCGCAATCCCAAGACGGCCAAGATAGCCTACACCGTCAGTCCCGGCCGCCTCTACACCCTCGACAGCATCGGCTACTTTGGCTTCCCCGCCGAGGCCGACAGCCTCATTCGCAGCACATTGTCAGACGCACGCATACACAAGGGCGACCCCTTTGTGGTCAGCAACATGGAGGCCGAGCGCCAGCGCATAGGACTGCTGCTGCGCAACAACGGCTACTATTACTACCAGCCCGGCTATGCCTCCTATCTGGCCGACACCTTTGCCGTCGACGGCAAGGCCCAGCTGCAGTTGCGCATGGCTGAGGGCCTGCCCGACGTGTCGCGCCGTCCGTGGTACATCGGCCGTGTCAGCATCAACATGAAGAAGTCGTTCATGGAGCAGCCCACCGACTCCTTCCGTGGCCGCTTCTTCACCATCCGTTTCTCCGGCCAGAAGCCCCCCATCCGTCCCCGCGTGCTCATGGCCGACCTGAAGCTGCGCCCCCGCCAGCGCTACAGCTACGACAACTACCAGCAGTCCGTCAGCAAGATTAACGCCATGGGCCTGTTCTCCATGACCGACTTCCTGTTTACGCCCCGCGACACGACGGCAGCCTGCGACACCCTTGACCTCACGCTGAACTGCGTGTTCGACAAACCGTGGGACTTCTACGTCGAGACCGTCGTCAACGCCCGCACCATAGGACGCGTAGGCCCAGAGCTGCGCATGGGTGTCACCCGTCGCAATGCCTTCCGTGGCGGCGAGAAGATTGACGTCAACCTGCACGGCTCCTACGAGTGGGCTACCAGCGGCGGCTCGTCGATGAGCAACTACGAGTACGGTGCCGACGCTTCCATCGAGTTCCCCCGCCTCATAGCCCCCTTCTTTGGTGGCAACCGTGTGCGCCGCGACAAGCAGGGCCGCATCATCCGCCCGCGCCGCTTCTACACCACGCCCACCACGCTGGCCAAGGTGTCTACCAACATCATCAACCGTCCGAAATACTATAAGATGCATGTGGTCAGCGGCGAGTGGACTTACCGCTGGCGCATGTCAGCGCAGAGCAGCCACGAGCTGTCGCCGCTGACGGTGAAGTACCAGTTTATGAACAGCCACACCGCCGACTACGAGGCATTACTGGAAATAAACCCCTACCTGCAGGTCAGCATGCAGAACTACTTCATACCCGAGATGCGCTACACCTACACCTACACCAGTCCTGCCGACTTGCAGAACCCCATACGCTGGGAGACCACCGTGGCTGAGTCGGGCAACCTGGTGTCGGTGGGCTATCTGATGGCCGGCCGCCGCTGGAACGAGCGTGACAAGAAACTCTTCAAGAACCCCTACTCACAGTTTCTGAAGATAGAGACCGACTTCACCAAGACGTGGCGCACCGGCAGCGCGTCGAGTCTGGTGGCTCATGTCAACGCAGGCTACATCTGGAATTACGGCAACAGCGACTGGCTGCCCAACAGCGAGATGTTCTATGTCGGCGGTGCCAACAGCATCCGTGCCTTCTCCGTCAGAGGTCTCGGACCGGGAGCCGTCCAGAGTTTCGGCAACCGCTCTATGGACTACCTGATGCGCAACGGCTCCATCAAGTTTGTGTCGAACCTCGAATTCCGCACCCAGCTCTTCGGCAACCTGCACGGCGCCCTGTTCCTCGATGCCGGTAACGTGTGGACATCGCCTGGCAACCGCTACGACGACCCCGATGCCGACAGCATGTTTTCGCCGGGCAATTTCAAGCTGCGCAACTTCTTCCGCGAGTTAGGTGTCGGCACGGGTGTCGGCCTGCGCTACGACCTCAGCTTCCTCGTGCTGCGACTCGACTGGGGCATCGGCTTGCACGTGCCGTACGACACGGGTAAGTCCGGCTTCTACAATGTCGACGGCTTCGGCAAGAACCAAACCCTCCACTTTGCCATTGGCTATCCCTTCTAACCCATCGCAGGAAAAATTCCCACGATGGGAATTTTTTTCCTGACCATCAGAATTTTTGTAATCAGCATCACTGTGGAGTTTGAAGTGTGAAATGTGAAGTTTGGAGTTTAAAGTTTATGATTATTGTCATTTCTACATTTTTCATTTACATTTCTCATTTCTCATTCCTCATTCCTCATTTTATATATATGTATAGTTGAATGTTTTTTCTGCCTGCACCCACAACACCCACAACACTGAAGTCCAGTGTTGTGGGTGTTGTGGGTGCAGGCATTTTTTTTGTTTCACATACTATCCTTCGCGGTAGAAGTCGAGTGCTTCCTTGATTTCCTCCTCGGTGGCTGTCTGGTTGATGCGGATGTCGCCGATGTCGCCTAACAGGGTGAAGTTGATGGTGCTGCCCTGGTTTTTCTTGTCGTGGTGCATCAGCTCCAACAGGCGCGGGTAGTCGTCGCAGGTGATGGCCATGCGGCCGTAGTGTTCGCGGATGAAGTTCACCGTCTGCCGCATCTTGTCGGTGGGGAATGCCGTCTTCACGCAGCACAGGTACAGCTCCACGATGAGTCCCCAGGCTACGGCATAGCCGTGCAGCACGGGCTTACGCTCCAGTGCCAGCGACTCGAAGGCGTGTCCTGCGGTGTGTCCCAAGTTCAGTGCCTTGCGCAATCCCTGCTCGGTGGGGTCTTCGGTGACGATGCGCTGTTTCACGGCGACGCTCTGCTCTAAGGCAGCAGCAAATTTTTCACTCTTCACTATTAACTCTTCACTTAAAAGTTCCGCCCATGTGGCGTCGTCGCTGATGAGTCCGTGCTTCAGCATTTCGGCATAGCCCGAGAGGATGTTCGCGCTGTCTAAGGTGCTGAGGAATGTCGTGTCGAGGATGACGCTGCGGGCATTGTTGAAGACGCCGATTTCGTTTTTCAGTCCTCCGAAGTTGATGCCCGTCTTGCCGCCCACGCTGGCATCGACCATGGCCAGCAGGGTGGTGGGTATATTAATATAAGGTATGCCGCGCTTGAATGTCGATGCGGCAAATCCGCCCAGGTCGGTCACCATGCCGCCGCCCACGTTGACCATCAGCGAGTGGCGTGTGGCCCCCATGCGCTGCAGTTCGCTCCATACGTGGCTCAGCGACGCTAAGGTCTTGTTGGCGTCGGTGGCCCCGATGGTGATGGGCTGTGCCTGCCGCATGCAGTCGAAGCCGGCCACGACGGGCAGGCATAGCTGGCGCGTGGTGTCGTCGGTGAGTACGAACAGGCGGTCGTGGCTTACCTCGCCGATGGCGGTGGTCAGTGCCTGTTCTAAGTCGGTCGATATGACTACTTTCTGCTTTTCCATAAGTCGTTGTTTGGTTTTCGCGCACAAAATTACGATTATTTTTTAAACCTTCAAAACTTCCGTGCGTCTTAATGACCGTAATACACAAAAATTTTTTATGAACTTCAGACGACTTCTTTTTTTGCTGCTCCTGCCCCTGGCGGCCGTGACGGCCCTGGCGCAGCGCAGTGTGACGGGCACGGTGTACGAAAGCGACTCGCAGGAGCCTGTTCCGCAGACCACGGTACGCCTGCTGAAGACCGACAGCACGCTGGTGACTGGCGCGCTGACCGGTTTCGACGGTAAATTCAGTGTCAAGGCGCCGTCCAACGGCAAGTATATCGTGCAGGTGACCTGTGTGGGTTTCAAGCCCTACACCAAGAACGTCACCGTCAGCGGCGACAAGGACGTGCCTTTAGGCACCATAGCCCTCAAGCCTGACGCCATCATGCTGAAGGGAGCCACCGTCACCGGCCAGGCCGCCAAGGTGACGCTGAAGGCCGACACCTTTGTCTATAACGCCTCTGCCTACCGTACGCCGGAAGGCTCGGTGGTCGAGGAGCTGGTGAAGCGTCTGCCCGGAGCGCAGGTCGACGACGACGGCAAGATAACCATCAACGGCAAGGAAGTCAAGAAAATCATGGTTGACGGCAAGGAGTTCATGACCGGCGACACCAAGACGGCCATGAAGAACCTGCCCACCTCCATCATAGAGCGCGTGAAAGCCTACGACCAGAAGAGCGACCTGGCCCGCGTGTCGGGTATCGACGACGGCGAGGAGGAGACGGTGCTCGACTTCGGCATCAAGCGCGGCATGAACAAGGGTACCATGGTCAATGCCGACCTGGCAGCAGGCACCAAGAAGCGTTACAGCGGACGCCTCTTCGGAGGCTGGATGAAGGACGACCTGAAGGTGTTCCTCATGGGAAGTGCCAACAACGTCAACGACATGGGCTTCTCCGG
Source organism: Prevotella sp. (assembly GCA_017458125.1). Classification (GTDB taxonomy): domain Bacteria; phylum Bacteroidota; class Bacteroidia; order Bacteroidales; family Bacteroidaceae; genus Prevotella. Next base: position 104,803 of record JAFTGB010000041.1, read on the forward strand.
CGCTGGCGGCGGACGTTTCGGCGGCGGACGCCAGGGGCTGACGGCCACCAAGATGACCGGTGTCAACCTGAACTACGAGAAGAAAGACCGGCTGAAGCTCGACGGCAGCATTCGCTGGAACCACAGCGACGGCGACGCCACCGTGCGCCGCTCCACCGAGGACTTCATGAGTAGCACGTCGTCGTCCTTCGGCAACAGCTTGAACAGCAACCTGACGCGCTCCAACAGCTGGGATGCCCGTCTGCGTCTGGAGTGGATGCCCGACTCGATGACCAACATCATGTTCCGCCCCCAGTTCCGCTACAACTCCAACGACGGACTGAGCGAGGGCGTCAGTGCCACCTTCAGTGACGACCCCTACACCAACAGCGGCATCACCAATCCCCTCGCGCAGCTTGACGAGCTGGTGGACGCCGGCATCGTCAAGAACAGCAACATGAGCAATTCGACCACCTACAGCGACTCCAAGAGCGTGGGCGGCAACCTGCAGCTCAACCGCAAGCTCAACAGCACTGGGCGCAACATCACCCTGCGCCTCGGCGGCAACTACAGCGAGGGCATAAGCCGCTCCTTCAGCAACGACTCCGTCAACTACTACCAGTTTGACCGCGACTCCACGTACCAGGCCAACCGCTACGCCGTCACGCCCACCAAGAACTGGGACTACAGCGTGCGCACCACCTACAGCGAGCCCATCTTCCCCCGCACCTACCTGCAGTTCTCCTACCAGTTCCAGTACAAGTACACCAAGAGCGACCGCAGCACCTACGACTTCAGCCGTCTGGGACTGCCCTTCTTCAGCCTCGTGCCCGAGTACCGCCAGTGGGACCAGTACCTGTCGCTGTTAGGCTCAACACCCCTTGACACCTACCTCAACGACGACCTGAGCCGCTTCTCCGAATACAAAAACTATATACATACTGCCGAGGTGGCCCTGCGCGTCACCCGTAAGGCCTACAACTTCAACGTCGGTGTGCAGCTCATCCCCCAGAAGTCGCACTTCACGCAAGACTACCAGGGACTGCACACCGACACCACGCGCACCGTCACCAACTTTTCGCCGACTGCCGACTTCCGCTGGAAAATCAGTGACGTCTCGCAGCTGCGCCTCACCTACCGCGCCAACAGCAGCCAGCCCTCCATGACCGACCTGCTCGACATCACCGACGACTCCAACCCGCTGAACATACGCAAGGGTAACCCGGGACTGAAGCCGTCGTTCACGCAGAACCTGCGCGTCTTCTACAACAACTACATCCAGAACCACCAGCGCAGCATCATGGCACACCTTAACTTCCAGACCACGCGCAACAGCATCTCCAACATGGTGACCTACAACGAGGCCACCGGCGGACGCACCACGAGGCCCGAGAACATCAACGGCAACTGGAACGCCTTCGGTATGTTCATGTTCAACACCGCCATCGACTCCACCGGCTACTTCAACGTCAACACGTTCACCACCCTGCGCTATGCCAACAGCGTGGGCTACGTCAGCGTCGACCGACAGTCCAACTCCGTGGAGTCTACCACGCGCAGCACCACCGTCAGCGAACGACTGGCCGGTAGCTACCGCAACGACTGGTTGGAGTTCGAGCTTAACGGCTCCTTGCAGTACATGCACGCCCGCAGCCAGTTGCAGGAGAACAACAACCTCGACACGTGGACCTTCTCCTACGGAGCCAGCGCCATGCTCACCGCGCCGTGGGGCACGCAGCTGTCGACGGGTATCAACATGAACTCGCGCCGTGGCTACAACGATGCCGCCATGAATACCAATGAACTCATCTGGAACGCCCAGCTGTCGCAGTCCTTCCTGCGCGGCAATGCCCTGACGCTCTCGCTGCAGTTCTACGACATCCTGCACCAGCAGTCCACCTTCAGCCGTGCCGTCAACGCCATGCAGCGCAGCGACACGGAGTACAACGCCATTACCAGCTATGCCATGGTGCACGTCATCTACCGGCTCAACCTCTTCGGCGGCATGTCCAACATGCGCGGTCCCGGCGGTCCCGGCGGACGTGACGGCGGACGCGGAGGCCGTGGCGGCTTCGGCGGTGGGGGCCGCAATGGCGGCGGCTTCGGCCGTCCCGGGCGGTTCTGAATTCAAATGAGAAATGAGTAATGTAAATGAGAAATGAAGAAATAGCCCTCCTTGAGCAACACGGCGTGAAGCCTACGGCTAACCGCATCGTCGTGGTCAAAGCATTGGCCGCCGCCGGGCGGCCCATGTCGCTCACCGAACTGGAATATAACATACTGACCATCGACAAGTCTGGCATCTTCCGTGCCCTGACGCTCTTCCGCGACCACCACCTTGTGCACGTCATCGAGGACGGTGGCGACGGCGTGCGCTATGAACTGTGCCACAGCCATGCCACCGACGTCGACGACGACCTCCACGTCCACTTCTACTGCGAGCGTTGCCGCCGCACCTTCTGCTTGGAGCAGGTCGCCGTGCCCGCCGTGCCCCTGCCTCCCGGTTTCACCATGACGTCCGTCAACTACATGGTTAAGGGCATCTGTCCGGATTGCGGAAAGGAGTAAAAAGTATCAGCTATTTTGGTAAAAAACATCAGCGACCGTGGCAAATTTCATTGCCGGCGGTCGCTGATTTTATTACCCGATTTACCACTGCGGATGATGTTTTTTACCATGACGGGGTATAAAATTCACTACCGTCAGGCATAAAATTTCATGCCGGTGATAATCAGAAGGTTACAAATGCTATTCTTTCTCTTGCCTGTCGTCGATGTTGTCGCCCTCGGTGGGTGCAAGGTCTTCCTCAAAGTCGGTGATGCCGGCGGCAACGAGGATGTTGTACCACTGGATGAGCTTCTTGATGTGGCTGCTCTGCACGCGGTCCTGGTCCCACTCGGGGAGCACGCGGGTGAAGTATTCCTTCAGCTCCTCGGGCGTAGCCTTCTTGTAGTTGAGCGACGACGGCTTGCCGCCCTCCAGGTCGCGCAGCGAGGCCATGACCTGCATGAGGGGTACGTCGTCGGTCTCGGTGAACATGGCGATGTCGGCCAGCGACGTGATGCGGTCGGTACCGAAGGCGGGCATGCGCTTGTGAGTGCTGTCGAGTGCCTCCACGATGAGGCTGTTCTTGGCGCGTGAGACGAGTTTGTAAAGTCCGGGCTTACCGGAGATGGCTAAAATGGTTTGTTTCATTGTCTTCTTCGTTCTTTTTGGGTTTTAGGGTTGCAAAGGTACGCATTTTTATCCGTAATCTATTGTCTTTTCGGGAAAAAGTGTTATCTTTGCATGACTAAAAACTGTTAAGCTATGGTGAAAAAGTGGTTGCCTGTGTTGCTGCTGACGGTTGTGGCCTTGTTGTCGGCAGGATGTGAGAAGACGCTGTTAGAGGAGTCAGCGTCGGAGTCTGCGAGTAAGGGAAATGTGGTGCTGAGGCTGTCGGCCTACGAACAGATGGACTTCAGCACGCGCGGCGTACAGGACATTGCGCTGTTGTGCCGTCGGGTGAACGTGGCTTTCTTCCAGAACGGGACGAAGGTGCTGGCGGTGAGCCAGTCGGCAGGCGACGGAGCCTTTGGCACGGTGAGTGCGACGCTGCCCGAAGGCACATGTCAGGTGGTGGTGATGGCGCACAACAGTGACGGCTCGGCCACCATCAGCTCGGAACAGAAAGTCACATTCCCGAGCAATCAGGTCAGCGACACCTTTTATTATTATGGATCAGTGGAGGTGGGCGGCTCGCAGCGCGTCTACGACCTGGTGCTGAGGCGTGCCGTGTCGATGTTCAGGCTGGACGTGGTGAACGCACTGCCTGCTACTGCGGCGAAGATACGCTTCTACTACACGGGAGGCTCGTCGACGTTCAGTCCCTCGGCGGGCTACGGCTGTGTGAACTCGCGGCAGACGGTGATGATGCCGGTGGAGGCGGGGCAGACGGTGTTTGACGTCTACACGTTTCCGCATGAGGAGAGTGACGTGCTGAAGATGCTGGTGACGGTGTATACGGCTGAAGACAACATTCTGAAGGAACAGACGTTTGAGGAAGTGCCGGTGACGCGCAACCGGATTACGAAATATACGGGTGACTTCTTCAGCAGCTCGGCCAGCATGTCGGGCACGCAGTTCCGGCTGTCGGGCAATGGCGACTGGGACGGAACGGACGCCTACTCGTTCTGAGCCAGAAGGCTAAGCAGCTGCTCCACCTGGCTGTCGACGTCGGCGGTGCCGTCGTTGACGATGACGTAGTGGGCGCGGCGGCTGACTTCGTCCTGCGGCCACTGGCGGCTGATCCACTGCAGTGCCTTGTCGCGGCTGATGCCGTCGCGCTGCTGTATGCGGCTGATACGCACCTCTAAGGGAGCGACGACGGCAACGACGCGGTCTACCAGCTTGTCGGCTCCCGACTCGTACATGATGGCGCTCTCCATCCACTGCATGCCGCTCTGCTGAAAGTCGCGGAAGACGGCGGGGTGGATGATGGCGTTCATGGCCTGCTGGTTGGCACTGCTGGCCAGCAGGAAACGGCTCATGGCGGCCTTGTCCAATGAACCGACGAGGGCGATGAGCTGCTGCTGCAAGTCGGGTGAGGTGCGGATGAGGCGCTTGGCGGCGGCGTCGCAGTCGTAGACGCTGATGCCGTGGGCGGCTAAGCGCTGGCATACGTAGCTCTTGCCGGCTCCGATGCCTCCGGCTATTCCTACTTTCATTCTTCTTCTATCAGGTAGTCGACCTGCTTGGCACTGAGCGTGGCGCGGCTGATGCCGGGCGGCGTCTGACGCAGGTAGAGGTTGCACTTCTCGGAAGGTTTCTGGTCAATCTCGGCGTAGTCGGCCACGACGGTGAAGTCCTCGGGGCGCAGGAGGCGTATGCGGCTGGCTCCAGTGACGAAGTGTACCCTGACTTTGGCGGGGAACGTGCGCAGCACCTTGCCCGCAGGCAGGTTGATGCAGCCGATGGGTACGTTGATACTCTCCTCAGTGAGCACGTCGGTGAAGAAGCGGACCTTAATCTGCTCAGGCACCACCTTGACGTTGGCGGGGTGGGAGAGCTGGCAGGTGACGCGCAGCGTGTCGCGGAAGCCTACGTGGTTGAGGGGCTCGGTCTCGATGTAGCGGATGCTGTCGAGTTTCTCCTTCGAGGCGTAGACATCGACGCTGTCGGGCTCGTACTCGGTGTGGTCGATGAAGAAGAGCTGGTCGGGCATGACGCGTCCTGTCCAGCGCACGGGCACACGCTTGTATTCACCGTTGTTGTAGGAGAACTCCAGTTTGTCGGGCTTGACGGAGATAATCTTCGACGAACTCTCTAACTGCTGGTCGATGAGTCGTTTGAGTTCGGAGGCCGATGCCGTGCCTGTGCCGTTGCCCTTGTCGTAGTTCTTGTAGTTAAGGCGCAGCTCGAACTGGAGGTCGCCGTAGAGGTAGGAGAAAATCATCCAGCCCTTGTCGCGCACGGTGAGGCGCACGGTGTCCACCTCGGTGGAGGTGAGCACGACGTTCTTGGGCACGTTGACGATGTGCACGGGTATCTTTATCTCCTTCTCGTACGTCTCGTTGAAGGTCTGGATAATCCAGAAGATGGCAGAGAGCACGACAAAGAACAAGAACACCAGGAACTGCCTGTTGATAATGCGTGACAGAAAGTTCCTGATGGTATCGAAGGTGCTGTTGTCGTCGGTGTGCACAGGCCTTGACGTCGTTTCTTCTTACTTCTGCATGGGGGTGCTGGTGGTGTCTTTGAAGACGTAGCTCTTGTCCACCTTGATGACCACGCCGTCGGCAATCTTGACATCAACAGTGCCGTTGGCCAGGTCAATCTTCTTCACTGTGCCGTAAATGCCGCCTCCGGTGATGACCTCGGAGCCTTCGGCCAGCGAGTTCTGGAAGTTCTGGATTTCCTTCTGGCGCTTCTGTTGCGGACGGATCATAAAGAAATACATGATGGCGAAGATGGCTACCATCATAATGATGAAACTCATGCTGCCGCCTCCCTGTGCGGCACCTTGTGCTGCTAAAAACAACTCTTTCATTTGACAATTTTACTATTTTACTATTTTACAATTTTACTATTTGACTATTATAAAGAGGCAAGAGTAATCATAATTCTCAACTCTCAACTTTCATTTGTTTCAGCATCTTTCCCGTTTGGATGAGGTGACGGGCTATGGTGTCAAGCATGCCGTTGATGTAGCCGCCGGACTGTGGGGTGGAGTAGAGCTTGGCGATGTCCACAAACTCGTTGATGGTAACGCTGACGGGAATGCTGGGGAAGTTGAGCATCTCGGCAATGGCAATCTGCATGACGACGATGTCCATGTAGGCCAGACGCGAGAAGTCCCAGTTGCGCGAGGCCTCGCTCATGTAGTGCTGGTACTCGTCGCCGTTGAGGATGGTGGCACGGAACAGCTTGCGGGCGTACTCCTTGTCGTCTTCGCTGTCGTACTCGGGCAGCAGCTGCTGACTCTGGCGGTTCGTCTCGTCGAAACGCTTGATGGTCTTCAGCACGAAGGTGTCCACCACCTCCTTGTCGTCGTTCCAGTAGAGGCTCTTCTCCTCTAACAGGGCGTCCAGGTCGCTGTTGTCCTGGATAAGCGTGCGGTACACCTTGCGCCACAGCTCACGGTCGGCCTGGTAGTTGTCTTCCGGGTCGTCCATGTAGTCCTTGTAGATTTGGCTCTCGCTGATTTGGGTGTAGATTTTCTTCAGAAATTCGGGCTCGTCGTCCCAGTTCAGCTTCTGCGTCTCCATAAAGTCGTTGAGCATCTTGTTACCCTCCAACTGAAGGGCAAAACGGTTGTAGACGAACTTCGTAGACGGCATGGGCGTGCCCTCGCGCTTGGCTCTTGACTCAGCCACCTCCAAGTGGCGGCGGGCTTCCTTGGTGATGCCCACGATGAGTGCCAGCAGGTAGTTATATAGGTCGTATGCTTTCGACAGGCTGAACAGGAGTTCCTTTTCCGCCGTCTCTATATTCTTGTTGCCGTTCTGATAGTACGCATAGGTCAACTGTACTATCTTTATTCTGATGAGTTCTCTGTTAATCATATTTTTTACTTGCGCTTGATACTCTTATCGGAGTGCAAAGGTAAACAAAAATAGGGAGAAAAACAAGATAAAAGGGAAAAAGTTTGCTGGTGTCGCAGGAAATTACTACCTTTGCACCCGCTTTTCGCATCGTGTGATGGTGGATTAAGCAAAGAGAACTTAATTTTAGAGTAACACATTATTAATTATGTTAGAGATTAATGTAAGCGGTAAGAAGCGCACCGAGACAGGCAAGAAGGCCTCGAAGATGCTTCGCAAGGAGGGCCTGGTGCCCTGCAATCTGTATGGTGAGAAGAAGGGGGAGAACGGTCTGCCCGAGGCTCTGGCTTTCTGTGCTTCGGCCGCCGAGCTGCGCAAGGCTGTCTACACGCCCCACGTCTACGTGGTGAACCTCGACATTGACGGCACTGCCCACAAGGCTATCATCAAGGAGCTGCAGTTCCACCCCACGACGGACGCACTGCTGCACGCCGACTTCTTCGAGATCAACGAGACCAAGGCCATTACCGTCGGTATCCCCGTCAACCTGACCGGTCACGCTCAGGGTGTGCGCGATGGTGGTCGTCTGAACCTCTCCATTCGCAAAATCAACGTCACCGCTCCTTACAAGAATATTCCCGAGAAGCTGGACATCGACGTCACCGAGCTGCAGTTGGGCAAGGCCATCAAGGTGGGCCAGCTGAGCTTCGAGGGCTTGGAGATTGCCACTCCGAAGGAGGTTATCGTCTGCTCCGTCAAGGCTACCCGTGCTTCGCGCTCGGCTGCTGCTGAGGCTGCTGCAAATAGCTAATGCTAAATGAGAAATGAGGAATGCATTCCTCATTTACGGAGGAATGGATAAGTATTTAATTGTAGGACTGGGCAACCCCGGCGACGAGTACGCCGAGACCCGCCACAACACTGGATTTATGGTATTGGACGCTTTTGCTAAGGCGTCCAATATCGTTTTTGAGGACAAACGCTACGGCTTCGTGGCCGAGACCACAGTGAAGGGACGCAAGGTGGTATTGCTGAAGCCCACCACGTTCATGAACCTCAGCGGCAATGCCGTGCGCTACTGGCTGAGCAAGGAGAACATAGACCAGCAGCGGCTGCTCGTGGTCAGCGACGACGTGGCGCTGCCCTTGGGAGCCTTCCGGCTGAAGGGCAACGGCAGCAATGGCGGCCACAACGGCTTGGGGCATATCCAGCAGCTCATAGGGCAGCAGTACGCCCGCCTGCGCATGGGCATCGGCAACGACTATCCCGTAGGCGCACAGATTGACCATGTGCTTGGCCGCTTCAGCAGTGAGGAGCGCGAGCACCTGCAGCCAAGCATCGACATGGCCGTCGACATCATCCGCAGCTTCGTGCTGGCTGGCATCGACGTGACCATGAACCAGTATAACAAATTTGGGAAACGACCATTATGGCAGCAACAACAGAAGCCAGAATAGACAAATGGCTGTGGGCGGCGCGCATCTTCAAGACGCGCTCCATTGCCGCCGACGCTATCAAGAACGGACGCGTCACCATACAGGGTGTCAACGTCAAACCCTCGCGCATGGTGAAGGCCGGCGAGGTGGTCAGCGTGCGCAAGCCGCCCGTCACCTACTCGTTCAAAATCCTGAAGACCATTGAACAGCGGGTGGGCGCCAAGCTCATCCCCGAGGTTTACGAGAACGTGACTGCGCCCGACCAGTACGAGCTGCTGGAGATGAACCGCATCAGCGGCTTCGTCAACCGTCAGCGCGGTACGGGCCGTCCCACCAAGAAGGAGCGCCGCGCCCTGGACGAGTTTGTCGGTCCGTCGTTGGAGGGCGACTTCTTCGACTGGGACGATGGTGATGATGAAGAAGAATAACGGTATTCCGAAAATAGATCAGACAATGCTATTAGAAGTCATTTTTATTGTAGTCGGCGTAGCCATGGTGCTCGTCGGAGCCGACCGGCTGACCGAGGGTGCCTCGGCATTGGCGCGTCGTATGGATGTACCCGAGATTATTATCGGCCTGACCATCGTTGCCGCAGGAACGTCGGCACCCGAACTGTTTGTCAGTCTGGTGTCGGCACTGAAGGGCACACCCGACATGGCTGTGGGTAACGTGGTGGGTTCTAACACCATGAACGCCATGCTCATCGTGGGCTGTGCAGCCATGGTGGCTCCCATGACCATCAGCCGTTCCACGGTGAAGAAGGACATCCCCTTCTCCGTGGGTGCCTCCGTGCTGCTCATGCTGCTGGCCCTCAACAACTTCTTGGGGCGCTGGGACGGCATTGTGCTGCTGGCGGGCTTTGCCATCTTCATGACCTACACGCTGATGCAGGCCAAGAAGGGACAGGCTGAAGCCACGGAGCAGAAGACCGAGCGGCGCAGCCCGTGGCTCAGTGCTGCAATGGTGGTGATAGGCTTGGCCGCCCTCGTGGTGGGCAGCAACCTGTTTGTCGACTCGGCCTCTACCGTAGCTGCTGCGTTAGGCATCAGCGAGGGTGTCATTGGACTCACCGTGGTGGCCGGCGGCACCAGTCTGCCTGAGTTGGCCACCAGCGTCGTTGCTGCCCGCAAGGGGCAGTCGGCTATTGCCATTGGCAACGTCATAGGTTCCAACGTCTTCAACATCCTTATGATATTAGGACTGACGGCCACCATCAGTCCCTTGCAAATAGAAGGCATCACCACCATCGACATGGCAGTGATGCTTGTCTCTGTGGCCTTGGTGTGGTTCTTCTCCTTTACCAAGTTCACCGTGGAGAGATGGGAGGGGGCATTGCTCGTCATTGGCTACCTGGTCTACCTGTGGTGGCTGATAAGCAGTTTGTAGACCGTTTTCCCGTATAGAATAATATTCTTTCCAGGCGAATATCGAAAGGTCTGGAAAGAATATTTTGTTTTCGTGATAGTCCTTTTTGGCGAAATGTTCTGAATATGGACGATGTTTTGGCGGATTGTTCCAAACGTCGTACCTTTGCCGTCGGAAAGTTGCTTACGAGCAAAGGTAAATACAAACAACACAAGGACTATGGCAAACTATATATTGGCAGATAATCAAGACCTGACGTGCTTCGCGGTGGAAAGCCTGTTGCGGAGTGACGAGCGGAACGTAGTGTACAGGGCTTCGGACAGGGCTGGTCTCATGCAGTTGCTGAAGGAGCATGAGAGCGCTACGGTGGTGCTGGACTACACGCTGTTCGACTTTGCTGATGTGGAGCAGCTGGTGATAGTGAGCGAACGGTTTGCGCTGTCGCAGTGGCTGCTGGTGAGCGATATGCTGTCGCCAGCCTTTCTGCGGAAGGTGGTGTATGCGACACATCAGTTCAGCATTATCTTTAAGGACTGTGGGCTGGGTGAGCTGCGCGAAGCCCTGCAGACCTTGTCGCACCACGGGCGTCACATCAGCCAGCGTGCGCTGGAGGTCGTCATCAGCCAGCAGCATGAGAATGAGGCTATGGACATTTTGACGGAGACGGAGCGCGAGATAGTGCATGCCATCGCACAGGGCAAGACGACGAAGGAGATAGCCGCCGAGCGCTATTCGAGTGTTCACACAGTGACGACGCACCGCAAGAACATCTTCCGCAAACTCGGAGTGAATACGGCTCACGAGGTGGTGAAATACGCGCTGCGGGCAGGGCTGATAGACCAGGCAGAATTTTATATTTAAACGGTAAAAATCAATATGAAGAAACAGACGATAGCCATACATACGCCTTACGTGAGGCCTGACGCCTACGGGTCGCTGGCCGTACCCATATATCCGAACGTGGCGTTTGAGTTCGGCGATGCCCAGCAGATGGCCGATGCCTTCTGCAACCGCATCAAGGCTCCCGACTATGCGCGCATAGCCAATCCCACGGTGACGAATCTGGAACAGCGCGTCCGTGCGCTGACGGGTGCTGCCCATGTGACGGCCTTCAACTCGGGCATGGCAGCCATCAGCAACACGCTGCTGGCGGTCGCCGCACAAGGCAAGAACATCGTGACCTCGCGACACCTCTTCGGTAACACGCTGGCGCTGATCAGCGGCACGCTGCTGCGTCTGGGCATCAAGCCGCGACTGCGCGACCTGACAGACCTGGAGGCGGTGGAGCAGGCGGTGGACAACGAGACGGCTTGCATCTACCTGGAGACGGTGACGAACCCCCAGCTGGAGGTAGCCGATCTCGGAGCACTGGCAGAGATAGCCCACCGGAAGGGTGTGCCCCTGATAGTTGACAGCACCATCATCCCCTTCACCGAGACGTCGCTCAGCGTGCTGGGCGTGGACGTGGAGGTGATATCGAGCACGAAGTACCTGTCAGGGGGCGGCACATCGCTGGGCGGACTGGTGATAGACTACGGCACCTTCCCGCAGATTAACCAACGCATCAAGTACGACCTGCTGATCAACCTGGGGGCGTATATGGCTCCGCAGGTAGCCTACCAGCAGACCTTAGGACTGGAGACGCTCGATGTGCGCTACCAGCGGCAGGCGGCGAACGCGCTTTATCTGGCAGAGTCGCTGCGCGAGTGGGGCAACATCCGCAGGGTGAACTACATCGGGCTGAAGGACAATCCCTACTACGAGCTGGCACAGCGGCAGTTCGGCCCTACGGCAGGTGCCATGCTCACTATTGACTTGCAGTCGAAGGAGCATTGCTTCCGTATGCTGAACCGTCTGAGGCTCATCCACCGCGCCACCAACCTGTTCGACTCGCGCACGCTGGCCATCCACCCGGCGAGCACCATCTTCGGACTATTTCCAGAGCGGCAACTGGAACAGATGGACGTGCGGCAGACCACCATCCGGCTGTCGGTTGGGCTGGAAGATGCCGACGACTTGCTGGCCGACATCCAGCAGGCGCTGCAAGACGACTTGTGATGATTTACGATTTACAGATTTACCATTATGCAAGACACAAAGAAACTAAGCATCATCGCCTTCTCTGGCGACTTTGACAAGCTGACGGCTGTATTCACGCTGGCCACAGGGGCTGCAGCAGTAGGCTACGAAGTGAACATCTTCTTCACCTTCTGGGGTCTTGACGCCATCAAGCACAAGCAGGGCAGAGCATTCATAGGCTCCAACTGGCTCACCAAGACCTTCGGCTTCATGATGGGCGGGCTGAAGGTGACCCCCACCTCGCGTTTCAACTTCTGCGGTGCCGGCCCCAGAATATTCCGCTCGCTGATGCGCAAGAACAATGTCGCCACGCTGGAGGAACTGGTGGACGCCGCCAAGGCGCTGGATGTTAACCTCTACGCCTGCGAGATGGCTATGCACGTGCTGGGACTCAAGCGCGAGGACTTCATCCCTGAGGTGAAGGACGTGCTGGGCGTGGCATCGTTCCTGAAGTTTGCTGACGGCGGACAGACCTTATTTATTTAACAAAAGATAAATTGAAGTTATGGCAACAAAAACACTGGACATCACGAAGGAGCATTGCCCGATGACCTTCGTCAAGACAAAGATTGAACTGTCACGGCTACAGCCGGGTGACACCTTGGAAGTGCTGCTCTCTGAGGGCGAACCGCTGGACAATGTGCCCCGCAATGCGGTGGAGCAGGGATACGACGTGCTCTCGGTGGAGCATGTGGAAGGCACCACGCACAAGGTCGTCATCAGAAAATAGCGGAATATGCAGACTAATAAGATAACCAGAGTTATTAACAATTAAAACAAGAGAAAACTGAACTATGGCAGATTCAAATCTTCAACGCAGTGTGACCACTGCTACGGCCAGAAGACTGGCCACCACCACCAAGACCGCCCCGCAGATGGGCTCCATCACCCCTCGTTTGCTCCTCAAGCTCCTGCCCTGGGTGCAGGTCAGCGGCGGCACGTTCCGCGTGAACCGCACGAAGGTAGAACTCCGCAAGAACGACCGCTTGCCCATCCAGTACGTCAACGGCCAGCCCTCGTTCACGGCCAAGGACCTGAAAGCGATACCCCTGTTCTCGGAGTTTGACGACGAAATTCTCGCCCGACTCGTGAGCTCGTTCGAGGCCAAGGAGGTCGATGTCGACAAACTCTTTGTCGAGGAGGGCAAGGACAAGCAGCGCTTCTTCATCGTTGCCAGTGGCCAGGCCGAGGTCATCAGCAAGGGCCCCCACGGCGAGGACCTGCGGATAGCCCTCCTGGGCGACGGCGAATACTTCGGCGAGGCCGACCTGCTGGACGAGCAGGAGTCGACGGTCTCCGTGCGCGCCATCACGCCTACCGTCTTCCTCGGCCTGAAGCTCAAGGAGCTCATCAAGTTCATCAAGGAGGTGCCCGACTTCCGCGAGACCTTCAACAAAGCCGTCGACAAGCAGCTGCGCCTCAAGGCATCGGTCAATGACAACGGCGAGAAGCACATCGACCTCGTCTCGGGCCACGAGGAGGACAACATCATCCCCGAGACCTACATCGACTACGAGGAGAACCCCACCGAGTACTCGCTCAACACGCTGCAGACCGTCGTCCGCGTGCACACCCGCGTCAGCGACCTCTACAACAATCCCTATAACCAGCTCGAAGAGCAGTTGCGTCTCAGCATCGAGAGTATTAAGGAACGCCAGGAGTGGGAGCTCATCAATAACCGTAAGTTCGGTCTCTTGGCCGCCGCCAACCCCGCCTACCGCATCACCACGCGCTACGGTGCCCCGACGCCCGACGACCTCGACGAACTGCTGTCATTAGTATGGAAGGAGCCGGCCTTCTTCATCGCCCATCCGCGAGCCATCGCTGCCTTCGAGCGCGAATGCACCTGGCGCGGCGTACCGCCCGTGACCACCGACCTCTTTGGCACCAAGGTCATCCTGTGGCGCGGTGTGCCTCTGATTCCCAGCGACAAGGTGGAGGTGGAAGGCCAGTATCTGACCGGCCGCGGTGTAGGCACCACCAAGATTATCCTCGTCCGTGTCGGCGAGAAGAGTCAGGGTGTCGTCGGCCTCCACCAGAGCGGTATTCCCGGCGAGATAGCCCCGTCGCTCTCCGCCCGCCTGATGGGCCTCGACAAGTTTGGCGTGGCTTCCTATCTGCTCACCAAGTATTTCTCATTAGCCTCGCTGACTGACGATGCTATCGCAGTGCTGGAAAATGTGGAGGTGGGCTACTATCACGACTATCAGCACCGCAACAAAGTAGAGAAATAAACCATGATGACAGAACTACAGAATCTTTCCGGCTACGGACTGGAAGACCCCGGGTTTGAGCTTTTGCGCCAAGTGGCGCAAAAGTACTGCCCCGAGGAGTTGCAGTCAGAGCGCCGAGCCGTCATCCCCGACGAGGTGCTGAATATAGAGGCCCTCGCCGCCCTCGTCCCGTCTGAAGCTGTGTCACAGCATCCCCAGGAGCCCTCCTCCATCCGCCCCTTCGGCGAGACCGAGCTCAGCCACCTCCACTACGAAGAGACCGACACGCTCTCGACGGACGAGATCAAGAAGGACTTCCCCGTGTTGCAGCAGCGTGTGAACGGCCACCCGTTAGTATGGCTCGACAACGGTGCCACGACGCAGAAGCCCCTGCAGGTGATAGACAAGATTTCGGACTACTACCGCAACTACAACTCCAACATCCATCGCGGTGCCCACACGCTGGCTGCTCGCGCTACCGATGCCTACGAGGCTGCCCGCGAGAAGGTGCGCCGCTTCATCAACGCCCCGTCGGCTGACGACATCATCTTCGTGCGGGGTACCACCGAGGGCATCAACCTCGTGGCACAGACCTACGGTCGGCAGTATCTGACCCCTGGCGACAATGTCATCGTCTCCGAGCTCGACCATCACGCTAATATCGTTCCCTGGCAGCAGGTGGCCAACGAGCGGGGTGCTGAGCTGCGCGCCATTCCTACCGACAAGAACGGCGACCTCATCCTCTCCGAGCTGGAGCGACTCATCACACCGCGCACACGCTTCGTCTCCGTGGGCCACGTGAACAACACCTTTGGCACCATCAACGACGTGCAGCGCATCATCGACATCGCCCATTCGCACAACATCCCCGTGCTCATCGACGGCGCTCAGTCGATAGCCCACACGCCTGTCGACGTGCAGCAACTCGGTGCCGACTTCTTCGTGTTCAGCGGTCATAAGATTTATGGCCCCAACGGCATTGGCGTGGTCTATGGCCGCAAGGATATATTAGAGAAGATGCAGCCTTGGCAGGGCGGCGGCAACATGATTAAGGATGTTACCATCGAGCGCACGGAATATAACGTGCCGCCCGCCCGCTTTGAGGCCGGCACACCCAATGTGGCCGATGCTATCGGTTTGGGGGCAGCCCTCGACTACGTGAGCAGTATCGGCATCCGCAATATCGAGGCTCACGAGCACCAGCTCACGGAGTATGCCCGCGAGCAGCTGGCACAGGTGCCCGGGCTGCACCTCATCGGCAATCCCAAGCGTAGGGTCAGCGTGGTGTCGTTCTATCTCGACGGTATCCCCGTGCCCGAGACGGGCAAGCTGCTCGACCAGGAGGGCATCGCCGTCCGCGCCGGCCACCACTGTGCCCAGCCTGCCCTGCGTGCCCTGGGTCACGAGATGTCGGTGCGTCCCACCTTCGCCCTCTATAATTCGCGTGACGATGTAGACCGTCTGGTCATCGCCCTGCGGAAAATTGTTGGAAGTTGAGAATTGAGCGTTGTCGGCTCACGGATTAAGCATTAAACATAGAAAAAAGAAATATGGCAAAGTTAACAGTTAACGGAGAAGTTCAGGAGGTGCAGTTGCCCCTGACGCTCACACAGCTTATCAAACAGAATAATGTGCTACAGCCCGAGATGGTCAGCGTCCAGGTGAACGAGGACTTTGTGGACCGCAGCGAGTGGGACGCTATCCAAATTCAGGAGGGCGACTTGGTGGACTTCCTTTACTTCATGGGGGGCGGAAGCTATTGGACTATTGGACGATTTACAATTAGACAATTACCAGCTGATACATACGGTAAAATAGTAAAATAGTGAAATAGTAAAATATGGTAGATTTCACAGAAGAACAGATACAACGCTACTCGCGGCATATCCTGTTGCAGGACGTTGGCGTCGAGGGGCAAGAGAAGATCATGAACGCCCGAGTATTGGTGGTCGGAGCAGGCGGCTTAGGTGCTCCTGTATCGCTCTACCTCGCTGCTGCGGGCATCGGGCGCATTGGCATCATCGATGCCGACGTGGTAGACCTCTCGAACCTGCAGCGTCAGGTCATCCACTTCACCAAGGACGTGGGGCGTCCGAAGGTGGAGAGCGCCAAGGAGAAAATACAGGCCATCAACCCCGATGTCGAGGTCGACACCTACCATGAATTCCTCTATTCGGGCAATGCGCTGGATATTATCAGACAGTACGACTTCATCGTCGACGGCACAGACAACTTCCCAGTGAAGTTCCTCATCAATGATGCCTGCGTGATGGCCGGCAAACCCTTCTCGCACGGTGGTATCCTGCGTTTCAACGGCCAGACGTTCACTCATCTGCCCGGCACGGCGTGCTACCGTTGCTTCTTTAAGGAACCGCCGCCCGCTGGAGCCGTACCCACCTGCTCGCAGGCCGGTGTGCTCGGAGCCATCGCGGGTATGCTGGGCACCATTCAGGCCGCCGAGACGCTTAAATACTTCACAGGCGTAGGCGAACTGCTCACCAACCGCCTGCTGACCTTCGATGCCAAGACGATGCAATTCCGCACCATTCCTGTGCGCCAGCGTCCGTCGTGCGAGATATGCGGCGAGCATCCCACCATCACGCAGCTGATAGACTACGAGCAGGCCGCCTGCGACCTTCATAAGTGAAAAATATGCATTAACCGATGATTATACCACAGAGCATAATAAATGAATTGACAGTACAGGCTCAGAAGGATGCGCCCAATGAGACCTGTGGCTATCTCTTAGGAATCGATGATGTCGTCATCGAGAACTACTGGATGGAGAACATCGACCACTCGCCGGAGCACTTCAGCTTTGCTCCCAAGGATCAGTTTGCGGCACTGCGGTATGCGCGGTCAAAAGGACTGAAGATTCTTGCCAACTGGCACTCGCATCCCGCTTCGCCGTCGCGTCCCTCGCAGGAGGACTTGCGCCTGGCCAACGACCCCACCATCCGCTATGCCATCCTCTCGCTCTACGAGGGCATCCACCTGAATTCGTTCAGAATTTCTGGTGGCGAGGTCGTCGACAAGGAGGTACACCTCTGAGCCGACGAGCCGTAATGCCGTAGCCGACGTGAGGGTGTTTCAAAATGGGCTAATTAATTCCTCCCCTTGGAAAGGGGAGGTTAGGAGGGGTTGATTTCATCGACGAATATATTATATTTACCTGCGAATTATCAACCACCCCCAGCCCCTCCTTGGAAAGGAGGGGAGTTAGTTACATTTTGACACACCCTCTCGTTTTTCTTTACACGATACCCCGTTTGTGGTATGCGAAATGCCATGCATGGGGTATTGTAGGAACGGGAATTTCGCCGTACCTTTGCAACCAGAAACATTAAACATTGAAAGCAAGAGTTATGAAAACAATGAACGTGAAGCGAATGCAATGCCACACTCTCAACGAGAGAATGCGATCCTGTTGCGGCATGCAGATGATGAGAAATGAAAAGGAGGGTAGTATACACATTACTTATAAATATAAAGAACGGCAAACGTATGAAAAAGAACATTTTTACCATAGCATTGATTTTAGGGCTGCAGCTTAGTCTGACAGCCGTTGCACAACAGTCAGAAATTGCATTGCAACGCCACACGCTCAAAGAGAGAACGCCACACGCTCAAAGAGAGAAGGTAACCCTGCGCGTGCCAGACTTCGCACGTCCGTTGGTCGAGAAATGGGTTGAAGAGTATCAGAAGACCAATATGGAAGCCGATTTCCAGTTTATCTCAGGGAAATCGCAAAACACAGAAAATAGCCTCGCACTTACTACCGGCAACTCCGCCGTACTTGTGGCACGCTATGCTGTGCTGCCAGTCACCACGCGCGGCTCCGAAGCCGAGCAGTTGGTTGGTGGGCATGCCTTGAATGCGAAAAAGCTGAAGCAGCTGTTCTTCGTCAACGACGACCTGGACGACGAACGTAAGGAAGGAAAGCTGGAGCAGCGATTGCACATCGTGACAGGTAACAGCCCACTGTCGGCTTCGCGCCTGTATGCAAAGAAATTCCATCAGGAGACAGTCAACTACAAAGGTAAAAAGATATCAGGAGACGATTCTTACCTCAACCTTGCCATTAGCCGCGACCCGCTGAGCGTGACGGTCAACTCGCTGTCGAACATCTTCGACCTGGAGAGCCGCCAGCTGCGCCAGACGCTGGCCCTGTTGCCCCTGGATGTCGACAAGCAGGGACGACAGGTGCTCAGCGGGGGAAGTCTGGACGACATCCTGCAGTTGCTGGAGAACAAGCACTATGATGAGATTGCTGTTGGCGATATTGGATTCGAGTATAATCGTGCCAACTCCGTCCTGACCAGCTTTGTACAGTGGGTGCTGCAGAATGGTACACAGTATGTCCACCAGTATGGTCTGCTGCAATTGTCGCAGCAGGAACTGCTGGCGCAGTTGCGCCGTACGGTGCAGCATGAGCTGGCACAGAAATAGTAGCAATACGAGACTTTAGCCATAATCAATTAGTAGTTTGTTTTTAGAAGAGGGGCGGACTCACATCAACCACGAGTCCGCACCCTTAGGGAGAATTGTGTTTATGAAGAAAAGATTGGTTTTAATTTTGATGGTGCTGGGCACGGTATTGCCGTCGGCCCTGGCACAGACCACGCTGACGGGCCGCATTGCGGATGCCCGTACAGGAGAACCGCTGGCTGGCGCCACACTGGTGCCCAAGTCGAGCAAGGAAGTAGGGACGGTGACGAACTATGACGGGCGCTTCCGGCTGCAGACCAAGCAACAGCTGCCGCTCACGCTGATTGTCCAGTTTATAGGCTATCGCCCTCAGGAGGTGGATGTCTACGATGCTTCTGAGGAGATAGACATACAGCTCATTGAGGTGCCCAACTACCTGAGTGAGGTTGTGGTGACGGCCCTTGGCATCTCGCGCGAGAAGAAAGCCCTGGGATATTCGGCACAGGGCATCGATGCTGATGCGTTGAGCACGGGCAAGGACAACAACCTGCTGAACTCGCTGGAGGGAAAACTGGCGGGTGTGCGCATCACCAACACCCAGGGAGATGTCGGATCGAGCCGTATCATCATTCGTGGCGAAACCTCGATAGCGGGCGAGAACCAGCCGCTGTTCATAGTCGATGGTATTCCCGTGGACAACTCGCAGCTCAATGCACAGACTCAGGGACGTGACCCTAAGAATGCCATTGCTGACCTGAACCCGGAGGACATCGAGAACATCACCGTGCTGAAGGGACCCAATGCCTCGGCGCTCTATGGCTCGCGAGCTGCACATGGCGCGATAGTGATTACCACCAAGACGGGGCGTGGCAGCAAGGGGCTGGGTATTACCGTACACTCGTCCACCCAACTGGCAACAGCCGCCAACCTGCCTGATTTCCAGAATGTGTTTGGTCAGGGTGCCGGCGGACAGTTCAGCTATGTAAACGGTGCAGGAGCCGGCATCAACGACGGTGTGGACGAAAGCTGGGGCCCACGGCTCGACATCGGTCTGCTGATACCGCAGTTCGACAGCCCGCTGGATGCCAACGGCAACCGCACGGCTACTCCGTGGGTGTCGCATCCAGATAATGTGAAGGACTATTTCCGTACGGGACTCACCCAGAATACGGGCATCTCCATAGCGCGTTCGGCAGACAACTTCCAGTTCCGCTTGGCTTTCAACCATGAATATCAACGTAGCATCGTTGAAGGCTCGTCGAACAACAAGAGCAATGTCAACCTGAATGTAGATTACGACTTGACCAAATGGCTCAGCGTGGGGGCTACCGCCAACTATATCATCTATAAGGCCCCCAACATCCCAGGGTCTGCCGGTGCCACAGGTTCTAACTATCGTGCCAACTCGACGATGCTCCAGTATCTGTGGTTCGGGCGACAGGTGGACGACGCTTCCCTGCGTGACGACTATTCGCGCAACTGGAATGCCAGTTACTACTCAAACCCCTATTGGAGTGCCTACTACAACACCTATGAGCAGGAGCGTCACCGACTCATTGGCGACCTGCATGCTACATTCCATGTCATCAAGGGCCTTGACCTGCGCTTCCGCACCAGCACAGACTGGTATCAGGATCGCCGCAAGGCGAAGGTGAAGTGGGGAACGAGCGGCACGCCCTATGGCAAATATGAGGAGGATGCCTACACCGTCCAGGAGAATAATACGGAGCTGACGGCCGTCTACAACAGAAAACTGTCGGACGACCTGACCCTCGATGCCCTGCTGGGATGGAACGTGCGCAACAAGCGCTATGAGAACAATTATCAGGCTGCTCCCGACTGGCTGTGGCTGACCTCTATACGCTGACCAACTCGCGCGACCAGCTCGTATCCAGCAACTATTTCTATCGCTTGCGCCAGTATGGTCTCTATGGTTCCGTGCAGGTAGGATATAAGGACTGGGCTTTCCTGAATGTCACCGGGCGCAACGACTGGTCGTCGACGCTGCCCAAGGATAACAACTCCTATTTCTACCCCTCGGTTACGGCCAGCGTGCTGCTGACGGAGGCTCTGGGACTGAAGAGTAACACACTCAACTATCTGAAGTTGCGCGGTGGCTGGTCGCAGGTGGGCTCTGATGCCGATCCCTACCAGCTGGCCACGGTGTTCACCTCGGAAACGGCGTTCAACGGCAATCCACTGCAGACCACCAGCGGACAAGGCAAGAACGCCAACTTAAAACCCGAACGCACCACCTCCTGGGAGGCTGGTCTTGAGGCTCGTCTGCTGGACGACCGCATCCGACTGGACTTCTCCTGGTATCAGACCGACTCGAAAGACCAGATTCTTCAGCTGGCCACCACGGCAGCCAGCGGCTATAACACGCAGGTTCGCAATGCGGGCCATATCCGCAATCGCGGCTATGAAATACAGCTCGGAGTGACCCCGGTGCTCACCAAGAAGTTCAGGTGGGATGTGGATGTGAACTACGGACACAACGACAGCAAGGTCATCAAGTTGGACGACGAGGGGCTGATTACCAGCTACCAGCTGTATTCGTCGGGCATCCAGATTCTGGCTACAGTCGGCGAGTCCTATGGCACACTCTTCGGTTCGGCCTATACTCGTGATGCGCAGGGTCGCATCGTGGTCGATGCCAACGGACTGCCCAAGGTGTCGTCTTCGTCAAAGATATTGGGAAAGTTCTCGCCAAACTGGATAGGCAGCATTCAGAATACCTTCAAATACAAGGACTTCACGCTGTCGTTCCTGATTGATGCCAGCTTCGGAGGCTCTATCTTCTCGAATACCAACAAGACGGGACGCTATACGGGTGTGCTGGAGAACACACTGTCAGGACGCGCAGCAGACTATGGCGGACTGTGGTACTATGTGGACAATGGCAACCGCATCCAGATCAGTCAGCCACAATATACCACTACGAGTGACGGACTCTATTATGCCGATGTTAACGGCCAGAATACCCGCGTCTATCAGGACGGTATCATCGTCGACGGAGTGACCGAGGACGGACAGCCCAACACCACCGTCGTGTCGGCAGAGAACTATTATCACCGTCTGTATAATATAGCTGAGGCTAACGTCTATGACGCTTCGTTCGTGAAACTGCGCGAACTGTCCATTGGATACAACCTGCCGAAGTCCGTCTATAGTCGGCTCGGATTGCAGGGCGCTTCTGTCACGCTGACGGCCCGCAACCTGTGGACTATCTACAAGAAAGCCGACAACATCGACCCGGAGGCTGCCATCACGGCAGGTAATGCACAGGGAGTGGAGGCGTATACGCTGCCCACCGCCCGTACCTACGGACTGAACATCAATGTAAAATTCTAAATCTTGAGGAGGAATAACAATATGGATAAGACTATACACAACTACCTACTCACTGCCGCCCTGGCACTAACCGTCGTCAGCTGCGGCGACCAACTGGCAGATATCAACGTGAACCCCAATGCAACGGAGAATCCGCAGCCTGCCTATCTGCTGTCTGCTGTCGAGCATCATGCCGCTGAACTGTATTGGGGACAGACAACCAACTATAACTCTACCTTGCTGTGGGTGCAGCACTGGGCAAAGATACAGTACACCGAACCCGACTGCTACAATGTGAGCAACAGCGACTATGCGACAACGTGGAACACGGCCTATGCCTCGCTGCTCACCGACCTGAAGACCATCAGCCAGTCTGACCGGGCCAACGACAACTTCCGTGCTGTGGCCAGTGTGCTGCGCAGCTGGGTATTCTTGCAGCTGACCAATCTCTTTGGCGACGTGCCTTATAGTGAATTCTCGCAGAGCGTAACTCCCGCCTACGACTCGCAGGAGGACATCTTGCATGGCCTGTTGCGGGATCTTGAACAGGCAGAGGGTGGCCTCGCCGCTGCCAATGGTGCCATTGAGGGCGACTTGCTGTTTGACGGCGATATCAGCAAGTGGCGAAAGTATGCTCGCTCCTTGCGACTGCGCATAGCACTGGAGATAGCCGACCGTGATGCTGCAACGGCCAAGACGGTAATCTCGGCACTTTACAACGACCGAACTTCGCTGATAGCCGACAATACGGATAATGCCCAGTTTGTATTCACCACTTCCCCCCAGTGGAACCCATGGGCATCGGCGTTTGCCAGTCGTGACGACCAACGGGTGTCGAAGACACTCGTCGACAAGCTCACTGAGTTGAACGACCCGCGACTCAGCGTCTTTGCACAGCTTCCGCAGGACGAGAGTGTCGGCCATTACGCCGGGGCTGCCAACGGACTGAATGCCGATGCTGCCAACAATCAGGGATTCTACAAGCTGTCGCGACCGGGTAGCAGGTTCCTGCAGGACGATGCTCCTGCCGTGTTCTACTCCTACGCCGAGGTGCTCTTCAACTTCGCTGAGGCTGCTGCCAGAGGATTTATCAGTGCCGATGCCGAGGTGCTTTATAATCAAGCTGTGTCTGCCTCGCTCCAACAGTACGGAATAGCCGATGCCAGCGCCTATCTGGCACAGGATGCTGTGAGGTATGATGCCCGCAGGTGGGCTGAGAAGATTGGCTGGCAGAAGTGGATAGCTTTCTACGGACAGGGGCCTGATGCCTTTACCGACTGGCGTCGGCTGGGCTATCCGCAACTCACTCCTGGTCCCAACTCTGCTTTGTCTACAGGCTTGTTGCCTCGTCGTTTGTACTATCCTTCTACGGAGCAGACGCTTAATGGCGAGCACTATCGCCGTGCTGTGGCTCATCAGGGTGCTGACGAACTGACTACACGGCTATGGTTTGATGTGGAGCAAAAGAACCGCTGAACACAATAAAGACAACGCGGCAAACGTTAATCATAACATGATGAAAACAGTAAAGACAATGATGGCAGCATGGCTGCTCGTGGCTGTGGGGCTGACTGCTCAGGCACAGACGGACAAGGGTGTCCAAGAGGATTTGGATGCCAAGTATGCAACAACGCTGGTGAAGGTTGGGAGCGTGGCTCCCGACTTCACGCTGAAGACTCCCGAGGGTGGGACGTTCCAGCTGAGCAGTCTGAAAGGCAAGACGTTGGTGATAGACTTCTGGGCATCGTGGTGTCCTGACTGCCGTAAGGATGCTCCGGAGCTGGTGCGCCTGTACGATGAATATCATCCGAAGGGCATCGAGTTTGTGGGCGTTTCGATGGATACTGACGTGGAGGCCTGGCAGAAGGCCATCAGGCAGTATGGCATCAGGTATCCGCAGGCCAGCGAACTGAGGAAGTTCAAAGAGACGGATATTGCCAAGACGTATGGCGTAAAGTGGATTCCCTCACTGGTCGTTGTGGGTGCCGACGGCAAGGTGCTGCTGTCAACGGTTCTGTCTGAGAAGGTGGGGTTGCTGCTACAGCAGCTGACAGTGGTTAAGGATTGAGGGAAAAGAAGAAAGGCTGTCCACGACGGACAGCCTTTCTTCTTATTTCACGTTGACCATGATTTTCTTTAGGTCTTTGTCTGCACTTGACGCGCCGACCATCAGCTCGTAGCGGCCGGGCACGACGCGGATGGTATTGGTCTTGGCATCCCAGCCTTCGAAGCG
Organism: Prevotella sp.; assembly: GCA_017458125.1. GTDB lineage: Bacteria > Bacteroidota > Bacteroidia > Bacteroidales > Bacteroidaceae > Prevotella. Next base: position 128,891 of record JAFTGB010000041.1, read on the forward strand.
CTGGCGCGGGAAGTCGATGTCCACCACGCGGCTCTCGCCAGCCTTCAGCGTCACGCGGCTGTAGGCGCGCAGCGACTTCAGCGGCCCTTCCTTGTCGGCGGTGTTGCGCATGTAGACCTGCACGACCTCGGTGCCGTCGCACTTGCCGGTGTTTTTGACCGTCACGCGTACCTTGTGGTTCCTGTAAACGGGCTTCGAGATGTCGAACGTGGTGTACGACAGGCCGTGGCCGAAGGGGAACAGCGGCTCGCCGCGGAAGTAGCGGTAGGTACGGTTGCGCATGGTGTAGTCCAGGAAGTCGGGCAGATCGCTGACGCTGCGGTAGAACGTCATGGGCAGCTTGCCGCTGGGGTTGACGCGACCCGTCAGCACCTCGGCCACGGCCTCGCCGCCGCGCTCGCCGCCATACCAGGCCTGCACGATGGCGTCGCACGTCTCCAGCTCAGGCACCAGTGCCATGGCACCGCCCGAACAGTTGACGAAGACCACCCGCTTGCCGGCCTCATGCAGCATCTTGAGCAGGTCGCGCTGTACCTGAGGCAACTCGATGTCGGTACGGTCGCCACCCTTGAAGCCAGGGTCGCTGACCTTCATCTCCTCACCCTCGACACGGGGTGAGATGCCTCCCACGAAGATGACGGTCTCGGCATCGCCTATCTGGGCGAGCAGCTGTGCCGGGGTGGGGGTGAGCTTCTTGCACACGTCGAACTGCATGGCAGCCATACCGCCCTCCTGCACGTAGTCAATATGGATGCGATAGCTGCCGCCCTTCTTGACCTTCAGCTCGGGGGCAGCCTCCTGTATGCGCTGGCGCACCTTCCAGATGTCGACGATGGTGTCGCCGTTGACGATGACGCGCACCTTGTCGTCAGCACCCACGCGCAGCGTCAGCGTCTCGTCCTCGGTGGGGATGAGCGTGGCGTCGTAGCGTGCCGAGAAGTGTTCGAGGTTGACACCGGGGGCAAAGACGGTGTTGCCGCCGTTGCTCAGGTTGAGGGGGCTGGCCATGGTGACGGTGGTCACGGGGGCGCCCTTCATCTCGGTGTTGTTCCAGTAGACGGCCTGCATGCCGGGATTGCCCAACGGGGCGCGCAGCAGGTTGAAACGGCTCTCGTACACCTCGTTGCGCGTCAGCCCGCAGCCCTGCACGTAGGGCACGTCACCTAACAGCTGGCGCAGGCCGTCCAGCACGGTGACGGTCTTGGTGGCGTAGCCGCTGTAGTTGCCCCACTGCATGATGCTGTCGTTGGCGTTGGGACCCATCACGACTAATTTACTATTTACGGATTTACTATTTACAATTGGGAGCACGCCGTTGTTCTTCAGCAGGACGGTGCCTTCGCGGGCGGCCTGCAGCGCCAGGTCCTTGTGTGCCTGACAGGCGATGACGGACGACGGTATGCGGGTCCACTCCACCAGCTCGTCCTTGTCGAAGTCGCCTAACTGGAAGCGGGCCACTAACAGACGGCGCAGGCTGACGTCCATCTGCTTCTCCGAGATGTCGCCGCGGCGGACGGCGGCGGGCAGGTTCTTGTATACCGAGCCGCACTCCAAGTCGGTGCCGCTGAGCACGGCCTTCGAGGCAGCGGCCTCGTTGTCCTTCGACACGTTGTGCCACTGCGGCAGGAAGTCGCGGATGGCTCCGCAGTCGCTGGTGATGAGTCCCTTGAAGCCCCACTCGTCGCGCAGGATGTGCTGCTCGTAGCGGGCGTTGCCGCAGCAGGGGTCGCCGTCGATGCGCTGGTAGGCGCACATCACCTCGGCCACGTTGCCCTTCTGCACCAGTGCCTTGAAGGCTGGCAGGTAGGTCTCCCACAGATCGCGCTCAGGCAACTGCTGCACGTCGAAGACGTGGCGGTTCCACTCCGGTCCGCTGTGCACGGCGAAGTGCTTGGCGCAGGCCAAAAGTTTTTTATGAGTACCATTTAAGGGCTTGCCGTCCATGGTCTGTCCCTGCAGTCCGTTGACTACGGCCAGTCCCATGCACTCCGTCAGGTACGGGTCTTCGCCGTAGGTCTCCTGGCCGCGTCCCCAGCGAGGGTCGCGGAAGATGTTGATGTTGGGCGTCCAGAACGACAGTCCCTGGTAGCGCTGCACGTTACCCGTCCGCTTGGCCTCCTGGTTCTTGGCGCGGGCCTCGTCGCTGGTGGCCGTGAAGATGCGGTACACCAGCTCGTCGTTCCACGTGGCGGCCATCTCAGTGGTGATGGGGAACACGGTGGTAAAACCGTTGCGCCCCACGCCGTGCAGGGCCTCGTTCCACCACTGGAAGGCGGGGATGCCCAGTCGCTCAATGGCTGGCGACACGTCCATCATCAGTTTGGCTTTCTCTTCCAATGTCAGCCGTCCTAACAGGTCGTCGGCGCGCTGCTCGGCGCTGAGGGTGGGGTTCTGGTAGGGCAGCATCTGCGCCTGCAGTGCCGTTGCCCCTAATGCGATGAATGCGGTTAGCAGTAGTTTTCTCATAGCTTACTTGATGATGATTTTTTTGCCGTTATGGATGTAGATGCCCTTTGCCATTTGACCATTTGCCGGTTTCACTATCTTACGTCCGCTGAGGTCGTAGTAATCGTCAGATGGTAAAAGGTCTAATTGTTTGATGGTGTTGATGCCCGTAGTGCCGCTGAATAGCGTGATGACGGCTGTGGCCTGCTGACCGCCGAACTGGATGACCATGGTGCCTTTGGCCGGGGTGCCCAGCGTGTAGGTGTGGGTGGCGGTGATGCCCTCGGTGCGCAGCGGGAAGGTGCCGTAGTTGGCGTCGAAGTCGTTGTTGCCCAACTTCGAGACGTAGGCCAGGTCGCCGCTGTCGACGTTGGTATAGCCCTTCACCTCGACGCTGACGATGTTGGCGTCGTCGGGTAGGGTGACGGTGTAGGCCGTGTTGCGCGAGAACTTGATGCCGGTGAAGTCGCTGTTCACCTTACCCTCGGCGTAGTCCTTGCCCACGCTGATGCTGACGTCGGTGAAGTTCCAGCCCTCGGTGTGGGTCTGAGGCGAGATGACGTACTCGGCTGTCGTGCCGCCGCCCTGTTCGGGGTCGCCGGGGGTGGGGGGTGTCACGCCGCCGCCGTCCTTCACGCCGTAGAGTGTCATACATACGCGGTTGCGTTTGCTGCCGGTCACCTTGAAGGTCAGCGTGCCCTTGGCTGCCGTGGCCAGCGTGATGTTGTAGGTCTTGGCCCCGTTGCTGCGGTTAGGGAAGTTGTAGTTCATGCCGGTGACGTCGACACCGTTGAGCATGGCCAGCTTCGACGTGCCCGAGGCCGTGTTGCAGAAGCCGGTGACGGCCACGGAGGCGATGGTGATGCCCTCGGGGATGTGGATGGTGTAGGTGACGTCGCCCTCCACGTTGATGCCGCTGACGTCGTAGTCCTCGCCGCCCGAGTAGATGCCGCCGCCCGTGATGCTCACACCGTCGGCAAACAGCCAGTTGCCGCTGGTGCTGCTCTCAGTCAGGCAGGTGTTGTTGGCTATGGTGTAGGTCACGGGGATGGACTCGCCGGGCAGTGTCTCGCCCGTCATCACGCCGCCCTCGTTCTGGGCGTTGGTGATGTCCTCAACCAATGAGTTCAGGTACACCTCGACATTGGTGTAGCCGCTGCCCTCAGCATACTTGGCACCGTCGCTGATATCGTTCTTGTTCAGACCGTGGGCGTCCTCCCATGCGTCGGGCATGCCGTCTTGGTCGGTGTCGGTGGGTGCTGCCGTGCTGTTCAGCGTGGGCCATGCGCTCCAGTCGCTGCCGGCACCGGCGGGCTTCAGGTCCTCCTGCGAGTTGATGATGCCACCGGCCAGCTTGCTGCCGGTCTTGTTGCCGTTGTTGTCGTAGGCGTCGGCATAGACACGGGCCGTGCCATTGGCGGCGTCGTTCACCATCTCGGTGTCGTACGAGTCGCGGTGCAGGCTGGCACCGGCATACTTCAGCACCTTCTCGTAAGCCTTCTCGGCCGAGTGGGTGGTGACGGCGACGTAGGGGATAGGCTCGTCAATCCGGATGGTGTCCTTGGTCTTGGCGGTATAGGTGCCGTCGTTGTCGGAACTGCTGATTTGCTCGTAGATACCCATGTTCCACTGGTTTTCGTCCAGTATCAGCTCGGGGTACTTCGTGTTGTAGTTGCCCGTCACGTAGTATTTGCCCCAGATGTGCCACGCCGGCTTGTAGGCCGGGCTGTTGGTCACGTATTCCGTGGTGCGTATGCCGGGGGCGGCAATGCGGTACTCGTAGTTCTTCGTCTTTGTGGCCGGACCGGGCTTGTAGTAGTTGTTGACGATGTTCACCTTCATGGCCTCGCCGCCGTAGCAGCCGTTGCCTCCGAAGTTATACATCACGTTGTTGCGCATGTCCATGCGCTCGTCTAACTGCGTGGTGGGACGCGGGCCGAGGCGCGGTGTGCGGCTGCCGTGGTGCGCCAGCAGGTTGTGGTGGTACGACGCACCGCTGCCGCCCCAGTTGCCGCCGTAGCCGTGGTTGCCCTTGGTGTGTCCTGAGTAGGTCATGCTCTGGGTGGCCATGCACCACTGTACGGTGATGTCGGAGCATCCGCTCATCGACAGGCACTCGTCGGCGCTCCAGCTCACCGAGCAGTGGTCGATGATGATGTTGCTGCAGTCCAGCGACCCGAAACCGTCCCATCCGTCGGCACCGTTCTTGGTGATGTTCTTGTTGCCTAAGCGGAAGCGCATGTAGCGCACGATGACGTTGTTGCCCTTGATGTCGCAGGGATAGTCGGCAATGCAGATGCCGTCGCCGGGAGCCGACTGTCCGGCAATGGTGGTGTTGCTGGTGATGTGCAGCTCGCTCTTCAGGTGGATGGTGCCGCTGACGTCGAAGACGATGATCTTCTTGGCCGTGCCGTTCAGGGCGGCGCGCAGCGAACCGGTGCCGCTGTCCTCCAGGTTGGTGACGTGTCTGACTACGCCACCACGTCCGCCGGTGGCATAGCGCCCGAAGCCTTCTGCCCCGGGGAATGCGAAATACTTATCCTGAGCCATGACGGCGGTGCTGGCAGTCAGCAACAGGCCCATGACCATAAGGATTTTTTGGATTAGTCTCATGTCTATCAATAGTTTTAAAGTTTGATGATGCTGTTCAGGTATTGTTCCAAGCGCGTGTAGCCGTCCGTGCCCACGGCGTTGCCGTCGGCGGCATCGCGCGGGTTCAGACCGTGGCGCTGCTCCCATTGGTCGGGCATGCCGTCGCCGTCAGTGTCCTTGGGGGCGGGCTTGCTGCGCAGCACGGGCCACGGACTGCTGCCGTTGCCTAAGCGCACGTCGTCCTGTGTGTTGATGATGCCGGGGGCGCAACCCTCGCCGGTGAACGTCGCCGTGCCCTGACGCACGTCACGCACTATCAGCGCGTCCAAGGCGTCGCGGTGCAGGCTGGCTCCGGCCTGCTGCAGCACCAGATGGTAGGCCTCGTCGGCACTGTGCGTGGTGACGGCTTCGCAGACCATGGGTTCGCGCAGCCGCATGGTGTCGCGCGTGGTGGCTGTATAGGTGCCGTCGTTCAGCGCAGGGTCTATCTGGTTGTAGACACCGTAGTCCCAGTTGTGGCGCGTCACCTCCGGGTAGCGGCTGTTGACGTTGCCGCTGACGTAGTATTTTCCCCAGACGTGCCACATCTTGTCCCACACATTGGGGTGGTGACTGTCGTGGTGAGTGTACTGCGACGTGCGGATGTTGGGGGCCGCAATGCGCATGCCCCGTACGTCGGTGGGCGTGCCGGGACCGGGCTTGTAGTAGTTGTTGACAATGTTCACCGTCATGGCCTCGCCGCCGTAGCAGCCGTTGGCCGTCCAGTTGTAGATGACGTTGCAGCGCAGGTCCATGCGCTCGTCCTCCTGCGTGAATGGGCTGGGGCCGAGGCGTGGCGTGCGCGACGTGTGGTGGGCCAGCAGGTTGTGGTGGTACGACGCTCCGCTGCCGCCCCAGTTGCCGCCGTAGCCGTGGCTGCCTTTCTGGTGACCGGCGTTGTTCAGACTTTGGCTGATGATGCACCACTGCACGGTGAAGTCGCGGTTGCCGTAGACTGACAGGCACTCGTCGATGCTCCACGACACGGAGCAGTGGTCGATGATGATGTCGTGGCAGCGGCTGCCGCCCAGACCGTCGCCCTCGTGATGAGCCACCTGGCGGTTGCCTAAGCGGAAGCGCAGGTAGCGGATGATGTTGTTGGAGCTGACCATGACGGGGTAGTCGGCAATGCAGATGCCGTCGCCCGGCGCCGTCTGACCTGCTACTGTGGTATGCTCGGTGAAGCGTAGCGGCGACTTCAGGAAGATGGTGCCTGAGACGTCGAAGACAATGGTCTTAGCTCCCTCGTGGGCGTTGGCCCACCGCAGCGTGCCGGGCTGGTCGCCGTCATCTAACGTCGTGACGTGGAACACCTGTCCGCCGCGTCCTCCCGTAGCGTAGCGGCCGAAGCCCTCGGCTCCGGGGAAGGCAATAGGCTTGTTAGCGCCGTTGGTGCTGATGGTGATGCAGGCCAATAGTAGAGATAATATTGTTCGTGTCATTCTTTTCTGGGTGTTGAGGGTGTTGTGGGTGTTGTCGGTGTTGTGGGCGTTGTGGGTGTTGTGGGCGTTGTGGGCCTTTGCCCACTGTGCCCACCAAACCCACTATGCCCACCAAACCCCAGATAGCCATTTCGTCGCTGCCATTCCTTGCGCGCCTGGTACATCTGCACCTTGATGCCGCCCTTCTCGATGAAGTCTTTCTTCAGCCACTCAATAAGCCCGACTATCAGGGCATCGCACTGGTGTATAAGGGTAATGGCGATGTTAGCGATGGTCTCGTCACTGCGCTCCTGTATCTTCTTACGATAGACAGCGGAGTCTATGTGCTCACGGCAGAAACGGGCAGTCAGCGTTCGGTAGCAGCGGTCTTGCGGGAGGAAAGAGTCATCGGCTTTTGGCATGTTGGCAGTAGTGAGTTTATTGCTTGCAAAGTTACTAAGATAATTTGAAACATCCAAACGTTTTTCATAAAAAGAAAAGAGCGAAACCTGTCGGTTCCGCTCCTTGTCAGTATGATGTCAGTAGCTGTTTACTTCTGAATCATCTTCTTGCCGTTCTTGATGACAACACCCTTGAAGCTGTTGTCAACCTTCTGACCAGCCAGGTTGTAGATGACAGCATTCTCAGCGTCAGCAGCCTTCACGGTCTCGATAGCGGTCTCACCACTGGCGGCAGCGTCAATCTCAGCCTTGATGGCAGCGGTAGTAGCGGGGTCGATGGTAGCAGCGGTCTCGTTGAAGATGAAACCGTAGAGACCCAGTTTGGAACCAGTGCAGAAGACGTAGTAAGTCTTTTCCTTTTCTACGTTGAAGGTGACGTAGCCGTAAACCTTCTCAGCAGCGCTGGCGAACGTTGATGCATCCTGTTCAAAAACACGCAGTGCAACAGTGGTACCCTCCTTGTCCTTAATGTCGAAGTCGGAAATGGCAGTACCATCCTCTTTCACAACATAGAAAGACTTGTTGCCGTTAAGCATGATACCAATCTTCAGTGAACCATCCTTGGTGGGCTTGAAGGTGTAGTAGCAACCACTCTTGGGCAGGTTCTTGCCTGTAATAGAGTAACCGCCACCAGCACTGGAAGTTCCATTCAGCTCACCGTCCTTGGGGTTGTTGCCACCAGAGATGTATGCAGTGAACTCGGAGAGGCTGCCCTCTGCCTTTGCAGCAGCCCACTTACCGTCGGCACCGAAAGTAATGGCAACAGAGGTGGCGTTCTTACGGCTGTTGGCCTCTAACGTCTGACCGTCAGAGACTTCTTGACCTTCCTCAATGGCGAATTTCTCGTCCTGAGCGTTAACACTGATAGCCATGGCGGCTAACATTACTAAAGTAAAAATCTTTTTCATACGCTTTTTTGTTTGTTAATTGTTAGTAAATAAAAAGAACTTATTTGGTGCAAAGTTAGACAATTTCCGTGAAACAGCCAAACTTTTAACTAAAATATACGTAAAAAGTCGGAGCGTAAAGGTTTACGTGGCGGGTAGGGGAGTGGTAACGAGGAAAAAAAAGGGCGGACACTTGGTGGGTGTCCGTCCTTGGTTATAGAAGATGTGGGGTTACTCGCTGACGGTAGCCAGCATCTGAGCGGCGTTCCATGTGTAGGTGTTCAGGGCGTTACGGAACTCCACGTCGTCACCTACATGCACAGTGTCGCTGTAGAGCACCATGGACACGGAGAAGTCCTTGACACCATTGCCGGCCTCGGAGGTCAGCTTAATGATTTCGCGGATGTCGCCGTCGGAACTGCTGTTTTCCGACTCAACCACCTTCTGGAAGTTGCTCTGGACGTACGACAGGGTGTTGTAGATGGCCTGGTCGTAGATTTTGATGTCCTTGTTCTGGTAGACCACGGTACCAACAATCTGCGGGAACAGAGCCTGGGCTTCAGCGCTGAGGCTGCCGGCGTTGCTGAGCTCAAAGTTAATCCAGTAGTCCTTCTCACCCTTGGCGTTGGGCTTGCTGTGGTCAGCAAAGGGGTCGCCGGTGATGTCGTTGTCCCTGTTGCAGCTGACGGTAGTGGCAGCCATGGCTACCACGGCCAGAAGCACGGTTACATATTTGTTAATCTTCATAATCATTAAATTTTCAATATTCAATATTCAATTTACAATTTACTTACCGTTGATGAGGCGCTGGGCACCGGCACCGCTCTTGTAGATAGCCGAGTTCTTCACCTTGTCGGTCTGCTGATAGTACAGGCCGTCGATACCGTTGTCGGTATGGAAGTCAAGATGCGTGTAGGCATCGGTCTTCATGAAATACTTGGGGTTCGGGCTGACCATCAGGTCGGTAGCGCGCAGGCTCTCGTCCAAGTGTACCTTCAGCTCGGACTCGCCAGCGGGATAGTAGGTGCTGGTGACACCCTCTTCCTTCCATGCCGAGAACCACTTCTTAGGAGCGTTGCTCGTAGCGTCGAAGGCGTTCGATGCGAAAGGCTGTCCGTTGGTCAGGTACTCCTCGTCGTTGGTAGTCCAGTTGTTGTAGATGTTGAACGTGACGTGCATGCTGCCGTCGCCGCCCTGGATTTCGCGCGTGTCCCAACCGGCACCGTTCATGGCACGGTTGACGTCGGCGGCATCCTTGGTCAGGATGATGACGTTGTCGTGGAACTCCAACAGCGAGCCGCCGGGATTGTAGCGCGTGTTGATGATGCTGACACCAGCGGCGATGGTCGAGAAGTTGACGATGGTGTTGTGGTGTACGTTGATGTGCCAGCGTACGGAGGGATCCCATGTCAGGTTGCGATTGTTGTCGGTGATGATGGAGCGCTTCGGGTTGTTGTAGAACACGCAGCCGGCCACCTCGACATCCTGCAGGATGTTCGACTTCGTCTTGCCGTTATGGTCGCCGAAGATGTAGGCGTAGTCACCGGCATTGTTCGAGTAGTATCCGCAGTTGTAGAAGTCGCAGTCCATCAGACGGATGTGCTGGATGTAGAAGTCGTTGGAGCCCTGGATACGGAAGAATCCGCGGATGAGGCCCTGGAACGAGCAACGGTGCCACTCTAACGTGGTGACGTTGATACCCATACCGTTGGAATACATGTTCATGAAGTAGTTACCCGAGGCGGAGCCGAGGCCCTCCTGAGCGTGACCGTAGTTGTAAGCCAGCGGGCAGTCGACGTCGAGATCCATGAAGCGGATGGAGTCGATGTCGAGGGTGATGGCACCGTTCTCACCGCTCACCGGGGTACGTCCCAGCATGAAGTTCGAGGTGTTGGGGGTGTTACCCGTCATGGTCAGACCGCTCATGTAGAGTTTGGCGCGGCCCTTGCCGGCAGCGATGTCAGCAGGGTTGGTCATCAGGGTGAAGCCCTTGTAAATCTGTACGTTGCCCGTGCAGTGGTAGGCCTTTCCGCCCTCTAAGTAGAACACCTGGTTCTCAGCGGTGGTGTTGTCGGCGCAGTAGCCGTCCAGTACCCAGTCGAGCTTGCAGGAGTTGTACTTCGAGATGTCGTACACGACCTCGGAGCTGGTACCCTTGTTCAGCGTGTCGGTAGTCCATGCCTTGTGTTCGATGATGACGGGAGCGGCGGGCGTACCCTTGGTGCGCTTCATCGTGGTGTTGTAGCAGGCGTCAACGGGAACCTTGATGTCCTTGTCCCACACGTCGATGTTGTAGCAGGAGTTCTCAGACAGTCCGTCGATGTCCAGTTCGCAGATGCCGTTCTCGTCCCAAGCGCTCTCGGGGATGTCGTAGTGCACGTACTTCTGGTTCAGTGAGGCGTTGGGTGTAGAGGCGTTGGCCGTGATGGTCAGGTAGTCTACCTTCAGGATGTTCTCGTCGGCGTCCAACGTGTTGAAGTGCTCGCGGAACTCAGCCTTCTCGTCGTCCTTGTAGCTGGAGATGTTGCGCTTCAGGGTCAGGTGCATGCTGGTCTTGGTGATGTCGGACACCTGGATGACGTAGGGCACGTTGTAGCGGGGATCGGTCTCGATGCCGAAATACTCGGCCCACTCGCGGCCCTCGCCGTAGCCGTACCACAGCGAGTTCTTGGGGTCGTTCTTCCACGAGGCGTCGCCGCTGCCCAAGATGTCATAGACACCGGACTGGCCGTTGAACAGCGAGTAGCCGCTGGCGTCGAACGAGTTCAGGGCGCGGATGGCGAAACGGTAGGGCGTCTGGTAGTTCATGTTCTCGATGATGAGGTCGAACTTGGCGGGGTCGCTGATGACGACGTGGCCGTTCAGCTCCTTGCCGTCGACACCGTTCTCGGCGTCAATCCATGCCTGCTCGCCGTTGGCTACGGCAGCCTGAGTAGACCACTTCAGCTCATAGGCCTTGGCGTCCTTGACCAGGTACCAGTAGAGGTGGACGTTGTTACGGTCGAAGCTGACCGAGTTGTAGGCGTCGGTAGAGCCCTTGCCCGTATTGTTGTCCGTACGGAACATGGGTCGGAACAAACGGTCGGCATCGGCTGCTGAGCCGCCCTTGTTGTCGTCGTCCTTACAGGAGTAGAACGACACGGTGGCCAGCAGTGCTAACGAAAATAATAATATCTTTTTCATTGCTGTAATGTCTTATTTGTTTAGGTTATATTAATATCCGTAGTAGTTCTTGTAGACACCGTTTGAACGGGCAATAGCCTCCTCCGGGTAGGGCAGCATGTAGCGCACGGGAGGCAGCTTGCTGAAGTTGGCCTTGGCTGACGTGCTGATGACGTTGAAGCGGTTGACCGCACCGTTGTCCACCACGACGATGTTGTTGCGCTGGTCTACACGGATGTAGCCGTAGAGCGAGTAGAGCACCTGGTTCTTGATGGAGCCGTCGCTGTTCACCCACTCGATGTTGGCGGTGTTCCAGTCGGTGCCGGTGGCACCGCTGCCGGTGATGTCCTTGACAGAGAGCACCTTCAGCATGTAGAGGTTGTCGTCAGCGTCGAAGTAGGCTGCGGGCTTCTTGGAGTCCTTGGAGGCTGCCTTGTACGGGTTGTAGACGTAGAGCATGGGCAGCGACGTGTTGGGGAAGTAGGTGCAGTTCTTGTCCTGGATACCGTCCACGTTGTAGTTCTGCACGTAGCAGTAGTAGACACTGCTGGGGAACAGCGAGCTGTAGGCCAGTCCGTCCTCTTCCTCCACCATGTCGAGGTACGACGAGGTACCGCTCTGGTTCTCGGCCACGGCGTAGTAGGTCATGAAGGTCATGAACACCTTCTCGGCGTACTTGTTGTTGCGCACGAGGTCCTTCCAGCGCATGTTCTCGCCGGCGAACTCCCACTTGCGCTCGTCGAGCACGGCGTTGAGGAAGGTCTCCTTCGAGGCGGCGGCTTCGGCCACGTAGGCGTCCACCATGTCGGCACGGTCGGCGCTGTCGAAAGCGCGGCGGCGAACCTGCTTCAGGGCTTCCTGAGCGTCGGCGGTCGGGCCGTTGAGCTCGTTCTCGGCCTCGGCGAACATCAGCAGCACGTCAGCATAGCGGATGTAGGGGAAGTTGATGCCTGTAGCGGAGGTTGTGCTCTTGCCGAACTTCGGACCCCACAGCTTGGACCACTTGTTGTTGTGCATGGCGTAGTCGAAGCGCAGCGTGGGCAGACCCTGGTTGGAGTAGTACCACATGCCGCAGACGTAGTCACGGCGCAGGTCGCTCTCGTCGAACGAGTAGCGGTAGAAGGCCGATGTGCGTACACCGCCGTTGGTGGCACCCCAGTCGGAGTTGGAGTAGTTGGTCTCGTCGCCGGTGTTGACGTCGCTCGTCGGACCCTGGGCATAGCCCCAGTAGCCGTTGGTGGTCTGGGCGAAGGGTATCTCGAAGATGGGGTCGTCGCCCTGGTTGACGATGAAGTTACACTCGTCGATGAACACCTGCGAGAAGCGGTTGTTGAGCGAGTGGCCTCCGGCGTCGATGATGCGCTTGGTGTAGTCGCGGGCCGTCTGGTAATACTTCTGGTAGTCGGACGGGCGCTTCATGTAGTAGTTGGTCGTGTTGCCCTCGTCGTGGTTCAGCGAGTAGCCACCGGCCTGCAGGGCCAGACGGGCTATCATGGCGTAGGCGGCCTCCTTCGAGATGCGCTCGGGAGCGTTGGCTGCCGACTCCTTGTCGGAGTACATGTACTCGGCGGCATTCTCAAGGTCGGCAATCAGGGCGTCGCTGATTTCCTGACGGGCCTTGACCTCGGGCACGAAGTTGTCGGTCTCGTAGGTTGCACTCATGGTGAAGGGCACGTCGCCGAAGTAGCTCAGCAGCTCATGGTAGAACATGGCGCGCATTACCTTGGCCTCGCCCATCATCTGGGTCAGGTTGGTGACCACGGGGACATTCTTGGTGGTAATGGTGCCGTCGCCGTTGTCGATACCTTCTTCCTTGGTCTCTTCCTTGTAGATGGAACTCTTGTTGAGGTTGTAGATGAACTCGTTGGCGGTCTCGATGCCGGCATAGAGGTTGTTCCACAGCTTTTCAACATCACCGGCATCCGAGCGGACATCGAAGCGACGGGGCTGTGTGCCTGAAGCGGCTTCATTTGAATTGGCATAGAAGTCAACATCGCTGTTCAGCTGGAACGTATTGTACAGCTTGTTGCCAAACAGTTCGTCAGAACAGATTTTGGCGTAGACACCATACAGGGCCGTGCGCGTCTCGCCCTCCGAACCGAACACCAGCTCAGGAACGGCAGCGTTCGTTGCCGGGTCGGTCTCCAGGTAGTCGCTGCACGATGTTGTCAACGACAGCATGGCCAGTCCACTGATAAATATCTTATTAAGTTTCATAATATTTTCGATTTACAATATTTTCGATTTTCAATTAGAATGTAACGTTAAGACCGAATGAGAAGGTACGGGCACGCGGGTAGCGGTTGTAGTCCATAGAGGGCGTCAGACCAGACTGCACGTCAACCTCGGGGTCGTAACCGGAATACTTGGTTAGGATGAAGAGGTTGGAGGCAGAGACATACGCGCGAACCTTATTAAGGTAGATAGCCTTCGTGATTTTCTTCGGCAGAGTGTAGCCGATGGTGATGTCGGAGCAGCGGATGAACGAGCCGTCCTCGACGAAGGCATCGAGCATGATGTTGGTGGTCAGGTCGGCAGGGCTCCACCTGTTGGCACCGGCGTTCAGGTCGCGGTAGATGCCGGGCTGGCCGTCCAGGTAGTACGACTTGTAGATGGTCTCACCGGTTTCCTTGTTGGAGTAGCGCCAGCGGTTGTTGGCGTACTTGGCATAGACGTTGGTGAAGTTGTTCTGGCTGCCGGAGGTGCTGGACAGGGCGTAAGCCGTGGCGTTGTAGACGTCGAAGTCGAGCATGTAGGTGAAGTTGGCCGTGAAGTCGAAGTCCTTCCACTGTCCGCTCAGACCGAAACCGCCCTGCCACTTCGGGGTGGTGCGTCCGATGACGGTCTTGTCGTTGGTGTCAATCTGGCCGTCGCCGTTCAGGTCCTTAATCTTGATCTTGCCGGGGAGGGTAGAGTAGCCCGAGTTGGTGGATGCCAGCACACCGTTGCCGCTGTTGCCCTCATAGCCGTCGGTAGCGGTACCGCCGACCAGGATGCCGTTGACGGTACCCTTGGCGCGGGGGTTGGCTAAGTAGTTGTCACCGGCAGAGTAGGTGAACTCGTCCCAGGTGTAGAGGCCGTCGTAGACGTAGCCGTACATCAGACCGAGCTCGTTGCCCACCTCAAGGATGTAGTCGTTTTCGTCTTTCGACTTCCAGGCGCTGGCGTAGTTGTAGATACGGGTGTCGGTGGCGTTCAACTCCTTGATGGTCATCTTGTTGTGGCCTAAGGTGAAGTTGGCGCTCAGCACGTAGTCCTTACCGCGCAGGATGTCGCCGTTGACGGTGAGTTCCCAACCGTTGTTCTGCACCTTACCGATGTTCTGCATCTGACGGGTGTAACCGGAGACGCTGGGGATAACGGACTGGTAGAGCAGGTCGCGGGTGGTGTTCCAGTAGAACTCCGGCGTGATGGTCAGACGGCCGCCGAAGAGCGAGATGTCTGCTGCCACGTTGCGGGTGATGGTGGTCTCCCACTTGATGTCCTTGTTGCCGTAGGGGCTGGGGATGGCGTAGTACAGCTCGCCGTTGGCACCGGTGGTCGACGAGAACTGGGGACCGCCCGAGTTGTTGGAGCTGTAGAGGAAGCGCCACAGGTCGTCGTTGATGTTGTTGTTACCGGCCAGACCGAAGGCGGCGCGGATTTTCAGCTGGTCAATCCATTTGACGTCCTTCAGGAATTTCTCCTTGTTGACGACCCAGGCACCGGAGATAGAGGGGAAGTAGCCCCACTGCTTGCCGGGAGCGAACTTCGAGCTGCCGTCGGCGCGGAACGTGGCGCTGAGCAGGTAGCGGTGATCCCAGTTGTAGCTGACCTGACCGAAGAACGATGCGGTGCGGTTAGCGGTGGAGCGCAGGGTGTAGGTATCCTGAGCGTAGGGCTGGCCGAGGGCCATGTTGTTGATGGCGGTCTCAGCGTCGATGCCCTTGTCGAACAGGTGGGCAGCCTGCTGGCTCTCCTTGTACTGGGTGTGGTAGATTTCCTGACCGAGCAGGAACGAGAAGTTATGCTTGTCCTTCAGCGTCATGTCGTAGCTGGCAGTGTTGGTCCAGGTGTACGACTCGGTGGTACGCTTGGTCAGGCGTGCCACGGGTAGCTGCTGGTGGACGGCCTTCTGACCTTCGGAGGTCAGCCAGCCCCAGTAGCGACCGGTGTCGCGGAACGAGATGTTGTAGTTACCCTCAGAGCGCAGCACGAGGCCGTCGATGGGGTTCCACTTCAGCGAGAACTGCTGCGAGATGGCGTAGCTGTGCTTCTTCTGTGTGTTGGTGCCGATGTCGGTCACAGGGTTGGTCAGGTTGAAGCGCTCTGCGTCGGCGGCATTCTCCATGATGTCGTACGAACCCCAGCCACGCAGACCGCTGGTGGGCTGGAAGCGCAGCACGCGGTCGACGAGACCGCCGGAACCGATGTTGGCACCACCGGCACCCTCGTCACGACGGTAGGTCAGCTTGGGATTGTAGGTGAAGTCTAAGTTCTTGGTAATCTTGGTGTTGAGCTTGAAGTTGATGTTGGTACGGCGTACGCCCGAGCCGAGGATGATACCCTTGTCTTCCGACTGTGTCAGCGACAGGTTGAACTTGGTCGACTCGTTACCGCCGCCGATGGTGACGTTGGCCTGGTAGCTCCAAGGGTGGTTGCCTAACACCTGGTCCTGCCAGTCCTCGGTGAGCAGCTGGTAGTACAGGTCGTTGTCGCGCGGGTTACCGAAGTCGCCGCGGAAAGCCTTGGCCCACGACGAGCGGGTACCGTTGGCGGCGGCGCGGTCGTACATCAGGTCAACGAACTGACCGGTGTTCATCAGGTCCATCGAGCGGGTCAGCGACGACACGCTGAGACGGCCGTTGAACGATACCTGCACCTTACCGGCCTGTGCGCTCTTGGTGGTCACCACGACAACGCCGTTACCACCCTTGGCACCGTAGATGGCGGTCAGGGAGGCATCCTTCAGCACGTCGATGGAGGCGATATCCGAGGGAGGAATATCGTTGATGTTGGCCACCTGGAAGCCGTCGACGATATACAGCGGCTCGTTGGACTGGGTCACTGACGTCGCACCACGCACGCGGATGTTGATGTCGGCACCGGGCTGACCGTCGGTGGTGGTAATCTGCACACCGGCAATCTTACCAGCCAGGGCCTCGGCGGCTGACGATACAGGCACTACGGCCAGTTTGGCACCACTGACGGAACCGACCGAACCGGTCAGGTCTTTACGGGCCTTGCTGGTGTAACCGACGACCACGATTTCCTCCAGAGAGGCGTTGTCGTCCTGCAGCGTGACCTTCATGTTCTCGCTGGCTGTCACTTCCTGGGTCACCATGCCGATGTATGAAATGACAACAGTCTTCGACTTCTGCGTCTTCAAGGTGAAGTTACCGTCAAAGTCGGTGACTGCTGCATTCTTGGCATTGCCCTTTTCTACTACGGTTGCGCCGATGACAGGTTCGCCCGTCGCGTCGACAACCGTACCCTTGGCCGTGGTCTGGGCCGAAACCTGACCGCACACCAAGAGTAGACACAATAAGAGTGTCGTTCGGAAAATACTCTTAATTTTAACAGACATAAATTAGTAGTTTTTAAATTTAACAAAAAATATATATTTTGCCTGCAAAAATACAAAGAATATTTAAGATAGCCAAATAATCACTTTGCTTTTTTTTGCAAACGTTTACGTTCGTTGAAATGTTTTTATAGACAGCAAAGAGGACGGAAGGCTTGCAGTGCCTTCCGTCCTCTTGATAGTCATGCAGTTAGCCCTGCTGGCTCATCAGTCGTTGACGAAACCGTAGCCGTTGGTAAATCCGCCCGTAGCCATGGTGTTGGGCGAGAATGGGAACAGGTAGATGGGTGCCTTGCTGGAGTCGAACTGGTAGAACAGGTAGGTCTCGTACTCCTGGCGGTTGTCAAGCAGTTGCTTGCCCCAGTCCACCTTGGTGTAGCCGTCGGCCACGAGGGCGGCCTCCTCGGCAGCGCTCAGACGGGTGAACAGTCCCTGAATGGCCACGTTGGTATTGAAGTTCTTCTTGTAGTCCAGGCCGTACGACTCCCAGTCGTTGTTCACGCCACGCCAGCCGGGAGCCAGCACGGGGTCGTTCTCCTTGCCGGCAGGAGTAGCCTCGGTGAGGCGCTTGCCGTAATGGGTCTTGGCGTCGACCATCTTGGTGTAGATGTAGTTGGAGATGACGTTGCCGTTCTCAAACTCGTAGTAGCCGTTGGCGGCCAGACCGTCCATCATCTTGGTGGTCAGGGCCTTGATTTCGTCTATCTTCTCGCCAATCAGACCGGTACGGATGAGCGTGAAGCGACGATCGCCCTCGCCGGCGAACTCGAAGCCGCGCTCGTCGATGACAGCCTTGAGCACGGAGCCCTCCTTGGCAATGAAGGCGTCCACGTTGCCGTTGCCGCCGAAGGCACGGTCGCGGATGAGCTTCAGGTTCTGCTTGGCGGTCACGTCGTCGCCCAAGGCGGCAGCGGCTTCAGCCAGACCTAAGTAGACCTCCGACATACGCATGTAGGGAGCGTTGATGCCCGAGCGGCGCTGGTTCTTGGTCCACACGGTGGCCTGACGGTTCTCGTCGAACTTGTTGCAGGTGATGCCGCCGCCGTTGGCCTGCGAGCCGGGGGTGAAGGGAATCAGCTTCTCGTAACCTTTGTTGCCGCCCGTCACGCTGGCTGCCAGGTCGCGGCGCAGGTCCTTCGGGTCGAACACGCCATAGTAGAAGGCGGGGTTGATGCGGCCCTGGCCGTAGTTCTTGCAGGGATAGTCGTTGGAGCCTGCGCCCGTCGAGGCGCGTCCCAAGGAGTAGGGGCGGGGGTCGTTGCCTGCGGCACCCTGCTGGAACGGCTCCTCGTAGATGGTCTCGTCAGCAAAGCTGGCATCGTCGCCGTGCAGCTGTACGAAGAGGTCGCTGTAGTTCGGCGACAACTTGGCAGCACCCTTGTGGTCGATGGCCAGCTGGAAATACTGCTTAGCCACGGCATATAGTTCGCGCCAGTCGTTGCGGCGGCCGTAGGTGGCACCGTTGTTCTGGCTGCCCTTGGTCTCGAAGGTCAGCGCCTCGCCGGCACCGTCCACGTAGGTGATGTCGCCGCGGCGTGTCTGGTAGCCGCCGGCCTCCAGAGCTAAGCGTCCGATGAGGGCGTCGACGTAGGTCTGCGAGAAGTAGTTCTTGTTGTTGGCAGCCACGGGGCGCATCAGCGGCTCCACCAGGATGAGCTGGCCA
This sequence comes from Prevotella sp., assembly GCA_017458125.1. GTDB lineage: Bacteria > Bacteroidota > Bacteroidia > Bacteroidales > Bacteroidaceae > Prevotella. The sequence goes on from JAFTGB010000041.1 coordinate 147,124, forward strand.
ATCAGGATGTCGTAGATGGAGTCGCGGGGCGACAGACCTGTGGCGGCCTGTCCCATCTTGGTCTGGAAGGGCACGTCGCCGTAGTATTTGATGAGCTCGCGGTAGGCGGTGGCACGCAGGGCGACAGCCTCGCCGTACAGCTGGCTCAGGTCGCTGGGCTCGTCGACAAGCAGCATCTCGTCATAGCCGCTCATCTCCTCGATGGCCGAGGTGATGGCGTTGGCCTTACCCACTACCGAGAACAGCACGCTGTAGGGGCTGTTCGGTGCCTCCTTACCGTAGGTCACGGGGTCGTAGCTGCCGGCCTCGGTACCGTTGATGTAGAAAGCCTCGGGTATGTGGCGTGCGGGCTGTGCGCTGTACTTCTCCGGGTGGCGCATGATGTCCGAACCGGCAATGTCGAGCGCGTAGAACAGGCCGTCGCCGTAGACGTGTGAGCTGACGGCTCCGTGCCACTCGGCGTATGCACCGTCCATGGCGGCGCGTGCAGTGGTCATATTAGAGAATACGAACTCTGCGTTGGCCTCGGAATAGGACTTTGTGTCAAAGTAGTCGCTGCAAGCGGCGAGGCCCATGGCTCCTGCTGCACAAAGTGCAAGGGATAATATCTTGTTTTTCATTGTTTGTTCTCCTTATAATTATTAGAATGCAACATTAAGACCGAAGGTGAAGGTGCGCGACTTCGGGTACGAGCGGTAGTCGTAGTTCGGCGTGGGGAAGCCGGCGTACGCGCTGTCGGCGTTGGGGCTGACGTTGACGTCGGGGTCCAGTCCGCTGTACTTCTTCCAGCAGAACAGGTTGCCGCCGGTGAAGTAGACGCGCAGGTTGCTGATGCCGACCTTCTTGGTCCATACCTTCGGGAAGGTGTAGCCTACGGTCAGTGTCTGCAGGCGCAGGAACGAGGCGTCCTCGATGAACTTGGAGCTGGTGATACCGTACTCGTGGGTGACGGGGTAGAGGGTGTTGGCATTCAGTGCGGCCAGTTCGGTGGGGTCGGTGACGATGTAGATGTCGCCGTTGGCGTCGGTGTTATACATCTTCCATGTGTTGCTGACTTCCGACAGACGGCTGTAGCCCAGACCGGTGTCCTTGTCGCCCTTCATGTCGCTCATGACGTTGGCGTTGTAAACGTCGCCGCCCAACTGGTAGGTGAAGTTGGCCGAGAAGTCGAGGTTCTTCCAGCGGCCGGACAGGTTGAAGCCGCCGGTGTGCTTAGGCATGGTGTGGCCGATGATGGTGGCGTCGTCGGCATCGACGGTGCCGCTCTCGTCCACGTCTTTGAACTTAGCCATGCCGGGGTAGGCCACCTGACCCTCGGGACGGTTGTACGGGCCTCCGTAGTCGCCGCCTAAGTCCAGCTTGTTGTCGGGCACGCCGGGTTTCAGCGTCCACACGCCGTCCACCACGTTGAAGTCGTTGACGGTGTAGAAGCCTTCAGACAGGAAGCCCTGCACCAGACCGACGGGCTCGCCCTCCTTGACGATGTAGTCGTAGTTAGGCTTGCGCATGGTGGAACCCCAGTTGGTGTGAGCCGAGGCCAGCACGCCGTCCTGCAGCTTGTCCACCTTATTCTTGTTGTAGTTGTAGGTCAGGCCGAAGCTCAGGTGCCAGTCCTTCTGGCGTACTATCTCGTAGTTCAGCGACAGCTCGATACCTCGGTTCGACGTCTTGGCCACGTTCTGCATCTGGAAGCTGAAGCCCGATGTCGGGTCGCAAGGCACGAGCATCAGCACGTCTTTCGTCGAGTTGTGGTAGTAGTCCAACGAACCGCGCAGCTTGCCGTTCCAGAAGCTGAAGTCCAGACCGATGTTGCGCGACGTGGTGGTCTCCCACTTCAGGTCGGGGTTACCTAACGTCTTGGCGGGCACGTAGGTGGTGATGTTCTCGCCGTTGACCACGGCGGTGCCGGTGGTCCACAGCGTCTCGGTCAGGCCCGATGCTATCTGGTCGTTACCCGACGTACCTAACGACAGACGCAGCTTCAGGTTGTCGAGCCACGACTGTGCGTTCTTCATGAACGGCTCGTCGCTGATGCGCCAAGCCACGGCGGCAGCGGGGAAGTAGCCCCAGCGATTGCCCTCTGCAAACTTCGACGAGCCGTCGGCACGCAGCGTAGCCGTCAGCAGGTAGCGGCCCAAGTAGTTGTAGTTGACGCGTCCGAACCACGACGTGGAGTGGCTGGGGTGGCCGTCGGTATAGGTGTATTTGTCGTTGGTCTTGTTGGTCATGTTGATGAAGCCGAAGCCGTAGTTCATGTCCCACTCGTCGGGGTAGTTGGTACCGTAGATTTGTGAGTTGTTGGAGCGGCTCGACAGCACCTCGTTACCGGCCATGACGGTCAGCGAGTGGTCTTCGCCCAGTCCCTGCACCTCGTAGCTCAGCGTGGTGTCCCAGCGCGTGTTGTATCCGTCGCCGTTGGTCAGCGTGGCCGAGTTGTAGGGCTCGCCCTGCGTGTGTCCGCCCACCCAGTTCTGGGTCTTGCTCCAGTTGCGGCTCAGGTAGATTTCGCTCTTGGCCGTCAGTCCCTTGATGATGTTCCACGTCAGTCCCGTGTTCACGCCGATGCGGTAGCGGTTGCGCAGGTTCTCGTAGTCCTTGACGGTGGTCAGCGGGTTGTACGTCGGGTCGGCGCTGGCGCTACCCATGCCCAGGTCGGAGGGTTCGCCCGAGCCTAAGGGGTTGTCGATGGGCTTGTAACGGTAGGCCTGTGTGGCAAACTCGTAGCGGTTGCCCTTGAACTGCATCTCGCTGTAGCGTGCGTCGACGTCCCAGCGCAGGTTCTTGGTAATCTGCTGCGACAGCTTGAAGTTGGCACCCCAGCGGCGGAAGGCCGAGTTGATGAGCGAGCCTTCGTTGTTGGAGTAGTTGATGGAGGCGTAATACTTCGTCGTCTTCGTACCGCCGCTGATGCTGGCGTCGTGGTTCCAGGCGTGAGTGGTGCGCAGCACGTCGTCCATGTAGTTGTGCACCGACATGTTCTTGTACTCGTTCAGGTGGTTGCCGTTGGCCGAGCCCAAGCCGTAGTATTTGGCTATGCCGTCGGCGTAGGTGTCACCCTGCATCTTGGCGTAGCCCCAGTTGTAGTAGACGTTGTCGTAGGCGCTCTGCGTGTCGAGGAAGGTGGGCTTGGCCTTGATCTGGTAGTACATGTTGTACTTGACGGTGACCTTGCCTTCCTGACCGCCCTTGGTGGTGATGAGGATGACACCGTTGGCACCGCGTGCACCGTAGATGGCCGTCGAGGCGGCATCCTTCAGCACGTCGATGCTCTCGATGTTGTCGGCAGAGATGTCGTCAATGCTCGACACCTGCACGCCGTCCACCACGTAGAGGGGCTCGTTGGACTGCGTGATGGAGCCGCCGCCGCGCACGCGAATCGACATTGTGCCGCCGGGACGTCCGTCCTGCGAGATGACGTTCACACCGGGCAGCTGGCCCTGCAGGGCCTCGGCCACGGTGGCCACGGGGTTGGAGGCCAGCTTGTCGCCGCTCACCGATGCCACGGCACCGGTCAGGTCGCGGCGCTTCATCGTGCCGTAACCCACGACCACCACGTCTTCCAGCGTGGTGTTGTCTTCCTCCATGGTCACGTTCATGTTGGCACCGGCCTTCAGCGTCTGTGCCTTGTAGCCGATGTACGACACCTTGATAGGCGTGCCGACCGGTGCGTTGACGCTGAACTTGCCGTCCACGTCGGTTACCGTGCCCTGGCCTTGGCCATAGGTGATACTCACTCCAATCAGCGGGTCGCCGTTCTTATCCTTCACGGTACCCTTGACTGCATTCTGGGCAAAGCCCGTTAGCCATAGCATACACAGCGTCATGGCTAAGAGTAGTCTTCTTGTTTGCATGTTAGTTGTTTTTTAATAGATATTTGTTTTGTTTAATATGTAGTAGCTTGTTTTTAGTTTTGCAAAAATACGAATAAATGTCAATTCTTCCAAATTTGTGACACTATTTATTCCGTAAACGTTTACGTGGAAAATAGTCCGGGACGGCAAGCCAGTGCTTGCCGTCCCGGACGTGATGATATAAACGGTGTGTCGTTATCTGACGATGACTTTCTTGCCGTTGATGATGTAGATGCCCTTCGTGGCCTTTGCGACGCGCACGCCCTGCAGGGTGTAGATGGCACCGTCGTCAGCGGTGCTGTCCTTCTTGACGCTCTCGATGGCTGTCGTCGGGTCTTCGCCCACCTTGACGGCCTGGTTCAGACCGCCCATCTCGTTGGCGGCGCGGATGCTCCAGACGTCGGTGTCAGTCGTGCCCACGGTGCTGACGTCGAAGCTCTCGGCCGTGGTGAAGGCCACCACGCTGCCGTTCTTGCAGACGGCGTAGTTCAGTGCGTAGTCGTTGCCCTTCCACGTCAGCGTGCTGCCGCTCAGTTCGACGTTGGTCACCTGCGGAGCCTGCTCGGTGAGCAGCGTGGGAACCCAGTCGCCGAACATCTTCGACATGTCGCTGTACTCGGCAGCCTCGGCGGCCGTCAGCACGGGGTTGTTGGCGTGGTTGTCGCCGAAGACGGTCTTGCGGCCGGTCAAGTCGACGGTGCTGCCAGTAGCCGTCATCGAGTTGTACTCGGCGAAGCGCTTGGGCCAGCCGCCGCTCATCTCGTTCCAGCCGTCGCCCGAAGGCACGACGTTCATCTTGGTGTCGATGAATACGGCCACGGGAGTACCCTTGCCCCACGGGCGGCCTAAGGTGTAGTTGCCGTCGACACCGCTGCCCTCGCCGTTGATGACGCAGTCCTTATAGACCCAGCCGATGGCCTTCGGCGTGGACGGCACGGCGGCGTAACCGCCAGCCATCTGGCGCAGCTCCACCTTGTTGAAGTAGGCGTCGCCCTTGCCGCACATGTAGTCGGTACGTCCGCGCACGGCACCGCCCTCGAAGTAGAACAGGCCGTTGTTGTTCGACGTCCATGTGTCCTGATAGCCGTAGAGCAGGGTGTTCTTGTAGATGGTCTTCGACGACTTGTCGTGCACGGCCAGGTTACGTCCCAGCGCGTCGTTGATGCCGCTCTTGATGGTGACGTCCTGGAAGTAGATGCCCGTGGCGCTGCCCTCTAACTGCAGCACGCCGCTGTTGCCAATCTCCTCGTACTTGTGCACCTTGCCGAACTGGCCCTGGAACAGCATGTCATCGTCGTTGGTGATGTCCTGAGTGATGATGGTGGCGTCGCGGTCTTCACCGATGAACGAGATGTTGGCTGCCGTCACGTAGGTGATGGGGTCGGGCAGGTCGCCCTCCCAGTAGGTCACGCTGCCGTCGTTGTTGGTGTGCTTGTAGTGCTTCATGGCTCCGGTGGGCAGCTTGTAGGTGCCCTTCTTCAGGAATATGCGGTAGCGCGCGGCCTTGTCGGCACGCGTGTTGGCGGCCTTGATGGCTGCCGACAGCTGCTCCACGTTCTCCACCACGGCGTCGAAGTCGGCCTTGCTGACGGTCGGGCGTGTCATGGTGGTGAAGTTGAAGGTGATGGCCTCGCTGATGTAGTTGTCCGTCAGGTCGCTCACCGTGTTGGCGGGCAGGGTGAAGGTGTAGGCGGTGCCGTACTGCAGACCCTTGTACTCGAAGGTGACTACCTTGCCGCTGACCACGGGTGTCAGCTCGGCGGTGCCTAAGGTGGCCTTGGTGTCGGCCTTCACCTTGACGCGCTCGTCGAAGGTCAGCACCACCTTGCCGTTGCCTGAGGCCCCTGTAGCGTCCTTGGCCGGTACGCTCGACACGAGGACGGGCGCCTTGCCGTCGTCGATGAGCTTTGGCGTGCCGGTGATGAAGAACATGGCCAGCGTGTTGCCGTCGTTGGCCGAGGACGAGCCGTCCACCTTCGACGTCTTGTCGGCCTTCATGCGGATGTAGAGTTCCTGCTGGTTGTTGCAGGCTGCGGGCAGCTTGCCGCTGTACGAGGCTGCGTTCTTGGCGCCCTCCATGGTGATGCTGCCCACCTTGGTCCACTCGCTGCCGTTCAGCGAGTATTCCACGTCGTAGGTCTGGTAGGCGTTGTAGTTATACATCATGTCGAACTGCACGTTGATGTTCTCGAAGGCCCCGGCGTTCACCTTGGTCTGCCAGTGCCAGTAGCCCACGTCGCCTTCCTTCGCTCCCGTGCGCCAGTTGACGGCGGCACCCTTGAAGCTCTCGTAGCCGCCGGCAGCCTCTGCCGACTTGTCCAACCAGCCGCTGGTCTCGCCCGTCTCGGTGTTCGTCAGCATCAGCACGTCGGCGTCGTTGTCCTGGGCGGCAAAGTCGGCCTTGCGGCCGTTGCTGCCTTTCAGGTAGAAGTCCCAGCCGGCTATGATGTCGGCCTCGGTGTAGTGGGCCGTCAGGCTGATGTCCTGCGTCATCTTGACGGTCATCTCGCTGTTCGTCGTGTTGTCGCTCCAGTTGGTGAACGTCACCAGGTCGGTGTACTGGTTGGCCGTGAGCACCACGGTGGCGCCCTCCTCGTACATCCACTTGCCGTCCACCACGTCAGGCTGCGGGCTGACGGCGACCATGTAGTCGTTGGTGCCGTCGACGGTCACGTTCAGGGCGTAGGTGTTGACCTTCTTGAAGTTGGCGGTCAGCACGCTGTTGGCGTTGACCGTGTACTTGAACTTAGGCTCGGTGGACAGCTCGGCACCCGTGGCGTCGGTCCAGTTCACAAAGTCGTAGCCGAAGTTCTCGGTGGCCGTCAGCGTGACCTCGCTGCCTGCCTCGTAGTCGTCGGACTGCGGGTAGATGTTGACGCTGCCACCCTCGGCAGGCGAAGCAGTGGCGGTCAGCGTGTACTTGGCTACGGCTGCTGCCGTACCATTGACGACACCCTCGATGGACACCTGGGCGATGCCGCCGGCTTTGCCGTTGCCCACACCGATGGTTCCCATCACCGACAGGGTCTCGCCCGACGTCAGTGCCTGCTGCTGGGCCTCGGTCAGCGTAATCTCCACAAGGCCGTTCACGGCGTAGTCAGTGCTGCTGCCGAATTTGTCGTCAGCCTGCGTCTTGTTGTTGCGCGGGGCGGTATAGGTGCCCAGCTTCATGGCCTCGCCGTCGCCGACCTTGGCCGATATGTTGACACCGCTCTGCGCGTCGGTGCCGAAGCGCACGATGTAGGCACTGATTTTCTTCGGGGTGAAGGTCAGTCCGGCAGCGGGTTTCAGGGTCCACGTCACGTAGTCGTTGCCGTCGTTGGTGGGACGCATCTGCGGGAAGACGATGCCCGGCGACACCGTGCTGGTACCCGTGGCGTTCTCGTTGCCGTTCTGGTCCATCAGCCTGACGGCTCCCAGCTCCACGCCCTTGGCCGAGAAGACACCGTCCGGTGTGGCGGTGGCGGTGGAGTAGTTGGCGGGGTCGGACATCGGCCATGTCACCGTTGCTGCCTCGTTGGTGTACGTCTTGCCGCCTTGGCTCTGCACTACGGGCAGCACGGTCCGGATGTAGCGGTAGTAGCTGCCGTCGCCGATGACGATGTCGATGGTCTCAGCCTTGTTGGCCACCTCGTAGCTGATGGTGGTGCCGCTGGCCGTATAGTCGGTCTGGCCGTCGATGGTCGTTGTCGTGGGTGCGCTGAAGGCCTCCATCGAGACGGTGGCTCCCTTGCAGGACGGTATGGTCCACTTGGTGCCGCTGTTCAGCTGTGCCCAGTCATTCCAGTTGCCGTTGGCGAATTTGCCGCCGTTGTTGGTGTCGAAGTCGGCCTTCACGTCGATGATCTTGCCGTTGACGGTGGCCTGTGTCACCCAGATGCCCGTGGCGTTCTGGTAGGCCACGGTGGGCGCGCCCTGGTCGCGGCGCAGCGTCCATGTCAGGGTCACGGGCTCCGTGCGGTCGCTGAGGCTCACCTCGTTGGCGGAGAACTTAGCCGTCAGCGTGACGTCCTTGTCGGGCACGGTGTACTCCGTGCCGGGGGCGTAGTCTTTAGTGCCGTCGGTCCAGGCGGTCAGCGTCTTGCCCTCCACATATAAGGTGAAGTTCTTGGGCAGTGTCAGCTTGCTGCCTACCTCCTGCTTGACGGCGGCGGGCACGGCACCCGTGGCTTCGCCCGAGGCGAAGGTGACGGTGGCGTCGCTGGCTAATTGCGAGGGGTCTACACTCTCGACCGAGATGAACGGGCAGTAGCCGTTGTAGGTGACGGTCAGCGTGGTGGCTGCCGTACCCTTGTAGACGGTGTAGCTGATGTTTTCCTCCATGTTGTTGTGCCAGCAGTTGGCGTTGCCTGCGGTCAGCGCGGTGCTGTTGCCGGCAGCGTCGACGATGGTGCCGTCCTGGGCGCCAAACTGGCAGTTGCCCAGGCCCACCTTGACAGGGCCGTCGACGGGAATGGTGAATACGCAGTTCACCCAGCCGTGGTCTTTGTCGTTCCAGCGTGCCGCCTTGACGGTGAAGGTGGCCGTGGCGTCGTCTGCTGCCGTGGCGGTGTAGGTGCCGTCGGCTGCTACCTTGACACCGAAGTTGTTGGTGTTGCTGTCAAACACGTCGGTGTTCGTCAGCTGCACCTTGAAGCTGGTGGCGGTAGCACTCGTGGCCATTCCTAACAGAGTCAGGAACAGCCAGGCGAAATGTCTGATTTTTTTGTTAACCATAAATGTTGTTTTTTAGTTATTGAATAATGTGTTGTCGGTCGCAGTGATTTGTTTTAGTGCTGCAAAGATAACGAAAAAAAGTGAAAGGGTCGAATGGCTGTAGTTCAAAATTCTGTTAAATTTCCCGTAAACGTTTACGGACATCCTACCCGTCAGCAGCTCCGTCATGAGCCTCACCAGCAAAATTCTGACCATCAGCATGAAAATTCTGACCATCAGAATTTTCGTGCTGAACGTAGTAACTTTTAGTAACCTGTCCACCACGTTTCTGTATGTCTCGTTTCATACGCGCGCGTGTGTATATTGCTGGAAATTTTTTTTACCCTCACCCACTGCACCCACAACACTGGACTTCAGTGTTGTGGGTGCAGTGGGTGAGGGTGTTTTTTTTGTTTAGCTATCCAGCGTTTTTTACCTGACGAAGGTCTTGCGGCTCTTCTTGGTGCCGTCCTGATAGCGGGTGGTCTCGATGACGACGCCCTGGCGCGGCTGGTCAATGCGGATGCCCTGCAGCGTGGTGTACTCGACAGACTCCACCTCTGCCGTGGCGGCGATGGTGCTGATGGCCGTGGGGGTAAATGCCGGGTAGTATTCGTCCACGCTCGTCAGTGCGTCTTTGTTGCCATTTTTCATAATCTCTTCCACCAGCGAGTTGGCATAGACCTCTATGTTGGTGTACCAGCCACGTGGGTCAATGGTGTAGCTGTTGCCGTCGCTCTTATCGTTAGGGTTCAGCCCGTTGGCCAGTTCCCAGGCGTCGGGGATGCCGTCGCCGTCAGAATCGTAGTCGGCAGGATGCTGCCCCGTGGGGAAGGTCTCCTCCGTATAGCCGTTGGCATCGGAAACCCTGTCGATGAGTCCCTTCTTCTTGGTGACGCTACCCGTGTAGGTGGCTGTGCCGTCGTGGGCTTCCGTCATGTAACGGGCGTCGACCTCGTCACGATGGAGCGAGGCACCGGCGTATGCCAGCACCTTGTCGAAAGCCGTTGCGGCTACATGGGTCGTTATCTCGCCAATGGGAGCCATCGGACTGTCCAGTTTGATGGGCAGGCAGTCGACACCGTTGATGTTGGTGTATTCCAGGTTCTCGCCGTAGTAGTGGTTGGGGTCTTTCGTGTACTTGAGGCCGTTGTACGTCACCACGCCAGTGTCATAGCTGACGTTCGTCCAGTCGTAGTTTTCACTGTTGTTCATCCGATTGCCGTTGATGTAGTAGCGGCTGGTCATGTCCCAGTACTTCTTGTTGTCGCTCGACGACGTGCTGTTGGCTATCGACACCGTCGTGACGCGGCTCGTGGTGCCTGCCGGACCCGTCTTGTAGTAGTTGTTCACCATGTTGACATAGCCGCCGCCAGGTCCGCCATAGCAGCCGTTGCTGCAGTTGTAAACGACGCAGTTGCGGAAGTCGACGTTCTCGGACTGGACGGCATTCTGCCACTGGTACTGGCTGTACAGCTTGTTGCTGGTATATCCTGTCCAGTCGTAGCGTGCACCGTTGAAGCGCGGTGCGCGGTTGGCCACGTGGGCTATCAGGTTGTGGTGGAACGAGGCAAGCTTGCCACCCCAGATGCCGCCATAGCCGTGGGCGCCCTTGCCGTGTCCGGCATTCACCAGACTCTCGGCAACGGTACACCACTGCATGGTGAAATTGTTGTTGTCGTAGAACGAGGCCACCTCGTCAATGCTCCACGAGAACGAGCAGTGGTCGAGGATGATGCCCGTCTTGTTGCGCTGCCATGAGGCGTCGGCACCCTCGTTGACGTCCTTCTCCTCGCCGCGGCGGAAGCGGATGAAGCGGACGATGTTGTTGGCGCCGGGCTGTACGGTATAGTATCGGACAGTGATGCCGGGGTAGGGGGCCGTCTGGCCGAGGATGGTGATGTTGTCCTTGAACTTGAGGTCGCTACGGAGTGCGATGACTCCCGCCACGTCGAAGACGACGGTGCGGTTGGCGGAACTCACGGCCTGTCGCAACGACCCCGTGCCGGAGTCGTTCAGGTTGGTAACATGGACGACGGTCTTGCCGCGCCCGCCGGTGACATAGCGTCCGTGTCCCTCGGCGCCGGGGAAGGCAGGTACGCCGTCAGCCATGGCCGTCACAGAGATGGCCAGTGCGGCTAATGTGAACAGTTGTTTCTTCATTATACCTTCTCTGCAATTTTCTACTATCAATTATCACTTATCAATTACAAATGTTCTCGGTAGTGTAGCCCAGCATCTCCATTTCCAACGAGGCCCAGATGAACGGACCCACGCCCTTGGCGTCGTTGTCGCGGATGGGCTCTGACAGGTAGTAGGCGAAGGAGCCGTCGCGGCGCTTGTTCTCCTTGACGCTGCCCTTGGGGTTAATCTTTTTCATGGCGGCCACCACCTCCGGCGTCTCGGCCGGGCCGAGGCCGGCCACCGAACAGCACTCGGTGAGCGAGATGGTCTTGTCGGCATTCACCTTGATGAAGTTCTTCACCATGCCCTTGTAGGCACGGATGCCGGCATCGCGGTACTTCTCGCCGACGTAGCCCTTGCGGTAGGCCTTCAGCAGGGCGTAGGTGAACATGGCCGAGCAGGTGCTTTCCAAGTAGTTGCCCTCGCGCTCGGGGCTGTCCATCACCTGGTACCACACGCCCGACTGCTTGTCCTGCCACTTCAGAATGGCGTCGAAGTCCTTCGTCAGCAAGTCGATGACTTCAGCACGGCGGCTGTACGACTCGGGCAGGGCGTCGAGCACCTCGATGAGGGCCATGGTGTACCACCCTTGGGCGCGGCCCCAGCAGTGCTGGCTGAGTCCCGTCTTCGTGTCGGCCCAGAAGGTCTTGCGCGTCTCGTCGTAGGCGTGGCGGTTCAGGCCGGTCTTGGGGTCTAAGGTGCGGTTGTAGGTAATCTTCAGCTGGTTGACGGCGTCGTCGTAGATGGCGGTGACAGCGTTCTTGGCTTTCTTGCCCTTGCCCGTGGTAGTGATAGGAGCGGTCAGACAGCGGAAGGGCAAGCCCATGAAGATGCCGTCGAGCCACACCTGGTAGGCATAGATGGCCTTGTGCCAGTACACCTTGTCGGCAATGGTGCGCGGCTGGTCCTGCAGCTGTTTCATCATGAGCTGCATGGCCTTCAGGTTCTTGGCCTCGGGCCAGTGCTGGTACATGCGGGTGACGAAGTGGCCGGTGCGGATGTTGTCGAGGTTGTAGTCTAAGATGTTGAAGCCGCGGATGTTGCCGTCGGCATAAATCATCGTGTCGGTGTACTCCTTGCAGTATTTCAGGATGTCGTCGCCGCCATATTTAAGATAGGTGTCGAGCATGCCTTCCAGCTCGATGCCCATGACGTAGCTCCACTTGGGCTTCGTTGAGAAGTCAAGCAGGTACGAACGGGGCACGCGCTTCATCTCCGAGTAGGTGAGCCACTCCGAGTAGTGCTTGTAGGGCAGCTCGCTGAGCACTAACGAACCGTTGACCGTCAGGTTGTCGTAGGTGATGTTCTGGGCCAGACCTTTCTGGAATACGGGCTTGTCGTGAACGCCGTTGAACTGGCAGTTCTTGACCGTGATGTCGCTGACGGTGTAGGCCAGCTTCGGGTCGTCGTAGCCTACAATCATGACACCGTACTTCGACCGCTGACACGTCACGTTCTCCATCGTCACGTTGCGCACCGTGGGGTAGAAGCCGCGGCAGCACACCTCGCGCGGCTCGTAGTCGGTGTTCACCTTCAGCACGGCCTCCTTGCACTGGCCGACGGTGATGTTGCGCATGTTGATGTTCTCTATCACGCCGCCACGGCACGAGTTGGTCTTTATGCGTAGCACGCGGTCCAGCGAGGGAGAGTCCATCTCGCAGTTCTCGGCAAACACGTTCTGGCAGCCGCCGCTGATTTCAGAACCGATGACCACGCCGCCGTGGCCGTTCTGGAACTTGCAGTTGCGGATGATGATGTTCTTCGACGCACGGCCGGCAAAACGGCCCTGACCGCCTTGGCGGCCGTCGTTGTTGCGACCGCTCTTGATGGCTATGCAGTCGTCGCCGGTGTTGAAGAAACAGTTCTCTATCAACACCCTGTCGCACGACTCGGGGTCGCAGCCGTCGCCGTTGGGACCGTCGTTGTTGATGTGTACGCCACGCACGGTGATGTCCGTCGACAGCAGCGGGTGGATGACCCAGAAGGGCGAACGCAGCAGGGTGACGTCCTCGATGAGGATGCCCTCGCACTGGTTCAGGTTAATCATCTGCGGACGCAGGCCGTCCTTGGGACCAAACTGGCGCTGGTCCATGTCCACGCCGTCCTCGGCATATTTCAGTAGCTTGGCGCGGGCACCCATGTTCTGGGCTATGCCGCCCTCCTTCATGCCGAACTTCTTGCTGCCGCACCACGGCCACCATGTCTCGTTGCTGCCGCCACCGTCAATGGTACCCTTGCCCGTGATGGCGATGTCCTTGGCCTGGTAGGCGTAGATGAGCGGCGACAGGTTCCAGCAGTCCAGTCCCTCCCAGCGCGTGGGCACAATGGGGTACAGCTCGGGCTCGAAGGCGAACTCCAGGACAGCACCCTCCTCGACGACGAGGTTGACACCGCTCTTCAGCTGGATGGCAGCTGTCAGAAACTTCTGCCCGGCGGGTACCACCACGCGGCCGCCGCCTTTCTTCGAGCATTTGTCGATGGCTTTCTGGATGGCCTTCTGGTTCTTGGCAGCAGGGTTAGTGGTCTTCGCCCCATACTTCGTGATGTCGTAGGTCTTGTCGGCAAACTGCGGCATGCGAATGCTCTGCTCAATCTGTTTGTACTGCTGGTCGTCCCAGCCACTGGCTTGCACACCCATGGTCACGAGCGCGCACAGTAACAGCGTCTGAATAAGTCTTTTCATAATCTCGTCTTTGTATTTGTTTTAGTAGATTGGCTGCAAAGTTACGAAAAGTCGAGCGCAAAACAAAGAAACTTGTTTCTTTTTTTGCAGAGACGGAGTAAATTCGCGACTTTTGTCGTAAAGTTACGAAAAAAAGTTGTTGTAACGAAGCGATTTTGGAAGATTAACGCTAACCGTTTCTAAGAAACGCTTGCCAAAGCAAGAATTCGGCCTGAAATAGAGGCAATACGGGGATTTAGAGCCCCTTGATAAGGGGCGGCTATAATGCAGGGATATGCAAATTGGGAGGATTGTATAAGTAGTTAGGTTTCCAAACTCCAGTTAGCCATCTCCTTCATCTTTGTGACGAAACTGTTGAAGTTCGTCAGCAGTTCTTCGACAAGCGAAGCGGCAAGCCGATTACCTCGTAGGTACTGCGCTCAATTGATACAACTTCCATGTCTTGTTTGGTTTTTGTAATTTTGGGGCAAAGGTACATTATGATTTCCAGAGAGACCGATTCTGAAAATTCCCTATTGTGAAATAACAATTCAGGTAAACAAAAGCCTAATGTCTGCCGAGCTTGCTCATCAGAAAGCAGACAAGCATCTTTGTGTGGCACTCCACAGAAAAGTGCGTATTAGGCTACGCCCTTCTATAGAACATAATTGTGGCATCAGATTGCAGAAATGGTGAGAGAATAAAGTGTCTGACACTTCATAATTACAAACGCCAGCCCCTTTGTCTGGGACTAGCGATTTACTGTAACAATCCTTTCGAAGACGAAGACTTATGACTCAAACAACTCATTCAAACGAAACCAACTCTGTGCCACACTCATTGCAGAGCAAGGGCGGATTTTGGTTTTCTGTTGCGAGTTTCTTGTCGAAACATGATTTTATGTCAAGTACATTTTCATAAACGCAGCCGCAGTTAGGGCACCTGAATTGTGGATTCTTAGGCGTGAGGTGAACGCTTTTGCAGCTTACCTTGTAGCCATTTGATGAAGTAACTATCATAACTTTTTTTATTTATTGTTAATGTATCAATACCTTCTTTCCGCCTATGATGTTAATACCCTTTTGTGGCTCTGTTAATCTTCTGCCATTGAGGTCATAGATAGGAGCGTTTGTGGTTTCTTTATCCGAGGTAACGCTTGTAATACCTGTTGGATCAAACTCGACTATATATTTAAAATCCTTCCATCCGGCAGTTGATTTATACTTGTCAATTGTACCTGTTGGTACATATAACGTAACGCCCTTATTTTGTGATGGGAGAAGTTCATAAACGGCAAAAGGATTTTTAATCATTGAATAAATAGATTTAAGACACTTACAATCATCGAATACCCATTTTCCAATGCTCGTGACACTACTGCCAATAATCACTGACTCGAGATCAAAGCAATAAGAGAAAGCATGAGTTCCTATCGTTGTTACGGGGGAAATTATAACTCTTTAGAAATCATTTCGTTACCTCGTTTTGAATGGTAATTAGGTAACGATTTAGAAACGAGCTGAATTACATATTCTGTCTCGTTATACACATTTCCAAAGAACGCTTCTTTTGTGAGTGCAAAGATAATCATTTATTCTGTTACCACCAAAGAAATGGGCAGAAACTTAATATTTTTATAGGTTTTTGTTACCTTTTCCTTGGCTATTTTATGTCTTTTAGTTACCTGTTTCCATTTGGTAACGATTTCCTTTTTTCTTACGATAGGTTCATTGTCCGCCCACGATTCCCACGGCTGACTGCTTCGTTATTGGGCTGTCCTTTTATTGCCGTAGTATACTCTTGGGCAAGCCTAAGAGAATGCTATGGCAATGGAGTGACGAGAAGACAGCACGCTAACTTCTCCCTATGTCACTCCTTCCGGACGGCCTCAATGACGGCAGTCTGTCGTGGGGATAAAGGCGGATTAGTGGAAAAGCAATCAGGCATACAACA
>JAFTGB010000042.1 GCA_017458125.1 Prevotella sp.
ATGGCCGAACCCGTCTCCACCTGCGTCCACGACAGCTTGGAGTCTGCTCCGCGCAAGTCGCCGCGCTTGGTGACCAGATTGAGCACGCCGCCCTTTCCGTTCTCGTCGCCGGGATACCAGTTCTGGACAGTGGAGTATTTGACCTCGGCACGGTCCATGACAATGATTTCAACGATGGCCGCATGCAGCTGGTTCTCGTCGCGCATGGGTGCCGTGCAACCTTCAAGGTAGCTGACGTACGAGTCGTCGTCGGCCACGATGAGGGTGCGCTCAAACTGTCCCGTATTGCGGGCGTTGATGCGGAAGTAGCTGCTCAGCTCCATGGGGCAGCGCACGCCTTTGGGGATATATACAAATGAGCCGTCAGAGAATACGGCGCTGTTAAGTGCGGCGAAGAAGTTGTCGCGGTAGGGGACTACGGTGCCCAGATACTGACGCACCAGGTCGCCATGCTCCTTGATGGCCTCGCCGATGGAGCAAAAGATGACGCCCTTCTCGCGCAGCTTCTCCTTGAAGGTGGTCTTCACGCTGACCGAGTCCATGATGGCGTCGACAGCCGTATTGCCGCTGAGGGCCAGCCGCTCCTCCAGGGGGATGCCCAGCTTGTCGAAGGTTTTCTCCAGCTCAGGGTCTATTGTAGCCCCCCCGGGGGCCGAATGGGGGGCTTTTGCCGTAGGGTCGGCGTAGTAGCTGATGGCCTGGTAGTCGATGGGCGGCACATGCACGTGTCCCCACTTGGGCTCCGTCTGCTCCTTCCAGTAGCGGAAAGCCTGCAGGCGGAAGTCGAGCATCCACTGCGGCTCTCCCTTCTTAGCAGAAATGAGGCGAACGATATCCTCGCTCAGCCCCTTCTCAATGATTTCAGTGTGTACGTCCGTAGTGAAGCCGAACTCATATTTCTGTTCGGCTACCTTGCGGACGTACTCATTGCCCGCCTCACTGGCGGTAGCATTGCGTGCCACACTCTCCACAGAGAGAATTTCTTCACTCTTCACTTTTTCACTCTTCACTTTACAGTTTCTGTTCCACTTCTATCTCGGTGAAGGTCTCAATGATGTCGCCCACCTGGATGTCGTTGAAGTTGACCAGCGAGATGCCGCACTCCAAGCCTGCAGCCACCTCCTTGGCATCGTCCTTGTAACGCTTCAAGGCATCAATGTTGGCGGTGTGTACGACAATGCCGTCGCGGATGACGCGGGCCTTGTCCTTGGCGTGCACCTTGCCGTCGGTGACGAGACCACCGGCCACGGTACCAACCTTGGATATCTTGAACACCTGCTTGACTTCTATCTCGCTGGTGACAATCTCCTTCTTCACCTTGTCGAGCATGCCCTCCATCGTCGACTTCACCTCGTCGATGGCATCGTAGATGATGCTGTAGGTATTGATTTCGACGCCCTCGCGCTCTGCCAGCTTGCGGGCATCGGCAGAGGGACGCACCTGGAAGCCGACGATGATGGCGTCGGAAGCGGAGGCCAGCATGACGTCGTTCTCGCTGATCTGGCCCACGGCCTTCGAGATGACGTTGACCTGCACCTTCTCGGTGGACAGCTTGATGAACGAGTCGCTGAGGGCTTCGATGGAGCCGTCGGTGTCGCCCTTGACGATGATGTTCAGCTCGTGGAACTCGCCCAGGGCAAAGCGGTGCGACAGCTCGTCGAGACCCAACGTCTTGGTGGTGCGCAGCGACTGCTCGCGCTGCAGCTGTGTGCGCTTGTTGGTGATGTCGCGAGCTTCCTGCTCGGTCTCCATCACATGGAACGAGTCGCCAGCGGTAGGAGCACCGTTCAGACCCAGGATGATGGCGGGCTCGGAGGGCCCGGCCTTCTCGATGCGCTGGTTGCGCTCGTTGAACATGGCCTTGATGCGTCCGTAGCTGGTACCGGCCACGACGATGTCGCCGACCTTCAGCGTGCCGTTGCTGACGAGGACGGTAGAGACGTATCCCCTGCCCTTGTCTAACGACGACTCAATGACCGAACCGGTAGCCTTGCGGTTGGGGTTGGCCTTCAGGTCGAGCATCTCGGCCTCCAGGAGCACCTTCTCCAACAGCTCGTCGACACCCAGGCCTTTCTTGGCCGAGATTTCCTGACACTGGTACTTGCCGCCCCACTCCTCTACGAGCAGGTTCATGTTAGCCAGGTCCTCACGTATCTTGTCGGGGTTGGCGCCGGGCTTGTCTATCTTGTTGATGGCGAACACCATCGGCACGTTGGCAGCCTGGGCGTGGGCAATGGCCTCCTTCGTAGTAGGCATCACCGAGTCGTCGGCGGCAATGATGATGATGGCGATGTCCGTCACCTGCGCACCACGAGCACGCATGGCCGTGAAGGCCTCGTGACCGGGGGTGTCGAGGAAGGTAATCTGTCGGCCGTCCTTCAGCTTGACGTTGTAGGCGCCGATGTGCTGCGTGATGCCGCCGGCCTCACCGGCAATGACGTTGGTATTGCGGATGTGGTCGAGCAGCGACGTCTTACCGTGGTCCACGTGACCCATGACGGTGACGATGGGGGCACGGCTCATCAGGTCGTTCTCGTCGTCCTCCTCCTCGGTGATGGCGTTCTGCACTTCGGCACTGACGTACTCGGTAGTAAATCCGAACTCGTCGGCCACGATATTGATGGTCTCAGCGTCCAGGCGCTGGTTGATGCTCACCATGATGCCGATGCTCATGCAGGTGCCGATGACCTGGTTGACGCCGACGTTCATCATTGTGGCCAGCTCGGAGACGGTGACGAACTCCGTCAGCTTGAGCACCTTCGACTGGGCGGCCTCCTGGGCCAGCTCCTCGCTCATGCGCTCCTGCACGGCGTCGCGCTTCTCCTTGCGGTATTTTGCACCCTTCTTGTTCTGATTGGTCTTCGACGTCAGGCGGGCCAGCGTCTCCTTGACCTGACGGGCTACTGCCTCGTCGTCGACCTCCAGGGGCTTGGCGGGACGGTTCTTCTTCTTGTTCTTGCCGCCGCCCTGCTGCTGACCGCCCTGCTGCTGGCGGTTGTTGTCCTTCTGCTTCTTCTCGTTCTTGGCAGCCTGCTTGGCAGCGGCCTCGATGTCGACCTTGCCCTGACGGATGCGCTCGCGCTTCTTGCGCTCACCGGCAGCTTTCTCCTCGCGCTCCTTGCGGCGCTCCTCCTTCGACTTCTTCTTGGGGCGCGTGCTCTGATTGATGGTCGACAGGTCTATCTTGCCTAACACGTTCAGCTGGGGCACGTTCTGAGCTACCTTGGCGTCGCCGGGAGTCTTGGCCAGCTCGGGCTGGGCGGGCTTGGGCTCTTCGGCGACAGGCTCGGGCTCCTTGGTCACCACAGGCTCCACGACGGGAGCCTTCTGCTGCTGCACTTCCTCCTTCCGGGGGGCAGGCTCCTCCACCTGCGGCTCGGCAGCAGCCACGGGTTTCGGCTTGGGTTGGGGTTCCGGCTTGGGTTCGGGCTTAGGCTCGGGCTTGGGTTCGGGGGCCGGTGCCGCCTTGGGCTTGCCCACGGTGCTCAGGTCTATCTTGCCCACGGCCTTCATCTGCGGGCGCGGCTCCAGGAGTTCCTCGGCAGAGGAGATTTTCTTCTCCGCCTTCTCCGCCTTCTTCTCCTTGGGTTTCTTGACAAACAGCATGTCGGCCTTCGTCTTCACGGCCTTGTCGGTACTGAACTCGTTGACAAGGGCCTCGTACTGCTGGTCGGAAATCTTGGTGTTGGGCGTCACGTCGTCTTTCACCTCTCCAAGGTGACTCTTCTTCTTCAGGAAATCAACTGCCGTCTGAAGTCCTATATTCAGTTCTGATAATACTTTATTTAATCTTACTCCCATTCTTTTTGTAATTTTGTATTTTGATTTTTGAATTTTGAGTTGTCGCTACGCGATGTCCAATGATAAATTCAGAATTATTCATTCCTCATCGGCGAAGCCGACAATTTAACATTCAACATTCAACATTTCTCACTCAAACTCTGCCTTCAGCACCTCCAAGACGTGGTCGACAGTCTCTTCTTCGAGGTCGGCCTTCTCGATGAGCATCTCGCGCGGTGCGTTCAACACGGCCTTGGCGGTATCCAGGCCGATGGCCTTGATGGAGTCGATGATCCACTGGTCAATTTCGTCGGCAAACTCGTCGAGGTAGATGTCCTCGTCAGCCTCGTTCTCGTTGACCACACGGAAGACGTCGATAGTGTACTCGGTCAGCATAGAGGCCAGCTTGATGTTCAGTCCGCCCTTTCCGATTGCCAGGCTGACCTCCTCGGGCTGCAGGTAGACCTCGGCCTTGTGCTCCTCGGGGTTCAGGGTGATGCTGGTCACCTTGGCAGGCGACAGGGCGCGCTGGATGAACAGCTGCGTATTGTTGGAGTAACTGATGACGTCGATGTTCTCGTTGCACATCTCACGGACGATGCCATGCACGCGGCTGCCCTTCACACCCACGCAGGCTCCCACGGGGTCGATGCGGTCGTCGTAGCTCTCGACGGCCACCTTGGCGCGCTCGCCAGGCATGCGTGCGATGCGGCGGATGGTGATGAGTCCGTCCTGGATTTCGGGCACCTCGGCCTCCAGGAGCCGCTCCAGGAACTTGTTGCTGGTGCGCGAGAGGATGATGCGCGGATTGTTGTTCTCGTTCTGCACCTCCTTGACGATGGCACGGACGGTCTCACCCTTGTGGTAGTTGTCGGCAGGTATCTGCTCCTGCTTCGGCAGGTGCAGCTCGTTGCCCTCGTCGTCGATGAGCAACACTTCGCGCTTCCACATCTGGTACACCTCGCCGGAGACTATCTGCCCCACCTTGTCCTTGTACTTCTGGTACAGCGAGTCGTGCTCCAGCTCCAGTATCTTCGATGCCAGCGTCTGACGCAGGTTCAGGATGGCACGGCGGCCAAACTTCTGGAAGTCGACCTCCTCAGACACTTCCTCGCCCACCTCGTAGTCGGGCTCTATCTTCTGAGCCTCGCTGAGGGCAATCTCCTTGTTCTCGTCCTTGACGTCGCCGTCGGCCACCACAATGCGGTTGCGGTGGATCTCGAAGTCGCCCTTGTCGGGGTTCACGATGACGTCGAAGTTCTCGTCCGAACCGAACATCTTGGCAATGACGTTACGGAAGCTCTCTTCGAGCACGCTCACCAGGGTTGTTCGGTCAATGTTCTTTGTCTCTTTAAATTCCTGAAAGGTCTCTATCATAGAGGGGCCTTTCCCTTTCCTTGTTGCCATCTTTTTATTTTACTATTTTACTATTTTCGATTTACGAATTTTCGATTTTCGATTTAATTCTTCACTCTTCACTTTTCACTCTTCACTACTTAAAGTTCAGCAGATACTTGCAATACTTCACGCCGCTGACGGTGAAAGCCTTGTCGACATCCACCAGCACGGGGCGCTTCCTGCCCTCCACCTGCTGCTTCTCCCTGACGGTCACCACGAAGCTGGCGCCCTCCGTATCGACAGATTTCAGGATGCCCTGCACCTTCTGCCCGTTGGCCTGCAGCACCTCCACCTCCTTGCCGACGTGGTTCACATACTGCTGCATCACCTTGAACGGCTGGCCGATGCCTGCCGACCCTACCTCTAACTCATAGTCGCCAAGCTCGTCGCCAAGCGTGTCCTGCAGGTGACGGCTCAGGTCGGCACAATCTTCAATCCATACACCGTCAGCGTGGTCTATCTCTATCACGATGCGGTCGTCAGCGGTCATTTCTACGTCCACGAGGTAGTAGTCGCCCTTCTTCAACCACTCCTCAACTGCTTTTTCAATGATGTTCCTGTCTATCATAAAGTGCGTTAATTAAAACAAGAATGAGAGACTCGCCCTGGAGCCTCTCATTCCTCTGAACGGCGGCAAAGGTACGAACTTTTTCTTAATCCGCCAAATATTTTGCGCCATTTCTTTTGTTTTGTCCCCGCTTAATCGTACTTTTGCACCCGCAATGAAAATAGGAACGATAGATTTCGGGCAGCGCCCGCTCTTTCTGGCACCCATGGAGGACGTGACGGACATCGGTTTCCGCATGCTGTGCAAACGCTTCGGGGCAGCCATGGTCTACACCGAGTTTGTCAGCGCCGAGGCACTGGTGCGTGACGTCAAGTCGACGGTGCGGAAACTGGTCATCAGCGACGACGAGCGACCCGTAGGCATACAAATCTACGGGCGCGACACCGACGCCATGGTCGAGGCCGCCCGCATAGTGGAGCAGGCCGGCCCCGACGTCATCGACCTCAACTTCGGCTGCCCGGTGAAGAAGGTGGCCGGCAAGGGCGCCGGTGCCGGCATGCTGCAGAACGTTCCCAAGCTGTTAGACATCACGCGCCGCGTGGTCGATGCCGTGCGGCTGCCGGTGACGGTCAAGACGCGCTTAGGGTGGAACCACGAGCAGCTCATCATCACCACACTGGCCGAGCAGCTGCAGGACTGCGGCATACAGGCGCTGACCATCCACGGGCGCACGCGTAGTCAGATGTATACGGGCGAAGCCGACTGGACCCTCATCGGCCAGGTGAAGCGCAACCCGCGCATCCGTATTCCCGTCATCGGCAACGGCGACATCCGCTCCCTGGCCGATGCCGACCGCGCCTTCGACACCTATGGCGTCGACGCCGTCATGATAGGCCGCGCCACCTTCGGCTGTCCCTGGATTTTCAGCCGGCAGGAGCTGACGCTCGATCAGAAGATTGACGTCTTGGAAGAGCAGCTCAACATCAACGTGGAGCGCACCGACGAGTACCGCGGCATCCTGCACACGCGCCGCCACCTTGCGGCCACTCCCGTCTTCAAGGGCATTCCCAACTTCCGCGAGACGCGCATCCAGATGTTACGCGCAGAAAAAAAGGATGACCTGCTGGCCATCCTTGAACGCTGCCGTGAGCAGCTGAAGTGAATTAACAACTATTTTACCAGTACTTTCTTAATAGCACCGTCGCTCATGCGCACGATGTTCATTCCGTGCTGCAACTGGCTGACCTGACGACCGTCGAGCGTAAAGATGGCGTTCCCGTTTTCGTCTTCGTCTTCGTTTTTCGTCTTAACGCTCCTGATAGCCGTAGCCGCATTAGGCGTAGCCTTCTCGCTCAGTCCGCCGTACTCGTTGACGGCCTGTACCTGCCAGCTGTCACCATCGGTATAACCGTCGAAGGTAGTATCCTTGGTAAAGCCAGCCACCACGCCGTTCTTGGTCACCACATAGCAGATGGCGTAAGGCACAGCCTCCCAGGTGAGTTGTCCGTTGGCACCCTTGACGACGGGAGCGTCGCATGGCTCACACATCACGTCGGGCTGCCAGCCGTCGCTGCCGCCCATCACGTTCTTGATAGTGTACTGAGCAGCCTCTTCGGCTGTGAGCGTATTCTTCACATTGAAGACCTCGGCCTTCTTAGTCTTGGCATCGTCCTCCCAGTACCAGTAATACGTCTCGCGCTGGCTCAGGTCAACGGGATTGCCGTCCTTGTCAACGGTGTTGTACTCGGCCCACAGTGCAGGCAGACCACCCATGGTGTTGTACCATCCCTTAGCAGGCAGGTTGATGAAGGTCTGCGTGTTGATGAACACAGTCTTAGGCTGATTGTGCCAGGGGCGTCCCAGCCATACATCCGTCACATTCATCGTCTCACCCGTAGTGGTCTTTCCTGGGCGTATGATGTTGTTCTGGAACACATAGCCCCACTTGGTGTCTGACGTATGGTTAGGAGCCACGATGTAGCCACCGCTTGGACGGTTGATTTCCAGCGTGTCGCCATCCAGATAAACGTCACCGCCGTTGTAGATAAAGTCTACAGCACCCTCGATGAGCGAGTTCTTGATGTAGTGGCGGTTCGTCTGGGTAGAGCTGGTAATCCAGGTGTCCTGATAGGAGAGCAGTGCCACGTTGTTCAGGGCAATACGGTCACCAATGGTGTTCAGGGCCAGTGCCTGCGGTCCAGCCTGATTCTTGTGGCCATAGCTGTTCTCCAAGGTGATGTTCTCGAAGAAGATGTTGTCTGCATTCACCACCACGGTAGCACCTACGCTGACGTGTACGGCATTCTCGCCGCCGCTCAGCCGGTCATCCTTGATGACAGCCTTGTCGCGGTCCTGGCCGACGATGTGCAGATAGGGTTTCGTCTTGGGAATATCGACATGCTCCTTATACTGTCCGTTCTTCACGAAGATGAGCCACGGAGTGCCGCGTCCCTCAGGAGCAGCGTCAATAGCTGCCTGAACGGTAGTATAGTCGCCCGTTCCGTCGGCAGCAACCACAGCGTCATACAGTTTGGCAGTAGGCTGCTTGCGCTCCATCGTGGTGAAGGTAATCTCAGCCTTGGCGACAGCCTGTCCGCTGCGACTCGTCAGCACGCCCTCAGGCATGGAGAAGGTATATTGAGTAGCATACTTCAGTCCCGTATATTTGAACACCGCCGTCTTACCGCTGATGACAGGAACTATCTCCTCGCCGTTCAGAGTAGCGGTGCCTGTGCCAGCCTTCACCTTGTTGTCGAAGGTCAGTATGACAGAGCCGTTGGCACTGACACCTGTGGCATTGTGTGCAGGGTTGCTCGACACGAGCGTGGCCACCTCGGTAGCAGCGCCTGTAGCATCGGCGAGCACGAAGACATCAGTCAGCATCGTACCGTCGCGGCTATCCTCAACGCCCACCTTCGGAGAATCGTAGTCCGGGATGAAGCGAATATAAACCCGGTTCTGGTCGTTAGCCTCTGCAGGCAGGTCGAACTCGCCGTCCTTCCATCCACGGTTAGGCAACTCGTAAGAGCCAAACTGAGTGAAGTTCGTGCCGTCGATACTATATTCAGCCTTCATGATGCTATAGGCGTTGTAGTCATCGCCCAAAGCAGCAGAGAGCTTCAGGTTCTGATAACCCTTCGATGAGAAGTTGAACTCGTAGTACCACTTGTCGGCAATGGGCTTCCAGATGCGTATGCAGTAGCGACCGTTCGCCTTGCCTGCTGCCACGCCGTTAGCCAGCCACGTGCTTGTTGTACCGTCAGCCTGACGTACCGTCATGATGCCGGCATTCTCCGTATCGGCCATATAGTCAGCAGCGCGGTTGCTCTTAGGATTGTCGTTATAGAAGTCCCAGCCCACGATGTAGTCAGCAGCCGAGAAGTTAGCGGTCATGCTTTTCTCGCCGTCCATGGTCACCACGCGCTCTGCCTCCGTGCTGTTGTCTTCCCATCCCGTGAAAGTCAGTATGCGGTTGTTCACGGCAGTCAGTTTCACCTCTGTGCCCTCCTCATAGTAGTGAGTGCCATCGACGACATTGCCCTCTGGCATCCACTGCACCAGGTTGCTGTTGGCACCGCCCTCCAGTTTCAGGTTCAGGGCATAGACATTATTCTTCGTATAGGTTGCCACCAATACAGTGTTGGCCTTAATCTCAAAACTATAGGGATTCTCCTTCGACACTTCGTTGCCGGCCTCGTCGGTCCATGCAGCAAAGTGGTAGCCGAAGTTCTCTGTTGCCTTTACTGTCAGCGTGGTGCCCTCGTCAAACTCAGCACCTGCAGGATTGCATGACACGCTGCCAGCACCCTCAGTACCCAGTTTCACACTCATCGTGTAAGTAGGAACAGCCTCAATAGTACCAGCCACATCGCCTTTTATGACAACATCGCTGAAGGCATATTGCTTGTTGCTAGCCACTCCTATGATGTAAATCTTAACCACCAGCATGTCGGTGGTAGCGGGCAGTGTGCTCAGGTCAAAGGTGTGGTTAGACACATAGGGCGACTCCTTAGCCAACTGTGGATTGATGCCTTCTCCTACCGTCTTGCTCTCGTTGCCACTGATGACAACCACGTCAAACTTACCGCCATTGGTTCCTACCTTCGAGGCGTTAAACGAGAGGCTCTTCGGCGTAAAGGTCAGCGCCTTCTTAGGCTTCAGGGTGAAGACAATGGCTGCCTCCTCATCCTGAGCATTCATCTGTTCTGTCGGTTGGAACTGCTGGCGAACAACACCAGCATCGGTACGCAGACCGGCAGCAGTCAGTTTGCTTCCGTACGACATCTCAGCCACTGAGAACAGCCCCTCCTTGCTGGTGGCAGCAGCCGTCACGATGTCAGCCGATTTCAGTTCCCATGTAGCAGTGAAGTCTTTCTCGTCAACGCTCTGTGCAGCCTCTTGAGCTTCACCGCTGACAGTCACATAGTCCATATTCCAATTCGACTTGAATCCGTTACCGGCAATGAGTCGCAGGATGACCTTCTCCTTGTTGTTGGCAGAGAGCTGTACGCTGTTCTTATTATACGTCCACCACGTAGCAGCAGTCTTATAGGCTCCAGCGTCAAACCAAGTGGCTCCGCCGTCGGTAGAGACCACCGCCTCCAGTGTTGCCTCGGCATTGGCACCATAGGCACAGGCAAAGTCGACAGTGATGTTCTTGTACCCTGTAGTTGGGAACTGCACCTCGTAATACACATTGTGCTTCGAGCCGTCGGTGTAGTCGGTGATGCTGTTAGCCTCGGTGTTCTCAATGCGCAGCACCTTGTTCTGATAGCCCGTGCAGAGCTGCCAGTAGCGGCCTTCGCTCCATCCGGTCAACAGATAGTTGGCCTTGTCGCCAACACACTCGTCGGGAGCCACCTGGGGTGCTCCGCCTTGGGCGAACCAAGTGGCTGCGATGTCGTCGCTCGCCTCCAGGTTCCACTCGGCCAGTTTCACGCTCTCCCCGGCCACTGCCGTCATGGGCAGCAGGGCGAAGAGCGCAACCAGCAGACTTGTAAGACAATTCTTCTTTTGCATAGTAGTTATAGTTATTGATTAGTAAATGATTTTCTTCACGTTTCCGTCGCTCATGCGGACGATGTTCAGGCCGCGCTGCATCTGGGCATGCTGCCGACCGTCAACGGTAAAAAAAGCACGGTTCGTGGTGGCGGTGGTGCCCACCTGGCTGATGCCGGTAGCCGTAACGGCCATGCCGTGGATGGTAAGGTCTGACAGGCAGATGGTCTTGCCGCTGGCAGCCCCGTTGTACCAGGGATAGACACGCACCAGCAGTTCCTGGCCGTCGCCGACGGTGAGCACCGGCTTCGTCTCGACGTACTGCGGGTTGTTGGCGGGCATCTTCTTCATCTCGAAGATGGTGGTGCGCGTCTCGAAGTTGTCGGTCGAGTAATAGATGTGGCAGCACATGCCGTTGCCGCCGCAGCCCGAGACGAAGAGCGAGATCAGGTCTATCTTCAGCTCCTGGCCGCTGGCGGGCTTGATGCCCCACTCAATGTATCGGTCAGGATTGTCGTCTATCTCGTCGGCAGGCCAGTTGTCGCCGGTGAGCAGGTTGCGCTGCATCTTGCGTGTGGCCTCATATCCCGTCCACTCCGGCCATACGGTGCTGGCGTTGGGGTTGGAGTACCGCTGCACATACATGCCCTTGAAGCGCTCGCCCGTGACGACGGCCGGTCCCGTCAGCTCGTAGCTGTCGTCTTTCACTAAGCGCCAGTAGGCCTTCACCTCGGCCCCGCCTTCCAGCACGACGGCAGTGGCCGATACGGGAATCTCGATGCGCTTGCTGCCCTGGCTGACGGTAATCGTGCCCGAGAGCGTGCCGTCGTTGTCCAGCGTCACCTGCGCATAGAACGTCTTGATGAGCGTAGCCGACACGTAGTCGGTGGTCAGGCTCTGCTTCCAGTCTTGCCGGTCGAACGAAAGCTGTATGCCCTCGGAGGCAGCGATGGTCACCGTGCCCTCTTCTGGCGACAGGCCAAAGCCGTTGACGGTAAACTCCTTGGTGAGTGTCTGTCCTTTATAGGCCTCGCCAAAGTCGCCCGTAGCCGGCGACACGCTCAGGTCGGTAGGCAGCACGATGGCATCGGCCAGAATGCCCTGTGCCTTCATCAGGCGGGCACACTCGCGGGCCACCAGCAGGGCGCCGGTGGTATTGAAGTGGGTGGCTCCCTCGCCGTCGAACAGCTGTGCCTGGCACTTGGCCTCCGTGCCGTAGCTCTCGTACAGGTCCTTGGTGGCGGTGGTCAGGTCGATGAAGCTGACGCCCTTCTCCTTGGCCAACTGCTCAGAGTGGTAGGCATAGTCCATGGTGTGGTCGTCGGCTGGAATGCTCTGCTTCTCCTTGATGCCGTCGGCTGTCAGCACCGAGAACGAGTCGCCTAGGTCGTGGCGGCCGGCGCGCTTCACCTTGCCTTTGCCGTCGATATAGCTACGGCACACGGGCGAGCAGATAATGGGAATAGCACCCTTCTCCTTCACCTCGTCCACAATCTTGCCCAGCCATTTCTTGTAGGTGTCCGACGGCGTGGTGCCGCGAGTGTCCAGCGCATTGGCCTCGGCGGTCATGCCCTTGCTCATATAGTATTGGTAAACCTCGTCGCGGTCCATGCCGCCTATCTTCTCGTCGTTATGCCCGAAGGTGATGATGACGTAGTCGCCGGCTTCCACCTGCTTCTTGGCCGTCTGCCACAACTCGTTGTAGCCGCCACGCGAGTCGCGCCCGCCCTTGGCATAGTTGATGGAGGTCCAGCCGTTGGTCAGGAAATTGCCGAAATACATACCCCAGCCACGTGTCACCGTGGCCGACTCGTCGTAAGGTGCCATCGTGCTGTCGCCCAGCGTGTGTACCTTCTTGGCGCTCATGGCTACCGTGCAGAGCATCAGTGCCAGCGTCAACAGTCCAAACAGTTTTGCTTTCATTGTTTTGTAGTTTTTTTTAAGATTGAGTGCTTGTTGCAAATTCTGACTGCAAAAGTACAATAAAATAAATAAGGTAATAGGGCACTTTCGCGTCAAGAGAGTGCAAAAAATGCGTCAAGAAGCTGTTTTTGACGCATTTTTACTAACTACTGATTTATTTTTCACCCCTACCGCCATCGAAAAATGAATACATTTGCAGCGTAATTATCAAACACCTTAATTTATAATTATCCACAAAAATGAAAAGAACAAAACAAACACTACGACTCATGGGGGCACTCCTTTTATTGCTCCTGTGTACAGTGAAAGCTTCAGCCAGTCAGACGGCTGTCGCCAAGTGGAAATTCTCTACAGGCTATGATGTAGAGAAAAGCGGTACAACTGCTATCTACACGCCCAACACCTTAGGTTGGGCACAGATAGCCAACACCAAATGGTCGCAGACGCAGCCTTACTTCCTGCCTAACGAATGCGCAATGGTGCCTGAAGACTGTAAGGTGACCGTTCACACCAGCGACGGCAAGTGGCAGGTGACCAGCAGCGGTTCGGCTCCCAACTACCTGTTGCGCCTCAACACCGCCAGCATCGACAAGTTCACCGCCAAAGCCGACTATACCGATGGTAGCAAGCACGACCAGTATTTTGAGGTGTCGTTGCCCACTACGTCGCTCAGCAACATCAAGGTGAACTTCTCCATTGGCGATGGTTCCAGTTCCAGCACTAAGTTTGGCGTAGTCTACTCCGTTGACGGTGGCACCACCTGGACCGTACTCGACGACTACACCAGCGGTTCACACTGGAACACCTACGTCGATGCCAATTACGACCTGCAAGCCGACAACAAGCAGCAGCTCATTGTGCGCATGCTCATTCAGTCGGCAACGAAGACCAGTAACTACAACCTGAAGTACCTCAACATTCTGGCTGAGGACACACAGGCACCAAAGCTGCTGAGCATCACACCTTCAAATGGTGCCACTGGCGTTCTGAGCAAAGGCAAGGTTGTCATGCTCTTCAACGAGGGTGTCAGCATCAGCGACGGCACGACAGCCACCCTGACGAACAACACGACACTTCAGAGCCAGTCGCTGCAGCCTGTTATAAATATAAATAAGGTGTCGTTTGCCTATTCAGACCTTGACCTGACGACGTCTTACACGCTGACGCTGCCTGCCAACGCCGTTGCCGACCTCGCCGGCAATGTGCTGACTTCTGCCATCAGCACCAGCTTTACCACGTCGGATGTTCGTCCTATCGACCCCCCAGTACTCGACAGCCACAACCGCCTGTGGTACCACCGGCCTGCTGCCTATTGGGAAGAAGCCCTGCCGTTAGGCAATGGTCGTTTGGGTGCAATGGTCAGCGGCAGCGTAGCTATCGATACCCTGCAGCTTAACGAGGACACCTTCTGGGGACAGTCGCCCAACAGCAACTACAACGCCAATGCCAAGACGGTGCTGAATCAGGTACGTCAGTACATCTTCAACAAAGACTACGTCTCAGCTCAGAAGCTGGCTATTGCCAACTGGATGTCGCAGGGTTCTCACGGTGCCCAGTATCAGGCAGCCGGCTGTCTGCTCATCGGTTTCCCTGGTCAGCGTTTTGACGACGAGGAGGCGGGTCAGACTGACGGCGCACGCGATGCTCAGGGCTATGTACGTTCGCTCGACCTGTCTACGGCAACAGCCACAACGAGCTATGTCGTTGATGGCGTCACCTATACGCGTACAACATTCACCTCGTTCGACGACAATGTTACCGTGGTCCGCTTGGAGTCTTCAGAGGCCGGCAAGCTGAATTTCAATGTCTGCTATGCAGCTCCCAGCAAGACCAATATGGAGAAACTGGGCATCAACAAGATAACCGCCGACGGCATGATAGAAGCCTCGCTCGTGGCAGCGCGCGAACAGTCGGAGAACGTTGCTAACAAGATGAACTGCTTTACATTTGTCAAAGTCATCAACGACGGTGGCACACAGACCAACACCACAACACAGAATGTCATGCAGGGCGGTCTGGTAGCCGGTAACCCCAAGGCTCCCACCATTGTGGTCAGCAATGCCACCTCTGCCACCATCATCATCTCGTCAGCTACCAATTTCGTCAACTACAACGACATCAGTGCTGATGCCGAAGCCAAAGCGTTAGGCTACATGACTGCCTATCTGAATAAGCAGAAGAGCTATGATGCCACCTTGAGCGACCACACTGCCAAGTATCAGCAGCAGTTTGGACGTGTCAGCCTCGATCTGGGCAGCAACAGCGAACAGGAGAAGAAAGACACAGAGACCCGCATCAAGGAGTTCCGCTCTACAGCCAATGACCCAGGTCTGATAGCCAACTACTTCCAGTTTGGTCGTTACCTGCTCATCTCGTCGTCACAGCCTGGCACCCAGCCTGCCAACCTGCAAGGCTTATGGAACCCCAATGCCCGTCAGTATCCTGCCTGGGACTCCAAGTACACCACCAACATCAATGTCGAGATGAACTACTGGCCTGCTGAGGTTGCCAACCTGTCGGAGTGTCACGACCCCTTCATCCAGATGGTGAAAGACGTCAGTGTGACAGGTGCCGAAACGGCACAGAAGATGTATGGCGCACGTGGCTGGGCCCTGCACCACAATACAGACATCTGGCGCACCACAGGTGCTGTCGACAACAACTCCGTGGGCGTTTGGCCAACGTGCAATGCGTGGTTCTGCTCACACCTCTGGGAGAAGTACCTCTTCTCTGGCGACAAGACCTATCTGGCTGACATCTACCCCGTGCTGAAGGGCTGTGCCCAGTTCTTCCAGGACTTCCTGGTGAAAGATCCCAACACAGGTTACATGGTGGTATGCCCCTCCAATTCGCCTGAGAACCATCCTGGTCAGGCCTCTTATACCGACGATGCCGGCAAGACCCAGAACTGTGCCCTCTTTGGTGGCGTGGCTATGGATAACCAGATGGTTTATGATGTGCTGAAGAATACTGCTGAGGCTGCCCGCACCCTGGGTGTCGATGGTGACTTCGCCCAGCAACTTGACGAGCTGAAGGCACAGCTCACCCCCTATAAGATTGGAAAGTACGGCCAGATACAGGAGTGGCAGGAAGACTGGGATCGCGAGAACAACTCACACCGCCACCTGTCACACCTCTGGGGAGCCTATCCTGGCAACCAGGTGTCACCCTACGTCAATGCCACCGTCTATCAGGGTGTTCACAAGTCGCTCGTAGGTCGGGGCGATGCCGCCCGCGGGTGGTCTATGGGTTGGAAGGTATGTCAGTGGGCACGTATGCTCGACGGCGACCATGCGCTGAACATCATCAAGAATCAGCTGCGGCTGATGGATCCCAACGCTACCATTAACGATGCCGACGGTGGCACCTATGCCAATATGTTCGATGCACATGCCCCCTTCCAGATTGACGGCAACTTCGGCTGCTGTGCCGGCATTGCCGAGATGCTGCTGCAGAGTCATGCAGGCTTCTTGCACCTGCTGCCCGCCCTGCCTACAGCTTGGTCCAGTGGCGAGGTGAAGGGCTTGCGTGCGCGTGGTGGCTTCGAGGTGACCGAGTTGAAGTGGCAGAACGGCAAGGTGGCTTCCGTTAAGGTGAAGTCGACCATCGGCGGCAATCTGCGTCTGCGCAGCAACACGCCGCTGAAGCTGGCTGACGGCACAGCGCTGACTGCTGCCGAGGGCGACAACAGCAATGCGCTCATGCAACCCTACGTGATGCCTGACCCCATCGTGGCTGACGCCTCGAAGATTCCTGCTACCAAGCTGCCTACCACCTATGTCTACGACATTGCAACGTCGGCAGGTCAGGAGATAGAACTCGTCGACCAAAGTGGCGAGACAGCTATCCAGACCGTAAGCACAGCCGTCCAACAGCAAGTCGCCCCAGAGTGCTACGCTTTGGACGGACGTCGTGTGAACAGTGCCTATAAGGGCATTGTCATCATCAACGGTCGAAAATATGTGCAGGAATAACGCTTGCCGTCAAGCCTGCGTCTTATACTCCGTCGGCGACAGCCCCGTGCTTTGCTTGAAGCTGCGGCTGAAGTACTTAGGGTCGGAGAATCCGCAGGCGTAAGCCACCTCTGCGACGGTCTTGTCCGTCTGGCGCAGCAGTTGGCAGGCGCGTTTGATGCGAGCCTCACGAAGCAGGTCTTGTGGCGTAATGCCCATGGCCTGCTTCACTTTTCGTTGCAGGCCGCTGCGACTGACGGCGGCAGCCGCCGCCATGTCGCCCACACCGGCCTCGCCGTTGCCTATGTTTGCCTCGATGAAAGCCATGATGCGCTGCATCATCGGGTCGTCGGTAGCCACCTTCTCGCGCCGCTGCCGTGGCTTCTCCTGCTTCTCCATCAGGGCCAGGTAGGCTTCCAGCGTCTCATGCTGCTGCCGCTTGATGCGCCTTATATATAAATAGGTGTAGACGATGACGGCCAGCATGGCGACCACGAGCAGCACCATCAGCAGCCGTCCCACGGCGGACTCCCAGAATGTGGGCTGCACCACGATGGTCAGCCGCCGCAGGCTGTCCGTCCACTGTCCGTCGGCGTTGGTGCAGCGTATCTCCAACTGGTAGGTGCGGGGCTTCAGGTCGAGCAGCGTAACCGAGCGGTTGGTGCCGATGTAGTTCCACTGGCTGCCGGGCAACAGGCGGAAAGCGTAGTTGATGCGCTCCGGAGCACTGTAGTCGAGGGCGGCGAAGTGGATGGTGACGCTGCGCTCGTGGGGCAGCAGGACGATGCTGTCGGCGCGCGACACGCCGTAGCGTGCAATGCCGCCCTGCACGGAGACGGCTGTCAGCACGAGTGCAGGCTGCCGGGCTTCGCTCAGCATCTGGGTGGTAGTGGTCATGAAAGCACCGTCGGTGAGTCCGAAGAGCCAGCGGTCACCGCTAAGCCGCAGGGGGTGCGCATCGCTGAAGCGGTAGTCTTCGTTGAAGTATCGGGCGTCCACCTGCCGGTAGTGGCCGCTGCTGTCTACGATGCTCACCAGATGGTTGCCGACCACCATGACGCGGCCGCCGTCCAATGGCGTCATCGACAGCACCACGTCGGTGGGCAGCTGGTGGTTGGCGACGGTATAGTGGCGGAACGCCAGCAGGCTGTCTGACAGGCTGGTGCCTTGCGTGCGGTTGATGCCGCCGCTCTCGGTGCTGACGTAGTAGTGGCCGTCGCCGTCGGCCATGATGTCCATGAGGGCACTGCTGCTCAGGCTCTCGGCACGCATGGACTCGCGCTGGTGCAGCCGGAACGTCATGGCGTCGGCATCAGGCATCAGCCGTGCCACCATCAGTCCGTCGGTGGCTGCAGCTAACAGGATGTCGCCGTTTTCAGCCATGCAAAGGTAGCGCAGGCGCTGCGCCTGCTGACGCGGATAGTGCCGCGGCACCCTGAAGAGGGGGCTGTCTGCCCGTGCATCCGTGGTAAAGCAGAGCCCTCCGCCCAGGGTAGCCACCCACATGCGGCCGTAGCGGTCCTCGGCAATGCTGTAGACGTTCGGGTTCGGCAGGTCGGTGATGTGGTCTATGGTGAATGCGCCGCCCGTGGGACGCAGACGGAACAGGCCGTCGGGCTTGGTGCCCATCCACAGCGTGCCGTCAGCCGACTGGTGCATGCAATAGACGGCATGGCCGAAGCGGGTGTAGGCGGCGTGCAGGCGGCCGTCGGCGCCTAAGTAGCCCAACAGGCGGTTGTCGGCAGTGGCATAGACGCGCACGGCGCCGTCGCCCTTAGTGCACACCCAGTAGCGTTGCTGCCGATCCTTGAACAGACACTTCACCTCGGCTCCCGGCTCCATGCCGAGTCGCCAGGTGTGCTGTTGCAGCGGTGTCTCCTTATAGATGCCCGTGCCGCGCACCGACCAGCGGTTGCCCTGGCGGTCGGTATAGGTGAAGCCGGTCATACGGTTGTCGCCCTTCCAGGCGTCGCTCATGCGGTACTGCCTCATCTGGTCGGCGGCACGGGCGGCCTCGGCAGCCGGCAGGTCGCTGAAACGGCAGCGGCGGGTGTCGAAGAGGTAGTAGTAGTCGTCCACGCGGCAGAGGATGTTGCCGTCAGGACGCAGCGCAATGTCGCGGAAACGGTCGGTGGTCATGTGGCAGCCGTCGCCGGCCGTGGCCTTGAAGGTGCGGAACTCGTGGCCGTCGTAGCGGCAGAGTCCGTTCCATGTGGCAAACCACATGAAGCCTAAGGAGTCCTGCAACAGTTGGGTGACATGGCCGTGAGGCAGTCCGTCCTCCTCGTCGTAGTAGGTCACTCTGTCCCCGGGCTGACCCGACGCAGCAGTCCAGCCTTGGAAGAGCAGAAGGAGGAGGAGCAGTCTCGCCATGCGTGCTTAGAACCACTTCATCAACGAACGCAGGTAGGCCGTCAGCTCGGCGGCCATCTTCTGGTGCTGCCACTGGCTGGGATGCCAGGAGGCGCCGTAGCCGATGTCGCCCGTCTGCGGAGTGAAGTCGAAGCGATAGACCTCCGTGTCGCCGCCCTTGCGGGCTTCGTCGACCACGCTGTCAAGGGTCTTCCGGGCGATGTCGAGCTCCTTGCCGTTGAGCATGGAGCCGCAGAGGTAGACGATTTTGGCCTTGGGGTTATGGCCGCGCACCTGCTTGAGGAAGCGGACGTAGGCCTGGCGCAGCAGACGAGCGTCGTAGTTGTTGGTCGACAGGTCGTTGGTGCCAAGGTTGATGCACACCAGTTGCGGCTGGAAGCGGCTGAAGTCCCACCGCTCGGAACGGTCGTAGAGGTTGGTGTACTCGTACTCGGTGGTCATCACATTGTCGGGAGTGCCTGCCTTGGGACCGCCGTAGCTGCGGTAGACACCGATGCCCGAGCGCGCCACCACATGGGCCACGGCATCCAGACTGCGACAGGTCAGCTGGGCGTAGGTCAGGTAGTGGTTCTCGGTCTCGTACTCAAAGGGGTCGGTCATCTCCGTGCTCTCGTTGCCGTAGCCGCAGGTGATGCTGTTGCCTATGAACTCAATGGTGCGCCCAGGCAGGGCGGGAGGAGGCAGCAGACGGGCACCCCTGTCAAGGATGAAGCCGCGGAAGTCGGGCTTCAGGTCGTAGCCTTCTATGACGTACATCAGCCGCAGCGTGTGCTCGCCCTGCGGCAGTGCCGTGGCCACGGTCACCACGGAGTCGCGCTCGCCCATGAGGGCTACCTTGAAGGGCTCGGCCTTGTCGACCTGCGCCATGAAGTAGCCGCTGCGGGGTTTAGCCCACAGCTTGACGGAGGTGCCGGTGAAGGCGATGTTGATTTGCGTGCCGGGGAAGGTAAAGCGCGGACGCTCGGGGTTCTGGAAGCAGATGCGTCCGACGTACTGGATGTTACGGTCAGTGGGACTGACGACGGTGCCCTGCAGGGGGAGCGTGGTACTGGCCTGTGCCGTGAAAGCGGCAAAGGCCGCTGATAAGAGTAGGATGATACGTCTCATAAAAGTAGGTTTTTAGTTTTCTGTGTGCAAATTTACAAAAAAATGCTTAACTTTGCACGCTAAAGACGAAAAAACATGATGGACGAAGATTTTGACATCCGACAAGAGCAGCTGTCGTCAAGCGAGAAGGAGTTCGAGAACGCTTTGCGCCCGTTGTCGTTCCGCGACTTCAGCGGACAGCAGCAGGTGGTGGAGAACTTAGAGGTGTTTGTCGAAGCAGCCAAGTATCGCGGTGAGCCCCTCGACCATGTGCTGCTGCACGGACCCCCGGGACTGGGCAAGACCACGCTGAGCAACATCATTGCCAACGAACTGGGCGTGGGCTTTAAGATTACTTCCGGTCCCGTGCTCGACAAGCCCGGTGACTTGGCCGGCATCCTGACGTCGTTGGAGAGGAACGACGTGCTGTTCATCGACGAGATACACCGCCTGTCGCCCGTGGTCGAGGAGTATCTGTACTCGGCTATGGAGGACTACCGCATCGACATCATGATAGACAAAGGGCCGTCGGCACGCAGCATCCAGATAGACCTGAACCCCTTCACGCTGGTGGGTGCCACCACACGCAGCGGACTGCTCACGGCACCGCTCAGGGCGCGCTTCGGCATCAACATGCACCTGCAATACTATGCACCGGAGACGCTGCAGCGCATCATTGAGCGCTCGGCCAGCATCCTGCGCGTACCCATCACCGGCGACGCCTCGATGGAGATAGCACGCCGCTCGCGCGGTACGCCACGTATTGCCAACGCCCTGCTGCGCCGCGTGCGCGAC
This sequence comes from Prevotella sp., assembly GCA_017458125.1. Lineage (GTDB taxonomy): Bacteria > Bacteroidota > Bacteroidia > Bacteroidales > Bacteroidaceae > Prevotella. Next base: position 20,815 of record JAFTGB010000042.1, read on the forward strand.
TTCGCACAGGTGAAGGGCACGGGACGCATAGACACTGGCATCACCCAGATAGCACTGACGGCACTCAACATCGACCAGTATGGACTGGACGAGATAGACAACCGCATACTGCTGACCATCATCGACAAGTTCCGGGGCGGTCCGGTGGGCGTCTCGACCATTGCCACCGCCATCGGCGAGGACAGCGGAACGCTGGAGGAGGTCTACGAACCCTTCCTCATCATGGAGGGTTTCATCAAGCGCACCCCCCGCGGCCGCATGGCGACGGAACTGGCTTACCGCCACTTCGGCCGTAATCCGTACACGGGCAACATCATGGAACCGGGACTGTTCGAAGAGTGAAGAGTGAAAAGTGAAAAGTGAAGAGTGAAAACGGTAATCATAAACTTCAAACATCACACTTCAAACTTCAAAGTATTCTCTTGCTTCTTGCCTCTTGCTTCTTGCTTCTAATAAATCGTAAATCGAAAATCGTAAATCGAAAATAATAAGATGGTAAATCGTAAATCGATAAATGATGACTGCGGGCGGACCGGCGTCTTCGTGGGCTCGTTCAACCCGTTTACCGCAGGTCACGACTCGGTGGTGACGCGGGCACTGCCGCTGTTCGACCGAATGGTCATCGGCGTCGTGGGCGATCAGGTGCACAAACCGGACATGCCGTCGGCCGAGGAGCGCGTCAAGGCCATAGCCGAACTATACCGCGACGAGGAGCGCATCACGGTGAAACCGTACTACGGACTGGCCGTCGACTTCGCCAAAGCAGAAGGTGCCCGCTTCATCGTCAAGGGTGTGCGCAGCGTGAAGGACTTCGAGTACGAGCGTGACCAGGCCGACATCAACCGCATGATGAGCGGCGTGGAGACCATCCTGCTCCTGGCCGAGCCTCACCTGGCCAACATCAGCAGCTCCATGGTGCGCGAACTGCAGCACTTCGGTGCTGACGTCAGCAGCTTCCTTCCCAAGAAACCACGGCGTTAATACCTACAAACAATGATAACCTACAACACTGAAAACGTCCGTTTCCCGCGCATCAAGCGCCGCAAAACCACGGCATGGATACGCCGCGTCGCCGCCACCTACGGCAAGAAGGTGGGCGAGGTGGGCTACCTGTTCTGCAACGACGACCACATCCTCAACGTCAACCGCGAATACTTAGGTCATGACTACTACACCGACATCATCACCTTCGACTACGACGAAGGCGACACGCTGAACGGCGACCTCGTCATATCGTTAGACACAGTGCGCTCGAATGCGGAACTGTTCCACAAAGACTACGACGAGGAGCTGCACCGCGTCATCATACACGGCATACTGCACCTGTGCGGACTCAACGACAAAGGACCCGGCGAGCGCGAACAAATGGAGGCCGCCGAGAATGCTGCACTATCCCTGCGCTAAAAGACTGGTGATTTCATCGAAGCTCGACACCACCTGGATGTAGTTGCGCCACTGCTTCCGGGTGACTTTTTTCGTGTGCAGGTCGTCCAGCATGACAACAAGTCCGTCCCAGAACCCTTTCATGTTATAAAGGATAACCTTCTTGTCGTGAAAGTCCATGGTGGCTGAAGCGGCCATGGTGAACAGCTCGTCCAGCGTGCCGATGCCGCCCGGAAGGGCTATGAACGCGTCGCTCTGGTCCATCATCAGCTGCTTGCGGTCGTTCAGGTTGTCGCACAGGATTTCCACGTCCACATACTGCGAGATGCGCCCTTCCTTCGCGACAATTTCCGGAATGATGCCGATGACACGCCCGCCCGACTCGTGCACGGCCTTGGCCACACACTCCATCAGCCCGCAGTTCACACCGCCATACACCAGCGTATGGCCCTCCTGTGCTATCCACTGCCCCAACGCTTTCGTCAGTTCAAAGAAGTCGTGGTCTATCTGTTGGTTAGCAGAACAAAAAACTCCTATCTTCATATTATCGGCAAAAATACAAAAAATCTGGGAAAACACCAAAATTATTCTGCAACTTTTGTTCAATCCATTAGCGACAAACCACTTGTCGATGCCGCACAATCCCCTACCCGACGCACGGGAAACGCTATTTTTATGCCTCACAATAAACATTTCTCCGTAGTTCTCGTAAAATTTTCCGTAATTCTTCTCCATTTTTTCCGTAATTCTTGGGAGGAATTACGGAAAAAATGGAGAGGAATTACGGAGAAAAATAAAAAGAAGTACGGAAAATCTGAAAAAAAGGACGATAAAAAGCAGGTTTATCAGCCAGCACGCGGTGGTTTACTGAGCATCGGCGGCGGGATTGGCTATGATAAAATGTGATAAAACGGGGCAAACCCGATAATTTCCTTATATTTATTTCTTATTTGTAAAAAGATGTCGTACCTTTGCAGACGAATTAGAAAGTTATTGATATTGAAGACATTTGAAGAACTTGGTGTCAGCGAAGGGATTCGCCGCGCCATCGAGGAGATGGGCTTCGTACAGCCCATGCCCGTACAGGAGGAAGTAATACCTTACTTGTTAGGTAACCAAAACGACGTCATCGCGCTGGCCCAGACGGGAACGGGCAAGACGGCGGCATTCGGCATACCCGTACTGCAACGCATTGCCGACAAGCCGCGACCGCTGATGGGCGAGATAGGACGCGGGCTGCCGCAGGCACTCATCCTGGCCCCCACACGCGAACTGTGCCTGCAGATAGCCGACGACCTGCGCGACTTCGCCAAGTATCTGGAGGGCATCCACATCGAAGCCGTCTACGGCGGCGCCTCCATCGAACAGCAGATACGTGCGCTGAGGAAAGGCGTGCAGGTGGTTGTGGCCACACCGGGACGGCTCATTGACCTGATGAAGCGCGGCGTGGCACGTCTGGACGACGTGTATAACGTGGTGCTGGACGAGGCCGACGAGATGCTGAACATGGGGTTTTCGGAGAGCATCGACCACATTCTGGAGGGCATACCCGAGCAGCATAACACGCTGCTCTTCTCGGCGACGATGAGCCGCGAGATAGAACGCATTGCCAAGGGCTATCTGCACGACTACAAGGAGATAGTGGTGGGCAGCCGAAACGAGGGCGCCGAGCACGTCAACCACGTCTACTACATGGTGAACGCCAAGGACAAGTACCTGGCGCTGAAACGCATCGTGGACTACAACCCGCGCATCTTCGCCATCATCTTCTGCAGGACGAAGGCCGAGACGCAGGAGGTGGCCGACAAGCTGATACGTGACGGATACAACGCCGAAAGCCTGCATGGCGACCTGTCGCAGCAGCAGCGCGACCTGACCATGCAGAAGTTCCGACAGCACACCGTACAGCTCCTTGTGGCCACCGACGTGGCCGCACGCGGACTGGACGTGGACGACCTGACGCACGTCATCAACTACGGACTGCCTGACGACATCGAGAACTACACGCACCGCTCCGGACGAACGGGACGCGCCGGCAAGAAGGGCACAAGCCTGTGCATCGTCCACTCGCGCGAGAAGCACAAGATTCGCAACATCGAGAAGGTGATAGGCAAGCAGTTTGAACAGGGACAGATACCGTCGGCCGAGGAGATATGCAAGAAGCAGCTCTACAAGGTGATGGACCAGATAGTGAAGGCTGACGTCGACGAGGAACAGATAGCTCCCTTCATGCAGGACATCAGCCGCTACTTCGAGTATGTGGACAAGGACGACCTCATCAAGAAGATTGTGTCGCTGGAGTTCGGCAAGTTCTTAGCTTACTACAAGAACGCACCGGAGATACTGCCTGTTACCCCGAAGAGCAGAGAGGAAAGGGGAGAAAGAAAAGAGAAAGAGAGAGGCAAAGGTAACCACAAGCGCCAACCGACAAACGACAGACGTCAAACGACAGAAGGGTACCGCAAGCTCTTCATCAACCTGGGCAAGAAGGACGGCTTCTACCCGGGCGAGCTGATGCAGTTCCTGAACAAGCACCTGCACGGCCACGTGGACGTGGGCCACATAGACCTGCTGCAGACCATGTCGTACTTCGAGGTGCCGGAGGAGGATGCCCAGCGTGTCATGAAGTATGTCAGCGGCCAGCAATACAAAGGCCGCGACGTCCGCTGCAACGATGCCAACGAAGGCAGCAAGCCCTCCCGCTCCCCCAAAAGAACCGCCTCCCCCACCAAACCCACAAAGCCCACAAAACCCGCCAAACCCACCAAACCCATCAGAAAAGAAGACTGGATGCAGTTCCTCAACCCCAAAGGCATGAAACTGAAAGGCGAAATCCCCAACTTCGAGGAAGAAGGCTGGGCCATCCGCAAACCCAGAAAGAAGAAATAACAGAAAAGAGGCTGTGTCACATTGGAACACAGCCTCTATTTTTGCAGTTCTACTATTGTTTGTGCTTACTTCACCTGGGCAATAGTAACACCTTTATGAATGGTAACAGTCCACTGCGACACGACTTTCTGGGTACTCTTGTTGGTCACGCTGATAGTGATGACTATATTGGCCTCCTCGTTAGTCCAGTCTATACCGCTAAAAGCAGCTTCAATCTGGCTTTTATAAATCTGGATAGCCTGGTCGGCAGCAGTCTTGGCTGCAGCATCTGAAGTATAGCTGGCGGTTTCGCTCTTGCTGATACCCTTCTTTAACGTTTCGATGTCCGAATCCTTGAACGAACCCTGATTCTTCACATCAACACTGGCTGACATGGTGTAAAGGGTTGTCACGTTGTCGTCATCTTTGCCGCACGACTGCACGGCCATACCCATCACTACCACCAGCAGTGTGAGCATCAATGTCTGAATCTTTTTCATTTTTTTCTATAAATATTTGTTGAAATCATTTGCAAAGGTAACTCTTTTTCTTGAATGTACCAAACTTTTTGATGTTTATTTTGCACCTATTTCCTTTAAAAGCCTGTCGGCGTGTCCCCAACGGTCCATCATGTAGAGCATGTAACGCACGTCGACGTTGATGGTTCGGGCCAGCTGGCGGTCGAAGAAGATGTCGCTGCTGAGCGAGTCCCAGTTGCCGTCGAAGGCCAATCCGAGGAGTTCGCCCTTGCCATTGAAGATAGGTGAGCCAGAGTTGCCACCCGTGATGTCGTTGTTCGACAGGAAGCAGAGCTGCAGGGTGCCCGTCAGCGCGTCAGCATAGCGGCCGAAGTCCTTCTCGGCCATGAGCTGGTGCATGACGGGTTCGGCAAAATACTCGAAGTTCTGGTCGGCCAGCTGCATCTTGTCCCACAACGAGCGCGCCGTGGTATAGTAGCCGGAGGGACGTCCGCCCAGCGTGTACTCGCCAATCTGGCCGTAGGTCATGCGCAGCGTGAAGTTGGCGTCCGAGTAATTGGGCATGTCCTGTTCCATGCGCAACACGGCGGCGCACAGCAGGCGCTCCTGCTCGTTGATGTCAAGACTGAGCTGCTGGCGGTCAGTGCTGATTTTGGAACGCAGCTCGCTAATGGACAGGCCGTACTGCACGCCGAGGTCCTTCAGGTAACTCTTGCGGTTGAAGTAGACGGGCTTGCCCGTCTGCATCAGCACTGACTTGCTGTAGAGGGCCTTGACGTAGGCCTCGCAGTCGCCGTGGAACTTCTCGTCGACAGTCTTGTAGAAGTCTGGCAGGTAGTTGGGGTCGGTCACCTGCTCGCGGTAGTTCTTCATCAGGGCGGCTAAGATTTCCTGGTCGGTGGCCTCGTCCCACTCGTCGCTGTTGTCGGAAAACTCGTAATACTGCTTCTTGGGTTTTGACTTCGGACCCTTCACCTCTTTGCCCCACTGCACAAACCAGGAGCGGTTGGTCAGCTGGTCTTGCAGGAAGAAGGTCTCGTTGAAGAGCGTACGGATGCGCGTCAGCTCCTTGCGCTTCTGGTAGAGCTGTGCCATCTTGTCGAAGTTGAGAGCTGAGAGGTGAACGTTTGAAGCGGAGCATTTGGCGGTGTCTAACCACTGCCGTATCTTGGCCTCATACTGCTGCTTCTGCTGGATGAGACCGATGGAGTCGATGCACTTGTTCATGCCTATGGAGTTCTTCCAGTAATTGCTGGAGGTGGCATACTTGGTGTCGTACTTGATGCGCACGGCCTCCGAGGCACGCATGTGACGCAGCATGATGCCCTGCTTTAGACCACGCACCTGGACACGCGGCGCATTGATGGCATCGCGACGCTCCTGAATGCCGTAGCTCGACAGGTAGCGGCTGGTGCTGCCGGGATAGCCCATAATCATGCAGAAGTCGCCGGGCTTGTAGCCCTGCAGCGACACGGGAGCCCACGACTTGGGGTGGTAGGGCACGTTGTCCTTGGCGTACTTGGCCGGTCCGCCCGTCTTGGGGTCGCAGTAGATGCGGAACACGGAGTAGTCGCAGGTCTGGCGCGGCCACATCCAGTTGTCGGTCTCGCCACCGAACTTACCCATCGACTTTGGAACGGTGAACACCAAGCGCACGTCCTCGAAGTCGCGGTAGGTGGTGCAATAGAACTTGTTGCCCTCATAGAACGGCTTCAGCTCGACACGCAGCGTAGAGTCCTTGGCACGGATATCCTTCAGCCACGCGTTCTCGATGGAGTCGACCTTGGCGGCCTGCTCCTCCGTGTTCAGCCCTTTCAGCAGGGGCAGCACCTGGTCGCTGACGTCCTTCTGGTCTATCATGAAGCTGACGAAGAGGTCCTCGTTGGGCAGCTCCTCCTCATAGCTCTTGGCCACAAAGCCGTTCAGCAGGTAGTCGTGCTCCACGGTAGAGTGGCGGCGGATGGCGTCGAAGCCGCAGTGGTGATTGGTGAACACCAGACCGTCGGGGCTGACGACGACACCCGAGCAGTAGCCGCCGAAGTTGACGACATTGTTCTTGACGGCATGGTCGCCCTGATACAGCTGCTCCATGGGCAGCTGGAAGCCGTAGCCCTTCATCTGGTCGTACACGGCAGCAGGCAGGTCAAACAGTGTCCACATGCCTTCGTCGGCATTGGCTCCAATGGAGCACAGACACATCAGTGATAAGAGTAGTTTCTTCATTCTGTACTAATATGGTTATCTAAAAAACTTTCCTATGAAGGGCAGGCGGCTCAGCGGGAAGTCGCGCCTGACGATGACGGCCACGAAGACGGCGATGAGCACAGTGTTGAAGGCTATGGAAGCAACTGGCGACCAGTCGTCAGTGAAGACCATGATACCATAGAGCGCAAAGGCCAGCACGACGTAGAGCGAGATGTCCTTCAGCGGATAGTCCAGCGGGTAGTATTTCTGGCCTACGACGTAGGAGGCTATCATGGCCATGCCATAGCCTGCCACGCCGCCCCACGCACACGCCATGTAGCCGTAGCGGGGCACGAAGATGACGTTGACGGCTATCATCACCACACAGCCGAGGCCCGAGAAGACGGCGCCCCAGATGGTACGGTCGGTAATCTTATACCAGAAAGACAGGTTGAAGTAGACACCCATCATCATCTCGGCCACCATGACGATGGGCACGACCTGCAGTCCCACCCAGTAGTCCTGGTTGGGTACGATGACGCGTTTCAGAATGTCCATATAGCCCACCACCAAAAGGAACGCCAACAGGGTGAAGATGATGAAGAACTTCATGGCTTGCTCGTACATCTGATGCTGGTCTTTGTCCTTGACACCGGCGAAGACGATAGGCTCGTAGGCGAAGCGGAAAGCCTGCGTTATCATGGCCATAATCATGGCTATCTTCGAGCAGGCTCCGTAGATGCCTAACTGCTCAAGGCTGTCACCGCCCTCATAGATGTAGGGGAAAAGCATCTTGTCAGCAGTCTGGTTCAGGATGCCGGCAATGCCCAAGATGAGAATGGGCCACGAATAGCTGAGCATGGTACGCATCAGCTTGGCATCAAACTTCCACTTGAAACCCGTGTACTCCGTGACGAGGCAGACGGCCAGCATCAGCGTGCAGAATAGGTTGATGTAGAAGGTGTAGGCCACGTCCTTGCCGCCCATCCACGCAAAGTAGACGGTGTTCAGCACAATGCTGACGATGATGTTCAGCAGTTTGAGGGCGGCAAACTTAACCGCCTTCTTCTGCTGCCGCAGATGGGCGAAAGGTATGCAGAGGAAGGCATCGACAGCCACCGTAACGGCCATGACACCCACATAGTCAGGGTGCTCGGCATAACCCATGAGCGCACTGACGGGTTTCAGCAGCAAGAGCACCAACAAGGCAAAGCTCAACGACACGGAACCCACGGCAATGAGTGTGGTGGAATAGACGACGTTAGAGTCGGTGTGCGTCTTATTGGTGAAACGGAAATAGGTGGTCTCCATACCAAAGGTCAGCAACACCAGCACCAACGCCACATAGGCATAGATGTTAGTGATGACGCCATAGCCGCCAGAGGCCGCAGAGAGGCTGGCCGTATAGAGCGGCACCAAAAGGTAATTGAGAAACCTGCCCACGATGCTCGACAGTCCGTAGATGGCAGTGTCCTTGAAGATGGTTGTTAGCTTGCCCATTGCTTGTGTATTAAATTAGCCGGATTAGCCGAAGAACATATAACAGATGGCTATGGCGGCAATGATGCCGGCCAGGTCGGCCAACAGTCCGCAGGAGACGGCGTGGCGCGTGTTCCTGATGCCCACAGAGCCGAAGTAGACGGCCAGGATGTAGAACGTCGTGTCAGTAGAGCCTTGGAAGATGCACGACAGGCGACCCACGAAGGAGTCGGCACCGTAGGTTGTCATGGCGTCAACCATCATGCCGCGTGCTCCCGAGCCCGACAACGGCTTCATCAGCGCCGTCGGCATGGCGTCCACCCACTGCGCTCCGGCACCCGTCAGCTCCACACACCAGCGCATGCCGCCAATGAGCATGTCCATGGCTCCCGAGGCACGGAACACACCGATGCCCACCAGAATAGCCACTAAGTAAGGAATGATGCGCACAGCCGTGGTAAAGCCGTCCTTGGCTCCCTCGATAAAGGCCTCGTAGACGTTGACCTTCTTGCGGATGCCTGCCAGTATGAAGGCACAGATGATGGTCATCAGCAGGATGTTTGCCGCACTGGTGCTTACGCGATTCATCATGTCGGGCGTCAACTGCGAAAAGCCCCAGATGATGCCGGCCACCACGGCACATGCTCCGCCCAGCGTCAGCAGCAGCGTGCGGTTCAGCAGGTTGATGCGCTGGTAGAGCGAGGTGACGATGACACCGGCCAGCGTCGAAAAGAACGTTGCCAGCAGTATGGGGATAAAGATGTCGGTGGGCTGTGCCGCTCCCATCTGCGCACGATACACCATGATGCTGACGGGGATAAGCGTCAGTCCGCTGGTGTTCAACACTAAGAACATAATCATGGCGTTCGACGCCGTGTCCTTCTTCACGTTAAGCTCCTGCATCTGCTCCATGGCTTTCAGCCCGAGCGGCGTGGCGGCATTGTCCAGTCCCAGCATGTTGGCGGCAATGTTCATGAAGATGCTGCCGGTCACGGGGTGCCCCTTGGGAATGTCGGGGAACAGCTTGGTAAACACCGGCGACAGCACGCGGGCCAGCACGTTGACCACGCCGCCCTTCTCGCCGACCTTCATCACACCTAACCAGAGCGACAGCACGCCAGTCAGTCCTAACGATATCTCAAAAGCCGTCTTGGACGACGCGAACGTGGAGTCCATCATTGCTGGAAACACGTCGTAGTCGCCCAAGATTACCAGTTTCACCGCCGCTATGACAAAAGCGACGAGAAAAAATGCTACCCAAATGTAGTTTAAAACCATATCAGCTGCTTACCACCACTTCGACTTGAAGTTGGCATTGGTAGCCCACTCCACGAATGTGGGATATTCCTTCTTTATGCTCTGACGCTCACCCAGCCACTTGTAGTTCTTGTCGACAGCCAGCTTGCTGGTCGGCTCACCCTTCTGGGCGGTCAGCGTCTGCCACGCTCCGTTTTTGAACACCTCTATCTTGATGTTGTTAGCCTCGGCACCGTTGTTGATGGGAGAACCGTAGTCGAACACCACAGGGTCTTTCTCAGGACCGGCACCCGTGTTGACCATCTGGTTCTGACCAACGCCGAACAGCTGGTGTACCTCCCATTCGTCCTTGCCGCCGATGCGCAGGGGCAGCGTACCGCCTGCAGCGTGCAGGATGAGCTGTGCGTTGCCGCCGAACTTGACGTCCAGCACGATGTCGTTGAAGTCGAAGTCGCCGTCCTCGGCAGCACTCAGGTCTTCGGCAATGATGCGGATGTTGCCCGTGGGCACAATCTTACCCGGCACAATCTTGATGATGCGGTCGGTGTAGTAGCCGTCGGCATGGAACTCCGAGCCGTCGCTCTTGCCGTAGCTCTCGTAGTCGAAGCCTACATAGTAGCCCACCACGCCGTCCACGGAGATGGCTCTCAGCACAAACTTCTGCGACGTGTAGTCGCCGTAGCTGTCATGGAAACTGAAAGCGTAGGTGCCGCTGTTCAGCAGGTGCTGAATCTGTCCGCTGTTGGCATTGAAGTTGTTGATGTGGTCCCACGTGCCGGCCTTGTTCGAGCACGAGATGTAGTCCATGTGTGCCGAGCCGTTCTCGCTGTGCGAGGTGCCGTTGTTGTCGTTCTTTCCGTCGGTCTCCGTGTTATAGGTGATGTTGGCGGCATAGACATTCTGCACAAAGAAGTCGCTGACGTCCAACGGCTCGCTCTGCGGATAACGGTTGCTGGCAAACCATGCCGATACGACATCCACCTCGCGCTGGGTGATAGCAGCGGGGATGACGTAGCCCTTCTGCTCCCACTCGTTGGAGTTCACGTCCACGGTACCACGCGTGGTCTCTGCGGTGATGTCTGCTGAGAAGCCCCAGTCCTGCGAGCTGGGAATGCTCTTACCTTCCAAATAGTTTCTGAAGGCCTGGTCGTACTTTTGCTTGTCTATCTCCTGCTGCGTCAGCGGGGTGACGTCGTTCTTCACACAGCCAACGAAAGCAAGTGCAGCAAAACTGATTAACATTAGTTTCTTCATCTTGTTTTCCTTTTTTTAATTAATATTCACGTTATTTTCCTATATGTGTTTGCAAAGATACATAAAAAATGAGGGAAAATGAGTAATGATGTGTTAATAATCTTAAAAAACCGCCAGAACTTTCATGCAAGTCGTCACTTTGTCAGTGTTTTTCGATGCTTTTTTGTAATTTTACGGCGTTAAACAAAACAGCGCAGACGCTATGATGAAACGCATCTTAACCATTACCCTCACGGTGGCGGCATGCCTCGTGCTCACCACGTCGTGCAGCAAGGACCTCTTCGACAAGAAGGCCTATGACGAATACGTCAGCTACCAGTTCATGATTGACAACGTGGACACCAACCACGACTGGTGCCTCACCAAGACAGGAACCACCGTATTCACCGTGCCGGAGTCGGCCAACTACTACGGCATACAGGTGCTCACCGACAACCCCTACACCGTGGCAACGGCCGAGATTGCCGCCGAGGGTGCGTGCTCTGGCGGAAAGGTCAAGCTGACCTACACCGTGCCACTGACACACCAGACGCTCTATGCCGTCGTCGTCAACAGCAGCGGCGGAACACTCGGCGTAGTGCCCTTCAACTACGGTGCACCGTCCCTCGACATCAACAACGACAACCTGCAGCGCAACGGCATCTACCACCAGCCTGCCTACCAGACCTTCACCTACCTCTACGAGACCACCTTCCCGCTGCCCGACGACTTCGACTACAACGACCTCGTGCTGCGCGTCACCAAGAGCTACACCGCCGACTCGCACCAGGTGGACCTGACGGTCACCGTCGTCGCCGCCGGCACGCTGCTGCCCTATGCCGCCGCCATCCAGCTGGCGGGTGTCAGGTACGACGACATCACCAGCGTAGAAATCGTGGAGGGCGAGCGCCTGGACAAGGACTACCCGTTCCCCCGCTCTTTCATCGAGAGCGACAAGACACTGGTGCGCGGGCGCAGCGGCGAGGCCGTCATCAGCCTCTTCGAGAACGTACACTGGGTACTCAACCGCAAGTTCGACGACTTAGGCAACATTCTGGCACTCAAGTACAACACGTCGCACGTCGACGTCGACAAGCTCAGCGGCACCGTGCCTGCCGTCAGCGCCACCTACCGCATCACCTGCAAGGACACCGAGACGGCACACAGCATCACCTTCGACCGCATTGACCCCTTCGTCGTCAACCAGGCCAAGATGGAGAAGAGCATGAGCCTCGGCATCTGGGAGGTACACACCTACGCCTGTAAGTTCAACGGCGTACTGCGCGACGTCTTCAAGGACCGGTCGGCCTACGACAACCACATCAGCTGGGCACTCGCCATTCCCAAGCCCGACTTCCGCTATCCGTTGGAGGGCATCGCCCTGTGTACCTACAACAACGAGACGGGCGAGACCTTCGGACCCTACGCCGGCTATGCCAGCTGGATGCAGAACCACAACGCCTACCATAACTGGTTCCAGACGGAAACCGTGCCCGACCTGCTGTATTGAGAGCTTTTTTTATTCAAATTCGTTGAATTGGGTTTCGCGGGCAGTGCCAGGAGGAGGAAATGGGTCAGGGTCACCACCGCCTGGTTCGATATCTGGAACCGTTACAGTAACTCCAGACGACCCAGCCAACAGCTGCATATCGTCAACACTCAGCTCCTCCAAATGGGGGGGGGTATAAATTGCCTTTTTCATTTTTGTTTGTTATTTGTTAGTTTTATTTTCGTGCAAAGTTAGTCAATAATCAGTAAACGAACAAATAATTAAACATTTTTAGTGAGCGTTTAAAAATAACCTGGTATGATTTTGACTGAACACAAAGACACAAAGACACAAAGTTTTTCTTGGCACTGCGACCAGCTCAACTCTTTGTGTCTTTGTGTTCAAAATTTCAGCAGAACACTTATCAATCCCCGTCCCTATCCCTGTCATCTTCAATAGGGTCATCGTCACCTTCGCCTGGTTCGTAACCGCCAGCTGTTCCTGAAACTCCTGACGACCCAGCTAACAGCTTCATATCATCTACTTTCAGCTCCTCCAAATGGGGGGGGTATAAATTGCCTTTTTCATTTTTGTTTGTTATTAGTTCGTTTAATTTTCGTGCAAAGTTAGTCAATAATCAGTAAACTGACAAATAATAATTCAGGTTTTTCAAAAATCCGTCAGAAGCATGATGGTGGAAATTCTGATGCTCATCAGCAAAATTCTGACCATTAGAATTTTCCTGCTGAACGTAGTAACTATTAGTTACTGCCTCGCGCGCGTATTATAATATAGTGAATAAATTTTTTACCCCACACCCGCGACACCCGCCGCACCTGGATTGGGTGTGGCGGGTGTCGCGGGTGTGGGTGGATTTTTTGTTACACAAATAGCGCATTTTAAACTATTCTCTTGCTTCTTGTCTCTTGCTTCTTATTCCTTGTACTGACGGATAAGCTCGGCAAAGACGGGGTTGCGGCTGAGGACGCTGACGTTGCCCGTCATGAGCAGCTGGCAGCGGGCACGCGTCATGGCCACGTTCAGCTTACGGTCGATGACGCGTCCGTCCTCCACAATGCAGTTGCTGGTCAGGAAGTCTAACTGGTAGGGGTTGCGCACGGTGAACGAATAGATGATGACGTCGCGCTGCGACCCCTGATAGCGCTCCACGGTGTCGATGCTGACGGCGTGGAGCTGTGGCAGGTTCAGCAGTGCTATCTCGCGACGTATCATGGCTATCTGGTTGCGATAGGGCACAATGACACCCACCGTGCGGTCGGCGTCGAATTTTGCTCCGTACTGTCGCACGATGCGGCGCAGCAGGTCGGCGACGATGCGCGCCTCTGCGGCATTCGACTTGTCGGCAAAGGTGTCGCTGTCCGGCGTGTCGGCCGGCAGGAAGAGCACGCGCCGCTGCTTCAGCAGGTCGTCCATCGCATCCTCCGACGGTGCCTCATAGTGCAGCGTCGTCTCCTCCTGGTGCGGACAAGGCACGCACTCCAAGCGTTCGCGCCCGTAGAACATCATGTTGGGAAATGCGGCAATGTCGGGGTGCATGCGCCCCTGACGGCGCAGGATGGCGGTGAAGTCAGTGCGCCCGGCCTCGCGCTCCTGTCGCAACAGGCGTTCAAACAGCGAGTAGCGGCAGGCGTGCAGGCGCGGCACGTCGTCGGGCTGTTGCACGACGGCGGGCAACTGCTTGTGGTCGCCTATGAGGATGAATCGGTCAACGGCGTCAGACGACAGCAGACCGATGATGCTTGGCTCCAAGATTTGCGACGCCTCGTCGACCACGCACAGTGCGAAGTGCTTGAGTTGCAGCAGGAAGGGGCGCGACTGCAGCGTCGACGTGGTGCCCACCACTACGCGCACGGCCTGCAGCTGTTGCTGCATGAGCGTCAGTCGCGGCCGCTCGCCCATGCGGCGGTCTAACAGGTGACTGACGAAACGCGGGTCGCACGCCGTCTCGCTGCCTAAGCGCAGGAAGTCGATGCCCGCGTCGCAGAGCATGGCACATATCTCGTCGACGGCACGATTGGTATAGGCCGTCAGCAGCACGCTGCCCGTCTCCTCCTGCACGATGAAGCGCAGGGCCATCGATGTCTTGCCCGTGCCCGGCGGCCCTTGCAGCAGGAAGTAGTCACGGGCCTGGAAGGCCTGCTCCAGAATGGCATCGTAGTGCGGGTGGTAGCTGCGCGTCAGGCGGCGGTCAGGCTGTCGGCGCGGCGCACGCAGTCCCAACAGCAGCTGGCGACGCTCGGCGCGGGCCGTGCAGAAGGCGTGTATGGCACGTATGGCCGACGTCGCTCCGATGTCGGACGTGCCGTGCTCTATGGCGTAGGTGCCGTCGCCGAAGACCGCGGCATTCTGCTGCGCGTCGTTCAGTCGCACCGTCACTTCACGGTCGGTGAGCTGCTGGATGACCCCCTTATATAATATATGTACGCGCGCGTCCGGTTCGCCGTCGTAGCGGTAGACGTAAACCATGTCGCCGCGCCGGAAGTTCGGCAGGAAGTCGTCGCCCTGTTCCGGGATGCTGAACAGCAGCAGGTCGTAGCCGCTGCCCACGGCCGACTGTCGGCGGTCGGTGAGCGTCAGCGCCATGAGGATATTGCCCGTGCTACACTTCTCCGTCAGCGGCATCGTCCAGAGGTCGGCCTGTGCCCCACCCTGCCCTTCCTGCACGCCCACCTTCTGCGCCAACTGTTCGCGGTAGACGAAGGTGAGCATGCGCTCGGCATAGTCGCGCTCCGTGGGCGACAGCTGGCGGAACACGCTGAAGACAGCCTCCACGTCGGGCCTGACATAGCGGTCGAAGAAGGTCGCCTTGTCGGCATTCTGCAATAGCGTGTCGGCCTGCAGCAGGGGTATGACGGTGGCAAAGCCGTCGCGTGCAATGGCCATCTCCTGTGCCACGATGCGGTTGCGCAGGCTGATAGCCTCGCGAAACAGCTGCTGGTAGTAGCTGACGACGAGCAGTCCCTGCCGTGCGGGGTACTTAGAGTAGAGCAGGCGTATGTCGACGCGGTCGGCCGACAGGTGGAAGTTATGGCGCAGCACGCCGTAGTAGAGCAGCAACTGCACGTAGTGGTCTTCGCGCTGCAAGCCCTTGCTGCCGGGCTGCGGGTGCTCAATGTTCCAGTTCTTGCCCGCCTTCTGCTCCACCAGCAGGCGCATGTCGGTGGTCATCAGGTCGACGCGGCCCTGCAGTCCCAACTGTTCGCAGACGAAGGACGGCTCCAAGAGTGCCTTAGTGCGGTCGTAGTCGGTGGTGAACAGCTGGCTGACGGCCTCGCGGATGTGGTCAGCCTGCTGGCGGGCATCAGCCTTGAAGCGCTGGCCGTCGAAGGCCGGACAGGTGCAGAACTGTAGCGCCTGCATGCGGAAATTGTCGCTGATGGTGTCGCCTAAGGTGCGGTCTGGCTGGTTGATGGTGTCGTCGAGCACGTCGCCCGCTAAGTTACCCAACAGGATGGGCTGCGTGTTAGCCCGTGGCTTCATGCGCTGCAGCAGGTAGCTCAGCGGGTGGTGGCCATAGTCCTGGAAGCAGGCGGCAATGGCCGAGATGTCAACCAAGTAGTCCGGCTCCACGACGACGAGGCCCGCCTCAATGGCCGCCCCCTCGCGGTGGCAGTCCAACAGGTTAAGCTGCATGCCGGGGCGCAGCAGGGCGGGCAGGGTGTCATCCGTCACGGGGAACGTGACGGGACCGTCAGCCGTGGTGGCCATGATGTGGCGGTCGTCCCAGCTGTCGACGACGCAGCGTATATGGCGCAGGTTGATGCGGGTGCTCTCCTTGGCCTTCGGCTGTGCGGGGATGCGCACTAAGAGGCTGTGAGGTATGGAGGCATGGAAGATAGCGGCGACGAAACGGCTCAGTGCGCGAATGTCGTAGAGCCAGTCGTCCTTGGCGGGCACCTCGCTACGGTTGCTGTGACGGCGCATCAGCTGTATGGCCGTGCGTTCGCCGACGGGGACGTGGTGGCGCTTACAGAGGTAGTCGACCTGCGAGAACAAGTTGCCGAAGCCCTGTCCGCTGCCGCGCAACGCCTCAGCACAAGCCAGCACCAAGGTCTCGTGCATATAGCGCACGGCCTGTGCCGAGGGTTCGGCACAGGCCAGTTCGATGCATCGTTCGTATAGCTCGTCGACGCTCATCGTTCAGTCCACCTTCGACTCCAACTTGTTGCGCAGCCCTTTGTAGCCGGAGAGATAAGCCTTGGCCGAGCCAAAGGAGAGGAACATGTCTAAGCGGACAGGCATGTGGTTCTTGTCGTCGGTGATGTAGAAGCGGATGAGCTCCTTGTTCTTGCCGTCCTCGCGCTCAATGAACGAGAAGGTGAGACAACGGTATTTCTCGTCGTTGTTCTTCATCTTCAGCGTCGTCTTGCCCGTGTATTTCAGCCACGAGTTGCTCAGGCGGCGGGCGTCGCTGATGGGCATGGGAATGTTCTCGCCCACCTTCAGCTCGTCGGCTTTGAAGTTGCGCGCACGCAGGAAGATGCTCATCATGTCGTAGATGCAGTCCTTGTACTCGGCGTCCTTCCAGTGCACCTCGCCGTCGTGGTCTACGCGGTGCATCCTCAGATGGCAGTTGCCGTTAGGATAGGTGTACCACAACTCGTCGATGTAGTAGCGGTCGCCCTCGCGCGCACCTTTGCGGAAGTATAGCGGCGACAGGTCGGTGTCAGTATAGCAGAGCAGCGTGTCGCGCATGACGAACACGTTGTCCAGCTGGTCGTTACCACGGGTGACGAGACTGCTGCGGAAGGCTTTCTTGCCTTGATAGCGCGACTGAACGGTAGACATGGAGGCAGTTCCAACCTTAACCCACACGAACTTCCAGTTGAAATAGAGGTCGTAGCTTAGGAACTCGCCCGACTTAAAGGCGGTGTTCTCAATGCCGCACTGTGCAAAGGCCGACAGTAACGACCACTGCATGACGGCTAACATAAGCAGACGCTTCGTCATCTTCATCATATATGCTTTTTGGTTATTTGACTAATTGTTTCTTGACATACTCGATGCCCAGTTCCTTGGCACGCTGGGCGTTACGGTTCTGCATACGTTTCTTCTCCTTGTCGGCTTTCTGCTGCACAATGGCACCGGGCTTCTGCATGTAGCGCACGCGCTCCGTCAGGTTCCACTTCTGGGAGACATCCCACTTGGCCTTGCACTCCAGCGAGCGCGGATAGTAGTAGACGGCCTCGGCCTGGCGGTCGGCATCGTAGTCGCCGGTGTCCCACAGGTTATTGCCGTTGCTGTCGACGAAAGCGCGGGCATAGTAGGTTCCGGGGTCCAAGTAGTAGAACGTGCACTCGCCCTTGCGGTCGGCCCTTTCCTGCCGCACGCACTTGTCGCTGCCGTTGAGCAACTGCACCACCAGTCCCGTGTCGCGCACGCCGTTCAACTCGAAGGTCAGGGTGGCAAAGTCGTCCATCGACTTCACCTGTATGCCTTGCTTGACGGGTTTCGACGCCAGGCCGTAGATGTCGGTGAAGGCGCAGGTGTCCACCTCAAGGCTGTACTCCGTGTTGAGCCGCCATTCGGCCATCAGCTCGTAGCGCCGCAGGTTGGACTTGGAGGGCCGCAGCTCGAAGGGTGACCGGTACCACAGCGAGTCAATCTTGGAATAGAGGTGGACGGCTCCCGTGTCGACGACAGCCAAAGGTGTGGGCGAGTCGATATAGACCACACTGGTGGGGTTCATCGACGACGGCACGACGTACTTTATTTCGAGGGGCTTGACGGGGAAGATGCTGTCGTAGGGCTCCTCCTTTTTTTTCTTCTTCTCCTGTTGCTTCATCCACTCGTCTATCTCCTTCTGGCGGGCCTTCAGACGTTTCTCGTACGACATCTTGGGCACTGCCTCGATGGTGTCGGTCTGGCTGACTAACAGTCCGAGGCTGTCGCTCTTGAGATACTCCATGGCAAAGGACAGCGTGTCCTGATTGACCAACAGCGTGTCGCGAAGCCAGTAGGTCAGCGTGTCGCGCCGCTCGTTGGCTTCTATCACAAAAGCCGAGTCGGCATTGAAGTTCAGGCCCTTGATGACGGGCAGCTGCTCGTTGCCGTAGGTGAAGTAGACGCCGATGCGGTTAGCCTCCTGCCGCTCCGTCTTCAGCAGGACGCGGTTGGTCTGCTGCTCGGTGAAGGCCAGCAGCACGACGTCGTCAGGATAGAAGTGGGTGAAAGGCACACGCACGATGTTGTCGATGTGCAGCGAGTCGCGCCAGATGGTGTCCTGACGGGTGTCGGGACCTGCCGACGGCTTGAAGGTGTCGTGCGAGTAGGCCAGCATCTCGCTCTTCTGCGAGAACTTGAAGTCGCCGTCGGCATCCTGCAAGGCATAGACGCGGTACTCGCCGTCGGCCACGCCCTTGATGACGAAGCGGCCCGTGCCGTCGGTGCGCGCGATGCGCATCAGCGGTTCATGGCGGAAGACGGTGTCCGCAAGGTTGTTGTAGAGTCCTACGGAAATGCCCTTGACGGGTTCCAGGTTCTCGGCGTTCAGCACGTAGCCCGCCACCTCGAAGGTGTCTATCTTCTCGCCCGTTGAGAACGTGTAGGTATAGTTGCCCAAGGGGTTACCCTCCGTGTTGTCGCTGATGGCGTCGCTGAAGTCGATGGTATACGTGGTGTTGGGCTTCAGCGTGTCTTTCAGCTCGACGATGATTTTCTTGCCCGACTCTTTGATTTCGGGCATCTCCAGCTGCGGCGGCGACACGATGACGCTCTGTGTAGGGTCTTCGAGCTTGATGAACTCGTCGAAGAGGATGGTAATCTTGCGCTGCGTGACACCCGTAGCCTGGTCGACGGGGCTGCAGCTGACGATGCGCGGCGGGTCGTCGTCGTACCAGCCGCCGTCGGGAGACCCCATGCGGGCGCAGCCCATAAGAAGAAATGAGAAATGAATAATGAGTAATGAGAAATGAAAATGAGTAATGAGAAATGAAAATGAAGAAATGAAGGAATGACTGCGCTGGCTTTTTGCCTCGCCACTCCGACTGTTTGTTTCCGTATGGTTCTTAGCTTTCCTACAGGAAGCAGAACACATCTTCATTTCTTCATTTCTCATTTCCATTTCTCATTATTCACTTCTCATTTCTCATTTGGAGCGAAGCTCCTTATTTCTCATTCAAAACCAACAGCTGCTCTATATGCTCACGGCTGTTGCTCAGGCGCGGCACCTTGTTCTGGCCGCCCAGCTTGCCGCGCAGCTTCATCCACTCGGCAAAGAGACCCTGACGGGCCTTGACTATCTCCAACGGTTGCAGGGTGATGTTCTTGTAGCGCTTGGCCTCGTAGTCGCTGTTCAGCTGTTGCAGTCGCTCGTCTAATAGGGCGGCGAAGCGCGTCAGGTCCTGCGGGGGCTTGGCAAACTCGATGAGCCACTGGTGGCGGCACTTGGCGTTGGCATCCATGAAGACGGGGGCAGCGGTGTATTCCAGCACCTCGGCGCCCGTCTGCTCGCAGGCGTAGCTGAGTCCCTGTTCGGCATTGTCGACGATGAGCTCTTCGCCGAAGGCGTTGATGAAGCTCTTGGTGCGCCCGGAGATGACGAACTTATACGGGTTGACGGACGTGAAGCGCACCGTGTCGCCTAACATGTAGCGCCACAGTCCGCAGGTGGTGGAGATGAGCATGGCGTAGTTCTTGCCCGGCTGGACACCCCACAAGGGCACGATGTCGCCGCCGTCCATGGGCTGGAACTCGTAGAACACGCCGTAGTCGAGCATCAGCAGCATCGACTTGTCTGCCGGGTCGTCCTGCAGTCCGAAGAAGCCCTCGCTGGCGTTGTAGGTCTCCATGTAGTGCATACGGGGGCTGGTGATCAGCTGCTCGTACTGCGAGCGGTAGGGCGTGAAGGCCACGCCGCCGTGGAAGAAGACTTCAAGGTTGGGCCATACCTCCTCTAAGTGCTGCTTGCCGCTCAGCTCCATGACCCGGTGAAGCACGCTGAGCATCCACGAGGGCACGCCGCTGATGTTGGTCACGTTCTTGTTCATCGACTCACGGGCTATGCGGTCGCGCTTCTGCTCGAAGTCG
The DNA here is from genome assembly GCA_017458125.1 of Prevotella sp. Taxonomy (GTDB): domain Bacteria; phylum Bacteroidota; class Bacteroidia; order Bacteroidales; family Bacteroidaceae; genus Prevotella. The sequence goes on from JAFTGB010000042.1 coordinate 41,236, forward strand.
GCCAGCAGGGCCGTCTGCTTCTTGGGCACCCGCACCATGTTGGCCAGCGGGTTGATGTTTTCGATAAGGATGGCGCTGAGGTCGCCGACCAGCGTGCCGGGCAGGTTGTAGTTGGGCGCATGGCTGCCGCCGAGGATGAGGGCACGGCCGTCGAAGAGGCGGCTGTCGGGATGGTTGCGCAGGTAGATGGTCACGGAGTCGTAGCCTCCCTGATAGTGGGTGTCCTGCAATCCCTGCCGACTGACGGGTATGAACTTCGACTTGTCGTTGGTGGTGCCGCTGGACTTGGCGTACCATTTGACGCGACCCGGCCACAGCACGTTCTGCTCGCCGTGGCGCATGCGGTCTATCGCACCCTTCAGCTCCTCGTAGGTGTTGACACTGTTCAGCTTGACGAAGTCGTCATAGCCCTTGGTGGTGGCAAAGGCATGCTGCCTGCCGTACTCCGTATCGCGGGCCTCGCGCAGCAGGCGCGCCAGCACCTGGCGCTGCAGCTGCTCGCCCTGCGTCTGGTGCTTCTCCAACTCGCGCATGCGTGAGGTGAAAACGTTTCTTATTATCTTGGTTACACTCATCGTGTCGTAATGCTTATTTTATGGCCTGCAAAGTTAAGCATAAACTTTCGTAACAGCAGAGGTTTTTACGTTTTTTTTGTTTAATAAGGTATAAAAGTCGCACTTTGCGCCACCGTCTGTCATGGGCGGCACCGCCGGAAAGCATGGGCGGAACGGGTGGCTGCGCACGCCGTTTGCGGCAGATTTCATGGCTCATGCTGTCAGTTCTCCCGAGATTGCAAGTATTTTTTCCCGAGATTACGACCCTTTTTTCCCGAGATTGATGGGTACAATCTCGGGAAAAAAGCATTGAAATCTCGGGAAAAATGAAAATTAATCTCGGGAAAACGTCAAACCGTCGCTGATAGAATGAGGCGATGGCGCCCATGTTTACAGGCCTTACCCGCAAATAAAGGCGACAGAAAGGGTGCTGTTCACAAAACTTTTTGTACCTTTGCAGGCAGAAAACAAACATTAAAGAAAGAAATGTCATTAAAATGTGGTATTGTAGGACTGCCTAACGTAGGCAAGTCTACGCTGTTTAACTGCCTGTCAAGCGCAAAGGCTCAGGCAGCCAATTTCCCTTTTTGTACGATAGAACCTAACGTCGGCGTCATCACCGTTCCCGACGAAAGACTGACGAAGCTGGCCGAACTGGTGCACCCGGGGCGCATCGTGCCTGCCACGTGCGAGATAGTGGACATAGCCGGACTGGTGAAGGGTGCTTCTAAAGGTGAGGGCTTAGGCAACAAGTTTTTAGGCAACATCCGCGAGACGGACGCCATCATCCATGTGCTGCGCTGCTTTGAGGACGAGAACATCACCCATGTGGACGGCACCATAGACCCCATCCGCGACAAGGAAATCATCGACACCGAGCTGCAGCTGAAAGACTTGGAGACCATCGAGAGCCGACTGGCCAAGACCGAGAAGGCTGCTGCCGCCGGCAACAAGGAGGCCAAGGTGGAGGTGACGGTGCTGAAGGCTTACAAGGAGGTGCTGGAGCAGGGCAAGAACGCCCGCATCGTGGAGTTTGAGTCGAAGGACGAGCAGGACTGCGCCCGCAACCTGTTTCTGCTGACGGCCAAGCCCGTGCTGTACGTGTGCAACGTCGGCGAAGCTGACGCCAAGAACGGCAACGCCTTCACCGAGAAGGTAGAGCAATTGGCGCGCGAAGAGGGTGCCGAGTCGATGGTCATCGCGGCCAAGACAGAAGAGGACATCGCCGAATTGGAGTCGTACGAAGACAAGCAGCTGTTCTTGGAGGAGTTAGGACTGGAGGAGAGCGGCGTCAACCGCCTCATCAAGAAAGCCTACGCCCTGCTGAACTTAGAGACCTTTATCACCGCCGGCGAGATGGAGGTGAAAGCGTGGACGTACAAGAAGGGCTGGAAGGCTCCGCAGTGCGCCGGTGTCATCCATACCGACTTTGAGAAAGGTTTCATCCGTGCCGAGGTCATCAAGTACGACGACTACATCCAGTACGGCTCTGAGGCTGCTGTCCGCGAGGCTGGCAAAATGGGCATCGAGGGCAAGGACTACGTGGTGCAGGACGGCGACATCATGCACTTCCGGTTTAATGTTTAAAAAGGCGAAATACCGGGATACCGAACCGGAATGCCGGAATAACGGAATAACGGAATACCGAAAAAAAGAAATTAAAAAATGAAAGAATTGCTATACATCACCTGGAATCCTAACGAGGGCTTCGGCCCTTTCCGTTGGTACGGACTGTGCTGGTTAGTGGGACTGGCACTGGCTTATTTCGTCGTGAAACGGCTGTATAAGGAACAGAAAATAAAGGACGAGCTGTTCGACCCGCTGTTCATCTACTGCTTCATCGGCATCCTGGTGGGCGCGCGCTTAGGACACTGCATCTTCTATGAGCCTGACCACTACCTGACCTCCGTAAAAGGCTTCATCGAAATGCTGCTGCCCATCCGCTTCATGGCCGATGGCGGATGGAAGTACATAGGCTTCCAGGGACTGGCATCGCACGGCGGCACACTGGGACTCATCATCGCCCTGTGGATGTACGTCAGAAAGACGAAAATCGGCATCTGGACCGTACTCGACAACATCGCCATAGCCACCGGCACCACGGCGTGCTTCATCCGACTGGGCAACCTGATGAACTCGGAAATCATCGGCAAGGTGACGGATGTGCCCTGGGCGTTCATCTTTGAACGTGTCGACATGCTGCCACGCCACCCCGGACAACTCTACGAGGCCATTGCCTACGGCATCCTGTTCGGCATCATGTGGTGGATGCACAAGCGCATGCCGGAAAAGATAGGGACAGGATGGTACTTCGGCTTCTGCCTCTTCTACATCTTTACCTTCCGCTTCTTCATTGAGTACACCAAAGAGATACAGGAAGCCTTTGAAGCCTCGATGCCGCTCGACATGGGTCAAATTCTTTCCATACCGTTTATCATCGTCGGACTCGTCTGCATGGTAAGAGGGAAAGCAAAAGAATAGACGCAACAGCCTGAACAGGGCTTATCGGCCGCTGACTATCTTCTTAATCTCGTTGAGCTTGTTGAGGGCTTCCAACGGCGTCAGGTTATTGACGTCAAGGCCGAGTATCTCGTCGCGCACTTGACAGAGCACGGGGTCATCCAACTGGAAGAAAGAGAGTTGCATGCCCTCGCGGCTTTGGGCTATCTCTGCCGTAGGCTTGCCCACCGTACCCACCTGCGCATTGTCACTCTCCAACTGTTTAAGGATGACGTTGGCACGCTTGACAATGCTCTTGGGCATACCGGCTATTTCGGCCACATGGATACCGAAGGAGTGCTCACTGCCGCCACGCTCCAGCTTGCGCAGGAAGATGACTTTGCCGTCAACCTCCTTCACCGAGACGTTATAGTTCTTGATGCGCTTGAAGTTCTTCTCCATCTCGTTCAACTCATGGTAGTGGGTGGCGAAGAGCGTGCGGGCACGGGCTTTGGGCTGCTCGTGCAAGTATTCGACGATAGCCCAGGCTATGGAAATGCCATCGTATGTTGATGTGCCACGCCCCAACTCGTCGAAGAGTACCAACGAGCGTGGCGTTACGTTATTCAGGATATTGGAAGCCTCGGTCATCTCCACCATGAACGTTGACTCACCTAACGAGATGTTGTCTGACGCTCCCACACGAGTGAAAATCTTGTCAACCAAACCTATGTGTGCGCTCTCTGCAGGCACAAAGGAACCTATCTGCGCCAACAGAACTATCAGGGCCGTCTGGCGAAGCAGGGCGGACTTACCGGCCATATTGGGACCGGTGATGATGATAATCTGCTGGCGATCCTGGTCGAGCAGGATGTCGTTAGGCACGTAATGCTCACCTATGGGCAACTGTGTCTCGATGACAGGATGGCGACCCTGGCGGATATCAATGATGTCTTGCGACGAAACCACCGGGCGCACGTAATGCAGTTCCTCTGCGGTCTTGGCAGCGCTAAGCAAACAGTCGAGGTTGGCAATGGCATTGGCGTTCTGCTGTATCTGAGGGATGAACGCCTGAGCGGCCACCACCAGCTCACTGAAGAGCCGCTGTTCTAAAGAGAGTATGCGGTCCTCGGCACCTAATATCTTTTCTTCGTACTCCTTCAACTCCTGCGTAATGTAACGCTCGGCTTGTGCTAACGTCTGCTTGCGCACCCACTCCTGCGGCACTTTGTCCTTATAAGTGTTGCGTACTTCAAGATAGTAGCCGAAGACATTGTTGTAGCCTATCTTCAGCGAGGCTATGCCTGTCTGACGAGCCTCGCGCTCCTGGATCTGCAACAGGTAGTCTTTACCCGAATAAGCGATATGGCGCAGGTCGTCGAGTTCGGCATTGACACCATCACGGATGACACCACCCTTCTGCACCAGTTGGGGCGGGTCGTTCTGTATTTCGCGTGCTATGCGGTCACGGAGCTCTTCGCAAAGAGAAAGGCGCTCCCCTACCCTGCGGAGCGACTCGTTGACGGTGCCTGACGCCTCTCCGTCAGTCACTGAGGCTTCATGGCAGGCAGCCTTGATGGGGGCGATGGCTTGCAGGGCGACCTTCAGCTGTACCATCTCACGAGGACTGACGCGACCGGTGGCCACTTTGGACACGATACGCTCCAAGTCGCCTATGCTATGCAGGTGGTCGTCAATACACTGGCGGAAATCGGGTTCACGGAAAAAGTAGTCAACGATGTCCAAACGCTGGTTGATGGGTTTCTCGTCTTTGAGGGGAAACACCAGCCAACGGCGCAGCAGTCGGCCACCCATCGGACTGACAGTGCGGTCGATGACGTCAAGCAACGACTTGCCATCCTCCTGCATGGTGCTGACAAGTTCCAAAGAGCGGACAGTGAACTTGTCCAAGCGTACGTAACGCTCCTCCTCGATGCGCGACAGCGATGTGATGTGAGCTATCTGCGTATGGAGCGTCTGCTCCAAGTATTGCAGGATGGCACCGGCAGCCACTACCCCACTCTTCAGGTGGTCGACACCGAAACCTTTGAGCGACTTGACATTGAAGTGCTTGTAGAGTTTCTGGTGGGCGGTCTGTTCGGTAAATACCCAGTCGTCCATCTCGAACGTCACGAGTCGGGAGCCGAAGTAGCGCTCGAAGTCTTTGCGGCAGTCACGGTTGTAGAGCACTTCCTTAGGTTGGAAGTTGCCAATGAGCTTTTCCACATAGTCGTAGGTACCTTCGCCAGTCAGGAACTCACCGGTCGAAATGTCAAGAAAAGCCACACCACAAACGGCTTTTCCAAAGTGCACCGCACAAAGAAAGTTGTTCTCTTTGTAATTGAGCACCGTGTCCTGCATGGCCACACCAGGCGTAACCAGCTCTGTAATGCCGCGCTTGACGAGCTTCTTGGTCAGCTTGGGGTCCTCCAACTGGTCACAGATGGCCACACGTTTGCCGGCACGGATGAGTTTGGGGAGATAGGTGTCAAGGGCATGGTGCGGAAAACCGGCCATCTCGTCGCCTTTCACCCCCGCCCCATTGTTGCGGTGTGTCAGGGTAATTCCTAATATCTGGGCTGCTATGACGGCATCGTCGCAGTATGTTTCGTAAAAGTCACCACACCGAAACAGCAATAAAGCCTCTGGGTGTTTTGCCTTGAGGTCAAAAAACTGCTTCATCATGGGGGTTAGCTCCTTACCCTCTTTCTTTACCATTGTTCTAATTTTTAAGGTGCAAAGATACAAAAAACGGGTGAAACTACCAAGAGTTCCACCCGAATTAGTAAGGATTTTGAGTGATTATTTATTGATGAGCTTCTTGCCACCTTTTATAATCAAACCCTTAAAACTGTTGCTCACACGCTGACCTGCCATGTTGTAGGCAGGGGCGTTTTTATCCACGTCGGCCTTGACGGCGGCAACACCGGTAATGATTGTGACAGAATTACCCGTAAATTCATAAGCTGATGATGACTTAATACCTGTAACTCCACAATACTTGGCAACTTCACCTTCTATAAGCACTTCCTTGCCAAGATTATTTGTATTGTCAACAAGATTAAGAGCGGCTCTTACAGCACCAGTAGGCAACTGTATGGGTATTACAGTTTCTACGTTTGCAGTAGCGGAAAGACCTATATTGCTGGCAACAGGATTTCCTGATGACAGTTCACTACCCATGGACGTGTTTACACAGCCAGCTATATAGCCTTTAACCCATACTTTTCCTGAAGGATAAGCACCTTCTCCAATAGCCTGAATTTCAGTTACAGTATAAGGGTTTGCTTTCTCTCCCTTTGCATTGGGATCATCATCGGCTACCTCTTTGGTACCATCTAACAGGTAAAGGAAAGGAAGCACTGCTCCTTCTTGAGCTTCAGCATAGCTCCCATAAGAAGAATGGGTTGGTGAATACTGAATGTACTTACTGACGCTAACATTGGTAATTTTGAAAAAACCCTCACTATTAGAAACACTCCAAACCTGTCCCTCTGTGGGAGCTGCATCGAAATTAAAGCTATCGTAAGTGCCTTTTTGATAAAGGTACTTATTATTGCTCATCTGAATGGTAAAACCACCGTCTGTTGCAGTAAACAAGAAGACATTGTCAGCATCTTCCAGCTCAATAGTACCATCTGACTCTGTAGCATCAAACACACTGAGATAACCATACTTTCTTGTGTCAAGCTTGGCCACCTTCAATTTGTCATCTACCTTAGCAGCAATCAGATAGGATTTACCACTCTCAATAGTAGTTGCCTTTTTGTAAACATAAACCGTTTTGGCATTGCTCACAGTCGTGAGGAGCATTAAAGCCAAAAACAACGAAAAGCGTAAAAATTTGTTCATAAGCACTTAATGATTTAGTGAATACTATGTTAACTGTGGTGCAAAGATATACAAAAATTATGATACTGAGAAGTGGAAAACGAATTATTTTTGCTTGTTCCGAAAAATTATCGTATCTTTGCAACCTATAAGGTTGAAAACAATAAAATACACATTGATATGGAATACAATTTCAGACAAATTGAACAGAAATGGCAGAAGCGCTGGGTGGAAAACGGTACCTATCGCGTAGTGGAAGACGAACACAAGAAGAAATTCTATGTGCTGAACATGTTCCCCTACCCCAGCGGAGCCGGCTTGCACGTGGGTCATCCTCTTGGCTATATAGCCTCCGACATCTATGCCCGCTACAAGCGTCAGCAAGGTTTCAACGTGTTGAACCCCATGGGTTACGACGCCTACGGACTGCCCGCAGAGCAATATGCCATCCAAACCGGTCAGCATCCTGAGAAAACCACGTTCGAAAATATTGACCGCTATCGCTCACAGTTAGACAAGATAGGCTTCTCCTTTGATTGGGAACGCGAGGTCAGAACATGCGATCCCATCTACTACAAATGGACACAGTGGGCATTCCAGCGTATGTTCAAGAGCTACTTCAGCCTCTCGTCGAAGAAAGCCCAGCCTACCATCAAGCTCATCGAACACTTCGAGCTGATGGGTACCGAGAACTGTAACGCCTTAGGCACTGAGGAACTGCACTTCACAGCCTCTGACTGGGCTTCCTTCTCGGAAAAGAAGAAGCAGGAGGTGCTGATGAACTACCGCATAGCCTACCTGGCCGACACGATGGTGAACTGGTGTCCGAAGCTCGGCACGGTGCTGGCCAACGACGAGGTGGTGGATGGTGTCAGCGTGCGTGGCGGCTATCCCGTGGTGCAGAAGAAGATGCGCCAGTGGTGCCTGCGTGTCAGTGCATACGCCCAGCGTCTGTTAGACGGCTTGGAAGAGATTGACTGGACAGACTCGCTGAAGGAGACCCAGCGCAACTGGATAGGACGAAGCGAGGGTACGGAAGTGGAGTTCAAGGTGGCTGATAGCGATAAGCACTTCACTATCTTCACAACGAGAGCTGACACGATGTTTGGCGTGACGTTCATGGTGCTGGCACCTGAATCAGACCTCGTTGCCGAGTTGACTACCCCTGAGCAGAAGCAGGCTGTAGACGAGTATCTGGAATATGTGAAGAAGCGCACGGAGCGTGACCGCCAGATGGATCACAAGGTGACGGGTGTCTTTTCAGGAAGCTATGCTATCAATCCGTTTACTGAAGAAAGGATACCTATCTGGATAGCCGAGTACGTATTGGCTGGCTACGGTACTGGTGCCATCATGGCCGTGCCTGCCCACGATAGCCGCGACTATGCCTTTGCCAAGCACTTCAACCTGCCCATCATCCCAGTGATTGAGGGTGCAGACGTCAGCGAAGAGAGCTTCGATGCCAAGGACGGCATCATGTGCAACTCTGCTTCGGACAAGTTCTCGCTCAACGGGCTCACCGTCAAGGAGGCTATTGCTGCCACTAAGAAATACGTCACGGAGCAAGGTCTTGGCCGCGTGAAGGTGAACTATCGCCTGAGGGATGCCATCTTCTCGCGTCAGCGTTATTGGGGTGAGCCGTTCCCTGTCTACTACAAGGACGATATGCCCTATATGATTCCCAAGGAATGCCTGCCTTTAGAGTTGCCCGAGATTGACAAGTATCAGCCCACGGAGACGGGTGAACCCCCATTGGGACGCGCCAAGGTGTGGGCCTGGGACACGAAGACAGACAAGGTGGTATCGAAAGACCTCATCGACAACAAAACCGTCTTCCCCTTGGAGCTGAACACCATGCCGGGCTTTGCAGGTTCAAGTGCCTACTATCTGCGCTACATGGACCCCAAGAACGAGAAGGCTTTGGTAAGCCGCGATGCGGATGAATACTGGCGCAACGTCGACCTCTATGTAGGAGGTACGGAACATGCTACTGGCCACTTGATTTATTCACGCTTCTGGAACAAGTTCCTTTATGACTCTGGCTACTCTTGCGAGGACGAACCCTTCAAGAAACTGGTTAACCAGGGTATGATACAGGGTCGAAGCAATTTTGTGTACCGCATAGAAAACGAGGGTAGCGACAAGGGTAAGTTCGTCAGTTTCGGACTGAAAGACAACTACCAGACGACACCTATACACGTAGACGTGAACATCGTCTCTGCCGATGTGCTCGACATCGAGGCCTTTAAGGCTTGGCGCCCTGAGTACAAAAACGCTGAGTTCATTCTGGAGAACGGCAAGTACATCTGCGGATGGGCAATAGAGAAGATGTCTAAGTCGATGTTCAACGTGGTGAACCCGGACATGATTGTTGAGAAGTACGGTGCCGACACGCTGCGTCTGTATGAGATGTTCTTAGGACCTGTAGAACAGTCGAAGCCCTGGGACACTAACGGCATTGACGGCTGTCACCGTTTCCTGAAGAAGTTCTGGGCACTGTTCTACGGCAACAGCCGTGAGAACCCTGATGGCCAGTTGTTAGTTGACGACTCTGAACCCACGAAGGAAGCCCTGAAGAGTGTTCACAAACTCATTAAAAAGGTGTCGCAGGACATTGAGGTATTCTCGTACAACACCAGCATTTCAGCCTTCATGATTTGTGTCAATGAACTGTCACAGCAGAAGTGCAAGAGTCGTGAAGCGCTGAAGACACTGGTCATCCTCATTGCTCCCTTTGCACCCCATATAGCCGAAGAGCTGTGGGAGGCCTTAGGCGGGCAGGGTAGTGTCTGCGACGCTAAATGGCCGGAATGGAACGAGGAGTATCTGGTAGAGAACACCGTCAAGTTGGGTGTGGCATTCAACGGCAAGACCCGTTTTGACATGGAGTTTGCCGCCGATGCCGACAACCAAACCATCCAAGAGAGCGTGCTGGCCGACGAGCGTGCTACAAAATACGTTGACGGCAAGCCTATTGTCAAGGTTATCATCGTCCCTAAGCGTATGGTGAACATTGTCTTGGGTAAGTAAGTGATGACACTGAACCACAGAATAATATGGAATGAAGCCAAGGACTATTTCTTTATAGCCCTTGGCCTTCTTATCTATACCATTGCTTTCACCGTGTTTCTCATGCCCTACCAGATAGTAGCCGGTGGCGTAACAGGTCTTTCTGCCATCATCTACTACGCTACGGGGTTTCATCTGGAGAACACCTACATCATCATCAACGGTCTTTTGCTGATAGTAGCACTGAAGATATTGGGCGTGAAATTCCTGATGAAGACCATCTTCGCCATCTTTACCCTTTACTTCATGCTGATATTTGCTCAGGAACTTATTCCCAAGCAAGATAACGGTCTGCCCTTCAAACTGATGGGCGAGGGGCAGGACTTCATGTCGATGATTATAGGTTGCTTCATGACGGGCATTGCGCTGGCTACGGTATTTCTGCACAATGGTTCCACGGGCGGCACCGACATCATTGCCGCCAGCATCAACAAGTACCATAATGTGTCGCTGGGCTCTGTGCTTATTACTGTCGACTTTTGCATCATCGGCTCATGTATGTTCTTCCCCCAGTTCGGCACCTATCTGGAACGTGCCCACAAGGTCATGTTCGGCTTCTGCGTAATGGCCATGGAGAACTATGTGCTTGACTATGTGATGAACGCCCGTCGACAGTCAGTACAGTTTATGATTTTCAGTAATAAATGGCAGGAGATAGCCAACGCCATCGGCACACAAATGAACCACGGAGTGACCATCCTTGACGGTCATGGCTGGTACACCGGTCACAAGATGAAGGTGCTCTGCATCTTGGCCAAGAAAAGTGAGAGCATCAACATGTTCCGACTCATCAAAATGATAGACCCCAATGCTTTTGTATCACAGTCAAGTGTCATTGGTGTCTACGGCGAAGGCTTTGACGAAATGAAAGTAAGTATCAGGAAAGAAAAGAAAAATGAAGATAGTATTCGCAACAAACAACCAGCACAAACTTGACGAGATTCGCAGCATACTGGGAAAAGATATTGAAGTGGTATCGCTGGCCGATATAGGATGTCATGAGGACATACCAGAGACGGGAAACACGCTGGAAGAGAACGCCCTGATGAAGGCTCAATACGTCTACGACCACTATCATGTCAACTGCTTTGCTGACGACACCGGCTTAGAGGTTGAAGCCCTTAATGGTGCCCCTGGTGTCTACAGTGCACGCTATGCCGGTGGGGTAGGGCATGACTCGCAGGCCAACATGGACAAGCTGCTCAACGAACTGAAAGACGAGGACAACCTCCGTGCCCGTTTCCGTACCGTCATCGCGCTGATAGAGAAGAAAGACGTCTGTCCCTGCGGCTGTACCAGCATCAAGCAGATACACCGCTTCGAGGGCATCGTCAACGGTCAGATAACACGTCAGAAGAGTGGGGCAGAGGGCTTCGGATACGACCCCATCTTCCAACCCGACGGCTACGACAAAACCTTTGCCGAACTGGGTACCGAAGTCAAGAACCACATCAGCCATCGTGCCCGTGCCACCCAAAAATTAGCAGAATATCTAAAGACGTTATAAATTATGAAGAAAACCATCATTTTCCTGTTGTTGTCAATTGTCAATTGTCAATTGTCAATTGCACAAGTGGGTACATGGCACAACTACTTGGCATATCATGACGTACAACAGATACAGGATGCTGGCAATGACCTCTTCGTATTGGCATCCAACGCCCTATACCAGTATCATAAAAGTGACCAAAGCATCACCACATACGACAAGGTCAACGGCCTGACAGACACCAATATCACCCACATACGCTGGTGCCAGCAAGCCAAACGACTCATTGCCGTCTACAGTAATATGAACATTGACTTGGTAGAGACCAATGGCAACGTCACCAATATCAGCGACGTCTACACTAAGGCCATCATAGGCGATAAAACCGTCAACAGCATCTACACCTACAACCAATACGCCTATCTGGCCTGTGGCTTCGGCATCGTGAAAATCGACGTGAAGCGAGCCGAGATCAGCGAGAGCTACATGCTCGACCGCAATGTCACCGATGTGGCTGTCAGCGATAACCATCTTTATGCAAAAATAGTAGACAAGAAAACCACACTGGCCGGAACACCCGTCATACCCTACGGATTTACCACCATCAACCTGGACTCACTGGAAGCCGCCCGCTACAAGACCGAAATCATCACCTACTACATCAAAGGCTCCCTCTCGGCAAACCTTATCGATGCAGGCCAATGGGAAAAAAGCATCTACGATGAATCCTCCCGCTTCGTCAAAGACAACAGCGACTATGACAAATACATTGATCTGGTTAAAACACTCAAGCCTGGAGGACCGGATAATAATCATGTAGGTTTCCTCAGATTTACCAACAATCATCTTTATTCATGCGGGGGTATTCCTGGCGGAAACTTCATCCCTACTATTCCCGGCAATATCCAAGTATGGGATGGCAGTGACTGGACAATCTATCAAAACCAGTTGGAAACCACTACCGGACATAGTTATATGGATTTAGCAACATTAGATGCTGACCCACATGATGCTACACATGTTTTTGCTGGAGGAAGAACAGGACTTTATGAATTTAAAAACGGTAAATTTCTCAAGGAATACAACTATGACAATAGCGAACTGCTAACAACAGCAGCTATAGATGCTCCATCTAAGGACTATACGATGGTGCAAACTGTAAAATATGACAATAACGGCAGTTTATGGATATTGAATAGTGGCAGTCCTTCTACTTCCCTATTTGAAATTACAAGGGAAGGACAATGGATAAGTCACGATAAAAAGGAGTTTTACAACTCATCACAACGAGCCTATGACAACATGGTGAATGCATTCTTTGACAGTCGTGGCATATTATGGTTTTGTAACTGCAGATTTGTAGAACCTGCTGTTATATGCTATCAAAAATCAACTGACGTAGCTATTGCCTACAAGAAATTTGTCAATCAGGATGGTTCTTCAATTGACTTAAAGGATGACGGCATATACTGTCTTGCAGAAGACAAAGAGTCAAACATCTGGATTGGCACTACAGCAGGTCCTATCGTTATCATGAAAGACCAAATAGGAAAAAGCGCCGATGAAATAGTATTCACACAGGTAAAAGTTCCTCGCAATGACGGTACCAATTATGCCGACTATCTGTTAGCAGGTAATATTATTACCAGTATTGCCGTTGATGAAGGAGGAAGAAAATGGTTTGCAACGAGCAGTAATGGTGTATATCTCATCAGTGCCGATAACATGACTCAAATCCAGCATTTTACGACAGACAACAGCCCCCTGCTTTCAAATAACGTTCAATCTGTAACTATCAATTCTGCAACAGGTGAAGTGTTCTTTGGTACTGAAAACGGCCTGTGTTCATACATCAGTGATGCCACTCAGACAAATGAGGAGATGACTTCAGACAATGTCTGGGCATATCCTAATCCGGTCAATCCCGGTTATTCAGGCCCCATTACCATTACCGGTCTTTCCTATAATGCTGACGTGAAGATACTTTCAGCTAATGGTGCATTGGTGTTTGAAGGGCAAAGCAACGGAGGAATCTTTGTATGGTACGGTTCCGACCTGAAGGGTAGGAGAGTGGCCAGTGGAGTTTACATGGTAGTTACAGCCACAAGTACAGGCGAGAAAGGGACAGTATGCAAAATAGCCATCGTCAATTAGTATTAATGCTCATTGCGGTGTTCACCATACTGCAATGGCTTACTTTGGCTATTCTTGGCTATACACCTTATCCTGACAGCAACGGATACATAGCATTAGCTGAAGAATGTATAGCTGAAAACGACTGGTACCCCATAGCAACGAAAATAAACGAATACCCTTTTCTTTGGAACATAGGGGCTATTAATGCCGTTGTATTAGCACTGAAATGGTTTCATTCCGTTACTCCCCTGCTCATTGTTTACGCTCTGATGAAGGGAATAACAGCCGCGCTGTTTTATGCCGTAACAAGAAAAATAAACGGCCCTCACGTCGCTATTATTGCCCTGATACTATACGTTATCTACCCTGCTAACTATGGTGAAGGTACTTCTGTGCTCAGTGAACTGCCCTTTACGTTTTTCGTGATGCTGGGGATATACCTCTCGATAGCAAGAAACTGTTCGATTACCGGAGGCATGATGCTGGCCATTGCCAACTGGTTCAGACCTATGGGCATCGTATTCCTATTAGCCATGACTGTCTTTTTTCTGTTCCGATGGCGCAAAAGCCTGAAGCTGCTTATAGGATATACGGCCATGATAACTATTATCGGTTGTGCCACCATGCACCGTACAGGACTTTTCCTCTATCAGGCTAAGACAGGGTGGATGGCTCTTATGGATTATTCTTCTGACCATGCACCAAAATCCATGAAGGTCAGGGAACGTACTGACTGGAACGTAGCACAAAAGGATGCTGTCTGGCAGTCATTATTTACTGACTGGCTGAAAGAGCATCCGAAGGAATATCTTGCACAAATGCCGTCTAAACTGATGAATACTTACATTTCAGACAATGTCAATCTGTGTACCTTCATCCCTGACAAAGCTGAAAAAGACTACATGTACGAAGAAATAAGTCTGAAAACCATCATTCGACAAATACCTCACTGGTCAGCTGTTCAATGGCTAACCATACTGAATTTGCTCTTCTATTATAGCTTGCTTCTGATGGCAATAGCCAGCCTTTTCTATTTTAGCAGAGACACTCATTCGCTGCCTGTTAGCATCATCCTATTGGGAACAATACTACTGTTACTTGTCGGACATGGAGAAGCTCGTTTTCACATTCCCTTCATGCCGTTTTTCATGATGTTAGCTGCATGTTTCATAGAGAGAATAACATGGAAAGGGTAGGGTGGATTGACTTTCTGCGTGGCATCTCCATGATAGCCATCTTCGTATTCCATACGGAGGTGTATTACAAGGAGTACAATGTGTCACCTTATTATCTGTATACCACCAATGCTATCATCTTATTCTATTTTCTTTCAGGCTATCTATTCTATCGTGAGTATGGGTTTGATATGAGAAGAAAAGTGGTTTCCATTTTTCGTTCTATGATGATACCATACTTTGTCTTTACCACATTGACAGCTCTTCCTAAAGCCATTATCCGTCATAGCGATATACACTGGCAGGACGTTTTGATAAATATTATAACCGGCAGAGCTTCATGGTTTATCGTTGCCTTAATTGTAGCAGAAATAGCTTTCTCTGCATTATTAGTCATCAGTCGTGGCAAGAACGGTTGGCTGCTACTCATATCAACGGTGTGTTTTATGGCCTACTACGTTGTACCTTTCAACCAGCATAATTATTGGCAATGGCAAGACGCTTTATTAACGTTACCTTTTCTTTGCATAGGCTTCCTGTATCATAAGTACGAAAAACATTATGTTTTGCAGTCGAAAACATCATACTTAGCAGGGCTAAGTATGATACTTATCGGTATTAAACTATATGAACTCCGCCTTGATCTGCCTATGCGCAACATCGCCATCGAAAACATACCACTGTTTTTGGCTGATGCCATAGTCTGGCTATTGTTAGTCGTTTCAATAATCAAATATATTCCACACTTCAGATTGATAGAATGGACTGGTCAACATTGCATCATCTACTATTTCCTCTGTGGTGGCTGCCCGTTGATAATTTCTACTTTACTTAACAGAATAGGACTTACGTACGACGGCTGTTTCTATTGTTTTCTGATAGCCTTTCTACTCAGTTATACTTTAGCTACTGTTCTTACAGCAGGTATATATAAATATGTACCGTTTATCATAGGAAAAAATGCCAGAGCTTAGCTAAGCTCCAGCATTCGTTCTATGGGTTTGACGGCATCTTTAGCTATTGCAGGGTCCACTTCTACCGAAGGCCATTCGTACTTCAGACAGTTGTAAACCTTCAGCAACGTGTTCATCTTCATATACTGACACTCGTTACACGAGCATTCCAAGCCGCTCTCGCTGATTTCGGGCGGCACGGGTATAAACTCCTTGTCGGGGCACGTTCGTTGCATCTCGTGCAAAATACCGGCCTCTGTAGCCACAATAAACTGCTTACTACCACTCTGCTGGGCATAGTTCAGCATGGTGGCCGTACTGCCTTTGACATCGGCTAAAGCCAAAACAGGACCTTTACACTCCAAATGAGCCATGACAACAGCCTCGGGATATTGTTTCTTCAGTTCGGCAATCTTGTTGACCGAGAAACGCTCATGCACATGACAGCCACCATTCCAAAGTAGCATCTGACGACCCGTCACCTCATTGATGTAATTGCCTAAGTTATAGTCAGGACCGAAGATGAGTTTGGCATCCTTCGGCAACTGGTCGACCACCTTCTTGGCATTGCCGGAAGTGACTACAACGTCGGTCAGTGCTTTTACGGCTGCTGTGGTATTGACATAACTTACTACTTGATAGCCAGGATGCTCGTCCTTAAACTTTCTGAGGTCTTCGGCATTGCATGAGTCTGCCAGCGAACAACCTGCATTCAAGTCAGGACACAGCACCGTCTTGTCAGGACTTAGCAGTTTGCAAGTCTCAGCCATGAAGTGGACACCACACATGACCATCATCCGCGCATCAGTCTCTGCAGCTTTACGAGCCAATGCCAACGAGTCGCCCACAAAGTCGGCAATGTCTTGAATATCACCGACAGTATAGTAATGTGCTAAAATGATGGCATCTTTCTCCTTACACAAACGGCGTATCTCGGCCTTCAAATCAGTACCTTCAGCAACCGGTTCATCAATGTAACCTTTCTCTTTCCACTCAGTTTTCAACATCGTATTATTTTTATTTTCTTTTTATTTTTTCTTTTAAAAAAAGAAATGAATAGGATGATATGACGTTGAAAAGTGCAAAACTTCTTCTGCTTTTTCTTGACTGATAGGTTATTCACCCTTAACAGTGTCTTTTCTACATCCTTTGTGGATAGTTTCTTTTTGATAATAAGTCAAATAAGTATTTTATCCACCATTTTCTTTTTCGGTGCAAAATTAATAAGTTTATATCTTTTTCAAGCCAAAAATGGTGGAAAAGTTACGGATAAAGGTTTATTTTATGCGTGAAATTCACAATAGGGCAGGTGAGCGTTGGATTATTTCTGCGTTGTCAACAAGTTATTATGTGTTTTATCCACACAGTTATCCACAACTTTTTCGTAACTTTGCAGGCAGAAATGAGAAAAATCAGAACCATAGAGATGCAGCGCCTTACGGTGGAGGAGTATCGTGAGGCTGAGAAGTTGCCGTTGATTGTTGTATTGGACGATGTTCGTTCGATGTATAACATAGGTAGTGTATTCCGTACTTGCGATGCCTTCCGGGTAGCAGCAGTATATCTGTGTGGCATTTGTCAAACGCCGCCGTCTACTGAAATTCACAAGACAGCTCTCGGAGCTGAGGAGAGTGTCAGCTGGAAGTATTTTACTACGGCAATAGAAGCCGTTGCAACACTGAAAAACGAGGGCTATACCGTACTTTCAGTAGAACAGGTAGAACATAGTACCAAACTACAGACATTCGTGCCGCAACGAGGTAAGAAATATGCCGTAGTGCTTGGCAACGAAGTGAAAGGCGTCCACCAGGAAGTGGTAGACGCCTCGGACGGTTGTCTGGAGATACCACAATTGGGCACCAAGCACTCCATGAATGTCTCCGTAACAGCCGGCATCATCATTTATAAGTTTGCCGAAGAATTAATACTCTGAAAGTAAATAACTGATCTTTCGCAAGTGAATATTCATTCATCAAGCGACTAATAGGGCGAGGTGTTTTAAATCAAGAGTTTGCAGGGATTTGAAAAATTTTCCTGTTTCGAGGGAGGGGAAGTGTGGAGTTTTGCATAACTTTGCAGCCGAATTCATAGGCTAGTTTAGTTTTCAGTGATGGTACAAGAAGTAAATAACGGCTATAGACATATCTTGCCGATTCAGATTCGATTCAACGACGTGGATAAGTTTGGCCACGTCAACAATACCGTTTATTTTCAGTTCTACGATACGGCCAAGACCGAGTACTTTGCCACCGTTTGCGAGGATGTGGATTGGGAGCGCGTAGCCATTGTGGTAGCGAAGATCGAGGCCGACTTCGTGTCACAGATCAAGGCAGGCGACCATATCGCAGCGCGTACGCGTACGACGAAGATTGGCAATAAGAGTTTCCATCTCGAACAGGACATTATCGATGTTGATACCCTGGAGGTGAAGTGCCGTTGCGCTTCAGTGATGGTGCTCTACGACTTGGAGCATCATCAGACCATGCCCTTCCCAGATGCCTGGCGCCAGGCTATCCGTCAGTACGACGGACTGGAGTGAAATTGTGTAGTACACACGCTAAGACATTAAGACATCTGGTTTGCACATTCGGTTGCAAATATACAAACTTATATTGATTACACAAAATGTGTAACACAAAATGTGTAATTGATTAAGAAAGTTTAAAGAAACAACTGGTACAGATACATGTTTCACGCCGTGATTAGCTTGGACTCTAATCGAGGGATTAGTCACTTGCATGCCGTTTAGATTATAAGTCGGCCATTACAAGTGTAAGTAAATTTTTCTTCATATTACGATATATTTGATGAATAACTCTACAAAACAAATACTTTTTTCAATGACGACTATCAATGGGCCTCGAGCCAATTGTCGCCAAAGCCAGAATCAGCCACGAGGGGAACAGCCATGTGGAAGGCATTCTGCATCTCTTCGAGGACGATGTGCTCCACCTTTTCCTTCTCATCCGGATAGACGCTGAAGTTGAGTTCGTCGTGTACCTGGAGAATCATCTTAGAACGGATATTTTCAGCCTTGAAACGTTCAAAAATGCGAATCATCGCCACCTTAATAATGTCGGCAGCTGTACCCTGAATGGGTGCATTGATAGCGTTACGTTCAGCAAAGCCACGAACCACACTATTGGCACTGTTGATGTCAGGCAGATAGCGGCGCCGACCGAAAAGAGTGGTGACATAACCCTGCTGGCGTGCTACCTCTTTTGCTTCCTCCATATACTGATGTACCTGTGGGAAAGTCTCAAAATATCCGTCTATCAGCATCTTGGCTTCTTCGCGAGGGATGTCTAACCGTTCGGCTAAGCCGAAGACGGTGATACCGTAGATGATGCCGAAGTTAGCACGTTTTGATTTAGTACGTTCGTCACGAGTCACTTCATCTATCGGTTTCTTATAGATGTTAGCTGCTGTTGCCGCATGCAGGTCTTTACCTTCACGGAATACTTCTATCATGTGTTCATCATTCGAAAGATGCGCCATCACACGCAGCTCTATCTGACTATAGTCGGCAGAGAAGAACAGGCAACCGGGTTCTGGGATGAAAGCCTTACGAATTTCTTTTCCATCTTCACCCCGTATGGGAATGTTCTGAAGATTAGGGTCAGAGGATGAAAGTCTTCCTGTCGCCGTGATGGTTTGGTTGAAGGAGGTATGGATATGTCCTGTTTTTGGATTAATCAGTTTTGGCAGTGCTTCAATATAGGTGCCTAACAGTTTCTTCAAACCACGATGGTCGAGTATTAGACCCACGATTTCGTGTTTGTGGCGCAGCTGTTGCAGCACTTCCTCTGAGGTGACGTACTGACCGGTTTTCGTCTTCTTGGGTTTCTCTACGATTTTCATTTTGGCAAATAGTATGTCACCCACCTGTTTAGGCGAAGCGATATTAAACTGTTCACCGGCTAACTCGTAAATGCGTTTTTCTATATTCAGCATGCGCTCAGAAAACTGCCTGGAGGTTTCTTTCAGCGACTCTGTGTCTAAGCAGACGCCATTCATCTCCATCTCTGCCAGTACGGGCATCAGCGGCATCTCTATATTATAAAAGAGGTCTTCGCATTCATGTTTCTTCAGTTCGGGCTCCAGCTTGTTTTTCAGTTGTAGGGTGATGTCGGCATCTTCGCAGGCATATTCATAGACAAGGGTGGGGGAGAGGTCGCGCATGGATTTCTGATTTTTACCCTTTGGTCCTATCAGCTCATCAATATGGATGGTCTTATAATGCAAGTACACTTCAGCCATGTAATCCATGTTGTGACGCAATTCTGGTTGTATGAGGTAGTGGGCTATCATGGTGTCCCACATTTTACCCTTTAGTTCAATGTCATAGTTTCGCAACACCTCTAAGTCGTACTTCAGGTTCTGACCTATTTTCAGAATATTGGGGTTCTCATAGAGAGATTTAAATATATTAACAATTTGCAACGCTTCTTTACGATTAGCGGGAACAGGCACGTAAAAGGCCTCATGTTCTTTGATGGAGAAGCTCAAACCTACCAATTCTGCATCAATGGCTGACGTGCTGGTGGTTTCTGTATCTAAAACGAGAAAATCTTTTGTTAAGAAATAATCACAAAGTTTTCTCATTTCTTCCTCATTTTCAATAAGTTTGTATTGATGAACCGTTGTTTTTAAGGTCTCAAAATTTAAAAATTCTCCGTCGTTCGTACCCTCGGGTGCAAATTCTGCGAATAAATCGAGTTGGGTATTAACGGTTTTTGCTTTTGTTTCAGATTTTTTAAATATCTTGCTGGCCAGTGTCTTAAACTCCAAGTCGTCGAGTATTTTGCTCAACTCCTCCTCGTTGGGTTCCTTTACCTTGAGTTCCTCCATGTTGAGTTCGATGGGCACATCGGTACGGATGGTGGCGAGAAATTTCGAGAGCTTGATGTCGTCGATGTGGGTTTCCACTTTTGTCTTCAGCGCACCCTTCAGTTCAGCAGTACGGCTAATGAGACTTTCTACTGTCCCAAACTCATTAATAAGTTTAACAGCTGTCTTCTCACCCACACCAGGACAACCGGGGAAGTTGTCTGCTGAGTCGCCCATCAATGCCAACAAATCGATGACGGCTGATGTCGATGGAATGGCATATTTTGTTTTTACTTCTTCTATGCCCATCGTCTCGTAACCGCCACCATGGCGTGGACGATAGATGAACACGTTTTCGGTGACCAGCTGTCCGTAGTCTTTGTCTGGTGTAAGCATATAGGTGCTGATACCGGCCTGTCCTGCCTTTGTAGCTAAGGTGCCGATGACATCGTCTGCCTCAAAGCCGTCAACTTGCAGTATGGGTATGTTCCATGCACGAAGCAAGTCTTTGATGATAGGCACCGATTTCCGTATGTCTTCCGGTGTAGCCTCACGTTGGGCTTTGTATGCAGGATAGGCTTCGCTGCGGAAGGTAGGACCGTGGGGGTCAAAGGCTACACCGAGATGGGTGGGTTGCTCCTTGGTGAGCACTTCCTGCAAGGTGTTGACAAAACCCATGATGGCTGACGTATTGAGTCCCTTCGAGTTGATACGTGGATTTTTGATAAAGGCATAGTACGACCTATAGATGAGTGCGTAGGCGTCTAAAAGGAATAGTTTATCCATAACATATTGCAATTTTCGCGTAAAATTACTAATTTTTTTTCTCTTTCCAATTATTTTCACTATTTTTGTGGGAAAAATATTCGTTGTATGGATTATTTAAGCATTATAAAGCAGCCGATAGTTAAAGATTTGGACGATTTCATCGCTCTCTTTAGTGAGGCTTTAAGTCACGATGATGGTTTGTTGGGTTCGGCATTAAGCCATATCAGACAACGCGGCGGTAAACGTATGCGCCCCATGCTGATGTTGCTGATGGCTCGCAGTTGCGGACAAATTTCGGATGTCACCCAGCATGCTGCCGTAGGACTTGAACTGCTGCATACAGCTTCGCTTGTGCATGACGATGTGGTGGATGAAAGCAGTGAGCGCCGAGGCCAGGCTTCCGTTAATGCTTCCTATAATAATAAGGTAGCCGTGCTGGTGGGTGATTATATCCTGTCTACTGCCTTGTTGCATGTGTCGTACACTGGAAATCGCCGCATCATTGAATACCTGGCAAAACTGGGACGCACGTTGGCGGCTGGCGAAATATTGCAGTTGTCAAACATTCAGAATGAGGAAATCTCGGAGGATGTCTACTATCGTGTCATAGAACAGAAGACTGCTGCTCTCTTCGAGGCTTGTGCTGCCATCGGTGCATTGTCGGCAGGTGCTGATGAGGAGGCACTTCAAAAAGCGATGACCTTTGGGCGCTATTTAGGTGTCATGTTCCAGATACGTGACGACATCTTCGATTATTTTGACTCTAAGGAAATAGGTAAGCCTACGGGTAATGATATGACGGAAGGAAAGCTGACTCTCCCCGTCATTTATGCCTTGAACAGTACTGATTTTGAGGCTATGCACACGTTAGCTCGTAAGGTGAAGGCAGGAACCATCAATGAGGATGAAATCGCTGTTTTAGTGGAGTTTACCAAGCAGCAGGGTGGCATAGAGTATGCTGAACGAAAGATGCAGGAGTTCAGCGGTCTTTGCAAGCAATATATTAAAGAAAACGTAAAAGAAAAGGCCATCAGCGACTCACTGACAGCCTATGTTGACTACGTTGTCCAGCGCAACTATTAAGTAATCGTTAAAAATAAGTTGGCACTATAGTCGTTGTTCAGACCACCCCTACCCCCTCCTAACTTAGGAGGGGAATTGATTACTACCGTATGGTGTAGACGCTACTATGGCGTGCAAGGTAACTGTTTCCCCTCCTAACTTAGAGGGAATTGATTACTACCGTATGGTGTAGACGCTACTATGGCGTGCAAGGTAACTGTTTCCCCTCCTAAGTTAGGAGGGGGTAGGGGTGGTCTGAACAGGCTTATCAATTTGTATCAACTTATTTTTAAAAGAACTTCGTCTCGTGCCCCACGACCTCTGACAGCAGCAGGTTAGCCAGTCGGCTGGTACCCATGCGGAACCACTGGTTGGTCAGCCACTTCTCTCCTAACACTTCTTTGACAATAGTATACATGGTTATTGCATCCATTACACTGTTAAGTCCGCCAGCGGGTTTGAAGCCGATTTGTATACCTGTCTCTTGGTAATATTCTTTGATGGCCTGGCACATGACGTAGGCGGCTTCAGGTGTAGCGGCAGGTTCCAGTTTGCCAGTGGAGGTTTTGATGTAATCTGCTCCAGCATACATGGCTATAATGCTGGCTTTCTTGATGTTGGAGGCGGTTTTTAAGCAGCCTGTTTCCAGTATGACCTTCATTTTCTTTTCGCCACATACAGCTTTCAGTTCGCTGATTTCGTCGGCCACCGTCTCGTAGTCGCCACTCAGGAATTTTCCTACGCTTTGTACGATGTCTATCTCCGTCGCTCCATCCTTGATAGCCAATGCCGTTTCTGCTATTTTAACCTCTAAGAGTGCTTGTGACGATGGGAAGCTGCCACTGACGCAAGCTATCTCTACTCCGTCTACTTCCAACGCTTCACTGACGGTTTTAGCGAAGCAAGGATAGACACAAATGGTGGCTACGTGCGGTAGTTCCGGATATTGCTCGTCAAAGGCGTTGACTCGTTCTGTAAATGCTAAAACACTTTCTTCTGAGTCCGTGGTTTTTAGTGTGGTCAGTTCTACACTGCCCATCAGGAATTTTTTTACTTCTAAAGTGTCGTTTTCGGGTACTTTCTCAGTGATAATTCTTCTCACTGCTTCTCGTACTTCATCGTCAGAGATGTTGAAATTGTACTTGCTGAGGGCCTCTTCTATATGACCCTTTTGAATAGTTGTTTCTGCCATAATCGTATTGTTTTATGCTAAGAGTTTTTCGTTGTGAATGTGGCGAAGGGAGTCGCGGTTGGTCTTCTTTTCTATAGATTTCTTCAACTCTGATGTCAGGTCGACACCTGTCTGGTTGGCTAAGCATAGCAGCACCCAGAGCACGTCAGCCATCTCTTCGCCTAAATTATCTTTCTCTCCTTCCTTGAAACTTTGGTCTCCGTACTTTCGGGCTATTACGCGAGCCAGTTCACCTACCTCCTCGGTCAGTACGGCCATATTGGTAAGTTCTGAGAAGTAGCGTACACCGTAGGTTTTAATCCAGAGGTCTACAGCCTCTTGTGCTTCTTTTATGGTCATAGTTTGAATATCAGCAGTTGTATGTATATCAGCAGTATACAGATAGTGATAATCCAGATGTTCCGCTGGTTCTCCTTGGCATATTCTTTCCAGTGACAGGCCTTATACAGGTAGGGAATGAGCAGTGTCAGCATGCCAACGCCACAGGACCATGCGCCATAGTTATAGCCAGCCGTATGGGCTATGACGATGCCGATTCCAATGAGTATCATGCCCGTTATCTCTAATTTTCTGAGGTATTTCTTCATATCTTTTATTTATTCCGTTTTTCTACATTGCGAAATAGTTGCAATCCTTTCCTATTCCTTGTTTTTGGTGTCCATACAGATGGTCACAGGCCCGTCGTTGAGCAGTTCCACCTTCATGTCGGCGCCGAATTCACCGGTGCCAACAGGTTTGCCCAAAGCAGTTGAAAGCCCGTTGCAGAAGGCTTCGTAGAGTGGGATAGAGTGCTCGTGTGAGCCAGCCCTAAACCATGATGGGCGGTTGCCCTTCTTATAGCTTGCGTAGAGCGTAAACTGTGATATGACGAGGATTTCGCCTGTCGTGTTCTCGCCTGTTGGCTCTCCATCAGCGTTCAATCGGCACATGTCCATGATGGAACGGTTCATCACGTGCTGCTCGTCATCGAACACCCGCAGGCCTACTATCTTCTTCACCAGCCATTCCACATCCTCCATCGTGTCTTCATTGCAGACGCCCAACAGAATGAGGAATCCCTGTCCTATCTGGCTTTTCACCTGACCCTCGATAGTCACGCTGGCTCGGCTCACGCGCTGTATAACTGCTCTCATCGTTGTTGTTAGCTTTATTTTTGGCAAAGATACTATATTATTTTCAATTCTCCAAATTCTCATGTCAAATATCCTCTGATTGATGCTTCTTGGCAATAGCTGTCTGCTTGTAGTTTCTACATCATGTTACTTTGTGACATTAAGCACATTCATTCCTGCCGATTGTAACATTGTAACAATGTAACAATGTAACATTAAGGTCTATGACAGATGACAGATGACAGTTTTTCAAATCGGAGAGTATAGAGAGTATTATTATATATATTATAATATATATAATAATAATATTGTAATTCAACCTTCCTTTCATAAACTGTCATCTGTCATTTGTCACGACCGGCTCTTCCAGTATGCTCTGATTAGTGTGTGCTTAATGTTACAATGTTACAAAGTTACATTGTTACGTTTTGCTGTTATCAACAGTGCTTATTGTCACAATGTCACCTGTCACAAAGTATCGTCATGAGGTCGTTGAGCTATCATTGCTCACTGCCGATGAGATTACGGCTCTCTGCCAACGAAATTACGGCTCTCTGCCAACGAAATTACGGTTCTCCGCCAACGAGATTAAGGATTGTTTTTCTTTACGTCTCTGGGTGGAAATGCTCGTAAACAATCTTGGCTTTTGCCGGGCCGATTACCTTGCTGATTGTTTCCATGTTCGCCTCCTGTATCCGTTTCACCGATTTAAGGGCATTTAGAAGCCCGTCACGCGTTTTTGGACCGATGCCCTTTATATTGTCCAGCTCCGACTGTAAAGCGTGCTTAGAGCGCTTTTCTCGGTGGAAGGTGATGGCGAAGCGGTGTACTTCGTCTTGCAGGTGTGTAAGCACTTTGAAAAGCTCGGAGGTATCTTTCATGCCTACAACTCGTGGAGGAAAACCATACAGCAGTTCATTGGTGCGGTGACGGTCGTCTTTAGCTAATCCCGCTATGGGGATATCAAGTCCTAATTCGTCCTGAACAGCCTGTCTAATGACTTCCATCTGTCCTTTACCACCATCAGCCACGATGAGGTCGGGTAGGGGGAGTTCTTCTTCTAACAGGCGATGGTATCGGCGGAAGACAACTTCTTTCATCGATGCGTAATCGTCAGGTCCCACTACTGTTTTGATGTTATATTTGCGGTAATCCTCCTTTGAGGGTTTCATCTTTTTGAAGACTACACAGGCGGCCACGGCATCAGAGCCACTGATGTTGGAGTTGTCGAAACACTCTATCTGATAGGGTAATTTTGGTAGATGCAGCAGGTCTTGTAATTCTTTCATCAGGCGGACCTGTTTCTGTTCTGGATTCAGTTTTTCGGCTTGTTTCAGACGGTCAAACTTATACTGTTTGCCATTCATCTGCGAGAGGTCTAACAGTGTCTTCTTGTCGCCGCGCTGTGGTACGGTAATGGTTACCCCTTCCAAGTCGATGTCTACTTCTTTGGGTAATATGATTTCCTTGGCATTGCTTTTGAAACGCTCACGCATTTCTACGATGGCTAACTGCAGCAGTTCCTCGTCTCCTTCGTCCAATCGTTTTTTATATTCAAATGTAAACGACTGGTTTATCTGGCCGTTTGATACATGAAGATAGTTGATGAAAGCCACTTTTTCATCGTTTGTGATGGTCAGTACATCGATGTTGTCTATAGTGTGACTTACCACCTCACTCTTGGCTACAAACTGTTCTAATAGCAGATAACGGCGCTTACATTCTTCTGCTTCTTCAAAACGAAGCTGTTCGGATAATTGTAGCATGTGCTGCTTTAGTTCGTGTTGTACCTGACGGACGTTGCCTTTTAGAATTTCACGAGCCTGCTGGATGTTTTGCTGGTAGTCGTCCCATGACTGTTTATTGATGCAGGGTCCACCGCATTTTTTGATGTGATAGTCGAGACAAACCTGGTATTTACCGTTTTTGACACCTTCTTCGGTCATGGGTTGTTTGCAGGGTCTCGGACGGTATAATTGTCTGATGAGGTCGAGAATGCCATGCATCGCACCTACGTGTGAGTATGGTCCATAGTATGTTCCCCATTTTTTGTTTATGGTTCGAGTGGGGAAGATACGGGGCAGGTACTCTTTGGTGACGCAGATGGAAGGGTAGGTTTTACCGTCTTTAAGCAAAACGTTATACCGAGGATTGTATTTTTTTATCAGGGCATTCTCCAATAAAAGTGCGTCCTCCTCGGTGTTCACTACCGTGTAGCTGATGTCCCAAATCTTAGAAACTAAGACTTTGGTTTTGTATCGGTCTACTTCGGTATGGAAGTATGACGAGACACGGTTCTTCAGATTCTTGGCTTTTCCTACATAGATAATCGTGCCTTCAGCGTCGTAATACTGATAGCTACCCGGTTTGTCTGGCATGGCCCTGACTATAGCCTTCAATCTCTCTAAACGAGTCTCGTTTTCTTCCTTCGTCATAAGCGTTAGTGTTTCACGTGAAACATTATACCGTCATCAGTGTGGTCAGGTCAATGTCTTTGAAAAGGTCACGACCGTGTAGTCCTTCATCGCGTATTTCTATAATGAAGTTCATATAGATTTTCTTCGGATGGAAGTGTTCTACCAGTTTGTAGGTTGCTTTTGCTGTGCCTCCAGTTGCCAATAAATCGTCGTGTATCAGTACAACATCGTCTTTGTCTATAGCGTCAATATGCATCTCTACTGTGTCCACTCCATATTCTTTACTGAACTGTTCTTTAATTACCGTGCTTGGGAGTTTTCCTGGTTTGCGTGCCAGCACTACTCCGCAACCCAACTTTCCTGCTAATGCTGAAGCCATCACAAAACCGCGGCTTTCAACTCCAACAATCTTGGTGATACCTTTGTCTTTGTATAACTCATACATCTCGTCGAGCATGATCTTCATGCATTCCGCATCCTTGTATAAAGTGGTAACGTCACGAAAGTTGATACCCTTTCTTGGAAAGTCGGGTATACAACGTAAGTTTTTCAATAAAATCTCATTGTTCATAATTCTTGGTTTTAACGTTATTCTGTTATCTTTAATTGATTATTTGTTTCACGTGGAACATATCTCATTTCCTTCATTTCTTTCACCTCCCCAAAAGCACCAGCATGGCATTGATGTCGCTTGGCGAAACGCCAGGTATTCGGCTGGCTTGTGCCAATGTCTCTGGTTGTATGCGTTCCAATTTCTGTCGTGCTTCCGTTGAGATGGCCGTCAGTGCAGGGTAGTCGAATTTGCCTTTTATCTTGATGTTTTCTAAGCGGTGCATCTTCTCGGCTACTTGTCGTTCGCGTTCTATATAGCCTTTGTACTTCATATAGATCTCTGCAGTTTCAGCAGTTTCTTCTTTTCTGTTCGGTAAGTTGTCGATGAGTGCGCGTAGTTCTGGAACGATTTCCTTCAGACGTTCAAAGTTCAACTCTGGACGTGCTACGAGGTCTTCCAGTTTACAGCCATAGACGAGTGGGGTAGAGCCCATGGCTTCTAATGCTCCGTTCACTGCTTTGGGTTTGATGGCGTATTTACTGCAAAAATCTACGATTTCTTCAATATGTGTTTTCTTTTGTAGCCACCAGTCGTATCGCTCCCTTGTGGCCAATCCCAGTTGGTATGCCTTCTGGGTCAGTCGTGCATCAGCATCGTCTTGACGCAGTAGGATACGATACTCAGCTCTTGAGGTAAACATTCGGTAGGGTTCATCTACTCCCTTCGTCACCAAGTCGTCAATGAGTACGCCGATGTAGGCTTCGTCTCGTTTCAACTCAAAGGTGACGCTTGCGTCTGTTGTCTCAGAGCCAGCCATCAGGGCGGCATTGATGCCCGCCAGCGTACCTTGTCCGCCAGCCTCTTCATACCCTGTGGTGCCATTCACCTGTCCGGCCATAAAGAGTCCTCTGATGATTTTCGATTCCAACGAGTGACGTAGTTGGGTAGGGTCGAAGAAATCGTATTCAATAGCATAGCCAGGACGATACACTTTGATGTCGCGCAGGGCGGCTATTTTCCTTAGTGCTGACAGCTGCACATCCATGGGTAGTGATGACGAGAAGCCATTCAGGTACATCTCGTTGGTGTCTACCCCTTCTGGTTCCAAGAACAGCAAGTGTTGTGGCCGGTCAGGAAATGTGACGAGTTTTGTTTCTATCGAAGGACAGTAGCGCGGACCTATTGACTGTATCTGTCCGTTGTAGAGCGGCGAGTCAGCCAGGCCACTGCGTAGCGTCTCGTGCACTTCCTCGTTAGTGTAGCATACCCAGCAAGGCAGCTGATGCAGCGGGCGCTGTTCTCCCAAGTAGGAAAACTTATAGTAACCGTTTTCACCATCCTGACGTTCCATGTCTTCAAAGTGCACGCTGCGTTTGTCTATACGGACAGGAGTGCCTGTCTTCATGCGTGCCGAGCGGATGCCATGGCGAGTGATGCTCTCGGTGAAGTGCGGAACGGCAGGTTCGGCTATGCGACCTCCAGGAACCATCCTCCTGCCAATATGCATCAAACCGTTAAGGAATGTGCCGCAGGTTACAATGACGGCCTTGGCCCTCAGTTCGCAGCCCCAGATGGTTTTTACGCCTACTACGTGTTTGCTGAGGGAGGAACTGTCAGAAACATTTTCTACCAGCAGTTCGTCCGCTTGGTCTTGCCAGATGTCGAGGTTAGGCGTGTTGTCCAGCATCTCGCGCCACTTCCAGATAAACTTGCCACGGTCGCACTGTGCCCTGGGACTCCACACAGCAGGACCCTTCGAGCGGTTCAGCATGCGAAACTGGATGGCGGTGGCGTCGGTGACGATACCCATCTGACCACCTAAGGCATCTATCTCGCGCACCATCTGACCTTTGGCTATGCCGCCAACGGCAGGGTTGCAGGACATCTGCGCAATCTTGTTCATGTCCATCGTGACCAGACATGTTCGGGCTCCCATGCGGGCAGCAGCACATGCTGCTTCGCAACCGGCATGACCGCCGCCTACCACGATGACGTCGTACTTCATAATCATGTGGCAAAGTTACGACTAAAAGCGTAAAACACCAAATTTTTGCCCAATTCATTAGATGTTTTCAAAAAAATGTGTATATTTGCAGAAAAATGACTATACTATGAAAATTACAGAAACAGACAAACAAATGATGCGGGAGGCCATACGCCTTTCATCAGAGAGTGTGAAGAATGGTGGCGGTCCCTTTGGTGCTGTCATTGCCAAAGATGGCCAAGTGGTTGCAGCAACTTCCAACAGTGTCACGCTGCTCAATGACCCTACAGCTCATGCCGAGGTGGTGTGCATTCGTGAGGCTTGCCGCAAGTTAGGCACCTATAATCTCAGCGGTCATACCATCTACTGTTCGTGTGAGCCGTGTCCCATGTGTCTCGGAGCCATCTATTGGGCACACCTTGACCGTATCTTCTATGCCAACCATCGTAAGGATGCTGCAGACATTGGTTTTGACGATGACTTCATCTACCAGGAGCTGGAGAAACCTATGGCGCAACGCACCACGCCCATTATGCCCTTGTTGCGCGACGAGGCTCTGCCCGTTTTCCGCATGTGGACAGAAAAAGAGGACAAGACGGAGTATTAACTTCTTTTATTTCGTATAAATAAAGCATTTTCTAACGAAAACGTTTGCGAGGTTCATCGTTTTTTAGTAACTTTGTACCCTAATCCACGCATGTGATACCTATTATCAAGTATTTTAGTTCAAATTATTAATAATTTAAATTCATTTTATGTGGTTAATTAATTCATCAATCGGTAGAAAGGTTGTCATGTCCGTTACCGGGTTGGCGCTGATTCTGTTCCTGACATTCCATTGTGCCATGAACGTCATCGCCATCTTCTCGGGTGCGGCTTACAACATGATTTGCGAACTGCTGGGTGCCAACTGGTATGCTGTCGTGGCAACACTGGGCTTGGCCGCCCTGGCACTTATTCACATCGTCTATGCCTTCATCCTGACGGCTCAGAACCGTAAGGCTCGCGGCGAGAACCGCTACGATGTGGCAACAACAACCAACAAGAACGGCCTGCTGGATGTCGCTGAGGGTTGGGCCTCTACCAACATGCTGGTGCTGGGCTTGATCATCCTCTGCGGTTTGCTGCTCCACCTGTATCACTTCTGGAGCAAGATGATGCTGGCCGAGATTATCGGTACTACGAGTGGTCATCTGCCCACCGATGGCTTTGCCTTCATCATCGACACGTTCGCCGATCCCATCAACGTGGTGATCTACATCATCTGGATCTGCGCCATCTGGTTCCATTTGGCTCACGGTTTCTGGTCGGCTCTCCATACGCTTGGAGCGAGTGGAAAAATCTGGCAGAAGCGCATCCAGTGGATTGGTCTCTGCTACGTGTCACTGCTCATGCTGGGCTTCCTGGTAGTGGTGCTGGCTTTTGCCTTCAAGTGCGCTCCCAGCCTCTATGCTTTCGGTGGCTGCTAATAAATTGAAAATTGTAAATCCGTAAATCGAAAATTAAGAATTATGGCTAAAGTATTAGATTCAAAGATTCCTGCAGGACCAGTGCCTGAGAAATGGAAGGAATATAAGGCTCATCAGCGTCTCGTCAACCCGAAGAACAAGCTGAAGCTCGACGTCATTGTAGTAGGTACAGGTCTTGCTGGTGCATCGGCTGCTGCCTCACTGGGTGAGATGGGCTTCAACGTGATTAACCTCTGCATTCAGGACTCACCCCGCCGTGCGCACTCCATCGCCGCACAGGGTGGTATCAATGCCGCCAAGAACTATCAGAACGATGGTGACTCGGTCTATCGTCTGTTCTACGACACCGTGAAGGGTGGTGACTATCGTGCACGCGAGGCCAACGTGTATCGTCTGGCTGAGGTGTCGAACAATATCATTGACCAGTGCGTGGCTCAGGGTGTTCCCTTTGCCCGTGAGTATGGCGGCATGCTGGCCAACCGTTCGTTCGGTGGTGCTCAGGTAAGCCGTACGTTCTACGCCAAGGGTCAGACGGGTCAGCAGCTGCTGCTCGGTGCCTACAGCTCGCTGAGCTGTCAGGTGAAGGCAGGCAAGGTGAAGCTCTACACCCGCTATGAGATGGAGGACGTGGTCATCGTCGACGGTCGTGCCCGTGGTATCATTGCCAAGAACCTCGTTACCGGTAAGCTGGAGCGCTTCAGCGCCAACGCTGTTGTCATCGCTACTGGTGGTTATGGTAACACTTACTTCCTCTCTACCAACGCCATGGGCTGTAACTGCACCGCTGCCGTTCAGTGCTATCGCAAGGGTGCTTACTTTGCAAATCCCTCTTACGTCCAGATTCACCCCACCTGTATCCCCGTTCATGGCGACAAGCAGTCGAAGCTGACGCTGATGTCTGAGTCGCTGCGTAACGATGGTCGTATCTGGGTGCCCAAGAAGCTTGAGGATGCCAAGGCTCTGCAGGCTGGTACGAAGCAGGGCTGGGAGATTCCTGAGGAGGATCGTGACTACTATCTGGAGCGCCGCTATCCGGCATTTGGTAACCTTGTGCCTCGTGACGTTGCCAGCCGTGCCGCCAAGGAGCGTTGCGACAAGGGCTACGGTGTGAACAATACGGGTCTCGCCGTGTTCCTCGACTTCTCTGAGTCTATCAACCGCCTCGGCCTCGATGTCATCATGCAGCGTTACGGCAACCTCTTCGAGATGTACGAGGAGATCACGGATGTATTCCCTGGCGATGTTGCTAACGAGATCAACGGCGTGAAGTACTACAAGCCCATGATGATCTATCCCGCTATCCACTACACGATGGGTGGTATCTGGGTGGACTACGAGCTGCAGACCACTATCCCTGGTTTGTTTGCTATCGGTGAGTGCAACTTCTCTGACCACGGTGCCAACCGCCTTGGTGCTTCGGCGCTGATGCAGGGTCTGGCCGATGGTTACTTCGTGCTGCCTTATACCATTCAGAACTACCTTGCCGACCAGGCTGTATGGCCGAAGGTTCCGACAGACCGTCCTGAGTTTGACGAGGCCGAGAAGGCTGTCAACGCTGAGATTGACCGTCTGATGAACATCAAGGGTAAGCGCTCTGTTGACTCCATCCATAAGGAGCTGGGTCACATCATGTGGGAGTACGTCGGCATGGGCCGCACCGCTGAGGGTCTGAAGACGGGTCTGAAGAAGATGCACGAGTTGGAGAAGGAGTTCGATACCAACCTGTTCGTGCCTGGCACGAAGGAGGGTCTGAACGTAGAGCTTGACAAGGCTATCCATCTGCGCGACTTCTTCACCATGGGGCAGCTTGTGGCATTCGATGCCCTCTCTCGTAACGAGAGCTGTGGCGGTCACTTCCGCGAGGAGTACCAAACAGAGGAAGGCGAGGCCAAGCGCGACGATGAGAACTACTTCTACGTAGGCTGCTGGGAGTACAAAGGCAAGGGTAACGAGCCTGAGCTCATCAAGGAGCCGCTGGAGTATGAAGCAATCAAAGTACAAACCCGTAACTATAAGAACTAAGGAATTATGGCAAAGAATATTTCATTTACGATTAAATTTTGGCGTCAGAATGGTCCGAAAGATGCGGGTCACTTCGATACGCACGAAATGCACGACATCCCCGATGACACCTCGTTCCTCGAGATGCTTGACATCCTGAACGAGGAGCTCATCAACGAAGGCAAGGAGCCCTTCGTGTTCGACCACGACTGCCGCGAGGGTATCTGCGGTATGTGCTCACTCTACATCAATGGTACGCCTCACGGCAAGACGGAGCGTGGTGCCACCACCTGTCAGCTCTATATGCGCCGTTTCAACGATGGTGACGTCATCACCGTCGAGCCCTGGCGCTCTGCTGCCTTCCCCGTCATCAAGGACTGTATGGTAGACCGCAACGCCTTCGATAAGATTATCCAGGCTGGCGGCTACACCTCCATCCGCACGGGTCAGGCTCAGGATGCCAACGCCATCCTCATCCCCAAGGAGGATGCCGACGAGGCTATGGACTGCGCCAGCTGCATCGGCTGTGGTGCCTGCGTAGCAGCCTGTAAGAACGGCTCTGCCATGCTCTTCGTATCGTCTAAGGTATCTCAGCTCGCCCTGCTTCCTCAGGGCCGTGTAGAGGCTGCCCGTCGTGTGAAGAACATGATTGCCAAGATGGACGAGCTCGGCTTCGGCAACTGTACCAACACTCGTGCTTGCGAGGCCGTATGCCCGAAGAACGAGACCATCGCCAACATTGCCCGCCTCAACCGCGAGATGCTGAAGGCGAAGATTGCCGACTAAGGAAGACCTTACTTATAATAAAGAGAGCGCCGCAGAAATACTTCTGTGGCGCTCTCTTTGCTGGAAAACAAGCAAGGGGCATAAATGCAAAACCCTTTACTCTTCCTTCACGTTGCCTACGATGTCGTCGATGGTGGCAACGGTGTGGCCGTCACGATGACGGAAGAGGTTGAGGATGTCGCGGACGGTCTTTTCCTCTTCTACCTGCTCGTCAATGAACTGGTCGATGAAGTTGATGGAGGCGCGGTCGTGCTCGGCATCAGCCACGTCAGCCAGTTCGTTAATCTTCTCTGTCACCCACATCTCGTGCTTCAGCGTGCGCTCGAAAATGTCCTTAGGGTCATTGAAGTCGTTCTCAGGAGCGTCGATAGCCGTTACCTTGGCCTCGCCACCACGGTTCAGTACGAAATCGGCCATCTTCAGGGCGTGCTCCTTCTCTTCGTTCGAGTGGTCAAACATCCAGTTGGCAAAACCTTTCCAGCCCTCCTTGCGGAACCAGAAGGCCATCTCGAGATAGAGGTTTGATGAATACAGCTCAGCTGTGATTTGTGCGTTAAACGCATCTTGCATCTTTTTTGAAATGTTCATTGTCTTTTTCCTTTCTATTTAAAGTTGAAATGTTTTTAGATTGTGTTTATGCTGCAAAAGTACAACATTTTCTTGACTTTCCCTTTTTCTTTCAGAATTATTTGCTATATTTGCAGTCGAAAACTTATTGTCGAACCCTTTAAACGATTTTGCCGATGAAGTAGAAACAGAACGAACGAACGCTAACCGGCCTATAGTGTTGAGGCTTAGTCTCAAAGGCCACAGAGATTTTAATTAAACAACAACTTTTAATAACTTACAGAATAGCGTTTCTGTTCGAACTTATACATAGATATTGAGCTTTTAGCTCTTGTTCTCAGAAGTAGAATACCGCCAAACATTCAATCGTAGAAGGATAAGCAGATAAAGGTTCACGCTCGTAAGGCGTGGATTGTTCGTGCTTGTTATACGATTAGGTCTACTTGGCGGTAACCAGAGTGCAGATAAGCATCGAATGGTTCCGCCTTTTTATAGTAACTATTAGTAATTTTGAGACATGAAAAAACTTGTTTTGTTTGTCATTGCATCACTAATGATACTTTCCTCAGCGAGTCTATTTGCCAAAGAAGAGAAAAATGTCAGATCCTGGATGCATGCCAAACTATATCTGAAGAATGACTCTGTTGTTGAGGGTTATCTGCATAATTATTTTGTTGTAGGTGGCTATATGGTATCGCGAACTTTCCATGAACCTTGTTCTAATGACTCCGTTATGAGGATTAATAGTTTTGAAAAACTATTCGGTAAGGACCGTAAATATAGCAATAATGATATCGATAGCATGATAACGTGGAAGGATGCAGCTCCGCAATATATTATGAAATGGGAACCGCAAAGCGCCATTTTCTCTTATGGCAATCAGGAACCAATAGCATCGGACCATCCTGTGATGCTCAAGATTGCTTATCAGGGGAAAAATGTTACAGGCTATATTATCAATCATCGTATGTTTGGCTATAAATGTTTGTATAAGACTAAAGATATGTCTTATGCAAAAGCATATTTTAATATCGAGAAAAAGTTATCTGAAAGGCGTCGTAAAACAATGTTAGAAGAGTTCGGTAATTATCCAGAAATGGAAAAGTATATCATGAAACTTGATAAGAAGAGTATGAAAGCTAATCCATTTGCTATACTTGAGGTGTTGGATAGCGTTATTGAAAGGCAATAGTCATGGGGACAGGCACTGACCTGCTAACAATCAAAACCTCAATGGATAGAGAGCAAGGTGTTTTCATCTGCTGAGGTTTCTTTTTTGTTTGTAGTGGCTTGCTTTATTACAAATAATTGCTACTTTTTGCATCGTATTTTATTAACGGATGTATGACAGACAAGGGAGAAACGGATAATAACAACGGTGGGCAGTTCCGGCGCGAGACCATCCACCATCAGCATAGGCGGTCGTATTGGCACGACTATCATAAGGCGGGACTGTATATGCTGCCTTTGGCAACCTCTTCCTATTAAAATATCACATCAAGGAGCAGGTGTTCTTTCATCGCAGAGATAAGGCTACATAACAGCCTACGGAGTTAACCGAGGCCTACCGGCAAGAGCATGCACGTCTGCTGAGCATGGCTGAAGAGGGCACGGTGCTCGCCACGCCAGGTATCTCAAAGGATGAACAAAGGGTGGTCAGTGCCGCCCTTGATGCTCAGTTGCCGTTGATACTCCTTCAGAAGGAGCTCATCAGCCGTTACTGGAAACCCTCGCAGCGTTGTTTCTATGCCTGTGCTGCAGGTCATCTGCTGATACTTGCTCCTTGGCAGGTGGACGGCAGTTCTGACGCAGTAAGCGGCACATTCATCCACTCCCTGCGCTCTTTCTCCGTCATTTTCTCGATGGCGTAGCGGAGGGTGGTGCGGGGCATGTCGTGGGCATGCTGGCGCAGGAAGTCGCGCAGGAGGTCCATGCTGCACCGCTTGCCCATCTCGCGCAGCATCCAGCCGACAGCCTTGTGCATGAGGTCATGAGGGTGGTGCAGGTGCTTCTCGGCATAGCGGAGGCACCACGAGGGGTCACCCTGCTGCGAGGTTTTCCAGGTGCATACCATACTTATACGTTGTCGCCATAGGCAGGTGCTGTCGGCTAAAGCGTCGAGAACCGCTATTTTATCTCCTAAGTTGGAGGGCAACAGCAGCCAGTGGCCCAGTATCTTCGGGGCAGAGAGGTCTACTAAGTCCCAGTTGTTGGCTTGTTCTGCATATTCCAGGTACATGGTCACGATTTCATCGCGCTTTCTGATGGCTTCAGCATCGTTATGCAGCCGCTTTGTCGCTTGTTTCTCAAACAGTGCGACCATCAGCAGGAGTCCGCACAATCTCACCTCATGCCAGTGCGACATGAGCAGTTCCGGCACTTCGCTGAGCGGCGTGTCCTTGGCTGCTTTGACGACCTCGCGCGTCTGAGGCACTTTGAGGCCAAGGAACTCATCACCCTCGCCATATTCGCCTGGTTCTGTCTTAAAGAAGCTCATCAGCACTTGCCGCTGCCCCTCGTTGTGCATCGACTCCATGCAGGCTATAATCTTTTTTGCCGTCGTCATTGTGCTTACTTTATTTCTTCCGGTTCCCACTGGTGTCGCTGCATATCCACATGGCCATTGGCTTTAAAGGAGACGCCTTCCGACTCTAATAGCACGCGTTGTTGGCTCCACCCAGGAGCAGTGCGCCCTTCCTTGTTGACCACCCGATGACAGGGCATGGAGGCCGCTTCAGGCGCATAGCGCAGCACACGCCCCACCATGCGCGAATGAGCAGGCCATCCCGCCCAAGCGGCAATGATACCGTAGGTGGTAACACTGCCGCGAGGTATCTGGTTGACAATATTCAGCACGTCGTCGTGAAACGTATGTGCCTGCTGAGGCGACATCCTGTCAGGATAGTCTCTCATCTACTATTTTCTTGTCCAGGTTTGTGTCTCGTAGAGGAAACCGATGTATCCACGCACCTTCAGCTTGTTGCCTTCCATCCAGATGGAGCATTTGTAGTCCTTGCCATTCTTGGGATTGTAGATGCGGCCACCCTCCCATTTCTCCTTTTTCTTGGTGAGACCCGACAGGATGTTCACACCCATCAGT
Source organism: Prevotella sp. (assembly GCA_017458125.1). Lineage (GTDB taxonomy): Bacteria > Bacteroidota > Bacteroidia > Bacteroidales > Bacteroidaceae > Prevotella. The sequence goes on from JAFTGB010000042.1 coordinate 78,723, forward strand.
TTGCGGCTGCGCAGTTTCTCGTCCTTGTTGTGCACATCTTTGGTGTCGGGGCCCTTTTGTAGCCAGACAATCTTTCCGTTCACCTTGCCGTTGTGCTCGTAAATCTCCACCTGGGCGTCACCAGTCTCAGTGACCCATTTGCCCATAATGTCCTGTGCGTACCCCATCGTGGCGAAGAGGCCAAGCAGGATGCTAAATAAGACTCTTTTCATTGTTTCGTTGTTTTTTAAAATGTTTATTATTAGTTCAGTTACCTTACTTCACCATCCATACGTTCAGCACAATGCCCTTGAAGTCCTTTACCCACTCCGGCTGACACACGAAGAGTGCATCGTTGAGCCAGGCATAGCGGCTGTCCTTGGGAGCCTCGAACTGCGGTGCCGCCTTGAAGTAGTAGTAGGGCTGCCCTTGAGCGTCCTTGCCATCAACGACGAGACCTTTATTTCTGACGTGAATGTAGATGCCGTCATCGGTCTTTATCGAGTATATGGCCTCCAGTTCCGTTCGCGTAGCGTCCGCATTGGCCAGCTGGTAGTCAGCGCCGCCTGGTATGACGGTGCCCTTTAGCCGTGGCCCTTCAATCGTGCCGCCCGTTATGGGAATGACCGTTCGTTTGCCGTGTGTCGTCTCTCCAACGGTATAAGTTCCGTCAATGGTCACCCGCAGCTGTAGGGCGAACTCCAGTTGTGGAGCCTCTTTCGGCGGATAAGTCTGTGCCTTTGTGTTTACTGTGGTTACTATCAGGGTGACAAGTATCAGTAATTGTCTCATTTTTCTGCTGTGTTTAATGGTTCAAAAAGAAACGTTGGAACTCGCTTTCAAAGTTGGGCGTGAAAACCTGTTTCCCGATGGAATGGCGGATTTCTTGCAGAGTCCAGAACCGTCCACCGTCCAACTCTTCGGCCGAGGGGCACACTGGTCCGTCGTATGTCGTCCTGTGGACATACACCAGTTCGCGTTCCCTTCTGCTTTCAAACACATACATGCCCATGCGCTCCGCGTTGAACGTCACGATGCCCAGTTCCTCGCGCACCTCTCTTAACAGTGCTTCCTCTGGTGTCTCGCCGTAGTCAATGTGTCCTCCCACGGCGGTGTCCCACTTGCCTGGTTGTATGTCTTTCCATTCAGGCCTTTTCTGCAGGTACACCTCCCCCTGAGCGTTAAACACATGCAGGTGCACTACCGGATGCAGCAGGTGCGAACCGTTGTGACACTCGCCACGTGTGGCCTTTCCTATCACTTGCCCTTCCTCATCGACTAGAGGAAAAAGCTCTTGACTGTTATCTCTCATTCCGTTTTAAATTATTCCATGTTCGTAAGCGTCAGTTATTGAAATCCCGCAAACGGCTGTTCAACTCGCGCCAGTCCTCCAGCAGGTTCCAGATGCCGTCTTCTGACAGCACGCCACGCTTCAGGTCTTGTGGCAGCAGGCCCTGCCTGTCGTCTTCCAAGTCCTGTTTCCATGTGTCGCTGCCGTAGTAGGCAGACAATTCCTGAACAGCCTTCTGCGCTGCCTCGTATTCGTCAAGGGCTGCCGACAGTTTTATCACGGCTTGCGATGCCCGGTTGAGGCATCGTTCCATCATCGTAATTCTTTCCGTCTGTTCCATTATAATATATTTATCTGTTGATACATTCGTCTGTAAGCATCCACCTTTTTGTCGAACGCCAACGGATAGGCTCGTGAAGAGGAGGGCAGGCGGTAGAGTAATACATCCTCGCCGCTCTGGTTTGTCGTGTCAGGTATGGTGGTGAACGTGTTGACCCTGGGCATGTTCACTATGTTCATCGACGCGCAAAGCGTCTCCGTGGCTTTTTCGCCCGTGGTCACAATGGCGCGCAACAGGGGCAGGCGAGCCGTCAGCTTCAGGATGTCAGTGGCCTCCACTACCTCTAAAAACTTGTCCGATGCATTGTCCTGCAGGCGGCGCACAGCCGTGGAGGTGTCGTAGAAGGCAATGCCCTTCTCCTGACAGAACGCCACGATGTCAGCCAGTTTAAAACGTTTACCCTCTTCGTCCACGAAGTGGTTGCGTTCTCCGAAGAACACAGCCCCCTCTATGCGCCAGTGGTCGTTGATGAAGTTAGGGTAGTAAAAGTCCATGCACCACCGTTTGCGCTGCGGCGGGAAACTGCCCAGAAACAGTACCTTGGCGTTCTCAGGCAGAAAGGGTATCAGCGGGTGATACTCCACTCCGTCAGTGCTGCGCGCTATGTTCTCCTTGTTCAGGTACGACGTTGTTAACTCCATCAGGCTATTGTTTTGAGTAATGCAACATGTGTGCAAAAGTACATAATTTCTTTGAATAAACAGCACGTCGTCTCACAATTATTTATCGACTTTCCAATCACTTCATATTCACCGCATTAGAATTTTATGCCCCGCGGCACCGAATTTTATGCCCCGCGGCACCAAAAAGTATCACCCGTTTTGGTAAATCGGGCAATCAAATTTGGAGCCGCGGGGCATAAAATTCGCTACCGTCGCTGATGTTTTTTACCACCGTCGCCAATCCTTTTTGATGGCATGGGTGATAAAAACACCATCGCACGCGGCTGTTTGTCCCGTGTCTGGCTGAAATTCTGATGACTGCAAGTTTTTCAAAGATTATTTTGTTCATTCCTTTTTTCTTTGTATTTTTGCAATTATGGACAGACTCACTGCGGAACAGCGGCATACCAACATGGCGGCCATACGGTCGAAGGACACGAAGCCGGAGATGATAGTTCGGCGGTGGCTTTGGCGACGTGGCTTTCGCTACAGGCTGAACCATAGGCGGCTGCCAGGACACCCGGACTTGGTGCTGCGGAAGTATAGGACGTGCATCTTCGTGAACGGGTGCTTCTGGCATGGGCACCATGTTGATTTACAATTTGACGATTTACGATTTACAATTGGGAGTTCTGCGTGTTGCAAGATTCCGAAGACGAACCGGGAGTTCTGGGTTGCAAAAATCAGGCGTAACAAGGAGCGCGACAAGGAGGAGCAGCGCAGGCTGGCGCAGATGGGGTGGCACTGCATCACGGTGTGGGAGTGCGAGCTGAAACCCTCGAAGCGTGAGGAGACGCTGGAGTCTCTGGCCTTCACGCTGAACCACATCTGGCTGCAGGACCATCAGGTGGCTCATCTCCCAATGCATGCTGGCGAGGAAGAAGCCCCGATGCCGATGGCTGCTGAGGAGTAGTAATAATTAAATATATTTTCAATGATACAATTGGTGAAAACGGCTGCCATCCTTACTCTTGGCACTATAGTCCTGACGGGCTGCACGGCTCTGACGGAGAGTTTCAACAACAACCTGATAGCCGAGGACCGTTATAAGATGATACTCGACGGTTTGCAGGTGACACTCCTCATTACGTTCTGCGCTGCCGTCTTAGGCACGCTTTTAGGCGGGGTGGTCTGTTTTTGCAGAATGAGTCGCTATGCGTGGCTGCGGAAGTCGGCCAAGGTGTATATCGACCTGATGCGCGGTACGCCTGTGCTGGTGCTGCTCATGCTGATGTACTACGTGGTGATGGCACCAGTGGCTGCTACGGGCATCGTGGTGGCCATTGTCACCTTTGCCATGAACACGTCGGCCTACATCAGCGAAATGCTGCGCACCACCATCCAAAGCATCGACCGCGGGCAGACGGAGGCAGGTCTGGCCTTGGGCTTTACGCAGCGGCAGACCTTCTTTAAGATTGTGCTGCCGCAAGTAGTCAGGGCGGTGATGCCCGTCTACCAGGGCGAAATCATCAGTCTGCTCAAGGGCACCAGCATAGTGGGCTATATAGCCGTGGCCGATATGACGCGTGCCTCCGACCTGATACGCTCGCGGACGTTCGACGCTTTCTTCCCCCTCATCGTGACGGCTGTCATCTATTTCGTCATGGCTTGGCTCATCGGACTGCTGCTTCAGTCGTTAGTGAAGCAACGTCGTACGAAAGCCGTCGTAGCAGCAGTGGTACTGATGCTGTTTGGCATGGGCAGTTACGTGCCGACTATGCTCTTGGAGCCAGAGCCAGACGCAGCTGCCGCCATTGCAGGGAAGCCGGATGTACCGCTGGTGTTCAGAGCGCTGAAGGGCAAGAGTGTCGGTGTCATTATCGGTAGCATACAGGACATTGCCGTCACCAGCATGGCACCCGATGCCGACATCCTGCGCATGACCAGCCAAACCGACCTGCTGGCAGCCTTGGAGAACGGCAAGCTGGATGTGGCGGGCAGTGAGAGCCTGACACTGGATTTCAGCAAGGAGATAGTCGACAAGGTGGACTCGGTGGGTGCCGGACTGGAGCCCATTCCCGTAGGAGCCATCTTCAGGAAGGACAACACTGCCCTGCAGCAGGACTTCAACAGTTTCCTAACTGACATCCGTCGCGACGGCACCTATCAGAAGATATACGACCGCTGGCAGCAGTCCGAAGACCCCTCGGCTATGGCCATCCCTGAGCAGCGCGGCACAGGGCGCACCCTGCGCGTGGCCACCTATCCGGCCATGCCCCCGTTTAACTTCATCAATTCGGGAAAACTCTCAGGCTTGGAGCCGGCCTTGTTGACGGAGTGGGCCAACCGGCGCAACTGGAAACTGGAATTCCTCGTCATGGACTTTTCCGCACAAATTCCCGCCGTGCAGACGGGCAAGGCCGACATGGCCATGGGTGCTATCAGCATCACCGAAGAGCGGCAGAAGCAGGTGCTCTTCTCCAATGGCTACGTCGAATCGCATATTGTGCTCATCACGCGCAAGGGGGAGGGGCAAATCCTGCAGCAGACCCACTCCCAGCCCAGCCCTGTAAGGGAGGGGAACAGATACCTTTGGGGCGGACTGGCTCTGCTTATCATAACAACAGGTGGCGGCACTTTGCTCTTCCTCCACCGCAAACGGTGCGCTACATTACATACTACTCCCCTCCCTCACAAAGAGGGGCAGAAGGTGGGCCTTCATATCTCCCACCTCCGCAAGAGCTACGGCACACTTGACGTGCTGCGCGACATCACTGCGGACATCCATCGTGGCGAGGTTATATCCATCATAGGTCCTTCGGGCACGGGCAAGAGCACTTTCCTGCGGAGTCTGAACCTGCTCGACCCACCCACCGGCGGCAGCATCATCGTCGACGGGGAGGACATTCTTGCCAAGGGCTACCCCGTCAACAGGCTGCGTCAGAAGATGGGTATGGTGTTCCAGTCGTTCAACCTCTTCGAGCATAAGACGGTGATGGAGAACGTCATCTTTGCACCCTGCCAACTGCTACATAAGTCAGAGGAAGAAGCACGCCGGGAGGGACTGGCACTGCTGCGCAAGGTGGGACTGGCCGAGAAGGCCGACGTCTACCCGTCGAGCCTCTCCGGCGGACAGAAGCAGCGTGTGGCCATAGCACGCGCCCTGGCCATGAAACCCGAGGTCATCCTCTTCGACGAGCCGACATCGGCCCTTGACCCGACGATGGTGGGCGAGGTGCTCAGCGTCATCCGCCAGCTGGCTAAGGAAGGCCTGACCATGCTCATTGTCACTCATGAGATGAAGTTCGCCCATGACGTCAGCACGCGCATCTTCTTCATGTACGACGGTTACATCCACGAGGATGGCTCGCCCGAGCAGATTTTCGAGGCTCCTGTCCATAGTGCCACCAAGGCTTTCATTCAGCGCATCCGCAAGGAGGTATTTGAAATCGAAGGCCCCGACTTCGATTTCCTCGGCATGCACTCTGCCATCAGTGCTTTCTGCCACAAATACGACATCACAGTGAAAGAGGAAACGGCGCACCGGCTCTGCAACACGATGCTCGACGACGTGATGGCCCGGTACCGTCCTATCACCGTCCGCATCACGCACAGCGAGCTGTCGGCCGTCACCGCCTTGGACTTCATGGTAGAGAAGATGACCACTACGCCGCTGAACGACGAGCAGCGCAGCGAACTCTCCGGACAGTGCCTGCAGGTAGTGGAGGAACCCACCAAGCGTGGTTTCCGTGTGAAACTGATAATATAGCATTGTATGCATAATAAAAACGTGAGCCAATCTGATGACGAACAGGTTGGCTCACGTTGTGGTTAGTAGGGTGGAAGGGGCTTACTCCTCGGGCGAGAAGTCGTCCTTGCCTACGCCGCAGATGGGGCATACCCAGTCTTCGGGGATGTCTTCAAAGGCTGTGCCGGGGGCGATGCCGCTGTCGGGGTCGCCTACTTCGGGGTCATACACATAACCGCAGGTGTCGCAGATGTACTTTTTCATAATCTTGAACATTTGATTTAGTTAGTAATAAATGTATTGAGTTTCTCGATAATTGTTTCGGGCTTAATCTGATACAGGCAGGCATAGTCGCCGCGACGGCAGCGTTTCTGTCCGAAAATGCTGCAAGGTCGGCAGTCGAGGTCGACCTGTATGATGTTGTCGGCAGCCTGTCCCCAGCCTAAGAAGCCTGCGTAGGGGTGTGTGGCTCCCCAGATGCTGACCACGGGAATGCCTGTGAGTGACGCCAGATGCATGTTGGCGGAGTCCATCGAGAGCATGACGTCGAGGTGGCTCATGAGTATGAGTTCCTGGCTCAGCGAGTCGAGCAGGCTTTTCACCGACACGCATTGCGGGTAGGCCTGGCTCCACTTTTGGAAGTAGTTTTCTTCGTGCTCTCCACGGCCGAAGAGGAAGATGCGCAGTTGCGGGTGCTGGCTGGTGAGCCGTTCTATGACCTGCTGCATCAGCTCGGGCGGATATATCTTGCCTTGATGGGCGGCAAAGGGGGCAATGCCTATCCAGCACGCTCCTGGTGCTTTGGTGTTTATAGCGGCGGGCAGCAGGCTGAGGTCGCCACCCTCCTTGGGAAAGATGCTGGTAAACTGGATGTTGACGGAGTAGCCTAAGCGTTCAAACACTTCGACGTAGTTCTGGAACGACGTAGGCTGTTGGACAAGCTGCTTGTTGTTGACTGACGTCAGGCGGCGGCGTGCACGGCGGTGCTTGTCGATGTGAGCCACTTGGAAGCGCCCTATGTTGAAGCGCAGGCGCAGAAATTCGGAGCGCAGCACGTTGTGCAGGTCGGCGATGGCGGTAAACTGCTTGGCTGCCAGTCGCCGATAGAGGGCGTTGAGCCCTTTCAGTCCCTTGTACTCGCGTTTCAGGTCGGCTTCCATGAACCCCACGTTGGGAGCCAGGTTGTCGAACAGCGGACGGGCGTAGGAGCGGCTGAGCACGGTGATACGTATCTCGGGATACTGCCGTGCCAGCGAATAGACGACGGGTACGGCCATGGCCACGTCGCCCAGCGATGAGAACCGTATGACGAGTATGTGTTCCTTTCTCATGCTCTAAACACTCAACACTCAACACTCTTGTATAGCACAGGGTTAGTGCTGGGGTCGTTATACATCTTCATCTGGCGGTACACTTTCATGTACTTGCGACCCTCACGGATGTCCTCTAAAAGTTGGTCGATGGCTGTTGAGAGGTCGGTCTGCTGCTCCAACAGCACATTGAGTTTAGCTTGGCAGCGCGCTATGTGGTCGGCATCGGCATCGGTGCGCTCCGTTTGCTCCTTCATGTGCCATATCTTCAGGGCCAGAATGCTCAGGCGGTCGACGGCCCATGCCGGACTCTCCGTGTTGAGGCGTGCCTCTGGCAGCGGCTTGACGTCGCTGTAGAGCTGCCGGAAGTAGCTGTCTATTTGTTCCACGAGGTCGGTGCGGTCCTGATTAGAGCTGTCAATGCGCCGCTTCAGCGCCAGAGCGTCAGCGGGGTCGATGTGCGGGTCACGGATGATGTCCTCCAAGTGCCACTGCACGGTGTCTATCCAGCACTTCAGGTACAGGCTGTGCTCAATGGTGCCCAGCGTGTATGGGTTGTTGATGGGAGTGTCCACATGATCCTTCAGATGATAGTCTCTGATGACTTGCTTGAATATCATGTTTGCCTGTTCTGTAAAAGTCATATTGCCTTATAGTTTCTTTGTTTTGTGGGCAAAGGTACGAAAAGTCAAGCGAAAAGCCAAATTTATTTATGGTAAATAGCTTGTCAGTCTGCTTTGTTTTTATTATTTTTGCGCGCTGAACCATGATATGACAAGTATGAAGATAGTTGTTGACGACAAGATACCGTATATTCGGGAGAAGTTAGATGTGCTGGCTGACGAGGTGGTGGCACTGCGTGGTGCCGACATCACGGCTGCTGACGTGAGGGATGCCGACGCGCTGATAGTGAGGACGCGGACACGGTGCGACGAACGGCTGCTTGGCGGTTCAAAGGTACGTTTCGTGGCTACGGCCACCATTGGCTTCGACCACATCGACACGGCGTACCTCGATCGGGCAGGCATCAGCTGGACCAACTGTCCCGGCTGCAATGCAGGCTCGGTGGCTCAGTATGTGGAGTGTTCGCTGTTGCAGTTGCAACGTCTGCATGGGCTGCGCCTGGCGGGAGCCACCATCGGCATAGTGGGCTGCGGCCACGTAGGCACAAAGGTGCGTGCCGTGGCTGAGCGGTTGGGCATGCGCGTGCTGGTGTGCGACCCTCCGTTGGGTTTGGCCGACTTCGTGCCGTTGGACGTCATCGAGCGCGAGGCCGACATCGTGACCTTCCATGTGCCGTTGACGCGTGACGGCCAATATGCTACGTGGCATTTGGCCGATGACGGCTTCTTCCGCCGCCTTTCGCGCGTACCATATATAATAAACACCAGCCGTGGCCCAGTGGTAGACAATGCGGCCCTGCTTGCTGCCTTGGACGAGGGTAGGGTGCGGGGTGCCGTATTAGACGTCTGGGAAGGTGAGCCCCGCGTGAACCTTGACCTGCTGCAACGCGTGCTGATAGGTACGCCGCACATTGCTGGCTATTCGGCCGACGGCAAGGTGAATGCCGACAATATGGTGATTGATGCGCTCTGTCGCCAGTTCCACCTGCGGCACCCGGGCACCATTGTGCCCCCGTCGCTGCCTGCCACCTTCACTTACAGCGGCGACCCTCTGCAGCTTTACGACCCGTTAGCAGACAGCCGCAAACTGAAGGCTTCGCCCTCTGATTTTGAACTGTTGCGCAACAACTACCCGTTGCGCAGGGAGTGCTTTTAGGAATTGTTGGGTGTGAAAAAGACAATTTTCGTGTTGAAAACATGCACAACTATGGGGTTAGTGTGCAAAAACGCGTGCTTTTTCTTTAAAAATATTTGCATAATTCCATAAAAATGTGTTACTTTGCACCCGCTAAGCCGACATTTTGGTTTGGCAACTCTAAAAGAGAAATCAATTATTAACATTTTAAAGTACAAAATTATGTCAGAAATTGAAAGCAAAGTAAAGGCAATTATTGTAGACAAACTCGGTGTTGACGAAGCAGAAGTGAAGCCCGAGGCAAGTTTCACCAACGACCTGGGTGCTGACTCTCTGGATACCGTTGAGCTCATCATGGAGTTTGAGAAGGAGTTTGGCATTTCCATCCCCGACGATAAGGCCGAGAAGATTGGTACCGTTGGCGATGCCATCGCTTACATCGAGGAGAACGCAAAATAAATAAGTTAAAAGTGAAGAGTGAAGAGTGAAGAATTTGCTGCCGCCATAAACTTCACAAAAAATGGGTGAGCGGTAGCAAATTCTTCACTCTTCACTCTTCATTCTTCACTCAATAATTATGGAATTAAAAAGAGTAGTAGTAACCGGCATGGGTGCCGTGACACCGCTGGGAAACACGCCCAAGGAGACTTGGGAAGCTATGCTGGCAGGTAAGAGCGGCGCAGCGCCTATTACGCTTTTCGACGCATCAAAGTTTAAGACCCAGTTTGCCTGCGAGGTCAAGAATCTCAACGTCACTGACTACATCGACCGCAAAGAGGCTCGCAAGATGGACCGCTACACCCAGCTGGCCATCATTGCTGCCCGTCAGGCCGTCGAGGACAGTGCCATGAACCTGGAGCAGGAAGACCTGAACCGCATTGGCGTGGTTTATGGTGTGGGTATCGGAGGTATCAAAACCTTCGAGGAGGAAGTCAGCTACTATGGTGCCCATCGCGAGGACGGGCCTAAGTTCAACCCCTTCTTCATTCCTAAGATGATTGCCGACATTGCTGCCGGACAAATCAGTATCATGTACGGCTTCCATGGCCCCAACTATATCACGGCTTCTGCCTGCGCTTCGTCGTCGAACGCACTGGCCGACGCCTTCAACCTCATCCGCTTAGGTAAGGCCAATGTCATTGTTGCCGGAGGTGCTGAGGCTGCCGTCTGCGAGACGGGCGTGGGTGGTTTCAACGCCATGAAGGCCCTGTCGACACGCAACGACGAGCCCGAAAAGGCCTCGCGTCCGTTCAGTGCAAGCCGCGACGGCTTCATCATGGGCGAAGGTGCCGGCTGTCTCATCCTTGAGGAGCTGGAGCACGCCAAGGCCCGCGGTGCTAAGATTTACGCCGAGATGGTCGGTGCCGGCATGAGTGCCGATGCCCACCACATTACTGCCTCTCACCCCGAGGGCTTAGGTGCCAAGCTGGTGATGGAGAACGCCTTGGAGGATGCTGGTCTGAAGCCTGAAGACATCGACTACATCAACGTGCATGGCACGTCGACTCATGTCGGTGACATCTCAGAGGCCAAAGCCATCAAGGACGTCTTCGGCGACGCTGCCTACAAGTTGAACATTTCAAGCACGAAGTCGATGACGGGTCACCTCTTAGGTGCTGCCGGTGCCGTTGAGGCTATGGCTACCGTGCTGGCTGTGCAGAACGACATCGTTCCTCCCACCATCAATCATGACGAGGACGACAAGGACCCGGAGATTGACTATAACCTCAACTTCACCTTCAACAAGGCTCAGAAGCGTGAGGTTCGTGCCGGACTGAGCAACACCTTCGGTTTCGGCGGTCACAATGCTTGCGTTGTATTCAAGAAATATAAGTAAGAAATGACAAATGAGTAGTGAGTAATGTAAATGAGAAATGTAGCAACGTCCTTGCTATTTAGGCATTTTTCATTTACATTACTCACTGTTTATTATTCATTTTCAAAGATAGTGCTATGAACGTAAGCAACATCATTGACCGATGCCGTCTCTTTTTCCAGGACGAGCAAGAGTTAAGGACTTCTCTCTACAGCATACTTGGTTTCTATCCCCGCAAAATTGAGCTTTACAAGCAAGCACTGCTGCACAAGAGCATAGGCCAGCGCAACGAGAAGGGCCGCCCCATCAACAACGAGCGGCTGGAATTTCTGGGCGATGCCGTGCTCGACTGTGTGGTAGGCGACATCGTATTCCGTCACTTTGAGGGAAAGCGCGAGGGCTTTCTTACCAATACGCGTGCGAAGTTGGTCAGTCGCAACACGTTAGGGAAGCTGGCCCAGGAGATGGGCGTAGCACAGCTCATCAAGTCGTCGGGGCACTCAACGTCGCACAACAGCTACATGAATGGCAATGCTTTCGAGGCGCTGGTGGGTGCCATCTATTTAGACCGTGGCTTCAATACCTGCATGCGGTTCATGGAGAAGCGCATACTGGCTCAGCTCATCAACATTGACAAGGTGGCCTACAAGGAAGTCAACTTCAAATCGAAGCTCTTAGAGTGGAGCCAGAAGAACCGTGTGCGCATGGAGTTCCGCGAACTGGCTCAGACCAAGGACGACACGTCAGGCAGTCCCGTCTTCACCACTCAGGTGTATATCGAGGGCATTGAAGGCTGCACAGGCAGGGGCTTCTCGAAAAAGGAGAGCCACCAGAAAGCCGCCAAGGACACCCTGCAGCGCCTGCGCCGCGAGCCTCAGTTCATTGATGCCGTCTTTGCCGCCAAGGGCGACCGCACCAAGATGGAGGAAGAGCCTGTCATGAGTGTGCCTGACCCCGAGCAGGAGCAGCAGAACTTCATCATTGAGCATTTCAAGGATGCCGGAAGTACCGCCCCTGTTGCTGCCCTTTCTTCGTCTGAGGAACGGTTGCAGGACGAGCTGAGCGAGCTGACTCTTGACGACATCAAGACCACGCCTCGTGAGAAGAGCCGCGAGGAAATCATAGCCGAAGCCGAGGCGGCAGCCTTTGCCGAGGCGTAAGCTATTGTCATAACGAAAGGAGGAACGAAGATGTCCGACACTATAGTCCTGCAGGAACTGAGCATAGGCTATCAGACGAAGGGACACGAACGCATCGTAGCCAGTGGACTGAACGCCATGCTGCGACAGGGCGAGCTGACGTGCCTGTTGGGAAGCAACGGCATCGGCAAGTCCACGCTGCTGCGTACCCTGTCGGCCTTTCAGCCCAAGTTAGGCGGGCGCATCCTGATGCGTGGTCGCGACATTACTGAATACACGGATAGGGAGCTGAGTCACGAGATAGGCATTGTGCTCACCGAGAAGCCCGACGTGCGCAACCTGACTGTCACCGAGATGGTGGCCATGGGCCGTTCACCCTACACCGGTTTCTGGGGTACGCTGAACGACAACGACCGCCAGATTGTAGATAGCGTCATCGCACAGGTAGGCATAGACCAGCTCAAGGACCGCATGGTACACACGCTGAGCGACGGTGAGAGGCAGAAGGTCATGATAGCCAAGGTGCTGGCTCAGCAGACACCTGTCATCTACTTAGACGAACCCACAGCCTTCCTCGATTTCCCCAGCAAGGTGGAGAGCATGCAGTTGCTACGTCGTCTGGCCGTAGAGGAGCAGAAAACCATCTTGCTGTCGACGCACGACGTCGAGCTGTCGCTGCAGGTTGCCGACTGCATCTGGCTCATGGAGCCGGGGGCACTCAGCATGGGCACACCGCATGAGCTGGCTGCACAGGGCGTTTTAGGCCGTTTCATCGAGCGCGACGGCATCCACTTTGACAGTCAGTCGCTCATTATTAGCGTTTCACGTTGACTATACACACAAGCGTAGCTGACGGCGCACATGCTTGCGCGCCTGACCGAGCCTGTTCTCCACCTGCTTGTAAGGCAGGTGCAGCTGCTCGGCTATGCTGCTGACCTGCAAACCGTCGTAGATATGCAGGCGGTAGACCTCGCGGCACGCCTCAGGTAGCCGCGCCAGCGACCGTTCCATGCGCTCGACAAGCAGGGTGGCGTTGACCACCGACTCTGCCTCGCACGTCGCTCCCCTGTGGCTGATGTAGTGCTCATATTCCTGGCAGACACGCCGGCGCCGATAGTAGTCGCTGACAGCGTGGCGCGCCATGGTGCAGACCAGACTCGGCAATGTCTGGCTGCTGATGAGGTGTGTGCCACTGAGCAGGCGCAGGAAAATGTCCTGCACCATGTCCTGAGCCTGGTCGGCATCATGTATGCGCATCGCAACAAAACCTACGGTTTCATCGCGATGCTGCATGTAATAGAGGGTGATGATTTCGCGTCTATTCATTGACGACTTTCTGTATCGTACCGTCCTCATTGTAGAACAGCTGTTGCACCTTCAGCGAGCGCAGGTGTGTAATGTCGTTAGAAGGTACGCAGTCGTGATAGAATAGATACCACTGTCCTTTGTACTCGACGATGCTGTGGTGGGTAGTCCATCCCACGACGGGGTCGAGCAGCACGCCCTGATAGGTGAAAGGTCCGTAGGGATTGTCGCCAATGGCATAGCACAGCAGGTGGCTGTCGCCAGTGGAGTAGGAGAAATAATACTTTCCGTTGTACTTGTGCATCCAGGAAGCCTCGAAGAAACGGTGCGGGTCGCCAGCCTTCAGCGGCTGTCCGTCCTTGTCGACGATGACCACAAGGCGCGGAGCCTCGGCAAATTGCCGTACGTCATCGCTCATGCGAACCACTGCACTGGGAATGGCAGGAGCATCGGCATTGGTGAAAAGCTCACCCTTATGGTCAGGAGCAGCCCCTAAGTCGATAAGCCCATTTTGGTCGCCATACTTGCCAAAGACGGGAGCCAGTCCGTTGGGCAGCGGATGCCACCATTGCAGCTGGCCACCCCACAGGCCACCGAAGTAGACATAAATCTGTCCGTCGTCATCCTTGAAGGCGCAGGGGTCGATGCTGAAAGAGCCGCGGATGGGCTGAGCCTCAGCCGTGAACGGACCCTCGGGCTGGTCTGCAACGGCCACACCGAGACGGAACACGCCGTCGTAGGCTTTGGCAGAGTAGATGAGGTAGTAGCGTCCGTCCTTCTCTACAACGTCGTTGTCCCACATCTGTTTCTCAGCCCAGGGCACATCCTTCACGTCGAGGATGACGCCATGGTCGGTAGCGGGGTCGTTCTCAACATCGTCGAACGACAGCACATGATAGTCTTTCATCTGGAAGTGACCGCCGTCGTCGTCAAAGCATTCGCCGGCATCCCAGTCGTGACTGGGATAGACGTACAGGCGTCCGTTAAACACGTTGGCCGACGGGTCAGCCATATAGTCGCTTGGGAAAAGATAGCGTGGTTTCATGTTGTGTTGCGTTTTTATTTCACGAGTTCAATAAGTTTCTTGATAAAGGGCTTGGGCCTGTTCTGCCGGTCAAAGAGTGTGGCATAGTCGGTGCGTCCCTTGATGGGGAAGTCGTTGCGCCACGAGTTGGCATCGTTCAGGCACCAGAAGTTGACGCGTAGGATGTCCTTGTGGTGGCGCAGCAGCATCTTGTAGAAGCTCACCCAGAAGTCCTCCACCTGCTTTTCCAGTTCCTTGCTCAGTCCGTTCTTGTAGGGGTCCATCTCCGGCCGGTAGGCAAAGATGTCGCTGATGTTGGCTCCCGAGAAACCGAAGGGGTTGGGCAGTACCGAGAGGTCCAGTTCCGAGAAGAACGTCGGTACGCCAGTGCTTGCTATGGTGTTGATGGCATGCTCATACTGCTCGACATAGTGGTTGTTTTCCAGTATCAGGTGCCCCTGCATGCCTATGGCGGTGATGGGCAGTCCCTGGCTGATGAGCGGGCTGAAGAAGCGGCATACGCCCTCCACCTTCGCGGCCTTGTTCATCGAGAAGTCGTTGTAGTATAGCTGTGCGTTAGGGTCGGCCTCGTGGGCATACTGGAAAGCTAACGGAATGTAGTCGGTGCCCATGATGTCGTAGAACAGGCTCTTGCGCGGCGTGCCGTCGTCCTCAAAGGCTTCGTTCACTACGTCCCACGCGTCAATGCGTCCGCGGAAGTGATGCACGATGGTATAGATATGTTCGCGAATGCGCTTTTTCAGTACCTCCTTCGATACCAGCTTGCCCTGCTTGTCGTAGTGGAACCAGGGCGCACACTGTGAGTGCCAGATGAGGCAGTGGCCCAGAACCTTCAGTCCGGCCGCCTTGGCCTTATCTACGAACTGGTCGGCCAGCGTGAAGTCGTAGACACCCTCCTCGGGGTGTATCACCTCGCACTTCATGCAGTTTTCGGCCACCACCCAGTTGAAGTTTTTGACAATGATGTCCCAGTCCTTCGTCTGGTCAGTGCTGACCAGTCCGGTGACGTCGTGGGCGTTGGTGCCCGTCGGGTCGGCTTCCACCTGCCATTGGTTGACGCTGACGCCCGTGTACCAATAGTCACGATAGGCATACTTCAGCGTTGTCTGTGGGAAAGCCGACCCCGACACCGTCACTACTAATATAAAAACTACTAACTTAAAAAACTTCATAGATTACCTGTTGTTACGCTTTTCGATTTCCATGTTAATCTTGTCGATGACCTGGTCCGTCAGCTCGTAGCGCGAGATGATGAACATAGCCAGACCCAACAGCAGGGCGGGGATGACGCAGACCAGCCACAGGATGCCCTGTTCGGCAAACGTTGTCTGCACGGTCTCCTTGGCGTTGAAGCCCACGTAGGCCAGCACCAGTCCCGGCACTACGCCGCCCAAGGCCATGCCGGCCTTGAAGAAGATGCCCGTCAGCGCGTTGACGATGCCTGATATACGCTTGCCCGTGGTGTATTCGCCGTACGAGATGACCTCGGGCACCAGTGCCCACATGTATCCCGTAGCCACGATGACACCCGTCGACTTGATGAACTGTGCCACGTAGACTATCCACATCTGCGACTTCAGGGCGGGCACCACGCTGACCACGTAGAGTATGGCCATGCCCACGATGGCTACGGTCAGGAAGATGTTGAACATGCCGCGCTTGCCCACAGCCTTCTTGATGGCAGGCACCAAGGGCATGAAGATGAAGGCTGGCACGGAGCCTAAGCCCATGAAGACGGCCAGCTGGTCGCTGGTGGCGTGCAGGTTGCACGTCATGTAGTAGGAACCGGCGGCATTGCCTACCGACATCATGGCGAAGGCAGTGATGAAGAAGAACGCCAGCACGCGCAGCGGGCGGTTGCGCACGAACTCCTTCCACAGGTCGCTCACCTTGACGTCCTCCATGTCTTTGGTGTCCATCACCACGCGCTCCTTGGTCTGCGTGAAGCAGAAGACGAGCAGCAGCAGTCCGACGACGGCATAGATGGCCATCGTGCTGAACCACGCGCCGGCAGCCTCGGGAGTGTTGATGATAGCCTCGCCGTTGGCATCCTTCGGTGCGAAGGCGGCCACCACTAAGGGTATGCCCGAAGCTACGCACAGTCCGCCGACATTGGCCAGAAACATGCGTACCGATGTCAGCGTCGTAATCTCGTCCGTGTCGCGCGTCAGCGACGAGTTCAGTGCGCCGTAGGGTACATTAATTAAGGTATAGAGCATCGACATGCCCACGTAGGTGACGTAAGCATAGACGAGCGACGGTGCGAATCCGTTCCAGAAACACAGGATGGCAAAGCCCGTCAGCGGTATGCCGCCTAACACCAGATAGGAGCGGTACTTGCCTAACTTGGGGTTGTGCTTGTCGACGTAGGTGCCCACCAAGGGGTCCCACAGCACGTCGACCAGACGGACTACTAAGAACATAGTGGCGGCATCGGCAGGGTCCAGTCCGTAGATGTTGGTGTAGAAAAACAGCAAGTACATGCTGATAGTCTGATAAATCAGATTCTGGGCCAGGTCGCCCGAACCGAAGCCTATGCGTTGTAGCCAGGATAGTTTGTAGAAGCCTTTGGCTCCTTGTGTCTCATTGCTTGCCATGGTTTGTGTAATAGTTATCGTTTCGGGTGCAAAGATAGGGCATTCCGCTGAAATCGTCATTTCACCATGTTACAAAAAGCATGTCCTTTTGTCTCATTAAGCAAGAATTACCACTTTTCCTTCGTTTTCATCGCTGAAATCGACTAAATTTGCACTAAACTTTAAAAACCGTAAAACTATGACACGTAAACTCATGATGTTGCTGGCTCTTGCAGCCACCACATGGACGGCCACCGCCAAGGTTCGTCTTCCACAACTGTTTCAGTCGGGCATGGTCGTGCAGCGCAACAAACCCATACCGGTCTGGGGCACCGCCGATGCCCGCCAGCAGGTCACCGTGCGCTGGCAACGCCGCCAGTACACCACTCAGGCTGCCGCCGACGGCTCGTGGCGCCTCGACTTGCCGCCAGCCAAGGCCGGGGGACCGTACACTTTAGAGGTGAGTGGTGAGCCCGCTGACGCCATTGTGCTGACCGACGTGCTGGTGGGCGACGTGTGGCTGTGTTCCGGCCAGTCCAACGTCGACATTCCCATTGAGCGCGTCTACCCGCAATATCCCGATGAAATCGACCGTTTTGACCTTCCAAAGGTGCGCCTCTTCCGTGTTCAGAACGATGTCAACTTGTGTGGTCCGCAGCGTGACATCAAGCCGACGCCTACCGCCTGGCTACCCCTCAACAAGCAGAACGCATGGCAGTTCTCTGCCCTTGGCACCTTCCTCGGCCAGCGCATGTTCCAGCAGTACGGTGTACCGCAGGGCATCATCGTCAACAGCTGGGGCGGCACACCCATTGAAGCCTGGATCAGTGCCGACAGCCTCCAGCACGACTATCCGTTAAGCGTCATGAAGACCCGCCTCTATCAGGACACGGCCATGGTGGCTGCACAGCAGAAGGCTAACCAGCAGGCCGACCGCCGTTGGCGGCAGCTGTTGGATGCTGCCGACCCCGGCGTCAGTCAGCAGTTCACGGCTCCCGACTTGGACGACAGCCAGTGGACCGTTGTCAACCAGTACGACTGGCAGTGGCCCCACGTCGGCTCCGTATGGCTTCGCCAGCACGTCCATGTCGACAAGGCGCATGCCGCACTGCCCGCCCGCCTGTGGCTTGGCACGCTGTTCGATGCTGATTTCACATACGTCAATGGCCGCGAGGTGGGCCGCACCTACTACCAGTATCCGCCGCGCCGCTACGACTTGCCTGCCGGTCTGCTGCGCGAGGGTGACAACGTTATCACCATCCGTTTCATCAACAAGTTCGGCGCTGCCCACTTCATTCCCGAGAAGCCCTACATGATCAGCTTCGGCGACGACCGCGAGCACCTGAACCCCCTGCCCGCCGACGTCATCACGCTCAGCCCCCAATGGCTGAAGCACGACGGTGCATTCATGCCCGCCTGTCCTTCGGGCGACGTGTCGTTGCAGAACATGGCCACCACGCTCTACAATGCCATCCTTCACCCCTTAGCCCCCTACGCCCTTGCCGGTATCGTGTGGTACCAGGGTGAGTCTAATACGGGACATCCCGGACAGTATGGCGACCTGCTGCAGAAGCTCATAGCGTGCTGGCGCACCCTCTGGCAACAGCCCGCCCTGCCTTTCTGCATCGTGCAGTTGGCCAACTTCATGCAGCCCACCGACAAGCCCCAGCAGTCCAACTGGGCAGCACTGCGCGAGGCTCAGCGCACCGTCACAGTCCGTGACCCCTACGCCGAGCTGGCCTGTCTGATAGACCTCGGCGAGACGGTCGACATCCATCCCTTGCGCAAGCGTGAGGCAGCCCAGCGTGTCGCCCTCTGCTTCGACCGCCTGGTCTTCGGCCGTAAGGTGACGCTCTCGCCACAGCCGGTCACCACCCGTGGCGCGGCCGACGGTCAGCAGCTCGTCGTCACCTTCGACCAGCCTCTGCGTCCCGGTGCCGTCACAGGCTTTGAGGTGGCTGGTCAAGACGGCCGTTTTGTCAACGCGCAGGCTGAGGCCAACGGCACTGAGGTGCGCGTCACCGTCCCCGTGACTTCGCCCCGAGCGGTGCGCTACGCGTGGAAGGACAACCCCTTGGACGCCAACCTTCGTGGAAAGAACGACCTCCCCGCCGTGCCTTTTGAAACCACGGTTACTAACCAGTGACCCTTCCCTTTTACCTTTTTCATATATATATATATGGTGAATAACTTTTTTATCCCACACTTCCCACACTGGCGTTCAGTGTGAGAAGTGTGGGGTGTTTTTTTGTTTCACATATAGCACCCTCCACTTTTCTTTTGTTTCTATTTCATTGGCAAAATCGTTTAAAGGTTTCGACAATTGTTTTTTCGACTGCTAATAGAGCAAATTATTCTGAAAGAAAAAGAAAAAGTCAAGAAATTGTTGTACTTTTGCAACACAAACCATCAAAACCAAACAGACAATGAAAGAGATATATTTGGCAGGAGGGTGCTTCTGGGGCACAGAACACTACTTCAAACAGATTCAGGGAGTGACGAACACGGAGGTTGGATTTGCTAACGGCGAGACGGAGAACCCAACGTACAAAGAGGTATATACCGATCAGACGGGCTATGCCGAAACGGTTCATGTGGTGTACGACGAGCAAGTCGTGAGCCTCGAATTCCTGCTAAATATGTTCTTCAAGGACATTGACCCCACAAGCCTCAACAAGCAGGGGCATGACGAAGGCATACGCTATCGCACAGGTGTCTACTACGTCACGGAAGACCAGTTGCCAATTATCAATAAGGTATTTGCTGAGCAGCAGGCACTACTCTCAGAGCCTATCACCGTAGAGTGCCTGCCGCTGAAGAACTTCTACACTGCCGAAGAGTACCACCAAGACTATCTGGACAAAAATCCTGACGGATATTGTCATCTGCCTACCGCCCTCTTCGAGTTTGCGCGACAGGCAAAGGAAAAGCTGACAGTTTGTTTCTTGCTCGTCCTGATGACATTGAGCTCATGGGCTCAACAAGCCATCTTTGATGTCAACAACCTGACCTCACCCCAAGTAAATGCCGACGGCTCTGTGACCTTCCAACTCCATGCGCCTAAGGCTGTCACAGCAAGCGTGGTAGGTGACTTTGGTGTCATAGACATGAAAGAGGGAAAGGACGGCATCTGGAGTTGTACGATGCCTACGTTGGAGCCTGAAATGTATTCCTACCAATTCAAGGTGGACGGCATGAACATGCTGGACCCCTCGAATGTCTATCGCTGTCGCGACATAGCTTCATACACCAACATCTTCATAGTCAGCCAAGCCAAAGGAGACAAGGGCTGGCTATACGGTGTCAACAAAGTGCCTCACGGCAATGTCAGCAAGGTGTGGTATCCCTCGCCGACGCTGAAGACTACACGGCGTATGACCATCTATACACCAGCAGACTACGACAAGAAGGGAGGCCGCTATCCGGTGCTCTACCTGCTGCATGGTGCCGGTGGCGACGAGGAGGCGTGGACCACTCTGGGACGAGCTGCCCAGATACTGGACAACCTAATAGCGCAAGGTAAGGTGAAGCCCATGATTGTAGTCATGCCTAACGGCAATGCCAACTGCGATGCGGCACCTGGCGAGTGGGACAAGGGAATGTACAAGCCTTCGTTCATGGCACATGCCGACTCCAAGCCAGTAGCCTCCACAGAAGAAGCGTTCAAAGACATTGTAAGCTATGTGGACAAGCACTATCGCACCCTGGCTAACAAGAAGAACCGAGCCATCTGTGGACTCTCGATGGGTGGAGGTCACAGCTTCGCCATCTCACGTCTCTATCCTGACTGGTTCAACTACGTAGGGCTCTTCTCTGCCTACGTCCACCTTGACGTGAAGGACCGCACCGACCTTGACGCAAAGGGCTGTTGTTTCACCCCCGAGTCAGAGCGTATGTTGCAAGTTCAGTTCAAGAAGAAACCAGCTCTCTACTGGATAGCCATCGGCAAGGACGACTTCCTCTATGACAACAACAAGATGTATCGTGAATACCTCGACCAGAAGGGATATCCCTACGAATATGTTGAAACTGACGGAGGGCACATCTGGCGCAACTGGCGCATCTACCTGACTCAGTTCTCACAACGACTGTTCCACTAATACAAAAGTTTAATCCAGCTTGTCTTGACCATTGAGAGTGCAGAAAGCCATAACAGCAGACACGCGTTGGGGTTGCTAACAAGTTTATTACTAACAAAGTTGTTACTTTTATCATTTGACACCTAATTCCATACCAGTGACCCTTCCTTTTTTCACATATATATGTATGGTGAATAACTTTTTATCCCACTCTTCCCACACTGGCGTTCAGTGTGGGAAGTGTTTTTTTATTTCCTGTACCACTGGGCGTGAAGACATCAGGGAAAGTAAATTTTTTAGTATTGAACTACGAGCTGTCTTTTATTCAAAAGGAGTTTTATCAATTAGGCAAGGTTAAAGGTGTGGAATGTGAAGTCTTAATTCTAACCAATCTCTTAACTAAACAAAAGATGGGCTGTTTGCGGCTAAAAACGACCTATTATAATCGAGTAGGTAGTAATGATACTTATATTGGCACCCTTGATTCTGATGAGTTATCCTAAAAAAGTCAGGTAGGTGGTGCCTCGAATAAGACATAAATTGATGATTTTCAGTTTGTTATTATTATGATGTTGGGACACTTGATTTATTTTGCCAACGTTAAGTCTATTAAGAGCACTGCCGTTTCAGGTTCTTCCTTTCGGGCATCCTTAGGTTTCCATGCTACGATGTAACGGACAGAAGCTGAAAGGACTCGATATCCTTTTTCTTTCCATGCAGATAGAGTGGCTTGCATGGATGTTGACAATTTGGCTACTGCCTTATGTGTAGTTGGTGAATAGAAGTAGCAGTCCTCTATCATCAGACTATCACCGCTTCGCAAGGATAACACCTCTTTCTTTATGGGCTTGAAGAAATCCAGAAATACATCTTTATGTGACAATTGCAGAACGATTTCCTCTGGCATGGGGTATTGTTGGTTGTCATCCTGATATTTGTCTGTTGACATGTGTGCGAAAAGGTCACCATTGGAATGAATGAACAAGCGTTTCTTGGCACGTGTTATTCCAACATAATACTGGCGGAAAAGTTGCTCGTTTTTGTATGGTCTGTCGGACAAAAGCATATATACATCGTCAAACTCACGTCCTTTGGCTTTGTGGATAGTGGACACAACAACCGTTGCATTGGAAACATCGCAGAAGTCTTCAACCGATGACTCAAATAAGAACTCCCAAAGATCTGTCTGATATTTGGCCCGGTTAGTAAGTTCAAATAGCTCTACGCAACGTTTTACTAATGGGAGACATAGGCTCCCATCATAGATTTCAAAAGTAGAACGTTTAGCTTCTTCCCAAAGTTCATCGGGGATTAGTGGAGTGCTCAACCGTTTGGATATGTACTTCAATAGGTACTTAACCTCAGCTAGATTGGAGAAATGGAAGCCATCCATGGACTGCACCAGTTTGCTCTGAATACTATGTTTTCTGAGTAAGGCAACAAGAATAACAGCCTCCTCATTTGTTTGAGTTAAAATGCATGAAGTACCAGTGCCTTTTTGCGCGATTAGATTCTCAATCAACGGCTGATACATGTACTGAGAGGTATGGCGTATTATTTCAACACTTCCATTCTCGTTGCTCATGGAGATAATTGGCGTAGCTTTCATCCTCTGACCAATCCTTTTTACAAAGGCATTGGCGAATGCCACCACATGCTTGGAACTGCGATAGTTCTCTGTCATTTCAAAGAAACGACTGTCAGGCTCTTTTGATAATTGATAGAGGTATTGGGAGTCGGAGCCACGGAACTCGAAGATATTCTGGTCATCATCTCCAACGGCAATGACGCGCATCTCTTCATTACTATTCATCAGAGCCCTTATTAAGGCATATTCCTCGGCACTCATGTCTTGTGCCTCGTCAATGACCAGCACCGTCTTGCCGATTTTATTTGGTTCTACCTCGCCTTGATTAATCATTTCAGCAGCCTTTGCCACCACGTCCTTGACATCCTCCAGATTTCCTATGCGTCCTAATAAATCGAAACTATAGGAATGAAAGGTCTTGATTTCCACATAATGAGCAGCCTCGCCAATCAAGGCTATTAACCGTTGTTTAAATTCGGTAGCTGCTGCCCGTGAAAAAGTCAGCATAAGCAGTTGCTCATGTTTTACGTCTTCAAGCAGAAGGAGTGATGCCAGTTTGTGAACTAATACACGGGTTTTGCCGCTCCCGGGACCTGCTGCTACGACAATGCAACGTGAAGTTTTGTCGGATATGATTTCCTTTTGTCGTTCAGATAGCTGCGCAAAGAGTTTCTGGTATTTCTTAGGAGTGATGTTCCTTTGGATCTCACGTCCTCGTTCCCCTTTGAAGTATTTGGTGATGAAACGTTTATAGTCCATCTGAAAGTAGTCCTGCACATATAGTTGTGCAGCCTGATAGTTGCGTACCATCAGGTTGGCGTATTCCCCGACGATGTGAATTTGTTGGATTTTCTGTTTGTAGAACTCGTCCAGCATGCGATAGTCATCCTGTTTATAGCGCAGTTTCATATCCTTTAGCCGATGGATAGCCATAGCATTGTAGAGCACCATGAAACCTCCATCCAGTTTAAGTGCGCCGATATTTGACAAGTAAAGAAGCCCCTCTTCTACATCTTCTATTTGAACATCCCCACGGGAGTTGAAAAAAGATTGCCCATTTATCTTGATTTGGTTCAGCAGTTCAACGATGGAGAACTGTACTATCTTATTGGCTAATTCCTCTTTGGTTGATACTTGCTTACTATAAAGCCATTCTAATGCAAATCGGCAGATTTCGTGCCTTTGTTCACATCGGCTATTGGTCTTGTCTTTGTCTGCCTGCCGCGTCAACTTTATGTTCCGAGCAGGGTCTTCCAGTTTGCGGACATATCCCTTGATGGTGAGAAAATAGAGTAGCGTTCGGATGCATTTCTCGTTAGACGTAGTAATGCCGTAGTTGACAGCATCATCGTTGAGTTGCTTAGCTGAAATCACTAATCCATCATCAGCAATACGTCCGATGATGTATCGTTCAAGTTTGGCAAATCGTTCAAGTATCATCATTGATTTGCGTTCAGTTGCACCTTCATCCTGCAAGTAGGCAGTAATATCCTTGCTATCGGCCAGTATTCCTTCCTGACGCATCCGCATGACGGCAGAAACCACCTCATTCCTGGTCAGTCCAAGTATGTCTGCCAGATAATCCACACGCGACTCTGCATCTGCGTCCTGAGCCTTTGCAATATGCTTTTGAGAAATCAGCGACTTGATGATTCTGACAGCTTTTTCTCGGTCTTCATTATCAAACAACATTGATGCCATGATGCGTTGTCGGGCCTCGTCCACGTTTTTCACAGTAATGCCTGTGGCATAGACATGCGGCATGTTATTACCTCGTTCCAAATAACCAGCCTGTTCAAGCGCGGCAATGGCTGTCCGCACACGAGTCTCAATATCTGGTACGGCATCGCTCCATCCAGCCAGACGGGCTATCTCCAATGATGAGCAACTCACATGAGAGCGTTGTCTGGTCATTTTCTTTACAGCCATCCATACCTGCTGTATTTCACTGATACTGAGTTTCGTTTGATTCAGCAGTACAAAGTGTTTGTCAAGGTCATTGTCGCTATAAAGTACATAGCAGCGGGCATTCAGGTGTGGATCCCGGCCAGCTCGTCCTGCCTCCTGAACATAATTCTCCAATGAATCGGAAATATTATAATGCACAACCAGTCCCACATCCTTTTTGTCAACTCCCATGCCAAAAGCAGATGTTGCCACAATGATACGGACACGGCCAGACATGAACTTGTCTTGATTGGCCACTTTCTCGTCTGTATCCATTTTGCCATTAAATGGCAGGGCGTGATAACCATCACGTGTTAATCGTGCTGACAATTCATGAGTACGACGTGTACGAGCCACATAGACAATGGCAGGACAGTTGTATTCGGAAAGCAATGCTCTCAGTTTCTGATACTTTTCCTCATCTGTATCAGCGTGAACAACAGCATATTGCAAATTTGTACGTGTGGCCTTTGAGGCGTAGAGTTCCAAGTTGAGCCATAGCGTTTGCTTGAAATAATCACAGATGTCCTGAATAACCTTCTGCTTGGCGGTAGCCGTGAAACAAGAAACGGGAATGGCCTGTTTGCAACCTTTTTTCTTCTGGTATTCGCGGATGAACTTTCCGATATAGAGATAGTCCACGCGGAAATCCTGTCCCCATGAGGAAAAACAATGAGCTTCGTCAATTACGAAGCGCACTACATGGCGAGCCAAGAGGATCTTCTCTATGGTTTTCGAGCGGAGCATTTCCGGAGCTATATATAATAAGGATGCCTCACCATCCTGTACCCTCTGGATAGCCGATGCCCGGGTGATGGGGTCAAGCAGCCCATTAATAGTGACAGCATCAGTAATGCCTCGTTCTGCAAGGTTGTCAACCTGATCTTTCATCAGTGACTGTAAGGGAGATATGACTACAGTCAGTCCGTGTACCGTTCGTCCTGCCATCAGTGCTGGCAATTGGAAAGTCAAAGACTTTCCGCCACCAGTAGGGAATATGGCAAGAAGGGAAAGTCCCTCAACAGCAGATTTTGCTGCACGTTCTTGGAGAGGTTCGCCCTCATAGGTTCGGAACTCATCGTAACCAAAGAAAGCCTTCAGATTAGAATGAATGTCCAAAAAGTGGTTGCAATAATCACAGTCTGGCTCTTGACAATGCCGTTGTCGCAAAACAGCTATTACATATTCCACTCCAGGATAGTTGTGGAGCACCCATCCTGGTGTGATGGAACGTTCATCTGTGGTGTCAATCAGTGTAAGAGCGTAAGCCAATTCAACGGGGTATTGCTCTGCCAAAGCTACCACATCGGCATATTGACAGATGCGACTTCTGTACTCATTCCATATTAAAACAGGCACATTTATGTTGACTTCTCCAGTGTTGGCAAAATTTATAAATCCTTTAAACTCCTGTTTCCCATGAAGTAGTGCCGTGAGTATTTTGCGTTTTCTCTCGGGCATTTCTTTCCAGCAAGCCAGCTCGTCCATCAGCAAGTCGCGGGCTTTCTCGCAATCATTAACGGGGTTGTTCATCTGCTCACTGATTAACTTGTCATCTTTCAGAAGCCGATGATAGGGACGTTCTGGAAACAATAGAGGTGACATAAAGAGCGTGTCAACCAGTATGAAGCGGTCGTTGTCATTTTCAAACAGATATTTCGCATCATGGTGAATAATATTATGTCCACACACATACTTCACATTGTGCAGAAATAACATCAGTTCCTCTTTGTTGCAGCCATGATAAACAGCACCGTCGTCACGCAAAGCCCCTATGTCATGTATTTTGTGGTCACTCAAACTGACCTCAACATCCACGACAGCCCAGTGATTAGTGTTACCACAATCTTCCATGTCACAATAGTAAAATATGTTGCAAAGGTACACAAAAAAGTGACAATAAAGTAGAAAATCACGCAGTAAATCAAAAATCTGTCGTGTTATTGCAGAAAACCACTATCTTTACAGGTGAACTTGACGAAAGAAATGATAGGTGCTGTGGCAGGTAATCACGTTTGCAGGCCAGCGTTTACATGGTCTTTCTTTTCCCTGTATTCTCTTGGTGTCAGGCCAGTCTCGCACTTGAAGAAGTTGTTGAAAGCCGGCCAGCCGCCCGCAAAGGTAGTTTTCAATCGTAGAACGTCTGTCGTTTCAGCCATTGCTTGAAGAGGGAGTCATTGAAAGAGGTTTCCTGCCCGTCCACGTCAATGAGGTCTTTCTTGAGCAAGGCTTTCTTGACACTTGCCATTGGGGACAGGTTCGCTTATCACCTCAATATAAAAGCTGAACGGACGGAAACCATCATTGCAACTGATCATCGCACTCATCGGATTCTTCATCCAGCCATCGTAGAAGTTACCTTCGCCACGTGCCAATGACTCCACGAACTCACGCATCGAACCCTATGCCGACAGGCACATGCCGTCCGGGCGCTGTCCGTCAACGGAAATCCATTCCTGTCCTTCCTTTACGTCGCACGCATGCTCCATGGGGTTTTCATACTTTGCCATCAAGTCCTGATAGACCGTCTGGCGTATGGCTGTTATACGTACCTTGTTCATTGTGTCTCTATTATCACCACAACGGCCGTTTCTCTTAAACTTTGTTGTAATTGAGGGCAAAGGTACGTTTTTTGCACGTTTTTGAGTATTTTTGCACCGATTATTAGGATAGTTTATCAAATAAAGGCAATATGAACTTCTTAGAACTGGTAAAAAACAGATACAGTTGCAGGGCATACAAACCCCTCAGCGTGGAGAAAGAGAAACTCGACTATATCCTGGAGTGTGTACGTTTTGC
>JAFTGB010000043.1 GCA_017458125.1 Prevotella sp.
ACTATTAACTATTTGGGGTGCAAAGTTACAAAAAAGAAATGGACTGACCAAAGGGTCTGCCCATTTCTTTGACATACAGCCGTGTCGGCGTCTATTTCTTGATGAACTCCACGCGGCGGTTTTTGGCACGTCCGGCGTCGGTGGCATTGTCGGCAACAGGCTCGTGTGCCCCCTTGCCCACAGCACGCAGGTTGAAACCGTCCACGCCTAAACCTTCGAGTGCCTTCACCACAGCCTCGGCGCGCTGTTGCGACAGCGGGTCGTTCACCTTGTCGGAGCCCTGGTTATCCGTATGTCCCTGCACCTCGAAGCGCACCGCCGGGTTCTTCTTCATGTAGTCGGCCACCTTCTGAATCTCCTCCATCGACTCGGCCTTCAGCGTTGCCTTTCCCGTCTCGAAGAGGATGTTGTTCGTCACGAACTTGCCTGTCTTCTGAATGGCCTTCTCGACGGCAGACATCGACTGCTCGTTGCGGTCGTAGAGGGCTACGGCCCCCTTGGCAATCACCACATTGCGGATAAAGGTCAGGTCGTGATAATCGTATGGCACCTGGAACGACAGCCATGTCGCCTGCTGAACTCTTGGCAAATTGGCAACTCGCTTTCCATTGAAATAAACTTTCATGGCACGCTTATTGAACGAGAGAGCCACCTTGTTCCAGCCTTTCTTGAATCTATATTCAAAATCTGTTTGTTTGGTATCCGTACCTGTTCCATTATTATAGTTGTAATGATGACTATACTCATCTACTACTCCATGTTCCAAGGAGAAAGCGCACGTTTCACCATAGTAACCCGCCCACTTGGAGCGGTCGGTGTTGTTAGCCAGACAGAGTCTCAAATTATTCAACCCAACGTTTTCTTTTTTAACCCAATAGTAGAACTCATACTCAATGGTAAACTCTTCAGGCAGATAGGCCCCCTGCTCTTTAATCAGCGGTGTAATCACGCCATTATTAGTTATCTCAACAGCCTTTACGCCTCCGTGCGTCTTCACCTCAGCAGAGCCATCCAGCAAATCCCACTTCGAAGGGAACTCACCAACGGTCTCAGCACTGAAATCATCTTGGAACAAGATTACCTCGCCTCGCTTGAAGTCGGATGATGTGGTGGTCAGTGCGTCAGCATCCTCATCCCCAGCCTCGGCGTCGTCCGACTCCTTGCTCTTCTCCGGCGACTTGCCGTCGAGCACGTCGTCGGCGGCTTTGCCGGCCTCCTTCTCCACCTTGTTCTCTACTCTCTCCTTGATTTTGTCTACAGCCTTGTCTTTCAGCTTCTTCAGCCAGCCTTGCGCATCGGCGTTAGCCGCGAAGGCCACTGCCAGCATCAGCGTCATTAATAATTTTCTCATAGTCTTGTAAGTTATAATGTTTATGTTGATGTCCGTTTTGCCGACAAATATAGTTATTCTCCCTCAGACCGACAAAAATATTTGTAGAATATTGTATGAAAGCATGTTAGTGTTAAATAATCCACAACTTTTCCTTTGTCGTTTGCTTGCTTCTTTGTAACTTTGCGAGGACTAAACTAAAACAAAGACGATGATGAAAAAACTACTGACCATTCTGCTGATGACCGTGACGCTCGTCGTGACAGCAGACGCCCAGCGTGGACGCGGCGGCAGAAATCTGCCCACCAACGAGAGTGACGAATACTATAAGAGCGACGAAGCGCGTCGCATAGGCGACCAGGTGCTGCTCTACCAGCGTGTGACGGGCGGCTGGCCCAAGAACATCAACATGGCCAAGCCCCTGACCGCTGAGGAGCGCGCACAGGTGCTCAACGACAAGGAGCGGCAGGACGACTCGACGACCGACAACGGCGCCACCAACCAGCAGATGCTCTTCCTGGCCAGGCTCTATCAGGCCAACAAGGACGCCCGTTACAAGGAAGGCTTCAACAAGGCTGTGGAATACCTGTTGAGCGGGCAGTACGACAACGGCGGCTGGCCCCAGTTCTGGCCCGTCATGCGCGACTACCAGATACACATCACCTATAACGACGACGCCATGGTAAACACCATGAACCTGCTGCGCGACGTGGCCCGGCAGCAAGCGCCCTACCAGGGACTGGCCGACAAGCGGCTGCGCCAGCGTTGCCTCAAGGCCTTTGACAAGGGTGTCGAGTGCATGCTCGTCACCCAGATGCGCGACAAAGACGGGCGGCTGACCATCTGGTGTCAGCAGCACGACCGCGACACCTACGAGCCGGCACCCGCCCGTGCCTACGAGCTGCCGTCCTACTGTCCGATGGAAAGTGCCAGCATCGTACGCCTGCTCATGCAGCAGCCCAACCCCGACGCACGCATCAGGCAGGCCGTCCATGCCGCCATGGCATGGTTCGACAAATATAAGCTGACGGGGCTGCGCATTGTACGCACCGGGCCGTGGGCCAGCATGGACGGCGACACCCGTCTGGTGGAGGACGCGCAGGCCGCTCCCATCTGGGGACGCTACTACGACTTGAAGCACTGCGAGCCCTACGTCTGCGACCGCGACGGCGTGCCCCGCCGCCGACTGGAGGACATCGGCCACGAGCGGCGCAACGGCTATGCCTGGTTCAGCAACCGTCCCGCCGAACTCTACCCGTTGTACGAGGAGTGGGCTAACCGCTACGACCCGCAGCATAAGGTCAGTATCAGCCTCACCACCAAGGGTGCCAACGAGAACGGACTCATCGAGCTGTTCCGCCAGCCCGAGAAAGATGTCAGGGACTTCGATGCCGTGGTCAATGCCGGCGAGAGCATACAGGCTGCCATCGGGAAGGCACCGCTGAAGTCCGACAAGCCTTTCAGGATATTCATCCGCAAAGGCCTCTACGCCCAGAAAGTCATCGTCGACCGCCCGAACATCGTGCTCGTGGGCGAGCAGCGCGACAGCACCTGCATCGTGCTGGCCGAAACCGAGGAGACGCGTACCGTCAAGGAGTATAACGGACAGCCCGTACACCACGGCGTCGTGGTGTTGCAGGAGGGTGCCGACGACTGCGTCATCAGCGGACTGACCATCTACAACAACTATGGCACGGCGGTGGAACCCGGCAACACCAAACACCAGATGGCCGTCTACGGCCGGGCCACCCGCACCATCATCGTCAACAGCAACATCTGGGCCGACGGCAACGACGCCCTGTCACTGTGGGCGCGCGATGGCGGCATGTACTACCACGCCGACCTGTTCCTGCGCTGTCCCGGAGTCGACTTCCTGTGTCCGCGCGGCCTGTGCTACGTCACCCGCTGCCGCTTCTACGGCGACAGCCGCGCCATACTGTGGCACGACGGCCGCGGCGACCCCAACCGGAAGTTAGTGGTCACCAATTCTGAGTTCGACGCCAAGAGTCCTACCCCTTTAGGCCGCTACCACCACGACTCGCAGTTCTACATCGTCAACTGCAAGCTGTCGGCCAACATCATGGACCGCAACATCGAGCACGCCTACAAGGGACGCACGGCCGACGAGATGGCCAAGGAGGGCAAGCGGCTCGACCCCTGCCCGTGGGGACAGCGCGTCTACTACCAGAGCTGCCGCCGCGAAGGCGGCCACAGCGGCTGGCTCGCCGACAACCTGTCGGCAGCCCCCGGCAGTCCCGAGTTCCACACGGTGACGGCTGCCTGGACGTTCGGCGGCCAGTGGGACCCGGAGCAGCGCATCCGCGACCTGTGGGACGTCATAGCCTATTGACCCCAGGGCCGCAGGCACTCCATAAAAAGGGCAGCAGAAATGCTAATAAGTCGCATGATTTTTGTACTTTTGCAGCGGAAATCGTCATTTTAGACGTTTGCAAGAAT
The DNA here is from genome assembly GCA_017458125.1 of Prevotella sp. GTDB lineage: Bacteria > Bacteroidota > Bacteroidia > Bacteroidales > Bacteroidaceae > Prevotella. The sequence goes on from JAFTGB010000043.1 coordinate 3,788, forward strand.
AAAGTATCAACTCCTCATCAATCATGTACGACCAAATAAGGGAAGACACTCTCTTTATTATATTTTATACTTTAGTGACAGGTATGGCTATGATGGCAAGCTTTTACCTGATGTTCCGTCAGGGCAACGCCATTGCCGCTGATATCACGCCCCCGGTACGCCTGCGCCGCTGGACGGCAGTATTCTTCGCTTCTGTCGCCTTGAATCACATATGGTATATGCCCATATTCTTCCTTTCATCGACAGAGGGTATCCTGATGACCGACCTTATTGGCGGATTGCTCGACTGTATGACGCTTTTTCCTCTGGCGATAGTCGTGTTGTCCGTTATGCTGCAAGACCGCAGACGACCGCTGTGGCCTGTTGCCTTGATGATGATACCAATTATTGCGGCAGGGATATTCAACGTTGCCAACCACAGTTATGCCCTTCTGCCGTTAATATATATTTACTTTTTTTCATGTGCCTTGGCTTAATCATATATATGGTTCGTGCGTTGAAGCAATATGGTCGTTGGCTGCGCGACAACTTTGCCGACCTGGAGAACAAGGAGGTGTGGCAGAGTTTCGTGGTGCTGACCATCATTATGCTGGTGTTCGTCGTCTATGCGTTTACCAGCGAAGGCCCCGCTTATCAGTATGCCATGCAGGCAGTCATCTTTGTACTAATCTGCTATCTCCTGTGGCGAGTAGAGACGTTAAGCAATCTGAGTATACATGACTCTTTGCCTTTTCCTGTTGATGAAGAAACCGCCACTACAACAGAATATGCGGAAGACACCAATCTTTCACAAACCAGTCACGACAACATTGGGTCATTGCTGCAGCAGTATTGTATAGACACGCAACTCTATCTACAGCACGACCTGACTCTTATCCAGCTTTCCAAGGCTATTGGTACCAACCGTCTCTATCTCAGCCGTTATTTCTCCTGTCAGGGTATGAATTACAATGCTTACGTCAACAATCTTCGCATCAATCACTTTGTCAACCTCTATCGCGAGGCTGTTGTTGCCCGGCAGTCCTTCACCATTAAGCAGCTGGCTCACGAAAGTGGATACCGCAGCTACAGTACCTTTAATGATGCCTTCAAGCGTAAGATGGGACAGTCGGTGACAGCCTGGATGAAGACTCTGCATGGAGGGCTGGAATAATCTTAGAACACCGAAATCGGCAAAAACAGCAACGAAATCAGCAAAATTGCAGTTTTCTACTTAAGGCCATGATGCTTTTTTGATGAAAAACAGTTAACTTTGCCAGCATGACAAAAGTATTAATAACTAAGATCTAAGGAAAGACATGAAAGTGAAAGCAGATCAAATCATCAGAAACGCAAAAATCTTCACAGCAAACACGAACAACCTGCTGGCGTCAGCACTGGTTGTGAAGGACGGTAAATTCATCTATGTCGGTGACGAGTCTGGCCTTTCGGATTATGAGGGCGAAGTAATCGACCTCGGCGGAAAGTTTATCATGCCCGGCATCATCGACAGTCATGTGCATGTGACGACAAGCATCGGATTCGCCTATATGGATCCCGGCGAGTATGTCGTGTGCTCTAACAAACAGGAAGCCCTGGACTTTATGGCCGGACGCATCAAGAGCAATCCTGGCATGAAACGTTACAGATTCATTCTGGAACGTAAATACCTTAATGGGGATGACATCGTCAAGGAAGACTTGGATGCCATCTGCCCGGATGCAGAACTCCTGATTCTGGAAGGCGAAGGCCACAGTGTCTGGGTGAACTCCAAGATTCTCGACAGGCACGGCATCACCGACGAGACACCCGACCGCGTGCCAGAACTCAGTTATTACGTGCGCAAGGACGGCCATGTGACAGGAAACGCATTCGAGTCCTCGGGCTGGCACATGCTCTTCGACGACTTGAATGTGACAGATGAACAGATTGATGCAGAGCTGATGCGTTGGATAGATTATTCTGTAAAGGCCGGTGTAACCGTTGTCTTCGACGCAGGTTTTCCTGAGGGCGAGGCTCTCCACGAACGTATCTACGAACGTCTGTACGAGCTGGACAAGCAGGGCAAGCTGCCTGTCTATATCGACGGAAGCATTGCACTCACGGACCCCAAGAAGATGAAGGAAGTGGTGGAAGAGGTAAAGCGCTTCCGCCAGAAGTTCGACAGCAAGCACTTGAATGTCCATACCTTTAAGGTATTCATGGACGGTACATTGAGAATTGAGACGGCTGCCCAGGTCACCCCCTATATAGATACCCATAAGAGAGGTGCTACCACTTTCACCAAGGAAGAGGTTGCAGAGGTGATGAAGCTGCTCAACGATGCAGGATTGGACTTCCATGCACATAACGTAGGTGAACAATCTTCCCGCACTGTTCTCGACGGAGTAGAACTGGCCAGAAAGGAACTTGGCGACAAATTCCGTGTTAGAGTTACCTGTGCTCATCTGGAGATACAGGATGATGCTGATATGGGCCGGTTTGCTAAGTTGGGCGTTACTGCCAACTACTCACCATGGTGGCACGCAGGATGTACGGGTGGCAATCCCTTTGAGGTATGGAGCAGTCTGCTTGGTGAGGAGCGTGCCAATAAGATGTATCGCAGCAAGACGATGTGGAACACAGGTGCCAATGTGACCTGGTCGAGTGATAACATCATCTATGGCGACTTCTTGACCTGGAGTCCCTATCTTGGTATGGAAGTCGGCATGACGCGAAATATCAACGAAAAGGCGAAAGCTCCTGAAAGGACCAGAGTAGTTGCAGAATACCCTTCTCCAAAAGAGAAAATGAACATTGAGGAAATGATGCTGGGATATACCATCAACGGCGCCAAACAACTTGGCATCGAAGCCTCTAAGGGCTCTATAGAGGTAGGCAAGGATGCTGACTTCCTGGTATTCGACAACGACCTGCTGACGGCAGAGCATGAAGGCTTTAGCCACAACATGCCGAGTGAAGTGTATATTGACGGGAAGAAAATGAATTAAAAAAGAAATGAGAATATGAAAACGAAAAGCGCAGAACTCCTTGCAAAAGGATACGAACTGATAGATGGTATCACGGTACCTGTTGGGACATCAAATATAGATTTGGGTGTAGAGGGGAAAGAACCCCAAAACGCAGAAAAACTGACTATTGCCGTAGGTATCGAGAAGATAAACATGTATGTCTTCCGTCCGTCAAATTACAAAGAGGGCGAGAAAACACCGCTTGTCTATTTCATTCACGGCGGTGGCTATCATTTTGGCAATGTGAGCATGGATGAGGCAAAAATACAGGGTGTGGCAGATGGGAGCGGCGCCACGGTGATAGCTCCTGACTATACACTTTCTCTGGATCCTTCTTACAAATATCCCATGGAGCTTGAACAAGTATATGCAGGACTTCTCTATGCTTATGAGCATGCGGACGAATTGAGTGTAGACCCGGATAATATTGTCATTGAGGGAGAAAGTGCCGGTGGCGGACTGACCGCTCGCCTGGCTCTTTATAACAAGGACAAAGGACGGGTGCCTCTGAATGGCCAAGTGCTGATTTATCCCATGCTTGACTACCGTACCGGTGGTGAAAAGGATATTTACAATAACGAATATGCCGGGGAGTGTGTCTGGACAAAGGAGAATAATGTCTTTGGATGGGGAAAACTGATCGAAGGCCAGGACAAGGAGCTTTCCGATGAGGAAATGATCTATTTCTCACCAGCAGTGGCAACTGTTGAGCAGCTGAAAGGATTGCCTGAGACCTTCATGATTGTCGGCAGTCTTGATCTTTTCTGCGATGAAGACATGGCCTATGCCCAGAAGCTTATGGAGGCTGGTGTTTTCACAGAGCTTTATGTAGAGCCCGGAGTGCCTCACGCTTATGAGTATTTAGAGTGGACGCCTCAGGCACACAGGTTTATTGAGCTTAGAAACCATGCAACGGCACGGATGCTTGGAGCTGAAAAAGATGTTAAAGAGTCTGCTGAAGAAAAAGCTTTCAGAGAGTTATTGTCAAAGTACAACATTGTGTAGTAATCAGATTGTTAAAAGGTTCAAAAGATGATGAAGGCAATTCTAGATTACTCCCAGAAGAACAACTGGTGTAAATTTCCGGAAATTACTAAGGACATAGATACATTCTATATTTTTGCTACTGAGTATATCTTGGGAAGCTTCGCAGAGGGTGCCCCGGATTACGGCACACTTGACAATCAAGAAATGCTTGATGGTATGGAAGTTGAGTATTTGGAGCATGCAACAGCCTATGCGGATGCCACCAATGTGTTCGCACCATACTATCGTCAGTCAGGCTTAAAGTTTGCGGAGGAAATCTATAGGAGAGACGGCAACTTTGAGGCTGCACTCATCGGCACGCCCATTGACGACATCACCGCAGCCCTCGACTACTACTTTGAACACTACAACGAGGGTCGCCCGTTCATTATCGCAGGTCATAGCCAGGGCTCCGCATTGGTCAAGGTGGTGTTGATGAAATACTTCAAGGATCACCCTGACTACTACCAGCGCATGGTAGCTGCATACGTCATAGGCTACTCTGTAACGAAAGAAGACCTTGAGAACTATCCGTATCTGAGATTCGCCACTGGCGAGAGTGACGCAGGTGTCATTGTCAGCTGGAACACCGAGGGTCCAAAGAATGTTGAGTATAATGCCAAGACCGTGGTGCTGCTGCCCAATGCTATCAGTATCAACCCGCTGAACTGGAAACGCGACGAGACTTATGCACCCGCCAGTGAGAACTTGGGGTCGCTCGTGGTGAACGAGCAGACAGGTGAGCCTGAGATTGGTGACCTCGGCGCTGACGCACAGGTGTGTCTTGCCCGTGGTACGGTAGTGACGAATGCCAAAGCAGTCCCGATGCCAGAGGATGCCGCCAAGGTGGCTGCCGAATTCTTCGGCCCCGACGGCCGTCACGGTGAAGACTATACCTATTTTTATAACAACATCAAGGACAATGTGGCGAAGCGCATCGCAACTTATCAAAGTAGTGCGAAGTAGAGGTTAGGCAATTACTTTGTTGGTACTATGTCAGATGGTGTCAGTAAGTTATAAATCACTTTACACGCACTCGATAAAAAAAGTGGGGACGATGTTATGCAAGTTTGCCATTTTATTCGTACCTTTGCAAATAAACCCAATAAAAATGTTAAAGTATGGTACAGGATTTATACGTCTTGATGATTACTGCAGCGGTAGTCAGCATAGTGTTTAAGTTGTTAAAGCAGCCGGTGGTGCTGGGCTATATCGTTGCGGGCGTGCTGGTGGGGCCGCACCTGTTTGGCGAGACTCTTGTGAATGCGGACAACGTGAAGCAGTGGGGCGACATCGGCGTGCTGTTCGTGCTGTTCTGCATCGGTCTGGAGTTCCGCCTGAAGAACCTCATCAGCAGCGGCAGGGTGGCGGCAATAGGTGCGCTGACCATCATTGCGGGCATGATGCTCCTGGGCTACGCCGTGGGAGCGGATGCGGACTTCGACATGGTCAACTCGCTGTTTCTGGCGGGCATGCTCTGTATGTCGAGCACCACCATCGTGATGAAGGCCATCGACGAGGCGGGCCTGAGCAAGGAGCGTTTCGTCAAGGGAGCGACCAGCATCCTTATCGTGGAGGATGTGGTGGCCGTGGTGCTGATGGTGCTGCTCTCCAGCATAGCCATCCGCCATCAGTTCGAGGGTGCCGAGCTGGCGGGCAAGGTGGTCGACCTGGCCATTACGCTCGCGGCCTGGTTCGTCTGCGGCATACTGATTATCCCGACGCTGATACGCATATTGAAAAAGCATTTGAACGACGAGACGCTGATTATCCTCGCCCTGGGCCTCTGCCTGGGTATGGTGCTGACGGCGGAGGAGGCCGGGTTCAGCAGCGCGCTCGGCGCCTTCGTGATGGGCTCTATCCTGGCCGAGACAGTGGAGTCGCATCGCATCGAGAAGCTGATGACGCCGCTGAAGAACGTCTTTGCCGCCATCTTCTTCATCTCCGTGGGCATGCTGATTGACCCGTCCGCGCTGTCGGAATACTGGGTGAGCATCGTCTATGTCAGTCTGGTCATTATCATCGGAATGATACTCTTCGGCACGTTGGGTTGCTGGTGGGGCGGGCAGACGATGCGCGACGCCATGCTGACCAGCTTCTCGTTCGTGCAGATTGGTGAGTTTTCGTTCATCATCGCTGCACTGGGTACCAGTCTGGGAGTCCTCAATCCTATGATATATCCCATCATCGTGGCATCCAGTGTGGTCACTACCTTCCTCACACCTTATATCATGAAGGCTGCAGTGCCCTGCTACACGTTCCTTTACAGTCACGCTCCAGGGAGCTTGCGTGCTAAGATTGACCAGCGCGAGCGGCAGGTGGCAGCAGCAGAGGCAAAGGCGGCTAATGCGTCCGGCGACAAGAGCTCATTGGCAGACAGGGTGCGCCATGCCGTCAGGAATACTTTTATCACGAAGCATATAGTCAATCTGTTTATCAAGAACATGAGTGCTCATGATGAATAATGCAATTGGACAAGCTGTTAGTGGTGGCCAGGTAATATGGCAAAGAGGTTAAAGGACAAAGAAAGAGACAAGATAGACTTTGGAAAGTCGAGGATAGGTCCGCTGTTCAACAGCATTTTCTATCCTACGTTGTTGTCAATGGTGTTTGCATCGCTATTTACGGTTGCAGACGGCATATTCGTAGGGCAGGGAGTGGGCAGCAATGCGCTGGCGGCTATCAATATTGTCTCGCCTCTGTTTCTGATGACGACGGGCATTGCGCTGATGTTCGGTGTGGGCGTGTCAGTCGTGGCAAGTATCCATCAGTCTCAGAACAACCACAAAGCCGCTAATATCAACATTACCCAAGCCTTCGATGTAGCTACGCTGCTGATGGCCATTATTGCTATTGCTGTCTATTTCTTCCGCATTCCTTTCTTGCGGCTTTTGGGTAGCAGCGATGCACTATTGCCATTATGTCAGGATTATCTTCTGCCCATTCTTCCTGGCTGTGTTTGCATCGTCATCCAGATGATTGGCACTTTCGTCATCAGGCTCGACGGATCTCCAAAGTTTGCAGCCTCATTGGAGATTTTTCCAGGCTTAATGAACATCTTTCTGGATTGGCTGTTTGTGTTTCCAATGCAGATGGGGATTGCGGGTAGTGGCATTGCATCATCGATTAGCTGTGCCGCTGCCGCAGGAATGGTCGTCTGGTATATGTTCTTCCGGGCACAGCATGTCAAGATCTGTAGGCTAAAGCTTAGTCTTACCAGTTTTTATCTGACAGCGCGCAATGTCGGCTATATGACTCGTAGTGGTTTCTCCTCCATGTTGGGAGAACTGGCCATGTCCGTCATGTTGCTTACCGGCAACTACGTCTTTATACGCGAATTGGGCGAAGACGGTGTAGCCGCCTTCAGTGTGGCCTGCTATCTTTACCCTATCGTGTTCATGGTCAACAATTCTGTGGCACAGTCTGCCCAGCCCATCATCAGTTTCAATTATGGTGCAGGCAATCGCTACCGTGTGCGAAGAGCTTTCAGGGTCAGCCTCAGTACCGCTACCGTCTGTGGTGTATTGGCAACAACGTTTCTCACACTGTGTGCCAAACCTCTTGTCAGCCTTTTCCTGCAAGCAGGCACCAGTGCCTATGAGATAGCAATAGGTGGACTTCCTTTGTTCGCTTATTCTGCCATCTTCTTTGCCATGAATGTTGCCATTATCGGCTATTATCAAGCCACCGAGCAGAACACTCGGGCCACGTTGTGTATGCTGTTCCGAGGGCTGATTTTCCTTGTGCCGGCATTCATTCTGATGCCTAAATTCATTTGTCCTCAGGGTATATGGCTCGCCGTTCCTGTTACAGAATGCATGACGCTGGGTGTAATACTCTTGACAGATAAGGGTGCCATTTGTCGTTAATAGAATTCACGCCATGTTACAGCCCTAAACACGATTAGCTTTGTACGATCAGATTCGGGAAGATACGTTCTTAATTATAAAAAAGATAACAGAAATGAAGAATACTATTATTGATTACTCCCAGCAAGCTGGCACCAATCGCGTGGATATGCCGCAAGATTCCGCAAACCTCACCGCAGACCTCGTGGTCTATGGCAAGATATTCACTTCGGAAGGTAGTCAGGTGGTAGAAGCCTTTGCCGTGAAAGACGGCAAGTATGTCTATGTAGGTGACAAGTCGGGAGCTGAGGCTTTCATAGAAGCAGGCAAGACTGAGGTGGTGGACTTATAGAGGCAAGGGGCTTGTGATGCCCAGTTGCGGCAATGGTCACGCTCATTATTCGACGGGTGTCGCTCTGCCGTCAATCGGAACAATTATCAGCGGGGAAGACAGTGTGGACAAGTTCCTGAATGAAGTCGTTCCTGCTGCAGTCAAGAAGGCCAGGGAAACAGGGGCTACATCTGTCTTTGGCTTTGGATGGAACTATCTGACTTTCATGGAAAACATGCCAACCCGTCAGCAGTTGGATGCCATCTGCAGTGACATACCTCTCTACTTTGCAGACAACGAAGCCCATAAGGGCCTGGCTAACACCGTTCTGTTGGTTAAGGCAGGCATTATGAAGGCAGACGGCACGGTGCTCAAAAGGGATAAAGACATACCAAAAAATCCAGGAACTCATGTTGTCAGAGGGCTACACGATGTATATCGACGGCTGGGGTTCCTATTTCTTTAACACTAATTTCTACCAAGCAGCCTGCCAGATGGACAAGGCCGGTGATATGAACTTCGTGCTTGGCCTGAGTTATGAGGTTGAGAGTTGGATGAATGTGGAGGAGGCATTGGCCAAGGCTGCTGACGTTCAGAAGTTCGCGACCACACGTGTCAAGACGAACTGGCTGAAGCTCTTCATGGACGGAACGGTAGAAGGCGGTACAGGATTCGTGGATCCGCTCTATCCCGACGGTCACCAGGGCCTTGCCAACTGGACAGAAGAAGAACTGGCCGATATCACGCGCAAGACGAATGCCAACGGGATGACCATGCACATACACACCATGGGCAACAAGGCTGTCAATAGCGTTGTCAGCGCATACGTTAATGGCGGGAAGGATGAAATGCGCAATACGCTGGTGCATGTGCGTAACGTTGATGCAGCAGATTTCAAGCGTATGGCCGACCATAACATCTATATCACCTCAGGCATGCTTTGGCATCATTGCCCCTCCTGGGCACCTGACTATATTCGCGAGCACGGTTTAGTCCCTGCAGGTATGGAGGACAAGTCTTATCCGATGAAATCCTATTTCGACAACGGCATTACCATGACCTCTCACTCTGACTTTCCTGCAACGAGCGGCAGTCCCGACGACCCGTTCGGCATTATGGAGATTGCTGTCACAGGTGTCCTTCACGGCGAGGATGGGACTCCTTGGTGGACGGAAGAGCTCCTGACCCGCGAGCAAGCCCTCACCGCCTTGACCATTAACGTCGCCAAGCAGATGTTCATAGAAGACGAGAGAGGCAGCATCAAGGCAGGCAAATATGCCGACTTTCTGCTCGTCAACAAGGACGTGCTGTCCTGTCCGGCATCGGAGATTCACGAGGCCAAGCCTGCAGCCACTTACTTTGAGGGAAAGAAAGTCTTCTCGATGTAAGTTATATTGCACATACGGATTTACTTGTCGGAAAAGCAAAGAAAATACAATTTTCTTTGCTTTTTTCTCACTTATTTTGTACCTTTGTCCGCTGAAATGGGCATACTATATATTGTACCCACGCCAGTGGGCAATATGGAGGACATGACGCTGCGGGCCATCCGCGTGTTGAAGGAGGCTGACTTGGTGCTGGCCGAAGACACCCGCACGTCAGGTATCCTGCTGAAACACTTCCAGATTCAGCAGCACCTCATGTCGCACCATAAGTTCAACGAGCACGGCACCAGTGCCGCCGTCGTGGAACGCCTGCTGGCGGGCCAGACCGTGGCACTCATCAGCGATGCCGGTACGCCGGGCATCTCCGACCCGGGGTTCTTCCTGGTGCGCGAGGCCGTCAAGGCAGGCATCGAGGTGCAGACGTTGCCCGGCGCCACTGCCTTCGTGCCGGCGTTAGTGTCGAGCGGCCTGCCCTGCGACCGCTTCTGCTTCGAGGGTTTCCTGCCGCAGAAGAAAGGTCGCCAGACCAAGTTGGAGTCGCTGCGCGACGAAGAGCGTACGATGGTGTTCTACGAGTCGCCCTATCGGGTGCTCAAGACGCTGCAGCAGTTCAGCGACGTGTTCGGCAGCGACCGTCAGGTCAGCGTCTGCCGCGAGATATCGAAGGTGCACGAGGAGAGCGTCCGCGGCACGTTGTCGGAGGCCATTGCCCACTTCACCGAGCACGAGCCGCGCGGCGAGTTTGTCATCGTGCTGGCGGGTAAGAGTGAAAAACAGAAGACTAAAAACATAAACAGCTGAAACATGAAAAAACTATTTGTATTCGTAATGTGCATGACGGCCATGGTCGCCTGCAACCAGAAGAAGTCAGAGACTGCCGACCTGCGCTTGACGCAGCAGACCGACTCGCTGAACCGTATCATTGCCCAGAAGGACAACGAAATCAACGACATGATGGCTACGATGAACGACATTGAGGAGGGCTTCCGCGCCATCAATGCCGCCGAAGACCGTGTCAGTGTGGCCCGTCAGGGCGAGGGCGCCAGTGCTGCGGAGCGCATCCGCGAGAACATGCAGTTCATCAAGCAGCGCATGCAGCAGAACCGCGAACTCATCAACAAGTTGCGCAACCAGCTGCGCCAGAGTTCGGTGAAGGGCGACGAGCTGCGCCGCACCTTGGACAACCTGACTCAGCAGTTGGAGGAGAAGGACAGCCAGCTGAAGGCCCTGCAGGCCGAGTTGGAGGCCAAGAACATCCAGATAGGCGAGCTGACCGAGCAGGTCACCGACCTCTCCACCGACGTCAGCAACCTGAAGGAGGAGACCACCCAGAAGTCGCAGACCATCACCGCCCAGGACAAGCAGCTGCACACGGCATGGTTTGTCTTCGGCACCAAGAAGGAGCTGAAGGAACAGCGTATCATCGAGGACGGCGAGGTGCTCCGCTCCAACTTCAACCAGAGCTACTTCACCAAGATTGACATCCGCGTCGACAAGGAGATTAAGCTCTACTCCCGCTCGGCCAAGATGCTGACCGACCATCCGTCGTCCAGCTACACGCTGACACAGGACGCCAACAAGCAGTACGTGCTGCGCATCACCAACCCCGAACAGTTCTGGTCCACCAGCAAGTATCTGGTCATTCTGGTGAAGTAAACCGGCATTGTCAATTTGCCAGTTTTTCCTCCAAAAAGTGAGAAAAATGGGCGGAATTTTAGCTTTTTAGTTAAAATTCTGCACATAATTGTATAATTTTAATAAATTTATTCTTTATTTTGAAAAGTAAATAGTACCTTTGCAAGTTGAATTGCCTTGACTAAGGTTGTAGAGCCTTTGTTGTCGGCTTAATAAATAAATAGGTACGCGAAAGTTCAATTATTGTAAAAAACAAATAGAAAAAGAGTGTTTATGGCAAAAAGATTTACGCTGGTTTTGTTTGGCCTGTTCCTAAGCATGGGAATAGCATTGGCCCAGAACAAAATCACGGGTACTGTCTTTGAAGACAGCGGTGAGCCGTGTATCGGCGCCACTGTAATGATTCAGGGTACCAAGCAAGGTACGAAAACTGATATGAACGGTAACTTCACCATCGTCGTACCGGCAGGCAAGAAGCTTGTGATAAGCTACGTCGGTATGCTGACGGAGACCGTCAAGCCCAAGGACGGCATGAAGGTGACGCTGGCCCCCGACGCCCAGACCTTAGGCGAGGTCGTGGCCGTGGGTATGATGAAGCAGGACAAGCGCCTGTTCACGGGTGCCTCGTCCAAGGTCGATGCCGACAAGGCCAAGCTGGCCGGTATGGCCGACGTCAGCCGTTCGCTGGAAGGCCGTGTGGCCGGTGTCCAGGTGACGAACGTCAGTGGCTCGTTCGGTGCTGCGCCGAAGATTCGCGTGCGCGGTGCCACGTCCATCTACGGTAACAGCAAGCCGCTGTGGGTCATCGACGGTGTGATTTATGAAGACAATGTCGACGTCTCTGCCGACGAGTTGGCCTCCGGTGATGCCAAGACGCTGATTTCCAGTGCTGTTGCCGGTCTGAACTCCGACGATATCGAGTCGTTCACCATTCTGAAGGACGGTTCCGCTACCTCCATCTATGGTGCCCGCGCCATGGCCGGTGTGATTGTCATCACCACCAAGAAGGGTACCGCTGGCCGTGCCTCCGTCAGCTACACGGGTGAGTTCTCTACCCGCCTGAAGCCCAGCTACCGCGACTACAACATCATGAACTCGCAGGAGATGATGGGTGTCTACAAGGAAATGTCCGACAAGGGCTGGCTGCAGTTGGACAATATGGTCAACGCCAAGAACACCGGCGTCTACGGCTACATGTTCCAGCAGCTGCGCAAGTACGACCCCACCACGGGCCAGTACGGACTGGAGAACACCGAGGCCGCCCGCAACCGCTACCTGCAGGCCGCCGAGTTCCGTAATACCGACTGGTTCGACCTGCTGTTCTCCAACAGTTTCCAGCAGAACCACTCCATCAGCATCTCCGGCGGTACCGAGCGCATGCAGAGCTACTTCTCCATGTCGCTCATGCACGACCCCGGCTATTATGTCAACCGCAACAAGGTAGACCGTTACACCTTCAACGGCAACATCTCGTACGACATACTGAAGAACCTGACCGTCCGCCTGGCCGCTCAGGGTAGCCATCGTAACCAGGAGGCCCCCGGTTCGCTGAACCAGACCACCGACGTGGTGACGGGAGCCGTCAACCGCGACTTCGACATCAACCCCTTCAGCTTCGCGCTGAACACCAGCCGCTGTCTGGACCCCAACACGCGCTACACGCGTTTCTACACCGGCTTCAACATCTTCGACGAGTTGCGCAACAACTACATGGAGTACGACGTCAACGAGCTGATGTACCGTGCCGAGTTAGAGTATAAGCCTATCCGCACGCTCACCCTCAACGGACTCATCTCCACGCGTATGAGCCACTCGCGCCGTCAGCACAACGTCATGGACAAGTCCAACCAGGCCAACGCCTACCGTGCCGGTGTCGACGCTCAGGACGACAACTCGACCATCCGCGACAACAACCCCCTGCTCTATACCGACCCCGACAACGAGAAGGCGCTGCCTGAGTCCATCCTGCCGGAGGGCGGCATCAAGTACCAGAACGACGACAACATGCGTTCCAACACCTTCCGTTTCATGGCTGACTACCGCGACGTCTTCAACGAGAAGCACACGGTGAACGCCATGGTGGGTACCGAATACTCCGCCGTGAAGCGCACCACCACCAACTGGACCGGCTGGGGCTACAACTTCGAGATGGGCGGCATCGTCTACACCCCGTATCTGTGGCTGAAGCAGATGAACGAGGAGAACACCAACTACTTCGGCGAGTACCAGACGCAGACCAACACGCTGGCCTACTACGGACAGCTCGTCTACAGCTACGACCGCCGCTACACCATCAACGGCACCTTCCGTTACGAGGGTACCAACCGCTTCGGCAAGGTGCAGTCCAGCCGCTGGCTGCCCACATGGAACGTCTCGCTGGCTTACGACCTGAGCAACGAGCCGTTCATGGAGAGCACCCAGTCGTGGCTCTCGCACCTGAAGCTCCGTGGCAGCTATTCGCTGACCGCCGATACCGGCCCCACATGGGTCAATAACGCCGACGTCATCTACCAGACGCGCAACGCCTGGCGTCCCTTCACGTCGGCTGCCGAGAAGGAAATCTACATCGACTACCTGGCTAACACCGAGCTGACCTTCGAGAAGAAGCACGAGTGGAACATCGGTGTCGACATGAGCTTCCTCAACGAGCGCATCGCACTGACCTTCGACGCCTACTGGCGTAACAACTACGACCTTATCGGACTCGTCTATACGCAGGGTGCCGGTGGCCAGACCGAGAAGTACGCCAACCTGGCCGACATGTGGTCGCACGGTATCGAGGTCGGACTTTCCACCGTCAACATCCAGACGCCCAAGTTCAAGTGGACCACCGACCTCATCTACTCGCTGGCCAAGAACAAGGTGACGTCGCTGGAGAACTCCTGCAACGCCTACTACCTCATCGTGGGCCAGCACTCCAACAACCCCTACATGATACCTACCCTTGAGGGCTACCCCGTGCGTACCATCTGGAGCTACAAGTTCGCCGGCCTCAACAGCGAGGGTCTGCCCATGGTCTACAACGAGAAAGGCCAGAAGACCATCGGCGACGTCAACATTCAGGAGACCAAGAACTTAGAGGACTTCCTCGTCTACGAAGGTCCGCAGGACCCCACCTGGTACGGTTCGTTCAGCAATACCTTCACCTACACGCACAACAAGTTAGGCAAGCTGAGCCTCGACGTGTTCATCACTTACAGCGGTGGCAACGTCGTGCGTCTCGACCCCGTCTTCTCGTCAAGCTACAGCGACCTGTCGGCCCTGCCGCGTGAGTTCAAGAACCGCTGGATGACCGCCGGCGACGAGAATGTCACCAACATCCCCGTCATTGCCTCCGTCAACCAGTACGACCGTTACGGCGGCACGACGCTGAGCACGGCCTACAACGTCTACAACTTCTCGACGGAGCGCATCGCCAAGGGCGACTTCGTGCGCCTGAAGGAGCTGGCCCTGACCTACACGTTCCCGCAGCAGCTGCTGCGCGGCACCCGCCTGCTCAACTCTGCCTCCATCAAGCTGGCCGCCACCAACCTGTGCCTGCTCTATGCCGACAAGAAGCTGAACGGTCAGGACCCCGAGTTCATCAACTCCGGCGGTGTGGCTTCGCCTATCTCCAAGCAGTTCACCGCCACCGTGCGCTTAGGTTTCTGATGTAAAGGTATAAACGTAAAAAGGTAAAATAGTAAGAAGATGAAATTCAACGATATCAAGATATTTATGCTGGCCGGTGTCATGGGCTGCGCCACGCTGTTCTCCGCCTGCAGCGACAAGTTGGACGAGGAGCCCGACAGCCGCTGGATTAAGATTGACAGCTCCGAGAAGTTAGGCCGTCTGCTCACCTCGGCCTACCCCAGCTCCGTGCCCGCCGTCATCTGCGAACTGATGGGCGACAACCTGGTCGACAACAATGTGGTGGTTCCCGCCACCCACAAAGACCCTTTCGCGCTGTTCCACGAGGAGGCCTACAAGTGGCAGGACATCAACAGCTACAGCTCCGGCGAGGACGACACCCCGTTGGAGATTTGGGACAAATACTACTTCGGCATAGCTACGTGTAACCACGCCATTGCCGCCATGGAGAAGATGAGCAGCAACCCCGCCACCGACCCCGAGGTGTCAGCCTGGTGGGGCGAGGCCCATGTGTTGCGTGCCTACCTGCACTTCATTCTGGTCAACGTGTTCGCCGAGGCCTATAAGGACGAGACGCAGAGCGCACAGGACTGGGGCATCCCCTACGTCACCACCGTTGAGGAGGTGGTTCGTGTGGACTACTCCAAGCCCGAGTACCGCAAGCACGTCAACGAGGTGTACCAGCTCATCGAGAAAGACCTGTTAGAGGGCATCGGGCTCATCGACGACTCCAAGTACAAGGTGCCCGCCTACCACTTCAACCGCAATGCCGCCTACGCCTTCGCCGCCCGCTTCTACCTGTTCAAGCGCGACTACCAGAACAGTCTGAAGTACGCCGACAGGGCCTTGGGCAGCAACCCCGCCAGCTCGCTGCGCAAATGGGCGTCCATGAGTGCCAACACCATCAACACGCTGCTCAACGCCTACAACGACGAGAAAGCCGCCTGCAACTACCTGCTGCTGACCACCTACTCGCTGCAGGACCGCATGCTCTCCGCCTGCCGCTACGCCATCAACAGCGGCAGCACTGCCGAGAACGTCCCCGCCACAAAGGACATCCTCTACGAGGGTGGCGGCCCCAACTGGAATGGTCGCGTGCCCGCCTTCGACGGTAAGATATACCGTTGGAACGAAGGCTCCGAGTACGGTTCGTGGCTGTTCCGCGTCTATGAATACTTCGAGTACACCAACAAGATTGCCGGTATCGGCTTCGTCCATATCATCTACCAGCCGTTCACTGCCGAGGAGACCCTGCTATGCCGTGCTGAGGCCAAACTTTACCTTGGCGACCGTGCCGGTGCCCTGCAGGACTTAGGTTTCTGGACAGCCTCCAAGCAGATTGACAACGAGCTGACACAGGCCGGCATCGACCGCAAGTACGCCGGTACCCCCGACAAGAACATCTACCTCAGCGACATCCATCCGCAGCAGATGAGCAGCGAGTTCAAGACGCTCGCCGACGAGGATTACCGCGTGCTGCAGTGCATCCTGCACTTCCGCCGCATCGAGACCATGTTCGAGGGTCAGCGCTGGTTCGACATCAAGCGCTACGGCATCACCGTCCACCACGCCTACCGTGGTCCGCTGGAGTACAAGGTCACCCACGACTACCTGCCGTGGAACGACAAGCGCCGCATCGTCCAGATACCTTACAACGCCATCGATGCCGGCTATCCCTCTACCGACCGTGCCCTCACTCCTGTGGGCGGCGACGACAGCAGCATCCGTGGCTATCAGGTGGTCGAATAACCCGTTTCTCCTATAATAAATGACAAAGAAGATGAAAAAAATACCCTATATCGTGACTCTGGCAGCCCTCCTGCTGACCATGACGTCCTGCGGCAGCAGCGACGACTTCACCGAGTCCATTTTCGACACCAGCGTGCCCGCCGTGGACCAGAACGCCTCCACGGCCCAGTTCGACCAGTGGCTCTACGACAACTTCCTGAAGCCCTACAACGTCGACGTGCAGTACAAGTTCAACTTCACGTCGTCCGACATGAACTTCCAGCTGACTCCCTCCGAGTACAACCGCTCGCAGTTGCTGGCCCACTTCATCCGCTACTTGTTCTACGACGTCTACACCAAGTACGCCGGCGAGGACTTCATGAAACAGTATGGTCCGCGCATCTTCCACTTCATCGGCTCCTCCGGCTACAGTCCCACGACCGGCACCGAGGTGCTGGGAACAGCCTCCGGCGGTGTGAAGATCACGCTCTACAAAATCAACGAGATGAAGCCCTGGTCTGAGGGTGTCACCTATACCCCCTCCGACGTCGTCACGCTGAACGAGAACTACTTCCACACCATGCACCACGAGTTCTCGCACATCCTGCACCAGACCAAGTCGTACCCCATCACCTTCGGACAGGTTACCTCGGGCAGCTACGACCCCATTGACTGGCAGGAGCGCGACAGCGTCACCACCCACCAATTGGGCTACGTCACTCACTATGCTTCGTCGGCCAACTACGAGGACTTTGTGGAAACCCTCTCGTGTATCATCACCGACACCGACTACCGTTGGATGAACCGCATCATCAACGCCTGCACCTCGGGCCTCAAGGCCGGTGACAAGGCCGAGGTGCTGTCCCTCGTCGACTCGTTAGGCATACAGGGCATCGACGACCCCAACGCTCACTGGAACAACTTCACCCTCTACACCGAGCAGAAGTACAACGCCGAGACCGGACTGTATGAGGATACCGACCGTTACGTCCTCGACGACCACCGCCTGTTGGGCGAGCCCTACCAGGTGGTTAACAAGGAGTCTACAGCCATGGTTGCCGGCTACAAGTACACGGCCTTCCGCACCTTCAAGTCGTTCAAGAACGACTTCCTGCCGTGGGTGGCCGTCGATTCCGACGAGACCGTCAAGGGTATCAATGCCATGCTGAAGAAGCTGCAGATAGCCACCGAGTGGTACACCGACCGCTGGGGACTCAAGGCGTTCACCCTGCGCAAGGAGGTACGCCAGCGTCAGAACAACATCAACAGTTTCCTGAACAACGACGTGGTTATCTACGACCTGAAGTAATTGATAATTGATAATTGACAATTGACAATTGATATGAAGAACAGACAATTATACCGCTTTATGCTCTTGGCAGCGCTTCCCGCACTGCTGTTCACCTCCTGCCGTTTCGAGGAGGACGACTACTTCGACGAGAGCGCGTCGCTGCGTGTCGAGCACACCAACGAGGCCGTGAAGGACATACTGGTCAACGCCCCGCAGGGCTGGGTGATGCAGTATTTCGCCAACACCGGCGACGAAGGCTTTGAAGGCTTCAACCTCTTTGCCAAGTTCGATGCCAACGGCAAGGTGACGCTCTCCAGCAACCACCGTATGCTGCGCAACGGCAATGCCGGCAAGTACACCGAGAGCACCAGCGTGTACCAGATGCTCCTTGAGGACGGCCCCGTGCTGGCCTTCAACACATGGAACGACGTGCTCACCGTCTTCGTCGACCCCGTCGACCCCTCTGCCGCCCCCAACTCCCTCGTCAAGGACGGTGCCGGCATGGCCGGTGACCACAACTTCGTCATCGTGTCCTACTCGGATGACGAGGTCATCCTGCGCGGCGAGCGTCACGGTGCCGAGGTACGCCTGAAGAAAATCGACGTCACCCCGCAGGAGTACATCGCCGCCACCGACGAGATGAAGAGCTACATCACCAACACCAGCATCACCAACTACTACCTGACCGACGGCACCGACACGCTCTACATGCTTAACCCCCGCAGCGGCCACTTCCGCATCGGCGAGCGCATCAACGACCCCCTGCGTGCCCACTGGGTAGCCTGCTGCTACACCCCCAACGGTTTCCGTTTGGAGCGTCAGGACACCATCGGCACCGCCAAGTTCCAGGAGCTGAAACTCTCGGACGACAAGACCTGCCTGCAAAACGAGGACGGCACTGCCAAGGTCATTCCGTGCTGGGACAGCTATGTGGTTGAACATACTGCGGTGTGGCCTTTGGATGCTACGGCATTCTCCACAGAACAGTCTTCTCTATTCGAACAGATTAATGTTGCCCTGAAGTCGTATAATACCGTGCTCTCTTTAGGAAAAGTCGGCATAGGAAAGTCTTCTGGTACTGGAGCTGTCACCGGTATAGTATTCACTATTTATACGAATGCCGCCAAGACGAGAACGAATACTGTAGGTTTGGCGATGAAGATGAGCAGGACTGCTTTTGGGAAGATGCAGATTGTAAGTTCACCAGAAGACAAGATGGACAACCAGATGGCTGCTGTGCTCAAGAACATTCCCAGTATGGAAAATCTTGTTCGTGCTTTTGCTGCAACATTCACAGGAAACTATGACATTGTTCCTGATGATTATTTCCTTCCGACTGTAGTTCAGTTAAATCCCACCGATGGAGGAACGCCGTTTACACTAAATGTTAAATAATAGAATGTAGAATTTATAATTTTAATTACAATAACTTAACTAATTATTTTTGTATGAAAAAGTATTTACTCATTGCCGTATCTGCAGTGTTTTGTCTTACTGCAAGTGCACAGAACGCGCTGAACGCGAAGTCGCTTAAAGTCAATCGGCTTAACGAAGCACCCAAAGCCGTACGGGTATCTGCCCGCCCTGTTCAGACTAAAGCAGATTTGCCCAGCAAGGCTTATGTTGTAAACTCCAGCAACCTGAAAGCAGAGCGTAAGGCTGCTGTAAAGCGTGCCGAGTCAACGCTTGAAGCTTATTATGAAAAACCTGTCGGCTCTCTTTATTGGGGAATGGATGCTGATTGGGGCTCTTATAATGTGGTCATTCTTCAGACGCACGCTATCAATAGCAATGTGGTCTTCCCTAATTATAGTTCCTACGACAAGACACAGCCTGTTGAGTTCCTTTGGACTCGTAGCGGAGCAACAACTGATGTGGAGATGGAACAGGACGAGGAAGGTAATGGCATTGGTATGCTTTGGGGATATTCTTATTATCCCAAACTGACTGCTACTCAGGGTACTGAGTCCAGTACGTACACATTTGAGACTCCGAATGCGAAAGCTTCTACCAAAAATGCCTATTGGTATGCTGGCATGGATGAATTTAATTACCTCACCAATGCCTGCCCTGGTATAAATGTGTTTTCTGGTTTTACGGATGCAGGTGGCTATTCTACACAAACAGAGTTTTACGGTGCAGACGGCAAAAAGGCTATTGGTCTTGCTTCCTATTTTGATGCTCCTAATGGTGTCATTTATACGGATACCATTTTGGTTAATGGTTGGTTTGAGGCTGAATATCCCGCAGGAACTACTATTTCTGATATTTTAGGCGACAATGACCTGTATGCTACTATCTACACATTTGATGAGAATGGAGATATGGTTGAGTTTGCTAAGGCTATATGCAATAAGGAATACAGCACATTCGATGCAGAATATGCATCTGCTAGTCTGCAGTTTGTCTTTGAGGAAGAGGATCCTCTTTTTGGTTCAGTAGCCAAGCCTATTGTGCTTCCTCAGGAAGACTTCATGGTTGTTGTTTCTGGCTTTGAGAACATATCAGCGCCTTTTACTTGTCCCATGACTGCTGTTGGTTCATTAGGTTATGCAGGTCATGCTTACGCTTTGCTCGAAGACGGCTCTTTTGCCACGATAGGTTATAGCAATTATCCCAGTGTTCCGCAGTGTGAGATATTCATCCAGTTCCATGCCATCGAGGCTGTTGCTGTTCCGGCAGAGTATAATGAGACTATTGTAACTCATGATATTGTAAAGATTCCTGCTGAAGGTGGATATGGTATTACTTACTCTAAAGCTGACGGCACAGAAGATTTTTATAATTATGAGGTATACACAGATTCTCCTATTGAAGAATGGAGCGATCCGGAGATGTCTGACGAGTCAATGTATGAATGGCTCAAGGTGACACATAATGATCAGTACATGGAAGAGGAAGGTGTAATGATTTTCAAATTCTCTGCCGATGCTCTTCCTGCTGGTGTCGAGGGTCGTGGAGGCTATGTGACGCTGAGTCTCTATGGCAATAAGTTGACTATTCCAGTTACTCAGGGTAATTTTGACATTACTGGTGTCAAGGGTGTGAAAGCTGATGTGACTAACAATCACAGCAATGTTATCTACAACCTGGCCGGCCAGCGTGTCAATGCCGACTTCAAGGGTCTTGTCATCAAGAACGGCAAGAAGATGATTCAGAAGTAATCTCTGCAAAACATAACCTATAGTCATCGGGAGGGCCGCGGCGGCCCTCCCGATTTTTTCATCCAAATGTTTGGATGTTAAGGAAATAATGTGTACTTTTGCGGCGAGAAACCTACGGATTCAGTGGCAGAGGTAAGTCAGTAAGTTCAGTAAATGCTCTTTATCTGTCGAGTGAGTGGTAGAAATGTTGATTTTAAGAGTTTGGTAATTATGGAAACAAAAGTGTTTAAAGGCAGACTTGAAGAAGTTGAGTGGTTGGATGCCCAAAAGGGTTGGGGGCCGCTTTCTGAAGAAGACAAGGAGGCTATTGATGATGCTGTCAGAATGGTTACGAACCTCAATTGAATTATGCGTTATCTGATAGATACTCATATATTTGTTTGGTATGCTAAGGAAAGATCAAATCTTTCCAGTTACGTGCTGTCTCTTTTTGACGACTATTCCAATGAGTTTTTTGTTAGTAGCGAGACGCTGAGAGAACTCGTTTTGCTGTGGAATAAGAAGCCCCATATACGTAAGTGGTGGAAGTCGCCGCTTGAGTTGATTCGTTCTATTGAAGACGAATATCACTTTCATGTTGATTATCTCCATAAAGAACATTACGAATCATACGCTAAATTGCTGATAAATGAAGCACAGGAGCATTTTGATCCTTCTGACCATCTCATCATCAGCCATGCCATAACAAATCGTATGCCCTTAATTTCTGCAGACACTCGCTTTCCGTGGTATATAAAGCAGGGGTTAGAACTGATAGTTAACGAATAGACTGAGGACAGCAAGGATATTTGTGGTCAGCGTGTCAATGCCGACTTCAAGGGTCTTGTCATCAAGAACGGCAAGAAGATGATTCAGAAGTAATCTCTGCAAAACATAACCTATAGTCATCGGGAGGGCCGCCGCGGCCCTCCCGATTTTTTCATCCAAATGTTTGGATGTTAAGGAAACAATGTGTACTTTTGCGGCGAGAAACCTACGGATTCAGTGGCAGAGGTAAGTCAGTAAGTTCAGTGACTACATCTCATCACTTAGTGCCTATTTTCTTCTCTTGGCGCTTTAAGAAAATAGTTCCAAGAATAGCAACTAATACCATTGAACCGGCAACAATAAGCGTATTCATTTTTTCTGTTTGTTTTTGTTTTCTTCTAATTCTGCCTCATTAATCCAATAAAGTCCAAAAATAAGGACAATAATAGAGAGGATTACCACCATATAGATGATAATGGGTTCTTGCATGTCAGAGAATATTGTTGACAGCAATAATGCCGTCACCATATATTTGGCTATATCCATTAGCCATTTCCCAAACTCCTTTTTCACAATGCAAAGATAAAACTTTTCTTTAGAACCACCAAATTTTTTCATCCAAATGTTTGGAGGATAGGGAAATAATGCGATTACCCGCCCCATGCGTACAAATTCACGTCCCGTTGGTGTTGGAAAATCCATCAACTGGGACGAGGTGTACGATTGATGCAAAGGGGCACGTTGGCATGGTTACTAAAAGTTACTACGTTCGACAGCAAAATTCTGATGGTCAGGAATGAAATTTTGACCATCAGAATTTTTATCATCAGCATCAGAATTTTATTCCGGAACGTCATGGGTGGAAGAGGCTGCTCGCGCGTGCGCGCGTATGGTTGTGAAACAAAAAAACACCCCGCACCCACTGCACCCACCACACTTGACCTAAGTGTGGTGGGTGCAGTGGGTGCAGGGTAAAAAATTCTTTCACTATCTATTATACGCGCGCACGCGCGAGAAAACTTTTCCGTATGTAACATCGGTGTTGGCTTTCCGATGAGACATACAGTTTTTGGGGCAAATGCTTGGTGTTTTGATATAAAATGCATAACTTTGCACCTTTGCAAGAAAACCATCATCGTTTTTTATTCAGAATATGAGAAGAATCTGTTTCCTCTTAGCAGCCCTGCTGCTTGTCGCAAGCCACATCGTGGCCATACCCGCCCATCCCGGTAAGGTGAAAGTTCAGCAGCCCGACGGCACGTCGGTGACCATCCGCCTTGTCGGCGACGAGTGGCTGCACTTCAATACCACCGACGACGGCTACAGCGTGGTCAAGGACAGCCGTGGCAGTTACGTCTATGCCGAGCGCAGGGAGGGCCGTCTGGTGCCTACCGCTGTGGTGGCTCACGACGTGGCCGACCGCTCGGCCCGCGAACTGTCGTACCTCAGGTCAGTCAGCAAGTACCTGACGCCCGAGATGCCGGAGAGCGTGCGCCAGATGAAGCAAATAGTTGAGCAGCGCGAGCAGCAGCGCCGCGCCTCGCGCCGTGCTGCGCAGTACGACTACTCCAAGTTCAAGGGGCTGATAGTGCTGATAGAGTACAAGGACCAGTCTTTCTCGCGCGACGACTACCCCGAGATACTGAACAGCATGGTCAACGACGAGGACTACACGGGTTACGACCGCGAGAGGTGTACGGGCAGTGTGCGCGACTACTTCAGCGACAACTCCGGTGGCCGGTTCAAGCCCACGTTCGACGTGGCCGGTCCCTATCAGGTGGACTATAACTGCTTAGAGGGTGCTTCCGAGAGCAACAACATCCTGCTGAGTGCCTTGGACCAGGCCGATGCCGACGTCGACTTCAGCGACTATGACGGCGACAGCGACGGCTACGTCGACCTGGTGTTCTTCGTCGTCGCCGGCAACGGTGCCAACTACGACGGCAACGACAGCGGCCTGTGGTGGCCTCACCGTTCGGTCGTCTACAGCCGCAGCTGGAACCACGTCCGCAAGGATGGCGTCGTCATCCTCGACTACGCCAGCTCGACGGAGCTGAGGGGCTATACCGACTGGCCCAGCTCGATAGACATTGACGGCATCGGCACCATCTGCCACGAGTTCAGCCATGTGTTGGGCCTGCCCGACTTCTACGACACCGACTATAAGGAGTCGGGCGGCGAGAGCCTGCACCCCGGCGAGTGGTCGGTGATGGCCGGCGGCAGCTACATGAACAACTCGCGCACCCCTGTGGGCTACTCGCTCTACGAACGCTACTCCGTGGGCTTCTATGACGAGCCGGAGGTCATCAGCGCCGAGGGCAAGTACGAGCTGGAACCCTTGTACCTGAACGGCAAGGGCTACCGCATCGACACGCCCGTCAAGAACGAGTTCTTCCTTTTGGAGAACCGCCAACAGAATGCCTTCAAGTGGGACGAATACCTGCCGGGCAGCGGCATGCTGGTGCACCGTGTGGACTTCACCAACCAGACCGTGTGGAACATGAGTGCCTACAACGGCAACAAGGTGAATGCCGACCCGTCGCACAACTACTACGAGGTGGTAAGGGCCGGCGGCGCGTCGCATGCGGGCACTGGCTACGACGTGTTCCCCGGTACGGGCCGTGTCACCGACCTGCATAACACCACGTCGCCCGCCAACCTCAAGACGTGGTCGGGCGAGAGCACCAAGTGGGGACTGACCGGTATCTGGATGAACGGCGACAACGTCACCTTCGACGTCAGCAATACCTACGTGCTGAGCAGCCTGAGTCTGCCCGAGACGGCCACTGTCGGCGTGGGCCTGACGGTCAGACTGGAAGCCACGGCAGTGCCCGCCTATGCAGACTACACGCTGACGTGGGCGTCGAGCGACATCTACGTCGCCCGTGTCGACGAGGCAGGCAACGTGACGGGCATTAGGGCCGGTACTGCTGACATCACCGTCAAGAGCAACAACGGTCTGACGGCCACCTGCCGTGTCACCGTCGAGGAGATGACTGCCATCGACGTGGCTGAGTTCAAGCAGCAGGAGGTGGGCACCGACGTGCTGCTGCTGTTGCAGGATGCCGAGGTGCTGTATGTTAATAGCAATACGACAGCCCATACCACTTATGTCCGCGACACAAAAGGCTGTTTGACATTTACTGATACGGGTTTAGCTCTGAAGAAGAATGACCGCATCAGCGGAATGTTGTATGTCAGAGTAGGGGAGGATAACAATGTCCCTGTGGCAGAGGGCATTGATGGGTTGACCAATGGTTTAAGCCTTGTTATCACTGACGGGGCGGATGTTCAGCCCCGCGAGGTTACGCTCGAAAATCTGACGGAAGCAGATTATGCAGACTATGTGCTTGTGAAAGGCGTTCAGGTCGTCAAAGGCACTGATGGAGGCGCATGGGCTGTCAGTGGAGACAAGCAAGTGCGTGTCTGGGCGGGTAAGTTCAATATCAAAAATGTGACGATAGACAAGGATTTTAACCAGAAATATTATGATATAGAGGCTATTTTTGGTACAGATGTCTATAAAGGAACATTCTTTGAAGCCCTGCATCTGCTGAAAACTCCTGTCGAAGTCGACGCCCCCACGGGCATCAGCGAAGTGCGCACCGCCGCCGACGATGCCGCCGCCCCCGTCTACAACCTGCAAGGCCAGCGGCTCAGCGGCAGCTACAAGGGACTGGTCATCCGCAACGGTAAGAAATATGTAATCAAGTAATAGGATATGATGAAAAGAATTGTTTTCCTGTTTATTTCCGTGCTGTTGAGCATCGGAGCAGCACAGGCCATACCAGCCTATCCTGGTGTGTTCAAAGTCAAGCAACCCGACGGCACCACCGTCAGCCTGCGCCAGCACGGCGACGAGTGGATGCACTTCACCACCACCGCTGACGGCTATACGGTGGTCAAGGACGCGCGAGGCTATTACGTCTATGCCGAACTGAAAGACGGTAGCCTGCAGGCCACCGCACAGGTGGCTCACGACGCCGCTGTCCGCACACCGTCGGAGCAGACGTTCCTGGCCGCCATTAACAAGTATCAGGTTCCCGCCGTGTCGCCCAGGAAGGCCGCCATGCGCCAGGCCATGCAGGAGCGTCAGGCCGAGACGCGCGCCACGCGCCGTGCCACGGGCTTCGGCAACTTCCGCGGACTCATCATCCTGGTGGAGTACAACGACTGCTCGTTCTCGCGCAAGGACATCAATAAGGTCTACACCGACATGGTCAACCAGGAAGGTTATACGGGCTTCGGCGGCGACAAGTTCACAGGCAGCGTGCGCGACTACTTCAGCGACAACTCCAACGGACGGTTCGTACCGCAGTTCGACGTGGTGGGACCCTACAAGGTGGACTTCAGCCAGTACGACGCACAGGGCGGCTACGAGCCCGGGGACTATGGCTACGACGAGTACGCGTCGTCGCGCATCACCTACGCCGCCATTGAGGCCGCTGACGCCGACGGTGTAAACTTCAAGAGCTACGACGGCGACGGCAACGGCTATGTGGACCTCATCTACTTCATCTTCGCCGGTGCCGGTTCGCACTACGGCAACGACCCCGGACTGTGGTGGCCGCACCGCTGGGTGCTCTTCAACCCCGCCAACCCTTATTCCACCATCCGCAAGGACGGCGTGCGCCTCTACGACTACGCCAGCAGCGTCGAGATGGCCGGTTACACCAGCTATCCGTCGACCATGAAGATTGACGGCATCGGCACCATCTGCCACGAGTTCAGCCATGTGTTAGGACTGCCCGACTTCTACGACACCGACTACGAGAAGTCCGGGGGCGAGAGCGACCACCCCGGCGAGTGGTCGCTGATGGCCGGCGGCAGCTACATGAACGACTCGCGCACCCCCGTGGGCTACTCGCTCTACGAACGCTACTCCGTGGGCTTCTGCGACGCTCCCGCCACCATCAGCGAGACGGGCAGCTACGAGTTGGAACCCCTGAACCTGAACGGCAAGGGCTACCGCATAGACTCCAACGACAACAACGAGTTCTTCCTCTTGGAGAACCGCCAGAAGAGTGCCTTCAAGTGGGATGCCTACCTGCCCGGCAGCGGCCTGCTGGTACACCGCGTCGACCAGTCCAACACTGACGTGTGGAGCGACAACACCATCAATAACGACCCCTCGCACAACTACTACGAAGTGGTGCGCGCCGGCGGCAGCAGCCACAGCGGCACGGGCTACGACGTGTTTCCCGGCACGGGACATGTGACGGAGCTGAGCAGCTATACGTCGCCCGCCAGCCTGCGCACGTGGTCGGGCGAATACACCGAGTGGGGCCTGTCGAACATCAGCGTGAAGAACGGTGTCGTCAGTTTCAACGTCGGAAGCTCCAACAAGTTGCAGAAGCTGTCCCTGCCGCGCGAGCTGACCGTGGGCGAGGGCATGACGGCGCAGCTCGTGCCCACGGCGGTACCGTCGAGGGCCGCCTACACGCTGACGTGGTCGTCAGACAACGAGCAGGTGGCCACGGTGGATGCTGACGGACGGGTGACGGGCGTGTCGGAAGGTACCTGCACCATCTCGTGCGTCAGCGACAATGGGGTGACGGCATCGTGCACGATTACCGTCGGCGTGCTGCAGGTCTACACGCCCGACGAACTCGACCCCGTTCCTGTGGGTGAGGCCATCGTCCTGCAGCTCACCGATGCCGAGGTGCTCTTCACCTACGGCAACCAGGCCTACCTGCGCGACAAAAAGGGCTGTGTCATGTTCAGCGGTACCGGCATCGACCTGAAACCCAACGACGTGGTCAACGGCACGGTGCGCGTCCAACTGGACTATTACTACGGCATACCCGTCATGGAGGGCATCGACCAGGTGACCAACGCCGCCAACCTGACCATCGTGGAAGGCGATGAGGTGCAGCCCCGTGAGGTGGCCTTCAGCGAACTGTCGCCCGGCAACTACGGCGACTACATCCTCGTCAAGGGGGTACGACTGGAGCGCGACAACGGCATCTGGGCCTTCGACGACGGCGACCAGCGCGTCAAGCTCTACAACACGTTTGACATCGACGGTATCAGCGTGCCCCTGAACCTGGACAACAAACGCTTCGACGTGTGTGGCATCCTGGTGCCAAGACCCGTGGGCAAGCGCATCATCCTACAGATAGAGATGCTGAAGAGTCCCGTGGAGACAGGGTCGGCTAATCCCACGGCCATCCGCGAGGTGAGCAGCAGCGGCAGCGGCGAAGCCGACGACGATGCCTACTACAACCTGAACGGACAGCGCGTCAGTGCCACGGCCAAGGGTTTGTTGATACATCGTGGACGGAAAGTCATACGTTGATTAACAAAATTGGCTTATTTTAAAAAAAATTAATGAATTGCTTGGTTTTTTCCAAGCAATTTGTTATTTTTGCACCCGCTTGGCTGACAAAAAGGGAACTTGGAAGCATTCAAACATACCAAAAAGATTGTTAAAGAAGCAAGTTTATTATATTTATTAACAAAACGAGAGAGTATTATGAAAGAAAGATTAACAATGCTTGTGACATGTCTTTTCCTGATAGTGGGGGGGGCATTTTCCCAGACAAAAGTTAACGGTATCGTAGTTACCCAGCTTGAAGACGAGCCGGTGATTGGTGCGTCTGTCATGGTTGTCGGCACTACCGAGGGTACGGTGACCGATGCCAATGGTCGTTTTGAGCTGACCATGCCTCAGGGAAAGAAGACACTGCGCATCACCTACGTCGGCATGGAGCCGTTGGAGGTCAGCGCCCGTCCCAACATGCGTATTGTGCTGGCTGACGACGAGAATGCGCTGAGCGAGATTGTGGTGACCGGTTACGGCGTGACCCGCAAGGCTGCCTTCACCGGTGCTGCCTCTACCGTCGGTGCGAAGACCATCGGCAACAAGACCGACGCCAACCCCATCAAGGCACTGGACGGCACGGTGTCGGGTCTGGTTATGACCACGGAGTCCGGTCAGCCCGGTGCGCCTGCTACCGTGTTCATCCGTGGCCGCAACTCGCTGAACTCCGGCACACAGCCCTTGTACGTCATTGACGGTGTGACCTTCTCGTCCGACGTCGTCGGCATCCGCGCTGACGAGGGTCAGGAGATTTCGCCCCTTGCCAACCTGAACGCCAACGACATTGAGACCATCACCGTGCTGAAGGACGCTACCGCAACGTCCATCTACGGTGCCCGTGCCGCCAACGGCGTCATCGTCATCACCACCAAGAAGGGTAAGTCGGGCAAGCCCAAGGTGAGCTTCAACGCCAAGATTGGTTGGCAGATGATGCCCGCCTACAAGCATTTCAAGTCCTATCCTGTCAGCAAGGACAAGTACGAGGAACTGTGGGCAGAAGCCTGCGCCAACGAACTGGCAGCTACCGGCGAGGAAGGTGCGGTCTCTTATTACATGAACGCCTTGGGTCTGGACTTCAATGCCGAGGGCTATAAGGAGTTCATGCTCTGGGGTACTGAGCTGTATACCGAGGAAGGCAAGTCGACCGACTGGTTGGATGCCGTGACCCGCAACGGACTGACCCAGAACTACTCCATCGACGTGCAGGGTGGCGGTGCCGTGGCCGGTACGCCCTCTTACTACCTGTCGTTGGACTACCTGAACGACAAAGCCATCGTCATCGGAAAAGACCTGACCCGCTACTCGTTCCGCTTCAACTTTGAGCACCAGCCGACAAAAATTGTGAAGTTCGGCTTCAACACCAACCTGGTTTACTCGGAGACCAACATGGGTGCCGGCGGCGGTTACTTCACCGACCCCATCACGCAGGCTTACATGCAGAGCCCGTGGTCGCCCATCAAGAAGGATAACGGCAAGTGGAACATGGAGACCATCAACGGCTACAACCCCGTTGCACTGCGCAGTGCCAACGGTGACCAGAGCTTTGCCAAGCAGTACCGCGTGCTGTTCTCGCCGTGGGCACAGATCAACATCCTGCCAGACCTCCATTTCGTCACCCGTCCGAGCATTGACGCTCACATCGTCGACGAGTTCGGTTTCTGGTCGCTCCTGCAGCCGCAGGGCTTAAAAATGCGCGGTATGGGTGAGGACGCCAACAACTACAACATCCACCTGTCCATCACCAACACGCTGAACTACATCAAGACCTTCAACCAGGTGCACAACCTGAACGTGATGCTGGGTCAGGAGGCACAGAAGACCGTGCTGAAGAGAGCTTACCTGGCTGGTTCAAACTATCCCTTGGAGGACAAGCCGCAGGTGCAGTTGGCTTCTACGCCCGGCAGTGCCAGCACAACGATAGACCGCATCACGCTGGCCTCCTTCTTCGGTAATGCTGAGTATGACTATGCCAACAAGTATTACCTCTCTGCCAGCCTTCGTGCCGACGGCTCCTCGCGTTTTGCCAAGGGCAACCGCTGGGGTGTGTTCGCCTCGATTGGTGCCAAGTACCGCATTTCTTCCGAGAAGTTCATGGAGAGTACCAAGAGCTGGCTTGACAACCTGACCATCCGCGCCTCTTACGGTTCGTCAGGTAACTCTGAGGTGGGTGACGTCTCTGTTCCCGCCGGTGGCTGGTATGCCTATAAGGACCTGTACGGCTTCGGCTGGAACTACAACAGCCAGCCCGGTATGGCCTACGAGCAGATTGGTAACGACGACCTGAAATGGGAGCGTACCAAGAAGTTCAACATCGGTCTGGACGCCACCATCTTCAAGCGCTTCAACATTGAGTTCGACTACTACGTTCACAACACTACCGACATGGTGTTTGCCGTTCCTACCTCCTACGGCTTGGGACTGACCTCCGTCTACAAGAATATCGGTGAGTTGCAGAACAAGGGTATTGAGTTTACCATCGGTGCCAACATCATCAAGAACGAGGACTGGAACTGGAACGTCTCGCTCACCGGTTCTCACAACAAGAACGAGGTGAAGAAGCTGTCTACAGACCAGCCTATCGAGAGCACTTACCAGATAACCGAAGTCGGCCGTCCTATTTATCAGTTCAAGATGAAGGAGTATGCCGGCGTAGACCCCGAGACGGGTAATCCCCTCTGGTATCTGAACGAGACAGGCAACGAGACGACGACGAGCTACAACAAGGCTGCCAAGCGTTACGTGGGTGATGCCAACCCCAGCTTCTATGGTGCTTTCACCAACAACCTGACGTGGAAGGGTATCGACTTCTCGTTCCAGCTCAACTACTCCTTTGGCCGTAAGATTTACGGTAGCAACCTGCGCTATGATGAGCAGATTGGCGGTTCCTATGGTGAGAACTTCACGGAGTATGTCTATGAGAACCGTTGGCAGAAGCCCGGCGACGTGACGGACGTTCCCCGCCTGAGCGTGGGCTATGGTCTGGGCAGTGAGAGCACTTATGCCGATTCTCACTCATCCCGCTTCCTGATGAGCGGCAACTACCTGAAACTGCGTAACATTACCTTGGGCTACACCTTCCCGTCTGCTCTTACCGAGAAGATTTACATCAGCCGTCTGAGAGTGTATGTTCAGGCTGACAACCTCTACACCTGGGGTGCCAGCGACTATCGCGGTCTCGACCCTGCCAGTGTCGGCGCCAATGGCGTACAGTGGTGGA
Organism: Prevotella sp.; assembly: GCA_017458125.1. Lineage (GTDB taxonomy): Bacteria > Bacteroidota > Bacteroidia > Bacteroidales > Bacteroidaceae > Prevotella. The sequence continues at coordinate 35,102 of JAFTGB010000043.1, forward strand.
ACTTCCCGCAGTCGCGTAACGTCGTGTTCGGTTTGAATGTTAGTTTTTAATGGAACCAGAAAATAAATAGAGACAATGAAAAATATGAAGATTTTAACAATAGGTGCTGTCCTGGCTGTCGGACTGCTTTCTTCCTGCAATTCCTATTTCGACGTTGATATGGATCAGAACAAGGAGTCCAAGGACGCTTTTAGCTCAGCACAGGATGTGAAGAACGGTATGATAGGTGCCTACTATGCGCTGGGAGACTACCGTTTCTACGGAAGGAATGTGGTGGCTCTGGGCGACATGGCTTCTGACATTGCCACGGCCAGTTCGTCCACCGGACACTTCTATGCCATCAACTCCTATGGAATCACTGACACCAATGGTGAGTTGGACGAAATCTGGAATTATGGCTACAAGGTCATCGACCGTAGTGTGCGCACCATTAACGGTGCCCAGAAGGTGCTGGAGGAAGGCGTGCTGGAAGAGGAAGAGGCTGCTATCAACTCTTACATCTCTCAGTGCTATGCCCTGCGTGCCTTAGCGACGTTTACGCTGACCAACATCTTCGGTCTGCCCTATCAGCCTGGTCAGGCTAACAGTCAGTTGGGTGTTATCCTGATTACCGACAAGCCCTACACCACTGAGGACAAGGTGCATCGCTCCACCGTGGCTGAGTGCTATCAGCAGGTGCTCAGCGACATTGCCAAGGCTAAGGAGTATTATGCGGGTGAGGACGAGATGAACGGTGCCGACCAGTTCTACTTCAATCTGGCTGCCATCTATGCCTTGGAGGCTCGTGTCAATCTCTATATGGGCAACTATGCTGCTGCCAAGGAGGCTGCTGAGAATGCTCTTGAGGAGCGTGGCTCCGACGGCGCTACCCCCAACGTTTACCTGAATATGTGGACTTCCAACGCCATCTCTGCCGAGGATATCCTGACTATTGCCAAGTCGAACGACGACAACCTGTCGGCTAATGCGCTGAACACGCTGTACGGTGAGTACAAGGGTGGACTCACGTCATTTACCACATCTAAGTTTGGTGCGAATGACCTGCGTGCCGGTGTGCTGAACTACTATGCTTACAAGTATTGTGGTCTGCCTACGGCTCAGGCTGTGAGCAACATTCCTGTCTTCCGCGTGTCAGAGATGTATCTGATTCTGGCTGAGTGCGAGGCTAACTTAGGCAATCTGGATGCCGCTAAGGAGGCTTTGTTGTTCACTGCCCAGCGTGACGCAGACATAGAGAGTGCCGACCAGCTGCCTTCTACCAAGGACGAGCTGATGGATTTCATCAACGATGAGCGTATCCGTGAGCTTTACTTAGAGGGTCACCGTTGGTATGACGCCCGTCGTCAGGGACTGAAGATTACCGTGGCTACCAACTCTCATGACTTTGACGTGGCTAAGTTCGTCTATCCTATCCCTGCTGCCGAAATCAATTCCGGTTACGGTGCGGAACAGAATGACGGTTGGTCCGACAACCTGCCTAAGTAAATACTTTACTTACAACGTAATGGAAACGACTTCGGGAAGCCTGCCTCCAGCGGTGCTTCCCGAAGTTTTTTAGGCGGTCGTCCGTAAACGTTTACGTGAAATTTTTACACTTTTTTCTTGGCGAGAAAACCCAAAACTGCTTAACTTTGCAAACGATTTCGTGACGAAATCAAGAAAAAGCAAAAAGTCAACTGATATAACAAACTACTTAAAAACTAAAAACAATCTTATGAAGAAAAACTTTACATTCAAAGCCGTGCTGTGCCTTGTCGTCAGCATCGTGCTCAGCCTCGCCACCGCTGAGGCAGCCACAACGAGAACTGCGTTGTGGGACTTCCAGAACATGAACCCGTCGAGCCTCTCCGGTCTGAAGATAGAGGGCGACCAGGACCATGTGGCTTCCACTAACTCCAGCATCAACATGTTCGTCATTGCCAAGAGCGGCAAGTTTGCCGTCCGCACAAGCGACGTGCAGGTCAATGCCAACACCTATCTGCGCATCCCCGTGCAGAGCACCAGCGACAAGGTGACCATTGTCAGTTATCCCGGCTACTACAACTACAGCATCAACGGTACTGCAGCCAACGCCAACACCTACACCTATACCGCCACGTCGAGCGATGTGAGTCAGGGTTTCGTGCAGGTGCAGGCTACTTCGACATGCTACCTTTATAGTGTGAAGGTGGTGCAGAAGGTGAGCACGGCAGTCACCGCGCTCTGGGACTTTCAGAACGTCAACCCGTCGACGCTCTCCGGTCTCAGCATCGAAGGCAAGCAGGGTCATATTCCCTCCACGTTGAGCGACGTCAGCATCTATTGCATCGGACAGTACGGCAAGTTTGCCCAGCGTACCAGCGATGCTCAGCTGAACGCCAAGACTACGCTGCGCGTCCCCGTGACGAGCACGAGCGACGTGGTGACCGTCACCAGCTATCCCGGCTACCATAACTATGCCGTGGGCGGCACCGCTGCCACGGCCGACGTGACTACCCACACGGCCACTTCCAGTGAGGTGAGTCAGGGCTATGTCGTCATCTATGCCTCGGCTACGAGCTACCTCTACAGCATCAAAGCTGTTCTGAATGCTTACACGGGCAGCGGCACGGCCACGTCGAGCTCTTCTGGCAGTTCCAGTTCCTCCAGCTCCTCTACCTCTACAACAGACAACACCACTACGGCCAGTGCTAACTTCACGGCCGTCAGCCAGAACTATTACATCGTCAGTGCCGGGTCGGCCAGTGGTTTCCTGTCGGCACTGGCCAAGGCCAACAGCAGCACGTCGAGCGGCCGTAAGTACATCTTCCTGCCCAACGGTACCTACAACTTGGGCACCACTTGTCTGACCGCCATCACCGGCAGCAAGATCAGCATCATCGGACAGAGCATGGACAAGACCATCATCAAGAACGCTCCCTCCACCGCCAACGAGGGCATATCGACCACGGCGACGTTGCTCAACAAGGGTAGCTATAACTACTTCCAGGACCTGACCATTCAGAACGACTTGGACTACTACAACGCAGGGTCGGCCGGTCGCGCCGTCACGCTGCAGGACAAGGGTAACTACACCATCTGCAAGAATGTCAAGCTCAAGTCGTATCAGGACACCTACTACAGCAACAACAGCAGTGGCAAGTTCTACTTCGAGGACTGCGACATCCATGGTACCGTGGACTTCATCTGCGGCGGGGGCGACGCGTTCTTCAATGAGTGCACGCTCACCGTGGAGCCGCGCACGGCCAGCGGCTCTGGCAGCTGCGTCATCGCTGCGCCCTATACGCAGAGCACGTGGGGCTACGTGTTCAACAACTGCACCATCGCCAACAATGCCGCAAGCTACAGCTTGGGACGCGCCTGGGGCGGCACGCCGCGTCTGGCCTACATCAACACCACGCTGTCGGCTCCGTCGAAGATTATCTCCACCCGTTTTACAGCAGCGGGCATGAACGTGCTGGCCGACAAGTTTGTGGAGTACAATTCAAAGAACGCTAACGGCAGCACCGTGTCGCCGTCGAGCAATGTCGTCACTTTCACCCTGAACGGTAGCAGCAGCAAGAAGGAGACTATCATCTCGGCTTCGGCAGCCGCAGGCTATGCGCTCAGCAAGGTGTTCACGTCGTGGACGCCTAACGAGGACGCCGCACAGCTCAAGGTGAGCAGCGTCTCGCAGAGCGGCAGCACCATCAAGTGGTCGGCAGTCAGCGGAGCCAGCTCGTACGCCATCTTCAAGGACGGTACCTTCGTGGCCATCGTCGGCAGCAGTACCACGTCGTACAATATCAGTGCCACGGGTACCTATACTGTTCGCGCTTCCAATCCCATGGGCGGCTTCGGAACGGCCGGCAGCGTCACCGTGACGAACCTCTCTTCCTCCAGTTCGTCCAGCTCTTCCACAGTGTCCGGCATGAGCAGCTATGACAAGAATGCTCCTGTGGGCTGGGGCACCGTGGGTGGCAGCATCACGGGCTCTAACGGCAAGAATGTGGTCACCGTGACTACGGCATCAGAGTTCTTGAGTGCCATGGCCGGTACCACCGCCAAGACCATCTATGTCAAGGGTAAGCTGACCTTCACCGGTCGTCAGACCGTCCAGGGAGCAAAGAACAAGACCGTCTACGGACTCAGTGGCTCGTCGTTAGTCAATACGACGCACACCGCTACCGTGGCCAACACGGGTATTCTGACGCTGAAGAACTGCTCGAACATCATCCTGCGCAACCTCACCTTCAAGGGCGCCGGTGCCTACGACTGCGACGGCTATGACAATCTGACGCTGCAGAACTGTGACTACGTCTGGGTGGACCACTGCGACTTCCAGGACGGCGTGGACGGCAACTTCGATGCTAACAACGGCTCAGACCACATCAGCGTCACCTGGTGCCGCTTCCGCTACCTTATCAGCCCGTGGGCAGGCGGCTCCGGCGGTTCCGACGACCACCGCTTCTCTGACCTGTGGGGTGGCAGCGACAAGAGCGCCAGCACCGACGAGGGCAAGCTGCGCACGACGTTTGCCAACTGCTGGTGGGACGAGGGCTGCCGCGAGCGCATGCCGCGCGTACGCTTCTCGCAGATGCACATCGTCAACTGCCTCTACTCCAGTTCTGTGGCTAACTACTGCGTAGGTGCAGGCTACAAGAGCAACATCTATGTTGAGAAGTCGGCATTCACCAGTACCAAGACAAAGAAGACTCCGTGGAAGAATTGTGCTACGAGCAGCGGCTACACTACCTATAATATTACGATGACCGGCAACTCTGGGGCCAGCGACCAGCAGAGCCGCAGCGGCAGCAACAGTTACTTCAACCCCTATAGCTATTACAGCTATACGCCCATGAGCGTCAGCAACGTGCAGAGTCAGGTGAGTACCTACGCCGGTGCCACACTGAGCATATCGGCAGCCTCCAGTGCCCGCGAGGCAGCATTCAATGACTTCGGTGACGAGTCCATCGAGACCACGGGCATCAGCAATATGGGGGCTGAGGCCGAGGTGTTGACCCAGCACATCTTCAATGCTAACGGTGCTGAGGTGCCAGAGTTGGGCAAGGGGCTGAACATCGTCAAGGTAACCTACTCCAACGGCAAGACCGAGGTGAAGAAGGTGATGCTCAGATAACACGATATCATCATAAAAGGACAGACGGTCAGCTCACCGTCTGTCCTTGAAAAAATCCTGCATCAGCTGGCGGCATTCTTCTTCAAGGATGCCGCCAGTTACTGTGCAACGGGGGTGCAGGGCACGCGGCGCATAGTCGGTGTAACCGCGCTTGGGGTCGCGGCAGCCATAGACCACACGGGGAATTTGGCTCCAGCCCAAAGCACCGGCACACATGGTGCAGGGCTCTACGGTGACGTAGAGCGTGCAGTCAGTCAGATATTTGCCGCCTAACTCGTTGGCAGCGGCGGTGATGGCCTGCATCTCGGCATGAGCCGTCACGTCGTGCAGCGTCTCCGTCAGGTTATGGGCACGGGCAATGATGCGGTCCTGGCACACCACGACGGCACCGATGGGAATTTCGCCCTTGTCAAGGGCCTGCAGGGCTTCTTGCAGGGCTTTACGCATGTACTGTTCGTCTTTGTTTCGCTGTTCCATATTGCAAAGGTACGAAATAATTGAAAATAGGTAATGGATAATTGATATTTTTTCGTACTTTTGCAACATGGATTGGAAAATCATACATATCGCAGAGACCGATTCCACTAACCGCTGGCTACGAGAGGAAAGTGGGACTTTTCTCAGGGACAAGTCCGTGGCGGTATGGGCCGACTACCAGACGGCCGGCCGCGGGCAAGGCAGCAACCGCTGGGAGTCGGAGCGCGGCAAGAACCTGCTGTTCTCCATGCTGCTGCATCCTGAGGAAGTGCCTGTCAACCGTCAGTTCGTCATCTCCATGGCGGTCTCGTTAGCCATCGTCGAGGTCTTGGGGCGGTACATTGGCGACCTCAGCATCAAATGGCCTAACGACATCTACTGGCGCAATGGTAAGATATGCGGTATTCTGATAGAGAACACCATTCATGGTCATCACATCAAGGACTGTGTTGTGGGTGTCGGGCTGAATGTCAACCAGCGTGTCTTTCACAGCGATGCCCCAAACCCTGTGTCGCTTTGGCAAATCAGTGAGCATGAGACTGACCGTGAGCAGTTGCTGAAGGATATTCTGCTTGCAGTCGGGGAGTATATGGGTCAGGACGTGCGTGAGCGGTATCTTTCGCAGCTCTATCGGCGCAAGGGATTCTATCCTTATGCTGACGCTCAGGGTGTTTTTATGGCTGAACTGGAGGATGTGGAGGACGACGGACATCTGGTGCTGCGCGACGACAATGGTCAGCAGCGGCGCTATGCCTTCAAGGAGGTCAGCTTCATTTAGAAAAGCAAACGGAATAACGTCATGAAGGAATGACGGAATGACGGTATAACGGAATAACGGTATAACGAAAAAAAAAGAAAAAACTATGAGATTCAAAAGAATTCTGTTGAAGTTGTCAGGCGAGAGCCTGATGGGCAAGCAGGGCTTCGGCATCGACCCGGAGCGTCTGAGCGACTACGCCCGCCAGATTAAGGAAGTGAGTGAGATGGGCGTGCAGATAGGCATCGTCATCGGTGGTGGAAACATTTTCCGTGGGCTCAGCGGTAGCCAGAAGGGCTTCGACCGCGTGAAGGGCGACCAGATGGGTATGTGTGCCACGGTCATCAACTCGCTGGCATTGTCGTCAGCGTTAGGTGCCATCGGTGTGAAGAACAAGGTGCTGACGGCTATCCGCATGGAGCCTATCGGCGAGTTCTACACCAAGTGGAAGGCCATTGAGGCCATGGAGCAGGGGTATGTCTGCATCTTCTCAGCAGGTACGGGGTCGCCGTACTTTACCACAGACACGGGCAGCAGCCTGCGTGGCATAGAGATTGAGGCTGACGTGATGTTAAAAGGTACGCGCGTGGACGGCGTCTACACCGCTGACCCTGAGAAAGACCCGACGGCCACGAAGTTCGATTCCATCACCTATAAGGAGGTCTTGGCACGCGGTCTGAAGGTGATGGATCTGACGGCCATCTGCATGTGTCAGGACAACAACCTGCCCATCTATGTCTTTAACATGGATGTCGTCGGCAACTTGAAGAAAGTGATGGAGGGTGAGGAGATAGGCACCCTGGTGCACAACTAAGCCTCCTCGAAGTCTACGTATTCGCCTTCACCGTCCTCGAAAATCTTACGGTTCTCGCGCTTCTGATGGTGCATGTCGATAATGGTGTCACCCGTCGCAGTCTGTGTGCGGCGGGTTTCTCTTTCTTCCTGCTGCCCGCCGGTCTGACGGCCGTTGGTGGTCTGCTGGCGCTGGCTGTACTGCTGGCGTTGGCGCCCGGTCTCATAGCGCTGTCGCTGTGCTTCCTTGTCGGCAGCCAGTTCGGCAGCCTTGCGCATCGTCCTGAAGGCTTTGAGAACGCGTCCGCCTATCAGCATGACGATGAAGATGATGAGGAAGAACACAAATAGTAATAATCCTAAGATTCCTTTTAACATAAGCTGAGTGTTTTTGGTTTGAAGCCCGTCTTAGGGGTGTTGCTTTCCGTTACAGACGACGGACAGGATGACGTACCAAGCAATGATGGCCGCCAGTCCGCTGATGCTGCCGTACAGCAGCAAGGGGATGAGCAACAGGGGGATGCAGGTTAGCAGAAAGACATACTTCACTTCGTTGCCCTGCCAGCCCCATGTCTTGAATTTGAGCGCAAACATAGGTATCTCGGCCACTAACAGCCAGCAACTGACGAAGATGCCGGCAAAGACAGCGTAGTATAGAGCGGGCGAAGAGAGCAGCCAGTCGTCTGCTCCTACCGTCAGTGCTCCCCAGAACAGGGCGTTGGCCGGTGTGGGCAGACCGATAAATCCCATGCTCTGACGCTCGTCCAGATTGAACTTGGCCAAACGCAGTGCCGAGAAGGCTGCCATGATGAAGGCTGCATAGCTGAGGTAGTGCCACGGCAGGTAGTCGATGCCGTTTTTGAGAAAGTCGAAAAGGATGGCTGACGGTGCGAAACCGAAGGTGATGTCGTCGGCCAGCGAGTCCAACTCCTTGCCTATGGGTGAGCTGACACCTAAAAGCCGAGCCGACATGCCGTCGAAGAAGTCGAAGACGGCACCGATGACGATGAAGAGCAGTGCCAGGTCCCATACACCGCATAGTGCCCAGTAGGTGGCGATACAGCCTGAAATCAGGTTCAGGCAGGTAATCGTGTTAGGGATATGCTTCTTTAACATTAAGGATAAAATATTAAAGATTAAACATTAAGCCAACTTGGCAATCACCGTCTGGTCGCCGGTGGTGGGCTGGCCCATGGTGACACAGGCCTTGGCCGTCAGCGGCAGGAAGACATCGACGCGTGAGCCGAGCTTGATGAAGCCTAAGTGCTCGTCGATATAGCACTCCTCGCCCTCTTTGGCGTAGGTGACGATGCGGCGTGCCATGGCACCAGCTATCTGACGTACCAGAATGTCCTCTCCGTCGGGAGTGGTTATCATGATGTCGGCATGCTCGTTCTCTTCGCTGGCCTTCGGCAGCCAGGCCTTGTGGTAGTTGCCGTTCTGGTGGTGTACGAATTTCACCTTGCCATCGACGGGGAACCAGTTGGCGTGGACGTTTAGCGGACTCATGAAGATGCTGATCATCAGTCGCTTGTCATGGAAATACTCGTTTTCCTCAGCCTCCTCTACTACTACAATCTTGCCGTCGGCGGGGGCAACCACCAGCTTGTCGGTGTCGCCGTTGAAGTAGCGTACAGGACAGCGGTAGAAGTTGAGCATGGCTATCCATACGAAAGCACCGATGCCGCTGATAAAGGGTAGTACGATGTGGCGCGCCATCGGATGGACGGCATCCAGTACGAAATAGAGTGTGGCGATAACGGCAAAGACAATCAGTGCTCCATAGAGGAGTTCGCTGGTGCCTTCACGGTGTATTCTGATTTTTTTGAGTTTCTTAATCCTTGCTCCCATAAAGGTTAGTGTGCACGTTTCAACATGCAAAGGTACAAAATAATTCTTAATTCTTATTTTATAATTCACTTTTTTTTGGCTATTTCGCTTTTTTGCCGTAACTTTACGGCTCAAAAACTGAAAACGCAATACTTTTATGGAAGATTTCATACATCTTCATGTTCATACTTATTACTCCATCCTTGACGGGCAGTCGAGCATCAAGCGGCTGGTTGACAAGGCTGTTGCCAACGGCATGAAGGGCATGGCCATCACCGACCATGGCGACATGTTCGGTATCAAGGAATTTCATGACTACGTCGGGGGTGTCAACAAGGCTCGCAAGAAGGAAGGGCTGGAGCCGTTCAAACCTATTTTCGGCTGCGAGATGTATGTCTCGCGCTACGGCTCGAAGTTGCTGAAGGACGATAAGAAACATCAGAGCGGCTACCACCTGATAGTGCTGGCCAAAAACTACAAGGGCTACAAGAACTTGATAAAGCTGGTGAGCCGCTCATGGGTGGACGGCTTCTACATGCGTCCCCGAACGGACCGTGAGGATTTGGAACGCTACCATGAGGGGCTGATAGTCTGTTCGGCGTGTATTGCCGGCGAGGTGCCTAAGAAGATACTGAACGGCGACATTGCCGGAGCTCGCGAAGCCATTGAGTGGTATCACCGCGTGTTTGGCGACGACTACTATCTGGAACTGCAACGCCACGAGGTGAAAGACCCCACGATCCGTGCCAACCGTGAGACCTTTCCCATGCAGCAAAAAGCTAACAAGGTGCTCATAGAGCTGGCCCATGAGTATGGCATCAAGCTCATCTGCTCGAACGATGCCCATTTCGTAGACCAGGAGAATGCCGAAGCCCACGACCATCTGCTTTGTCTGGCTACGGCAAAGGACTTGGACGACCCTACGCGCATGCTTTACTCGAAGCAGGAGTGGTTTAAGACCCGCGAGGAGATGAACGATGTGTTCAGCGACGTGCCCGAGGCGCTCAGCAACACGTTAGAAATACTGGACAAGGTAGAAATATACAGCATAGACCACGACCCCATCATGCCGTTCTTCCCCATTCCCGAGAGCTTTGGCACTGAAGACCAGTGGCGGCAGAAGTTCACAGAAGAACAACTCTATGAGGAGTTCACCCGTGACGAGAACGGCGAGAACCCCTTGCCGCGTGACGAGGGTGAGAAGAAAATCAAGAAGTTGGGTGGGTACGACAAGTTATACCGCATCAAGTTCGAGGCTGACTACTTGGCAGAACTGGCCTATAAGGGCGCGCGCCGCATCTATGGCGAGCCGTTGCCTAAAGAGGTGGATGACCGGGTTCGATTTGAGCTGCACATTATGAAGACGATGGGCTTCCCGGGCTACTTCCTTATTGTGCAGGACTTCATCAACTCTGCACGCGACGAGCTGGGCGTGATGGTCGGACCAGGACGTGGCTCCGCAGCAGGTAGTGTGGTGGCTTACTGCTTAGGCATCACAAAGATAGACCCGCTGAAGTACGACTTGCTGTTTGAGCGTTTCCTCAACCCTGACCGCATCTCCCTGCCCGATATTGACACCGACTTCGACGACGATGGCCGCGGCCGTGTGCTGAAATGGGTGGAGGACAAATATGGGCACGAGAACTGTGCCCACATTATCACGTACGCCACTATGGCTACCAAGAACAGCATCAAGGATGTGGCGCGTGTGGAAAAAGTGCCTATCTCGGTGTCAAATGCGCTGTGTAAGGCCATTCCTGACCGGTTGCCTGACGTGGACGGTAAGACGCCGAAGATGAATCTGACGAACGCTATCAAGGTCGTGCCTGAGCTGCGTGAGGCGGAGGCATCGAACGACCCTGCCCTTCGCAACACCATCAAATATGCAAGGATGCTGGAGGGTACCGTGCGCGGAACGGGTATCCACGCCTGCGGCTTCATCATCTGCCGTGACCCCATTAGTGACTGGGTACCTGTTTCTACTGCCGACGATCCGGACTTCAAGGACCAGAAGACCAACTGTACGCAGTATGACGGCCATGTCATTGAGTCGACGGGACTCATCAAGATGGACTTCCTCGGACTGAAGACCCTTTCGGAGATGAAGGAAGCCTGCGCCGTCATCAAGCAGACGCGTGGCATTGACGTGGACCTCGACACCATACCCATCGACGACCCAAAGACCTTTGAACTCTATCAGCAGGGACGCACCATCGGTACCTTCCAGTTTGAGTCCAACGGTATGCAGAAGTACCTGAGGGAGTTGAAACCTACCGTCTTTGAAGACCTGATAGCCATGAATGCCCTCTACCGTCCCGGCCCTATGGGCTACATCCCCGACTTCATTGACCGCAAGCACGGACGCAAACCCATCACCTATGACATTCCCGTGATGGAAAAATACCTGAAGGACACCTACGGTATCACAGTCTATCAGGAGCAGGTGATGTTGCTATCGAGGCTGTTGGCCGACTTCACCCGTGGCGAGAGTGACGCCCTGCGTAAGGCCATGGGTAAGAAGAAGAAGGAAATCGTTGATGCAATGAAGCCCAAGTTCATCGAGGGCGGCAAGAAAAACGGACACGACCCGAAGATTTTAGAGAAAATATGGGCCGACTGGGAGTCCTTCGCCTCCTACGCCTTCAACAAGTCTCATGCTGCCTGCTACTCATGGGTGGCTTACCAGACGGCCTACCTGAAGGCCAACTACCCGGCGGAGTTCATGGCTGCCATTATGTCACGTCGGCGTGACCAGATTACGGAGATTACCAAACTGATGGATGAATGCAAAACCATGGGTATCGCCACCTTGGGACCCGACGTCAATGAGTCGTACCTGAAGTTCGGTGTCAACAAGAAAGGTGAGATACGTTTCGGTCTGGCAGGAATAAAAGGTTTGGGCGACGGTGCCGCTGAGGCCATCATCCGTGAACGGGAAAAGAACGGCACCTTCAAGGATATCTACGACTTCGTGCAGCGTGTCAGCTTCCAGAGTGTTAACCGCAAGGCTTACGAGGTGCTGGCACTGAGCGGCGGCTTTGACGGCTTCGGCATACGGCGCGAGGACTATTTCGCCCAGAACAGCAAGGGTGAAACCTTCATCGACACGCTGGTACGCTTTGGACAGAACTACCAGATAGAGCAACAGCAGTCGCAGAACTCGCTGTTCGGCGCTTTCGGTGCTGTTGAAATCCAGACCCCTCCCTTACCCAAGTCTGACGTACGGTGGAGCGACATTGAACGGCTGAACAAGGAGCGCGAGTTGGTAGGAATCTACCTGTCGGCTCACCCCTTAGACGAATACAAAATAGTGCTCGACAACCTCTGCAACACCCGTTGCCCGGAGCTTGCCGACCGTGGTATAGCCCTTCAGGACCGTGAGGACATCACAATGGGTGGCATCGTCACAAGTCTGCAGACGCGGTTCAGTGCCAAGACAAACAAGCCGTGGGGCATTGTCAACTTAGAGGATTTCAGTGGCTCTGGCGAGCTGGTGTTGTTTGGCGACGACTGGCTCAACCTGAACGGGAAGTTCATTGAGGGCGCAGCGGTCTACGTGACGGGAAAGATGACTCCGCGCTTTTACGGCAGTGACCAGAAAGAATTGAAAATAAGCAACGTGGAACTGCTGCAGGATGTCAAGGAGAAGTTGCTGGGGCGTATCACCATCTCGCTTGACACGGATAAACTGGACGACAGCGTGGTGACGGAACTCGGAGAACTGATTACTTCCAATCCCGGACGTACAGAACTCTACTTCCTGCTGCATGACTCTACGGGCAAAAAGCATGTGTTGCTGCGCAGCGCGTCAAAGACGGTGGACATCCGCCGCTCGCTGCTGCAGTACATCGAGCAGACCGAGGCGTTAGACTATAAGATTAATTGAGTTTTGAGTGCTTAAAAAGATATCATTTCGTATTAACCCTATAAAAAGAAAAAAACAATGGAAGTAACAATCACACAAGAGAATTTCGAGAGTTTGAAGAATGGTGCACAGCCTTTAGTCGTTGATTTCTGGGCTACATGGTGCGGCCCGTGTCGTATGGTGGCTCCCGTCATTGCCGAGCTGGCTCAGGAGTACGATGGCAAAATCACCGTCGGCAAGTGCGATGTGGAGGAGAACGAGGATTTGGCCGTGGAGTTCGGCATCCGCAACATTCCCACCATCCTTTTCTTCAAGGACGGCGAAGTTGTTGACAAGTTAGTGGGTGCACAGCCGAAAGCTAAACTCGACGAGAAGTTCAAGGCTTTACTGTAAGCGGTATTTGTATCTTGAACCTAAAACGAAAGACCTATGAAATCAAGGGTATTGACTGCTGCTCTTCTTGCACTTGCATCCGTGGGAATGCAGGCGCAGAACGTGATGGACGTGAATACGAAGAAGTTAGGGGCCGCCATTCAGCCTACCATGTATGGAATCTTCTTTGAAGACATCAACTTCGCTGCCGACGGCGGCCTGTATGGCGAGTTGGTCAAGAACCGCTCGTTCGAGTTCCCTCAGCACTTGATGGGCTGGCAGGCATTCGGAAAGTACGAAGTTAAGGATGACGGTCCTTTCGAGCGCAACCCTCACTATGTACTGCTCATGGATGCCGGTCATAAGGAGCGTCGCACAGGACTGGTCAACGAGGGTTTCTTCGGTATCGGTGTCTGGAAGGGCGAGTCCTATCGCTTCTCTGTCTGGGCTAAGGCTCCACAGGGTAAGGCTACCATACGTATCCAGCTTTTTGACGAGAACTCGATGAAAGAGAAGCAGCAATTCGTAGAACAAGTGCTGGACATCGACTCCAAAGATTGGAAGAAGTACACTGTTCAGTTGACCTCTCCTAAGGATGACAAACACGCCAAACTGCGCATCTATCTGAAAGGTAATGCCCCCGTGGCATTGGAGCATGTCTCTCTGTTCCCCGTTAACACTTATAAGAATCGGGAGAACGGTATGCGTCGCGATCTGGCACAGGCTCTTGAAGACCTTCATCCTGGCATTTTCCGCTTCCCTGGCGGTTGTATTGTCGAGGGTGGTGACTTGGAGGAACGTTATCAGTGGAAAAATTCCGTCGGTCCTGTCGAGAACCGTCCGCTGAACCATAACCGCTGGGAGTACACCTTCGACTATCGCTTTTACCCCGACTACTACCAGTCGTACGGTCTTGGCTTCTTCGAGTTCTTCCAACTCTCGGAGGATATTGGTGCTGAACCGTTGCCTATTCTTAATGTAGGTATGGCCTGCCAGTATCAGAACTGGGAGAACGAGAAGGCACATGTAGCTATCTCTGACTTGCAGCCTTACATTGACGACTGCCTTGACCTGATAGAGTTTGCCAACGGTCCTGCTGACAGCAAGTGGGGCAAGGTGCGTGCAGACATGGGCCATCCGGCACCGTTCAACATGAAGTACATCGGTGTGGGCAACGAGCAGTGGGGCGAATTCTACTATGAGCGTCTGAAGCATTTCGTGGCTGCCATCCGTGCCAAATATCCCAACATCAAGATTGTGGGTACCAGTGGCCCCGTGCCTGAGGACGTGCCTGACAATACCTATCGCTTCGCTGACGGCTGGAAGGCTATGACGGCGCAGAAGGCAGACCTGGTAGACGAGCACTACTATCGTGACGAGCAGTGGTTCCTCAGCCATGGTCTTCGTTACGACACCTATAGTCGTAAAGGTCCCAAGGTGTTTGCTGGCGAGTATGCTTGTCATGGCAAAGGAAAGAAGTGGAACCACTACGAGGCTGCCATTCTTGAAGCTGCTTTCATGACAGGTTTCGAGCGCAATGCCGACGTGGTACACATGACCACTCCTGCTCCGCTCTTTGCCCATGTTGACGGTTGGCAGTGGCGTCCCGACCAGATATGGTACGACCAGACAGAGATGTTCAAGACCGTCAGCTACTACGTGCAGCAGCTCTATGCTACCAATGCCGGCACCCATGTGCTTTCGCTGACCATGAACAAGAAACCCGTGGCCAACCAGGACGGTCAGAACGGACTTTTTGCCTCGGCTGCGTTTGACAGCAAGACTGGTGAGGTCATCATCAAGGTGGCCAACACTTCGCGTCAGCAGCAGGCTATCCAGCTGAATCTCAGCCATGTCAAAGGTGACCGTACGGCTCAGACACTGACACTTTGTCACGATGGCATGGACGATGAGAACTCTATTCAGAAGCCCGAACTCATCACTCCGCAGAAGGGCACCGCTCAGGTGGTTGGCGGCAAGAAGAAGGCTGTGTTGTCTGACCAGCTGCCTCCCATGTCGTTCCGTATCTACCGTTTCGCCCGATAACAAACAGAAACGTATCATAACCCAGACAGCAGACCATGGCATTAAATGGTCTGCTGTTTTTAGTCTTTCTCTATATAATAAGGTGTAAACCTCTTTTTGTGCTTTATAAAGAGATAAAAATGTAAAAAACACACTTATTTTATCCCGTTTTGCTTTTATTAACGTTTGTTCCTAATTTGTTAGTATAATTTTTCCTATCTTTGCGTCCAACTACTATACTAAAAATTATTAACTTAAAACAATTGACAATGAGAAAAAGTTATTTATTCTCTGCGATGCTGTCGCTGGGAATGTTAGGCAGCCTTACGGTCTGTCCTGTTCCAGCTATGGCATCCGTGACTCAGCAGACCATTAAGGTCACGGGTCAGATTGTTGACCAAAACGGGGAACCCCTGATTGGTGCAACTGTTAGAGTAAAGGGTGCTCAGTCAGGAACGGTTACCGATTTTGACGGTAACTTCTCTATTGATGCTGCCTCCAACGCAACACTTGTTATCAGCTATGTGGGCTACAAAGACCGTGAGGTGGCTGTCCGCGGGCGTGCAGTCATCGAGAAAATCGAGCTGGAGAGCGACTCTCAGATGCTTGACCAAGTGGTCGTTATTGGTTATGGTACGCAGAAAAAGGCCGACTTGACCGGTTCTGTTTCTATTGTTAATGCCGATGAGCTTAAGCGCGTGTCACACAACAACATCAGTTCTATGCTCGAAGGTAAGGTGGCTGGTGTGCAGATTACCTCCGATGGTCAGCCTGGTGCTGACCCGACAGTGCGCATCCGTGGTGTCGGCTCGTTTGGCGACACCGCTCCCCTTTATGTCATCGACGGTGTTCCCATGGGAACCTCTATCCGTGACTTCTCGCCCAATGACATTGAGACCATTCAGGTGCTGAAGGATGCATCGGCTGGTGCCATCTATGGTTCGCGTGCTGCTAACGGTGTGGTGATTATCACGACCAAGGGCGGTAAGAAAGACCAACCGTTAAAAGTGGATTACAAAGGCTATTTTGGTATTGACAAGATACAGAGCGGTGTCTACGATATGATGAATGCCGACCAGTACAGCCAGTATCTTGGCACAGCTCTTACTAATTCAGGTAAGGCATTGTACGGAGGTTACAGTCTCGGCGAAGACGGCAGATACCATTTTCAGGACAATACTAATACCGACTGGTTCAAGGAGGTGTTCAAGACTGGCATCCGACAGAACCACAACGTCAACCTGAGTGGCGGCGGTGCCCACAATACCTATAACATAGGTCTTGACTACTTCAGCCAGAAGGGAACGCTGGAAGGCCAGGGACCTAACTACCAGCGTTTCACTGCCCGTCTGAACAACACGATGGAGACCAAGTTCGTTAAGTTCCGCACCAGCTTAGTCTATTCTCACTCTGACCAGGATAATACATCCATCTCCAATGCCAATGAGTACATTCAGGGCCTCTATGGTAACTTGCCCAATGTTCTGCTTGGTACCGTTACTTTGCAGCCTACTATCAAACCTTATGATGAGGCTACATGGGTGCTTGACGATATAGTTCCTATGGCAAGCAACCTGAATTATGACGCATACGGTTATGGTGTCGGCTATAACTCCATTCATGGCGACATCTCGGCTACCAACCCCTTGCTGACCAATAATCTATTGGAGCGCAACACTCTGGTAGACCGTTTTGTGCTTACCGGTTCTGCTGATGTGGACCTGTTCAAGATGATTGGTATTGAGAGCGCGAACCACAAGCTGAGTTACAAGATTAATCTTTCCTACAGCAAGGCCCATTGTACTGACAAGACTTGGATACCTGCTTGGATACAGGGACCGCGTGTGGCGTTGTTGAAGGAGAACGAACGCCTGACCAAGGGCAGAAGGACCTACTCTGATGCGCTGATAGAGAACACGCTGAACTATGACGGAACTTTCGGCAAGCATCATGTCAACCTGGTGGTCGGCCAGACCTACGAGGAAGAACATACTGACAACCTGACGGCCTGGGGCACTTATTTCACCGAGCCTTATTTCCTGCAGATTCAGAATGCCGCAGCCAGGGATGCCAATTCGTATGAAGACAAGCATGTGCTGGCTTCTTATATCGGCCGTCTGATTTACGACTATGATGGCAAGTATCTCTTCTCTGCTGTCATCCGTCGTGACGGCAGCTCACGCCTTTCCTCCGGCCGCCATTGGGGCACCTTCCCCTCTGTGTCTATAGGTTGGCGTTTTGACAAGGAGAATTTCTTCCCCATCGACCGTAATATTGTGAACATGTTCAAGGTTCGTGCAGGTTATGGTGAGCTGGGTAATGAGAACATCGGCAACTATCAGTATCAGGCCACTATGGCCCGTAACAATATGACCTACAGCTTCGGCAACCAGGTTGTTACCGGTTCTGCTGTCTCGACCTTTGTCAACAAAGACATTTCTTGGGAGAAGAAGATTACGACGAGTATCGGTATTGACCTTGCTCTGCTCAATAACCGCATCGAGTTTACTGCCGAGTGGTTCAAGAACAAGTCTAAGGACCTGCTGACGCAGGTGGCAGTACCTGCCAATGCCGGTGTATCCAACACCTCAGTGACCATGAATGCCGCCACGATGGAGAACACCGGTTGGGAGTTCTCGGCAACCTATCGTAACCATGATCACGCCTTGAAGTACGACATCAGCGCCAACCTGAGCACCATCAAGAATAAGGTGACGTCACTGGCTAATGATACGGGCTACCGCAACGACGGCGACTATATGACCTACGAGGGTCAGGAGATAGGACAGTTCTATGGCTATGTGTATAAAGGCATTATCCGGACCCAGACCGATTTGGACGACCTGAATGTATATGCAAACTCAAAAGGTATGGAGTATTACCAGCCCAGCGCACAGGTTGGTGACTGCTACTATGAGGATGTTAACGGCGACGGTACGATTACTGCCGATGACCGTGTCGTGCTGGGCAGTGGTATGCCGAAGGTTAACTTCGGTCTGAGTGCACATTTGGAATATAAGATGTTTGACCTGAGCATCTCTACTTTCGGAGCTTTGGGCTATCATGTGTCAGACCATATCTACAATGCCATCAACTCCTGCTATGGTCCGGGCAACAAGGATGTGGCCATACTGAATGCCAACCGTTGGTCTGACGACGGGTTGACTTACACCGCCAGCGTGCCTCGTACCTACGAGACTGCTCTTGGAACCGGTTGGAACGATTTGTTCAGTGAACGTAAGATACAGAATGCTGCCTACTGGAAGATAGCCAATATAGAGCTGGGTTGTAACCTGCCCAACAAGTGGTTTGGCAATTATGTCTCCGGTGTGCGTGTCTATGTTTCTGCTCAGAACCTTTACACCTTCACCAAGTACAAAGGATACAATGTCGACTACGCCACTCCCAATCCATTCACTCAGGGCTATAACTACTGCTCTTACCCCAGCGCACGCAGCTTTATGTTCGGTCTGAATTTCTCGCTCTAAGCTGTTGCTGTAAATATAGAAATAGAAACAAAAAGAAAAACGCGAAAATATGAAACTATATAATATTTCCCTCGCAGCCCTCTTGGGCATGGCCACGCTGACAGCGTGTGAGGGCAAATTGGATGTTGCCAACCCAAACCAGCAGACAACCGACACCTTCGGTTCTACGGCTGAAGAACTGGAGGAGAGCATCATAGCATGTTACAACCACATCCGTATGGAAGGTACCTATGCCCGTGTGGGCTACACGCTTGATGTCTGCCGTGGAGACGAGGTGTGGAATTCTTCCCAAGTGTGGTATATGGGTTTCGACGACCTTGATATTCCAATGAGCGACGAAATAGGGCAGTGGCCGTGGCGCGACTGGTATTACACCATCAAGGTGTGTAACTTTGTCACCTCCAAGTTTGAAGGCATTGACGACGAGAGTCTTAACAACAAGATGAAGCGTATCAAGGGACAGGCATTATTTCTGCGCGGACTGTCGTACTATAACCTTGCCGGTTATTTCCAGAACCCGATGATTATCACAGACTATAGTGTCTATTCTTCCCTGAACACGTTGAGCGTTCCAAACAAGGAAGAAGGCGACCAAGACGGTAATGCCCAGTATGACCGCGTGCTCGACTTGGTAGAAAGCGACCTCAAGGAAGCCATGTCGCTCCTGCCTTCCCGCGATGAGGGAGGTGAGTGGGCGCTCGGTCGTGCCACCTGCGGTGCTGCTGCCGGTTACTATGCTCGTACGCTGATGCAGCGTCATAAGTACAGCGAGGCCCTTGCTGTTCTGAAGGATATCATCAGCGGTCAGTATGGCACCTACAAGCTGATGGCCAACTATGGCGACAACTTCCGTGAAGGCTCAGCCTACGAGAACAACGCCGAAAGCCTGTTTGAAATCCAGTACCTCGACTACGGTTCTCAGGGTACCGATGATGAGTGGACGCCTGTCAACACCAGTGCCAATGCCACGCAGGGCCACGCCATAGAGAGCAACTACGGTCCTGGCCAATACAGTGGTTGGGCAGACCTTTCTGCTGCTCCTTGGCTCTATCACCTGTTCAAGGCAGAACGCACGACGTCGGGTTCTCTTGACCCCCGTCTCTACTGGACTATCGGCACTTACGAGCCTGAGTGGGAAAACGACCGCACCACGTTAGGCAACGTCTGCTATACCAGCAAGATGAAGGAAGACGAACCAGTAGCCACGAATGACAATAACGGAGGTCTGCCCATCGCCAAGTGGACGAACATGCGCACTGGTCTTTATAACGGTATCACCGTGGGTCTTCACTGTGGCATCAATCTGCGTATGATGCGCTATAGTGATGTGTTGCTTCGCGCTGCTGAGTGCGAGAACGAGGTGTCTGGTCCAACAGACCAGGCTATTGAGTGGATTAATGTCGTTCGTCGTCGCGCCGGTCTGGCCGACCTGAAGAAAGACGACTTCCCCACAGCCGACAGACTGTTTGAGCAGATTGCCAATGTGGAGCGCCCGAAAGAGTTCGGCTGTGAGTGGGGCCGTGGACTGGATCTCATCCGCTGGGGCTTTTTCTACGATAAGGACCGCCTTACTCAGCTGAAGGAGCATGGCACTTTCCGCCGTTCCAAGGACAAAACCCGTATTAAGGAGGCTGTCAGCTATTCGCAAGTGGGCAAAGACTCCGAGCTGAAGAGTTCGTATGACACTTACATCCAGGGTCATGAGTTCTTTCCCATCTATATTGGTACGATTAACGACAATCCCAATGTCGTTGGCAACTCAGCTAACAACAGTACCAGCAACGCAAGCTATTTCTCTCAGAAAGGTTGGACGGTACATCCCGTGGTTAAACTTTGATACAGAATAATATGAATGAACACAGATAACAGGAATGATTATGAAACTATTCAATAAGATAACAGGCACTCTCTGCTTATTGGCTTTAAGCGTAGTAATCCTGACGGGTTGCGAAGGCAGCGAGATGTATAGTGTCAATGCACCCGACTGGGTTGCTAATAAGATTGACTCCATCAAGAATGCCAAGTCAGGCGATGACGGACCTTTATACACTTTTGGTAAGACTGATTTCTCCTCCGGTTGGTGGACAGACTTCTCTAAGTATTATGTCATACCCGAAGGTCAGAAGTGGGAGGCCACGTTCGATCTGCACATCGACGCTAATGCCACCAATACCTACAAGAACTTTGTACTAGTTCTCACTTCCGACTCAGAGCGCGGCGGTGCCGGCTACAAGGAGTATGGTGCCATACGCTATGATTACCAGCCCACAGGTAACTCCGAGTGGGGAGACCACATTGACCGCAGTCTGGTGGAGAGCAATCTGACCTTTGCCACCGATACCGACCCTGGCATTGACAAGCTCGAAGGCACGGTGGCACTTACCGTTGACCGTACCGGTGGCGGTCTGATTGTGACGATGGACAATGGGACGGTCAAGAAGACCTACACCCAGACGACACCGCTCGTAAACCTCAATGCTGACCAGACGAATACCAACATTCGCTGCTTCTTAGTGGTCGAAGGTTCCTACATTGACTTCTTGTCGTCTAACATTGAGCCGTACGATGAGAATGCCGACTTCCAGCCCGTATCGCTGAAGCTGACGGGCATACCTACCGAAGTGCTGTTAGGTACTACTTTCGAGGAGTTGACAGCCAACGCCGAGGCTACCGTAGAGTTTGAGGGAGGTTCGTCCAAGCAGTTGGAACTCAAAGACCTTCAGATACAGGTTGTTCCCGACATGACCAAGTTAGGCAGCAAGACGCTGATAGCCGTCTACAATAAGACATCAAAGGGTTCTGCCAGTGAGCAGCCCGTTGTGGCAACGGCTCTCTTCAGTGTTGTCAACGAACTCTCTGCATTCACCCAGACCGTGGTCGTTCCCACGCCTCTGTCGATTGGTGCCGAGGACAATTCGACACCTTGGTGGAGCGTGTTTACCGATAACATCAAGGTAGAACCTAAGGAAACAAAGGTAGTGAACTTCACCAACTACACTGCCGGAGACTTGAACTACAAGAACTATCTTATCATTCTCAACAAGGCTGATTTTGCCGAGTACGCTGTAGTGCGTGCCGACAACTGGGGATGGGGTGCCGGTATCGACAACAACACTAAGTTTGAAAAGATTGGTGGCTTTGCTACCGAAGAGGAGTGGGCTACCTGGCGTGAGGCCATGAATGGTGCCAAGGTAACCGCCTATATTACAAACAATGGTGATGGTACGGCAGACATCAAGACCGTGGCCATCGGCACTAACGGCGTTACCTATACACAGGAGTATAAGGGTATCAACACTGTCGACCCTGACGACTTCTATTTCCGCTTCACTTGTGAGGGTGCCCACCTTGTGTTCGACAACGTCATTGGCGCAGAGGATAACTCAACTCCCTGGTGGACAGCGTTTAGTCCCAACGTGAAGATACCTGCTCACACGGTATGTACTGTTAACTTCACCAACTACACTGCTGCAGACTTGAACTACAAGAACTATCTTATCATTCTCAACAAGGCTGATTTGGCCGAGTACGCTGTGGTACGTGCCGACAACTGGGGTTGGGGTGCCGGTATCGACAACAATACAAAATTTGAGAAGATAGGCGGTTTCGCAACAGAAGAAGAGTGGGCAGCCTGGCGTAGTGCCATGAACGGAGCCAAGGTAACCGCCCAGATTTCCAACAAGGGTGACGGTACGGCAGACATTAGAATATCGATTGTCGGTGCTGATGGTAAGACTTATACCCAGAACTACCTTGGCATCAATACTATTGACCCTGACGATTTCTACTTCCGCCTGACATGTGAAGGTTCTCATCTGGTAATTGAATAAATGTATAATAAGAATTGTATTATGAAATATATATCTAAACTGTTAGTGCTGTTTGCCGTTGGAATGATGGCAACAGCTTGCGAGGACAAGGTCAGCGAGGAGAACATTGCTTTGGCTGTCACAACTCCTAAGGTAACGGCTGTTCAGACCAACATGGCGGTTGTCTCGGCAACGGCAGCAGGCTCGCATTTGATTAACCGTGGCTTTTGCTATGCCACAACGCCCAGTCCTACGATTGACGATAACAAGGTGCTGTCCTCCAGCAAGGAAATGATACAGACCATTGCTGGACTGGCCAAGAGCACTACCTACTATGTCCGTGGCTTTGTTCAGACCAGCTTTGAAGTGAAGTATTCGGATGAGGTCTCTTTCACCACCCTGGCTGCCGCGTCAGCTGACGACGACGAACAGATAGAGGGTCCGGAAGCCTTGAAGCGTGTCAGCGTTCACGACCCGAGTATTGTGTGGGACGAGTCCACGGGCACCTATTATGTCTTCGGCTCTCACCGCGCTGCTGCCAAGAGCCGCAATATGATGACGTGGAATGCCTTCACCGCTCCTTGGGCTACCGCTTCCAGTTCCAATGCTGCCAATGTCGATGCCTTCACTACTCCTCAGATTACCAAGTTCAAAAAGGGTGGCCAGGAGTATGAACTCACCTTCGATGCCTTTGCCTGGTCGGCACGCGGCAGTGCGTCCTACAGTGTTGACGGTAATATGTGGGCCCCCGACGTCATCTTCAACAAAAAGTTGAACAAGTGGTGCATGTACCTCAGCATCAATGGCGACGGCTGGTATTCCAGCATCATCTTGCTGACAGCCGACCAGATTACCGGTCCTTACCGCTATCAGGCTCCTGTCGTCATCAGCGGCTTCCGTTCCGGCGACTCCTACAAGTCCACCGACTTGGAAATCGTCCTTGGCCAGCAGGCATCTCTGCCTTCACGCTATGCTCCCTCTGACAACTACGGCAACCACTGGCCTAATGCTATCGACCCGTGCGTGTTCTATGACGAAGAAGGTAAACTGAAGATGTCGTATGGCTCATGGAGCGGTGGCATCTTCATGCTGGAGCTTGACGAGGAGACGGGTCTGCGCGACTACGATGTCACATACAGCCAGAACTCCACCTCTGACCCTTACTTCGGTAAGAAGATAGCAGGAGGCTACTATGTCTCGGGCGAGGCTTCCTATATTGAGTATATCGGCGGCTACTATTTCCTGTTCATGACCTATGGCGGATTGGAGACCGCCGGCGGTTATCAGATGCGCGTGTTCCGTTCGCTGAACCCTGACGGTCCGTATGTTGACAGCAAGGGCTCTTCCGCTATATACAACAGCTACCAAATGAACTACGGCCCCTCTGCAAGAGACGGCAACCGTGGTGTGAACATCTTTGGCGCTTATAACGATTGGGGCTATCAGGTCGTAGGAGACTATGGCGAGCGCGCCCAGGGACACAACAGCATTATAGCCGCACCTGACGGCCGTACCTATCTGGTTTACCACACCCGTTTCCAGAACAGGGGTGAGGGTCATGAGGTGCGTGTCCATCAGGTCTATCAGAACGAAGACGGCTGGCTGGTTGCAGCTCCTTTCGAGTACACTGGCGAAGGCATCAAGAGTGCCGGTATCGCTGCCGCCCAGAAGGTGCCCACTGCTGACATTCCCGGTGCCTATAAGCTACTGATACACACCTATGGTCTGAACCATGCTTCGAAGGCCTTTGCTTCGCCGGTAGACATCACGCTCAATGCCGACGGTACCATTAGCGGCAGCAGGACGGGCACTTGGACGGTGAAGGACGGCACATCCTACGTCACCATTAACATTGGTGCTGCCTACAAGGGTGTGATGGTGCCGCAGACCATGGAGCCGTCGAACGTCAAGACTCCTTGTTTCACGGCCTTGAACGCTCAGACGGGCGTCACCATCTGGGGTTATAAGGTTCCTGAAGCAGAGTAGAATGGCGGCAGGAACAATGAAACATGTTCTTTCTACAGTTGTGGTGCTCCTCGTGAGCACCACACTTTATCCCCAGCAGCACCGGCGTTTCCCGCGCGAGGCTTTCCAGACCGACACACCGATGGTGCACGACCCGGTGATGGCCTATGAGGACAGTACCTACTACCTGTTCGCTACGGGGCTGGGCATCCAGCAGATGAAGTCCAAGGACCTGAAGACGTGGACCGTGCTGCCTCAGCCCGTGATGACCGTCATGCCGCAGTGGACGCGCGACTCGGTGCCAGGCTTTACCAGTCATGTGTGGGCACCGGATGTCATCAAGTGGCATGGACGCTGGTGGCTCTCGTACAGTTGTTCCACCTTTGGCAAGAACACGTCGGCCATCGGACTGCTCAGCACACCCTCGCTGTCGTTTCCGGTGTGGAGCGATGAGGGCTGCATCGTCAGCTCGCAGGGTAAGCGCGACAACTGGAACGCCATAGACCCTAACTTCGTCATTGACGACCAGGACCAGCCGTGGCTCGTCTGGGGCTCCTTCTGGGACGGCATTCAGCTGGTACGGCTCGACACCACCATGCACGTCGCTGCCGGTGAGCATCCCCGCACCATAGCCCGTCGCTATTCGCCGAACAGCGCCCAGCAGGCGCCTAATCCTACCTCGAAGTATGCGGGGACGAACGCCATCGAAGCCCCCTTCGTCATGAAGCACGACGGCTGGTACTATCTCTTTGTGTCGTGGGACTACTGTTGCATGGGCTCCAAGAGCACCTACCGCGTGGCCGTGGGCCGCAGCCGTTCTGTGGACGGTCCGTATCTGGACCGCGCGGGTGAAGACATGCGCGAGGGTGGTGGAACGCTCGTCATTGAGGGCGACAAGCAGCAGTTTGAGGCCATTGGCCATTGCGCTGCCTACCACATGAACGGTGAGGATGTCTACATTAGTCATGGCTATAGCGTGGCTCATAAGGGTGCTGCCATCCTCGTTCAGCGCAAGATTGAGTGGACTCCTGACGGCTGGCCGGAATTGACGGCTGATTGATGAAATAATACCAATTGCAAGATGAAGAAAAGAACATTTACCATAGTAGCCGGCTGTCTGATGGCAGCTGTAGGCACTCATGCCCAGGTAGTGATAGATGTAGACGCCCAACAGCGGGGACCTAAGATTAGCCCCACGCACTATGGCATCTTCTTTGAGGACATCAACCATGCTGCCGACGGCGGCATCTATGCCGAACTCATCCGCAACCGTTCGTTTGAAGATGGCGAAGGCTATGGCAAGCCTGCCACCATGGAGGCCTGGTCTACCTGTTCCTCTACCCCGGCACAGCTGGTAGCCAAGCTGATACAGCCCTCGAAGAAGGTGAAGCTGCTGAACAGCGCACAGGGCAATGCCCTGGAGCTGACCGTCAACGCCACTGCCGACAGTCCTGCCATGCTGATGAATGAGGGCTTCTGGGGCATCAATGCCGTACAGGGGCGCAGCTATCGCCTGTCGTTCTTTGCGCGGGGCAGCTACAAAGGCACCGTCCGCGCACTGCTATGCAGTAAGGACGGCAAGACGCACTATGCAGAAACAGTGGTCAGTGGTTTCCCTGCTGGCAAGCAATCCACTAAGCAATGGACCAAATACACCGCTACCCTGCAGGCTACAGCTAACAACCCGCAGGCCTGCTTTGCGCTGGTCTTCGACGGCAAGGGTGTGATAGACATTGATATGGTATCGCTCTTCCCGCCCACCTTCAAGAACAGGGAGAACGGCCTGCGCCCCGACCTGGCACAGATGCTCTACGAGATGCATCCCAAGTTCATGCGCTTCCCCGGCGGCTGCTACGTGGAGGGACAGATTTCGCCTGACAATGCCTTCCGCTGGGAGCGCACGATAGGTCCCATTGAGGAACGTCCTGGCCACTGGAACGTCAACTGGGGCTATCGAACCACCGACGGACTGGGCTTCCATGAATATCTGCAGATGGCAGAAGACCTGGGTGCCAAGCCACTTTATGTGGTCAACGTGGGACTGTGGCATGGCGGTCTGACCCCGCTGGACAGCATCCAGCCCTGGATAGACGAGACGCTGGCAGCCCTGGAGTATGCCAATGGCGACGTGACGACAAAGTATGGTGCGCTGCGTGCCAAGAACGGTCATCCCGCACCTTTTAACATAGAGTATCTGGAGATAGGCAACGAGAACAACCAACCCAACCGGGAGCAGCAGAGCGACCACTACTACGAGCGTTACGACCTGTTCCGCAAGGCCATACTGGCCAAGTATCCAAGGATGCAGCTAATAGGCAATGTGGCAGCATGGGGCACTGATACGCCCACCTGGGACAGCCAGTTGCCCGTCGACCTGCTGGACGAGCACTACTATCGTAACCCCGCATGGTTTGCCGAGGCCTTCCACAAGTATGACAACTACAACCGCAAGGGCCCGAAGATTTATGTTGGTGAATATGCTGTCACCAGCGGCTTCGGCAATCTGGGCAACATGAATGCCGCACTGGGCGAGGCTGTCTACATGATGGGTATGGAGAACAATTCCGACATAGTGCCCCTGAACTCCTATGCCCCCATCTTTGTCAATGAGAACGATGCCAAATGGCGTCCTGACATGATACGCTTCAGTTCGAGCCGCGTTATGGGCACGCCCTCTTACTATGTGCAGGCCCTGATGCCACAGCACATCGGCACGCAGGTGGTGAAGGTCAGCCAGCAGAATCCCTATAAGGTACAGGCCAGAACGTCTGTCACTCCCCCAAAGAGCCGCATAGGTTTTGCCACCTGGGGCACACAGGCATCGTTTACCCATCCGGAGCCGTTGCCGAAGACCGGTATGCCTGAGCTGGTGACCGGAAAGTGGCAGAAGAACAGCGACGGCAGTATCAGCCAGACCAGTACCGCCGAACAGTGTGTGGCGATATGCCGTGCACAGGTGGGCGACCACTATACTGCTAAGTTCCGTGCCCGCAAGGACGGTGGTGACGAAGGGTTCATCGTGGTCTTCAACTATACCGATGCCGGCAACTACTGTTGGGTGAACTTAGGTGGCTGGGGCAATACACAACACGGTATTGAGCGCATCAGCGGTGGCGGCAAGAGCCAGATAGAAACCAAGCCGGGAAAGATAGAGACGGGTCGATGGTATGACATTACCTTCCAGATGGCCGGTGACAGTTTGAGATGCTGGCTGGACAAGGAACTGGTGTTCGACACTGTGATGAAGGGCGATGTGCTGCCAGGCATTTTCTCCAGTGCGACCATCGACGAGCACAAGGGCGAGCTGATAGTCAAGGTGGTCAACACCCAGGCCGAAGCTAGTACGGCACAGCTGAACATCAGCCATTTCACAGTCAAGCAGGCTCACCTCATCCGTCTCAGTGCCAACGACGGCATGGACGAGAACACTCTGCAACAGCCTACCAACATCTACCCCACCCATCACGAGCTGTCGCCAATAGGCAATAAGGTAGAAGTTGAGCTGCCTGCCTATTCACTAAGTATTATACGTATTAAAGAATAACAGAGAAAGTTTATGCGAAGACTTCCCATTACTTTATTACTATTATCATTCCTTACTTTGAGCCATGCACAGACCTCATGGACTGCAGACAATGGCAACGGTACATTTACCAACCCGCTGTTCTACGACGAGTTCTCCGACCCCGACATCCTGCGTGTCGGCGACGACTATTATCTGGCCGGAACCACTATGCACACCGTGCCGGGACTGGTCATCCTGCACTCGCGCGATTTGGTGAACTGGGAGAACATCTCGTACTGCTTCGACCGCTTCGACTTCAAGGACGATGCCTTTGCGCTGAAGAACCACAAGGAGATTTACGGGCAGGGCATCTGGGCACCGTGCATCCGCTATGCCAACGGCCAGTTCTATGTCTTCTCCAATATCAACGGTAAGGGTTTGCAGTGCTATACTGCCAAGGACATTCGCGGCCCCTGGAAGCACCATAACATGCAGGGGCGCATCTACGACCTATCGGTGCTGTTCGACGATGACGGGAAGATATATGCCATCCACGGCTACGGCGAGGTGAAGTGTACCGAGCTGAAGCCCGACATGAGCGGTCCTATTGAAGAGACGGAGCGCACCATCATCCCCGAGGGCAACGCTGTGGGAGAGGGACACCACATGTATAAAATCAACGGCATGTACTACCTCATCTCCACCGACTACTATCCCAATGGACGTACGCTTTGCTCTCGCTCAAAGAGCATCTGGGGACCCTACGAAACCATCACCATCACTGCCGACGAGACTTTCGGCTACCATCAGGCACCACTGACACAAGTGCCTAAGGGCGAACAGTACCGCATAGGCCAGGACGGCACGAAGTTCGGCATACCCGCCGTCGATAAGGATGCCACCGCCTGTACCAATATCCATCAGGGCGGCATCGTCGAGGACCAGAGCGGACAGTGGTGGGCAGTGCTCATGATGGACTTCCACTCTATAGGACGTACCACCACACTGGCTCCCATCACCTGGAAGGACGGTTGGCCCATGTTGGGGCTGGAAGGTAACCTCGGCCGTGCTCCACGTACATGGCTGAAGCCTAACATCCCTGGTGCTGTGACTGATGCTAGCCAGAAGAAGGCTCCTTATGTACGCAGCGACGACTTCAATGGTAAGCATCTGGGCCGTATCTGGCAGTGGAACCATAATCCCGATGACAAGATGTGGAGCCTGAAGAACGGCCGTCTGCGGCTGCAGGCACAGCCTGCCGAACAGCTGATGTGGGCCCGTAACACGCTGACCCAGCGCGTCATCGGTCCGAAGAGCATTGCCACTGTCGAACTGTATGTGGGCGGCATGAAGGAAGGCGACGTGGCCGGACTCGGCAACATCAACGTGCCCTGCTCTTGGATTGGCATCGAGCAAGGCCACTATGGCTTGCTACTGCGCTGCTACGAACAGGCCACCAACGATACCGTGACCTTAGGTGTTTTGGCTTGCGATGGCACTATAAAGAGGGTGTGGCTGCGCATGGTGGGCGACTTCGACAACGACCGTGCCCACTACGAATACTCGCTGAACGGTGAGCAATACCGTCCGTTAGGGCGTGAGATGCCCCTGTCGTATCAGCTTATCACCTTTCAGGGGTCGCGGCACGCCCTCTTCGCCTTCAACCGCAAGGGCAAGCAAGGCGGCTATGCCGAGTTCGACAACTTCACCGTTGAGGAGCCGCAGGCCGACCGCAGTCAGAACATCCCCTACGGCAAGTCGTTCCGCATCATCAATCTGGCCACGGGGCGTCCTGCCATAGCCTTGAAGCACGGACTGCTGCACGACGTAGCCATGCCCACGCACCCCGACCTCACACCGCAGGAGAAGGACAACGAGCGGCTGACGCACTTCCGCATCATCGACAAAGGACAGGGCAAGGTCGTCCTCCAGTGTGAGGACGGGCGTTATGTCTGTGTGGCTGGCTGCGGCATGGCTGGCGACGTGCGTCTGACTACGGACGAGTCGAAGGCCGAGGTCTTCCTCTGGCAGGACTACCTGAACCACGAGTTCATGCTCATGTCCATGCGCACGCACAAGTATATAGGCAAGAGCCCCACCACGGGCAGCCCTTACTCCATGGACTTCCCCGGTGCCGACCCTGCCCGCCGCAACGGCGCCGTGCTGCGCTGGGAATAAACGGCTCAGAAACTGACGAGCCTGCTGCCGTCTTCCTGCTCGCTGATGCTGACACGAACAGCATCGGCGGGCAGGATGTCTTCTATCAGCTCGGGCCACTCAATGAAGCACAGGCTGTCGCTGTAGAAGTAGTCTTCGTAACCCATGTCGTAGACCTCCTCCAGCTTCTTGATGCGGTAGAAGTCGAAATGGTAGATGGCTTTCGCCCTGCCCGTGTACTCGTTGACGATGGCAAACGTCGGACTGGTGATGACGTCCGCGACGCCCAGTTCCTCGCACACGGCCTTGATGAATGTGGTCTTGCCGGCTCCCATCTTGCCGTAAAAGGCGTAAACCTTCCGTTCGCCCATCTCCGTGATAAACGCGCGGGCTGCCTCGCGTATGCTGTTGATATCGTTAATAACTATCTGTTTCATACCCATATCATTGCTCATTACTTCATTTCCATTACTCATTTCTCATTACTCATTTCTCATTTAAAAAGCTCACCGCTTCTTGCTCTTCAGCGTGATGATGGGGATAATCATCTCCTCCATGGATATGCCGCCGTGCTGGAATGTGTTGCGGTAGTACGACACGTAGTAGTTGTAGTTGTTGGGGTAGGCGAAGAAGTCGTCACCCGTGGCAAAGACGTAGCTCGTCGACAGGTTCGGAGCGGGCAGGTGAGCCTTGCGCGGCTCCTTGATGACGAAGAGCTCCTTCGAGTCGTAGGCCAGGTTCTTGCCCAGCTTGTAGCGCAGGTTGGTGTTGGTGTTGCGGTCGCCAATGATTTTCACCGGCGTGTTAGTGCGTATGCTGCCGTGGTCGGTAGTGATGATGACGCGATAGCCGGTCTGCGCCAACTGGCGGAACAGGTCGCTGACCACCGAGTGGCGGAACCACGACAGGGTGATGCTGCGGTAGGCCGACTCGTTGTTGGCCAGTTCGCGCACCATCTTCGACTCCGTGCGGGCGTGCGACAACATGTCGATGAAGTTGAATACCACGACGTTCAGGTCGTTGCGCTCCAGCTGGCCCAGCTGCTGCATGAAGCGGTCGGCCTCTGCCGACGTGTTGATTTTGTGGTACGAGAACGACTCCTTCCTGCGGTAGCGCTCCAACTGTGTCCGTATCAGCGGCTCCTCGTTCAGGTTCTTGCCCTCCTCCTCGTCCTCGTCCACCCACAGGTCGGGAAACATCTGCGCTATCTGCGTGGGCATCAGACCCGAGAAGATGGCGTTGCGCGCATACTGCGTAGCCGTGGGCAGAATGCTGCTATACAGGTCCTCGTCTATCTCGAACTCCTCGCCCAGCTCACGCTCCAGCATTTTCCACTGGTCGTAGCGGAAGTTGTCGAACACCACCAGAAACACCTTCTGCCCTTCGTTGAGCAGGGGGAACACCTTCTGCTTGAAGATGTCGGGTGAGAGCACGGGACGCCCCTCCCTTTGGGCGGCGTTGGGCGCAGGCTCCAACCACCCCATGTAGTTCTTCTTGATGTATTTGGCGAACCCAATGTTGGCCTCCTTCTTCTGCATGTCCAGCATCTCCGTCATCTGCGAGTCCGTGGCGCTCAGCTCCAGCTCCCAGCGCACTAACAGCTTGTAGACGGCCGTCCAGTCCTGCCACGTGCGGCAGTCCATAATCTGCATGGCTATTTGCTGAAACTGCTGCTGATAACCCATCTGTACCGTCTCGGTCACTATCTCGCGACGGTGGATGTTCTTTTTTAGCGTCAGCAGTATCTGGTTCGGGTTCACGGGTTTTATCAGGTAGTCGGCTATCTGCTGCCCTATGGCCTGGTTCATGATGTCCTCCTCCTCGCTCTTGGTCACCATCACCACGGGCACCTGCGGCGCTATGTCCTTGATGCGCTGCAGCGTCTCCAGTCCCGACAGACCGGGCATCATCTCGTCTAACAGCACCAGGTCGAAGGTCCGCTTCTGGCACTCCTCTATGGCGTCGGTGCCGTTAGTCACCGTCACCACCTCATAACCTTTCTTCTCCAAAAACAGCAAATGGGCGCGCAGCAGTTCCATCTCGTCGTCGGCCCACAGTAATATTCCGTTGGTCATACTCTATGTTTTATCTTTGCTTTTATATCATGTAGTTACAGACCCCACCCCCGGCTCCTCCCCTTGAAGGGAGGGGAGCGGCTACCGCCAGAAGTCGTCGTCGAAGTCTTCGAAGCCGCCTTGCTGCGGGGCGGGAGCGTCGTTGAAGAGGTCGTCGTCGGTGGTGGTGGCAGGCTGCTGGCTGTTGCCGTCGGTGGCTTCTTCCTCGGGGTCGCCCTCGGTGGTGATGCTTTCAGGCTCGTTCAGCAGCGGGTCCTTGGATATCTCGACGGGTTTCATCTGCTTCTCAAAGAACACCTCGTAGTCGCGGTAGCTGTAGACGGTGCCTAACAGGCGCAGGTTAGGTTCGCTGACGATGAGGCTGCGGCAGCCCTTCAGCAGGTCGGCCAGCATGCCCTCGGCACCGTAGAGCTGGCGGGCGTACTGGCGGGCTTCGTCGTAGCTGAGGAAGCCGCTGATGAGCATTCGGCTCAGTCCGTGCGGGTCCTGGTCGGTAACGATGTCGAAGTTGCGCACCAGGTAGTTCGAGAAGTTATGCTTGGCCATCTCGTAGAGCAGCTGGTTCTGGTTGACGGAGTCGGGCTGGTAGGCTAAGAGGAAGACGTACTTGTCGTTACGCTCAAAGACCAGCGTGTCGGCCTGTGTGGAGTCGCTGACGGTCTCTGCGGTGCGTCGCGACCATACGTCGCCCATGTCGAACTTGCCTCCGTGCAGCTGGCGCCCCTGCTGGACACCGCGGATAATCATGCCGGCCAGTTCGCTGACTTCGCTTTGCGGGTATTTCTCCACCACCTGCTGCATGCGGTCGGTGCACCCCTTGCCGTCGCCTTCGTTCAACAGGCTGAGTCCTTCGACGAAAAGGAACTTGGGCCGGTGCTGGCCGCTGGGGAAACGCTGTTCGGAAAGCAGGGCGTTGGCCCTGACCTCGCGGTGGCGGTCGGCCTTGAAGGCGTCGTAGGTGGCGGCATAGAGGGAGTCTTCAAGGTGTATGCCGATGCGCTGGTTCTCGACGAAGTAGGGGTCGGAGAGCAGCCTGGTCCACGGGCTCTCCGGGAAACCGGCCTTGAGCATGGCTATGCAGTTGGCGGCCTCGGTGGTGCGCCCCTGGCGCGAGAAGAGCAGGAAGAGGTGGTAGAGGGCCTCGTCGTTGTGCTCGTAGTCAGGGTAGTTGGTGGTCAGTCGTGTGAGCAGCTTCTCGCCCAGACGCAGGTTGTCGAGCTTGTCCTTGATGATGATGCCTGCGTGGAACAGGCCTTCCTTGATGGCGTTGTGGCTCTCGGCCAGCTGCTCTTCGGTGAAGGGTATCTGTGCCAGGTAGTATTCGCGCCGGTGCGGGTCGAGGGCTGCGGAGTCGGTGGGGGCGGTGCTGTCCGCGGTCTCCGCGCTTTCAGGCGTTTCGGGACTGTCGGCGTTGTCCGTGTCGTCGGGACTCTCCTGACTTTCCGGGTTCATGCTCACCACGGTCTGGTTGATGCGCTGCCAGTTGTCCTGGTTCTCGCGCTTGCCCCACTGCTGCTGGAAGCTCTGCTTGCCCTGGCTGACGGCCTGCGGGTTGTAGAAGTACCATGCTCCGTTCTTCTGATTAGTGACAGGCGTTGGCTGCCGGGTGGTCTGCTGGCGGTTGCCGACGGCAGCCTGCTGTTGCTGCACGCGCTCGGCCTCGGCCTCCTGCTGGGCGCGCTCCTCCTCCTTCTCCTTCTTGATGAGTTCCTCGATGATTTTGTCTATCACCTTGTTGCGCTCGGCTTCGGGCATGCGTGCCAGCCGCTGCAGCGAGTCCTGCAGCTCGATGCTGTTAGTGTGGGGCACCAGTTCGTCGAGCACCTTCGAGCGGTCAGACAGCTGCTGATAGTCGGGACGGTCCTTGTCCAATAGTCCTATGGCCTCGCCGTAGCACCGCTGGGCGTCGGCAAACTTGTCGCGTTGCCAGTAGATGTTGCCCAAGGTCAGCAGCAGCACACCCTTCTCGATGCCGTTGCGTGTGGCCTTCTTGTTGCCCTCCTCGTAGGCCTCGATGGCGTGGATGGTGTCGCGCTCGTTGAGGTAGATGTTGCCGATGGCGTAGTACACCTGCTCTAAGTAGTCCTTGTTGTTGTCCGACGCCGCCATGCGCCTGAGGCGGCTGATCATGCGCTTGGAGTTGCCGGCGGCCATGACCTCGGTCTGGGCGATGCGGGCGTAGAACTCCAGTTCGTAGGGCGGGTTGTGGCGCACCACGCGGCGGAAGGCATCGAAAGCCTCCTGCCGGTGGCCGAGACGGGCCTGCAGCTGTCCCATGAGGAACCATTCGCGGGCCCTCTGCTTGCGGCGTTTCTCGTGCCTGATGACCTTGCGCAGGTAGGGGATGGCCTCCTCGTAGCGTTGGCTGCGTATGAAGTAGTTGGCGTAGGTGTAGTCCCAGTCCTTGACGGCGCGGTAGTCCATGGAGTCGCGCTGCTGCTTGTTGATGACGTCCTCGGCGTCGTAGAGCCACCCCAACTCGGTGTAGCTCTTGGCCTGCCAGGCACGGGCACGCCCTAAGATGGCGGGCTGCGTGTTGTAGAGGCGTGCCATATAGGCGAAGGTGGCGGCGGCCTCCTCGAACTGTCCCTGCTGGAACTGCGACTTGCCTAAGAGCAGCCAGGCGCGCCACAGGAAGGGGTTGTACTCGCGGCGCGTGAGCCACTCGATGTCTTTCTGTGTCTTGCGGCGGTTCTTTTTCCATTCAGGACGGGCCTTGATGCTGTGCTGCTTGATGGCTTTCTCCGACTTCTCTATGGCCCGGTTGAAGTTGCCTTTGCCCAGGTCGCGGCTCTGCTTGTTGCCTACGGTGTAGAGTGGGATGAGCTCGGTGTAGTTGTCTTTGTTGCCGTTCTCCTTCTCCAAGCTGCCCTCGATGAAGGCCTGCGAACCGTTGAAGTAGGTGTTGTAGCGGGCCGTAAACGACTGCCACCAGCGGCTTCGCGCAGTGTTCTTCTTCGTGGAACAAGCGGTGAGAAGCAGGTTGAGAAGCAAGAAGCAAGTGACAAGAGGCAAGAGATGTGACTTGAGTCCACCACTGGTACATACCTCTTGCTTCTTGCTTCTTGCTTCTTGCT
>JAFTGB010000044.1 GCA_017458125.1 Prevotella sp.
ACCTCTTGCTTCTTGCTTCTTGCCTCTTGCTTCTTAATATCTTCTTGCTTCTTGCTTCTTAATAACCTCTTGCTTCTTAATAGCTTCCTGATTCAGTTCAGCCAGCTTGCAGTCGCTGCGGCTGCTGCACGAGGCGCAGTCGCCCTCCTTCTGCTGTATAGGCTCGTCGTCGCCACCAGAGAAGCAGGCAGCAACGACACCCAGTAGCACGAGTGAAATGACGACTATCAGCAGGAAGTTCAAAACCTTACGTTTTAATTCTTAATTCTAAATCCTTAATCGGCGAAGCCGACAACTCAAAATTCTTAATTCCTAACTCTTAATTCCAAAGCCCGCGGCTTTGAGGTGTTCCCAATAATGCGGGTACGACTTGGTGACAACCTGCGGGTTGTTGATGCGCAGCGCGCCGAAGCATAGCGCTGCCGGGGCAAAGGCCAGTGCCATGCGGTGGTCTTCGTAGGTGTCGATGCCGGCTTCCATGTCGGGCTCCACGCGCTCACCGTTCCAAATGAGTTCGCTGTTGTTGGCGTCGTAGATGACAAAGCCCAGCTTGCGCATCTCTTTCTTCAATGCCTCAATGCGGTCGGTCTCCTTAATCTTCAGCGTGGACAGGCCGCGGAAGTGGAAGGGCACGCCTAACAGCGCACAGCACACGACAAAGGTCTGCGCCAGGTCGGGAGCAGAGTTGAAGTCGTACTCCAGTCGGGGCACGCAGCGGCCGGAGTGGCGTAGCGTCACCGTGGTGGGCACATCCTCCTGAGTGGTGCCGAAGATGGTCTTGACACCCAGAAGGCTGAAGATGTAGCGCACCGTGGAGTCGCCTTGCTTGGAACCGTCGGTGAGTCCCTCCAAGCAAATCTCGTCGTCGCCGTCCTTCGACAGGGCCATCATCTCGTACCAGTAGCTGGCGGCGCTCCAGTCGTTTTCTATGTAGAAAGGGTGCTCCTGATAAGGCTTGGGGCTGACGGCAATGGTCTCGTAGTCGCTCCATTCGGCCTCGGCGCCATACTGGCGCATCATCCAGAGCGTCAGGTCTATGTAGGGGCGCGAAATGATGTTGCCCGTCAGGTGCAGCGTCAGACCTTGGCGCAGCACGGGACCTATCATCAGGAGGGCAGAGATGTACTGCGAACTGATGTTGCCCGGCACGTCCAAGAGGCCGCCTTCCAACTGCCGGCCGCGGATGCGCAGCGGGGGGAAACCGTCCTCGCCGGCAAACGTGATGTCGGCACCCAGATGACGCAGGGCATTCACCAGAACCTCTATCGGGCGGTGCTTCATGCGCTCCGTGCCCGTCAGCACGTGCTCTTCGCCCTCGCGCACCGACAGCAGGGCCGTCATGAAACGCATGGCCGTGCCGGCGGCTTTGATGTCTATCACGCCGGGGTTGTCGCGCAGCGCGTTGACTATCACCGTCGTGTCGTCACAGTCCGAGAGGTTTTCCGGCATAGTAGTGCTGCCAGACAGCGCATTGATGATGAGGGCACGGTTGGAGATGCTCTTCGACGCGGGCAACTTCACGGCGTAGTGCAGCCGAAGGGGGGCTGTAATATGATATTGAGTCATAGTCAGGTCTACTTACCTTATTTTAATAACGTTATTACTTATATAATAACTCATAAAGTTGCGAATTATTGGCTGACCGCCAAAGAAATAACATTAATTATACAACTTTCAAACAAAAAAAGCCCGGAAAATTTGCAGGAATAAAAAAAACTACGTACCTTTGCACCCGCTTACAAGCAAAAGGATCGGGATTTAGCGCAGTTGGTAGCGCACACGTCTGGGGGGCGCGAGGTCGCTGGTTCGAGTCCAGTAATCCCGACAAAAAGAATCGCTGAGAGGTTGGAGAACAACAGCTTAGCGATTTTTCTTTTCTACTTCTATTTTCTTGATGACTTTCGCAGGAACACCGCCAACAATCGTGTTCGGCTCCACGTCCTTGGTTACTACAGCACCTGCAGCAACTACGGCTCCATCACCGATGGTCACGTCTGCAAGTACCGTGGCATTGGCTCCTATCCAGACGTTCTTGCCGATGTGGATGGGAGCATACGACATGCTCTGCCGCTTGGCTGGGTCAAGGTCGTGGTTGATAGTAGCCAGCACGACGTTATGGCCGATGAGTGCACCCTCGTCGATGGTGATGCCACCCTGGTCCTGAAACTTGCAGCCCATGTTGATGAACACCCGTTCACCGACGACGGTGTTCTTACCACAGTCGGTATGGAACGGCGGGAACATGCCTACCGTCTTGGGCACCTCCCTGCCCCAAAGCCGCTCCAGCAACGTGTGCAGCTGTTCTGGGGTGTGGTACTTGCCGTTAATCTCAGCCGTTATCTTCAGTGCCTCCTGCGACAGCTGATGGAACATCATGTGGACATCGGAACCACCGACGACGGGTTTGCCCGATGCCATGTAATCTCTAAACTCTTGTATCGTCATATACTCGTAAGCCTTCTCACGGTACGAGTCAGCCTTGTTGCGTTCTTTTGGCATGGTTTGGTCAGTTAAGAAACCGTTAAAAAATAAATTGGTATGATTTAGACTGAACACGAAGACACAAAGACACAAAGTTTGGTTTTCTTGACACTGCGACCAGCTCAATTCTTTGTGTCTTTGTGTTCCATAAATAATTTCGTCCCAAGTTATTTTTTATCATTACTAAATTGGAATCTATAACCCGATCACGTGTGGCTGTACATCCGTATCGTGCGTGGCCAACGACTCGATGCAGTCAGGTGACAGGCTTTGCTCGCGAATCCATTGGAGAGATTTGCGTTGCTGCTGTTTGTCGAGCGTGATGCCAGAGGTAATCATGTCGCGCCATGATTTGGTGGCGTAACCGCCATCGGCAAAGAGCAGCACGTATTTGCCCTCGGCATTACGAATCTTCAAGGCGCAGAGCCCTTCGCTATGACCGGGAATGTTCACCATCACCACGCTGCCGTCACCCAGCACATCATACGACTTGCCGACAGGGCCTTCCGTGTCGTTCCAATCGAACGTGCGGAGGTCAACGCCCTCCCACCAACGCTTCTGGAAACGAATCCTGATTTGGAAATTCTTTCGAGTCGTGCCAATCATCTCAGCCTCTGACACCAGGATGTGCTTGGCATCCTTCACCAACCGCAAGCCGTTAGCATGGTCGCAGTCAAGATGCGACAGCAGCACATAGTCAATATCTGAAGGCTTGTAACTCAACTTCGCCAACTGTTCATCGATGGCTTCACCTTCGGCGATACGTCCCTGATTAATCTGATAGAGAAACCACGAGCCTAACGACTTGATCTGAGCCTGTTTGTCATATACGCCATCAGGCGACATCTCACGGTGCCAGCCCGTATCAAAGAGAATCAGACCCTTCGGATGCTCAATCAAGAAACTGAACACCGGCAACCATATCCACTTCGACTTCGGGGTGGTAATACCCGAAGCCTTGATAATGTTGCAGTCATCACCACCAAACGGCAGGTAGGGTGAAACGCGCACCTCTCCCGTTCTCAACACATGTATCTTCATCTTTTCCATGAATTACGATTAATCTGTCAGTTGTATTAAACTTTGTTGCAAAGTTAGTCAATTCTGATAAATTCCCACGATTCTTGCGCTCGATTTTAGGATAGTTTATGAATACAAAGCGGCTTTCCGTAAAGAGCATTGCCGTAAAGCATACCCTTACAGAAAGCCGAATCCTGAAAATCCTAATACCTATTTATTACTTTAGTCCTCAAGTTCGTAGTTCTTTGCTGTGCAAAGCGACCAAGGTCGAGTGCTCTATCCAGTCCTTACTTCCCCTGATAGCCTAACTTCTTCAACCATTTCTCTACGCGTTCCTTACCCGAGCGGACGTCATGACCGTATATCGAGAAACCCTGCTGGACGTTGGCCTTCGGATAGGCTTCCTTCACGTCCTTTACACAATTGCCGAGACCAGACCCTTCATGGGTGGTGAAGGGGATGATGGTCTTGCCCGAGAGGTCGTACTTCTTGAAGAACGTAAACATGACCTGCGGATAGGTGCCCCACCAGACGGGACCGCCGATGAAGATGACATCGTACTTCGAGACATCTACCGAACCCTCAAACGGAGGCAGCTCGCCATTCTGTTGCTCCTTCTTGGCGAGGTCGCACAGGGGCTTATAGGCCATGCCGTCATACTTCGAGGTCTTAATTTCAAACTGGTCGGCACCCGTGAAGGCAGAGATATAGTCGGCTACTATTTTCGTGTTGCCCACCTTGATATTGCCAACGGCATAGTTGTCTCCTGCATGGGAGAAGAATACCACCAATGCCTTTCCGTTGTTTTCCATAGCTGTCATGTCGTTAGATGTTGAAACTGTAGCTTGCTGCTGTTTTGCGCCACCACTGCATGCCGTTGATACGAGCAGTGTCAGGGCGGCTGTTAAAATACTTTTGATATTCATAGTTGTGAAGTTTTATTGCCATAGTTTGAATTCTCCTGTGCGGATGCTGGCGATGACACCGCCATCGATGAGCAGGTCGGTACCCGTGATGAAGCGGGCATGCTCGCCCAGCAGGAAGGCTGCGGCCTCGGCAATCTCGTCGCTGGTGCCTGTGCGACGGGCAGCAGAGGCATCAATCATGGCCTGATAGCCCTCGCCGCTGGCACGGAACTCATCGTAGGCCAGCGAAGTGACGATGATGCCCGGCGAGATAGTATTGATACGTGCACGACGCTTGCACCACGAGGTGGCTGCGGCACGCTGGGCCTGCAGATGGTTCATGCGCTTGGCTATCATGTAGGCAAGACCGCTGTTCTGCATGGCCACCTCCTGAATGAACTTCACGTCCTTCAGTTGCTCCGTAGGTGTGTTCACCAGTTGCAACTCGATATCGTTGGGGATGGGGTACATATAGGCCGCCTGGCTCGAAATGATGAGTCCTGCGCCACCCTCGGCCATCACCTCGCCAAAGGCATCAACGGCATAGCCCGTACCCACCATGTCGAGGTCAACGATGTGCTCAGGCTTGGCCTGATTGGGCGATGCACCAGCCGTGTCGATGAAATACATCACGGGGCCGAGCTCTGCGGCCCGGCGTGCGAATGCCTCCACACTCTCCTTTTGCAAGGCATTCACTACAAGCGTATCCACATCGTAACCACAGCAGCGGAAGTCCTCGCCGACACGCTCCAATGCCTGCTCACTGATGTCGCCCAAGAGGATTTTCTTCCCTGCACCGATACGGCGCACAATGGCGTTTCCCATACTACCGGCACCCAAGAGTGCCACTACCTGCTTCTTCTCGTTTCTGTCGAAAATCATCATGACTATTTACTATTTGACTATTTACGAATTACTATTTATTTTGCGATTTGACTATTTGAGGGGCTGGGGTGAGGCTTTTTATAAACTTAGCAGGATTGCCACCTACTATTGTATTAGGTGCAACATCCTTGGTCACGACGGCACCTGCGGCCACCACGGCATTCTCACCGATGGTCACGCCGGGCAGGATAATGGCGCCCACGCCAATCCAGGCATTGCGCCCGATGTGTACGGGCTTGCAGCGCAGCACCATGCGGTTTTGGAAGTCGTGGTTGTCGGTGACAATGCGCACGTTGGGACCAATCATCACGCCGTCGTCGATGGTGATGCCGCCAGCCGCCATGCACGTCAGCGAGTGGTTCACGAACACGCCCTTGCCGATCTTCATCTGACGGGCGAAGTCAATCTGAACGGGTGGCATCAGATAGCTCGTCTTGTCGAGGTTGCCGCCAAACAGTTCCTCTTCCAGCGGGCGAATCTGTTCAGGCTGCGGCGCCGTCGTGTTAATCTTGAAACAAATGTTGGCGCAGTCGGTCATGTGTTTGATAGCCTCTGCATACTCGGGTGTCGCCATATCGACATCAGCCCCTGATCTTAATTGCTCGAAAATACTTTGCATAATTTACTATTTACGAATTTACGATTTACTATTTGCAGAGCGGTAGCATTGCGTGCCACACTTTGCACCTTTAGGTCAAAGAAATTTTTCACTCTTCACTTTTCACTCTTCACTTAACTGGGTGCAAAGGTACGACGAAAAAGTCAATCCGTCGTTACACGAATTGCCTCCAAACTTTCACATTTTGCAGAAAAACTTTTTTTAGTCAGCCTCATCAAGTAGGAAGTTCCTAATGTTCTTGTTGCCATAAAAATGGAGTAACAATAACTCCATCAACTTGGAAAACAGTTACTGTTGGCTACTAATATGAATCGTCCTAGTAGCACTCAATGCTGAGGGCACAAATTGCTATAAAGAGTCAATCTTGAGTTCCTTATTTCCCTCATATGAGTCAATGAATAGGTAAATTGATTCATCGTGATAAGAAAGAGCGGGAAACCGCGCCGACATCCGTCGGCCTCGGCTTCCCGCTTTATTTTTATCGGTGACTATCCGCTCATTTTGCTTTCAGTTTGTTCTTCTTGTCGAACAGGTCGGAGTGAGTGCCTGTCCGCGAGAGTGAGATGATTTTAATGTCGGTGTCCTTGACGTAGATGAGCAGCCAATTCCAAATATTCGTCCATCGATCCGACCTCTATGACATCCTTTCCCTTCCGTGCATCCTCAATGACCTTCATCGTGGCATCGTTCAGGCTGTCGCCCGTCTCAGGGTCGTAGAGACGAGGCTTTGCCGCACGTTTGCGTTCAATCTTCCAGCCCATCTTTTTGGCAATCGAC
Source organism: Prevotella sp. (assembly GCA_017458125.1). Classification (GTDB taxonomy): domain Bacteria; phylum Bacteroidota; class Bacteroidia; order Bacteroidales; family Bacteroidaceae; genus Prevotella. The sequence goes on from JAFTGB010000044.1 coordinate 6,688, forward strand.
TTGAAGAGGCTCACGTCGGCCTTCGGTACGGTCAGTGTGAATGTGTCTGGGCTTATCCTTGGTGTTGCTGTTCCTATCATAATCGTATTCGTTTTAGAATCTGGCGACCATTAGTGTCCCGTTAAAATTGGGACGAGTTAAATATTAATCAAATAGCCCCGGAATGAGGGGACCAAATTGTTCTTTGACATCGTTGAATTTAGTCTTTTCAAACAACTCATTCAAGGGAGTCTTGTCTGTCAGTGAGAT
>JAFTGB010000045.1 GCA_017458125.1 Prevotella sp.
GAAGTTCGGACTCATATACAGGCGGTTCAGCTTGCTGCTGAGGTTGACACCCGCCACGATGCGATCGTTGTTCAGTTTCAGTCGCTTGCCGTCGTTCACTAAATAGAAGTTCACGTTACTGTTCTTGGGCCTGTAGTAGCTCTGGAAGTGCGAGCCGCTCAGCTTCAGGGTTGTCGTGGTCTTGGTCGGGTTCTCGGCAGAGATGTTCTCCGCCTCGCACTCCAACGTGTAGGTGAGTCCCGTCTTCTGGCGTCGGGAGTCGAGCTTGAACACAAACAGGTTGTCGTTGTCCCAGTCGAGGATTTTGTACTTGATGCGCAGCGTGTCGCCCGGGTTGCAGCCTATGCGGTTCACCTTGATGATGAGCGAGTCAGACTGGTCGTCGGTGTTGATGAAGAAGTAGTTCGTCGCTATCATCTCTTTGTAGACCACCTTGCTGCCATACATCTTCACAAAGGAATTACTGGTGCCGAACGACCGTACGCTGGCCTTGAACTCGCCATGTCTGCCGCTGCCGTCCTCAATGCGGAAGCACAGCAGGTTTCTGTCGCGCATCTTCCAGAACAGTTCCTGGTCGGCACGTGTCTTCTCGTCGGTCTTACTGAACATCGCCTTCACCAAGTTCACGTCATTGACGTTGCTGTAGGTGACGCTGCCGTTACCTACTTCTTCCCAATGCAGGCCAGAGTTGGCTCCCTTGATGTTCTGCAGGCTCGTTATCTCGTCCACATTGTTGGCGAAGTACAACTTGAAGTCTATCTGTGCCTGCATGGTTAGGGACACCAGCAACAGAAACAATAGCGATACTCTTCTCATCTTATCTTATCTTATTAAATCTTATAATTACCTCTTTAAGTTTTAATTATGCGGGTGGCTTGCTCGCATCCCCCGGCATCTCCTTGAAAAAGGAGGCGCCGGGGGGATGATAGAATCTGTATTCCGAGCAGTGTTGCGGTAATTGGCAACATGAGTGTCATTTTTTTACAGCTCAAAGCCCAGGTTTTGGAGCCACTGGAAGAGCTGGTTGCGCTCAGAGGCATTCCATGTGTCGATGGCATCGTTGTGACGGCCGTTCTCAATATAGAGAATCTGGCAGTTCTTGCCTAACTTGTCGTCAGGAATACGGTTGCCAGTCCAGGGGTCCTGCATGCCATAGACGAACATCATGTTGCAACTGGACTGCTTGATGCCGTCAAGGACTTTGCGGATATAGCTGCCGTTGTCGTAATTGAAGCCAAGGCTGGCAGGAGTACTACTCGAAGTGAGGTGTGATTTCTCCTTGTCAGTCAGCAGGTCGTCTACCCAGCCTAACGTAACTGCAGCCGAGCCTAACTCTATGCAAGTATGTGCCTGGAACGGATCCAAACGCGCTTTCTCCACTCCTGATGCACGGGTCAGGCCTCTTGTCGTGTTGTCGAAGATGGTCGTTTCAGGCTCCAAGTCGTCCACATAGTCCTGTCGGCGCTGGTAGTCGATATCTGTATCACCCGCATACCTTGTCCTGTCATTAGCCAAAATAAAGGTCAGGAACTTGTCGGCACCGTCGCCTTCCTTGGGCACCAGGGGCTCCCAGAGGCTATAGTGTACGTACGACATCCTCTTCCAGTGTGAATCGAACAGCGTTGTCAATAATGTCATACGCACTGCGTCGTTATCTAAGCTGTTGTTTTCGAGGAATTCCTTCTTGTAGAGTTTCACCGTTTCCAGCTGCAAGGTCTGGTTGCCACAGTATGCGCGGAAAGCTGCCTTCACTTTCTCATAGCGGCTCCCCAGAGCTTCGACGGTCTGGATGTGGTTGTAGGAACCCGGCTCATCCTGTTTAAGCATGAAGGGTGCACAGAAGGGCACGTAGGCATCCATCTCGCCCGGATATTCGTAAGCATAGTAGGAGGCGGTCATACCAGGCTTGCTGACGCCGGTGGCGAGCCACTTGCCCTGTCCGACGATACCGCTCTGCTTGATGGCGGTGACGATGGTGTGAAGGTCGGCAGAATTCTGCTTGGCCGTCAGGTAGTTCCATTTGTTGGTGAATCCCTCAGGCAGCGACCATCCGAAATAACGGTGCTCCACCTGCAGGCAGTTGGCATTGAGCACGTCTACCAGTGTCGGCTCGAAGATACTGTCCAGACGGTTCTTGTAATTCTGGGCACTGCCTAAGGCATAGCCCTCGGTCAGCAGCACGGTGGGACGGTCCTTGCCGGCCACGGTGAGCACGCACTGCTGCTTGAACCAGCCCTTCGAGGGGTCGTTGTGGTCGATGTCCTGCTTGTAGTTGAAGAAGTACGCAGTCGTGTTGACGAACTTTTCTGTCTGTAGATCATACGAGTGTACCATCACGAAGGGCTTCACGTCGGTCACCTTGTCGATGGCCTTCAGGGCGTTGACGATGTTCTGGTCAAAGTTGGTGGCGGCAGGCACCTTGGTCTTGAACTCGTTCTCAGGCAATGTCAGTCCTGCTTCCACTTCAATCGTGTAACCGTCCTCGTCGGTAGCAGGATTGACGGCTTCTTTACCGCCGTTCTTGTCATCACTATCACTGCACGAGGTCAGCGTCATTCCAAGACCGCAGGTAAGTATGGCGGTCAGCATCCATAGATTCATCTTTTTCATCTTAATTCTAATGATTTTTTTATTAATGTGTAATTTACTTCTTATGGTGATAGTCTTGAATGAGTCCCTTCTTCACCAGAATGGGCAGGATGTTGGCTGCCGACTGGCGGTCCACCTTCTTCTGGCGGCCATAGTATTGCTCGAAGGTGACGGGGTCGTCGCGCAGCAACTGCTCCATGAAGGCATCGTTGAGGCGGGTCATGACGTACTTGCCTTTCTCGTTGGGGGCCTTGTCCACCAGATACAGAATGTGGTGCTGCATCAGGTCGTCGTTGGTCAGCAACAGGTCGGTGGCGAGGAAGATAGAGCCCCAAGTGGTATGACCAGTGGCAAGCAATGCGATGTCGAGACCGATGTTCACCAAGTCCAGGACATCACCCAAGGTCACATGGTAACTGACCACCAACAGCTTGTTACCCTTGTAAGGGAGGGCACGCAGGTAGTTATTGACTGGCAGGATACCACCGTCCTCGTCACGCAGGAAACGCTGGTTGATAAACAGCTGCTTGTCAATCTGCATCATGAAGACGTCGTGCTTGATGACCTTGTTCACCTCCTTGTCGGAAGTTTTGAGGGTAAAGTCCTGTCCGTCGTACTTGACACGTATCGAGTCGGGTTCCTTTTCAGGAATCAGGTCTGCATAGGGTTTCCACTGGTTAGCCTTGTACTCGGCATAACTGTTACAAAACTTGGTCTGAGCCTGTGCATTCAGTGCCATGAGGCACATCAGCACCAATAATAACTTTACATGTTTCATTTTTTTCACTATTTACTTTTCACTCTTCACTTATTCAAATACTTACGTCCCTTGTAAATCACAAGTCCCTTCTGCGACTTGCTGACGCGCTGGCCCATCATGTTGTAGACGGGCGCATCCACGCTGTACATCGTGGCGGGAGTGGCCTCACGATGGCCGTCGGCACTGATGGTCTCGATGCCAACGGTGCCCAAAATCTTCTTCAGACCTGCCAGGGCGTTAATCTTGCCATAGCCAGCCTGCACCTTGTTGACCGACGGAATGTTGGCAGTGTTGGTGGTCCACTCGTCGTTGACGCAGGTCTCCTTCAGAATGGCGTTGATTTCGTTGACAGTCAGCGAGGGCTTGGCCTGCATCCACAGAGCTATGATTCCGGCTGCGACAGGACAAGCCATCGATGTGCCCTGCGACAGGATGTACCAGTTGCTACGCTTGTTTTTCTCTACGTTCTGACACAGGTAAACCGATCCGCCTTTGCTTGGATTGGGTACACCAGCCTGATTGTCATAGAAGATCTCACGGTCCCAGTTGTTGCCGGCCGAGATGATGCCCTGACCTGGAGCTATAGCAGTGGGGCGCGGTTTACCGTTGTCGTCGACACCATAACTGGAGAAGTCGGAAATCTCGCCTACAACCTGCAACTTATTGGTTACAGCCGACTCTATATATTTTCTAGGATTACCAAGATAGTCCGTCCATTTGTCACGGGTGATATAGGATCCGATGCCGATGACGTAATCGCTGCATATCGACGTACTGATGGTTAAGTCGCCATTGCCTCTGGTATAGCCGTTGTCCCGGAAGTTGTAGCCGCCTTCTACCACGGGTGCAGAGAAGCAAGGCTCGGCGGAGTTGTCGCCGTTGCAAATCAGCTTGATGGTCTGCCCGTCATGACTGCCTTTGAGCAACAGCACAAGTCGGTAGTCGACATTGTCCAAATAAACGGGATGAGACCTGAAATTAAACATATATTCGTATGCGTTACCGCCGGCTGCCGTAGGTTCCTCGTTATAACCTATTATATTCTTGGCATCCAAGATTTGCACTTGGCCGTTCGCGCCGATGTCCTTGAGGTGGTCAATACCCACAAACTCACCTGTCTTGATGTCCACAACGGCATATCTAACGTCGAACTTCTGATAGTCGTCTGCATAGATGAAGTAATTGTCATTATACCTCACCGGCAGGTCTGCCCTGTCTGTCTTGGTCTTGCTGGCGCCTAATACCGTCTTCAGTTCAAAGCCGTTGGCATCGGCATTAGCCTTGTTCAAGGGCTTGATGATGGACTGGCAATTGGCGGCGGCATTACTGCTGCTGATAACTACGACACGTCCTTCCTCGGTACCGTTTTTAGTCAGCTCGTTTACAGTCTTGCATACACCCTCGCTGCCGTCATGCAGGCCTAAAGGATTGCCTAAGCTGATGCTCACCACAGCAGGTTTTCCTACACTTTTGGCATAGTCGAAGATTTCTTTAATACAGTCTTGGATGTTGACGGTGGACAGCCAGTCTCCCAGTCCGCAGAGAACGAGGTCTGCCTGCGGAGCCATGCCCTGCTGTCCGTTGCCGGTGTCGGAACCGCCGGCAATGGCCGAGGTGTGGGTGCCGTGTGAGTCGTCATTGGCATCATAGGTCAACCCCTTGATATCGGCCTCGGTGGTGTATATTCTCTTAACGGCTGATTCTCCCCCCCTCTCGAAAACGACGGCTTTCTTGATGCGGGTCGATCCGTCGGGATTGCGGAAGGCAGCATGGTTGAAGTCGATGCCACCGTCGATGATGCCTAACACGACACCCTCGCCGGTATAGGCCTTGGGTAACTGCTGGGCAGCAGCCTTCTCGGCGGTATTCACCTGCTCCACGCCGGTGGCGATGCGGGCCTTTTCGTTGTCCTTCTGCATCACCTCGTCAGCCTTTACGTAGCGGAACTCCTCTATTCCCTCCAGTGCCGCCAGCTTGTCAGCGGGGATGCGCAGTGCCACCATGTCGCCAATCTGGAAGCGCACCTCGATGCCCATCTGCTGCAGGTGCTCCGTAGGACACTCGGCCCCTTCCTTCAGGGTTGCGATGGCTGAGAGGGCTGCAATCGTGCCGTCAGCTCTGAAGTCGACGGCAATGGACTTGTTTACGTCCTTGGGGGCAAAGGGTAGCGCCGTGCCCTGAGCACGGTGCAGAGCGGTTTGTTCTACCAGCTTGGTCAGTCGCTGGTCAATCTTCTGTGCCGACACCGACAGCGATGTCAGGAGCAACAGAGACAGTGAGATAAAAATCTTCTTCATCATGTTTGCTATAATTTCAATACTTCAATTACTTCAGGTTCTGCTTGATGATGCGGTCCACCAGTTTCATGCCGGCGGTATCGTAGAGTTTTGTCTTGGTGTAATCGGGACTCTTGTCCATGCCGGCAAAGTCCATGTAGATGATGCCTACGGAGCCTTTGTGGCTGTCGAGCCAGTCGATGGCCAACTTGTTGGCACTGACTGCGTTCAGGCGGTAGTTGTCGGAAAAAGCCCCACTTATGTAAGCCGACGGGTAGTTGATGACCCATGCCGGTGCAGCGGCAGTCATGTCACGCGTCACGGCAGCCTCCAGCATGCGGAGGAGGGCCAGGTCTTTGTTGGCACGGGTAATGTCCTTCCAATAGTCCTGTACCCAAAGGGGAGTCTCGCTGCCGTCAGCGGCGGTGATGTGCCCTTGCTGCTGTTTCTCCAGTTCCATATCTTCGCTCCATCCGTAACAGTAACCGCCGAGCGGCTTGGCGCCATATTCCCACTTCGAGAGCATCAGCACCTTGCCGCGCAGCTCGCCTACGGTGAGACGGGCCTTGAAGTCGGCAAACATGCTCTTGAACTCAGTACTGTTGACAAGCTCGCTGTAGGCCTTGCCCCATGCCGTCTTGTTTTTAGTGGCTGTGAGTTCGACGGTCACGATACAAAACTCGGTGGGGTTAGCGGCCAGCCACTGCTTCAGGGTCTTGAAGAAATCGCTGACATACATCTTTGTGCCTGCCGGACCGTGACTGCAGCGCAGTACGTATTTGGAGCCGTCCAAGTCGTGCTCAGGTCGCAAGTCGAACACACGCACGCCCACCTTCAGCTGCTCTTGAATAGTCAGGTCCTGACACTTGGCTATCATCTCGTGGATGAAGTCAATATACGGGTTATTCCAGCCCTCTGCCGTACAGGCGTCGTGGCTGCCGGGCAGCGAGAGGTCTGCCACCAGTCGGCTGTCCTTCAGCTGTTTCATCCATTGGCTGTTGTCCACGCCCTTGGGCTTAAAGTCTGCGACATTGTACTTGATGTCGGCTGAGCCTCCGTGCCAAGCATCAGACACGTTCTGGTACAGCGTGGTTTGCTGCTCGGTAGCCCGCGACAGCGTGAGCTGTGCTTCTTCGTACTTTACCGACAGCCTGTTGCCGTCGAAGAGGAGCTCTTCTGACTCCTCGCTGTCTGCAAAATCGACAACGACTTTGCCATTACCTTCAACGCTGTATTTGCATCCGTCGGTGCTGTAACGGTCTACAGGCTGGTCTGCCAGCCTGCCCGCCTGCATCACATCGATTTCCTTCCAGCACGAGCCGTCATCGTAGAAGTGATAGATGAGGGCCACCGTATAGTCACCGTCTGAGAAATCCAACTCCGCGTCAGCGTCATTCAGGCCGATGTCATCAGCCTGCATTTCAACAATCCACTCACCTACCAGTGCCTCGGCACGGACTGTAGACTGTTGGTTGTTGTCTTCGTCGCTGCTGCATGCTGTCAGCATCATGCCATAGCAGGATAAAAAGATTGAAAAAAATGTTATCCAATTTCTTTTCATCATTCCTTTATTGTTGTCAAATCGTGTGCAAATATACTGCTATTATCACACGCGTGCAAGAAGCAAGACAAATTGGACCCTAAAAAAAGACAGATTGGACCCCAAAAAACACCTGAAAAGAGCTATTTTGTCAGGCAACTATTCTGGTTGCGGTACTCGGTGGGGGTGATGGAGTAGCGTTCCTTGAACAGGCGGCTGAAGGTGCGACGGGTGCCGAAACCGGCGGCAGAGGCAATGTCGTCGACCGTCATCTCGGGACAGGTGGCAAGCTGTTCCTTGGCATATTCCAGACGACAGTGGTTGATGAAGTCGGCTATGCTGTTATGCTCGCTCCCCTGTGCGAAGGCAGCACCTATGCGCTCTTTTTTCAGGTGAAAATACTTAACCGCGGCCTGACGGTCGAACTGAGGGTCAAGGAAGAGCCGCTCGCGGATAATGACAGTCCGGATATGCTCAGACAGTTCTTTTGTGGTCAGAGCATTTAAATCAATCTTGTCATTGTTTTTTTCCTCGTCGCTCTTCACGCTGTCCTCTTCATTCCTCACTCTTAGCTCTTCACTCTTCACTTTAAAGGTGGCCGCCTCGGTCATCTGCTCGATGAGCACGCGGTTCTTCTTCTGAATGAGTCGTTGCTGACGGAAGTAATAGACGGCGAAGCCTGTGGCTAACAAGGCTAAGAGGAGAGCGGCGACGGCGAGGACGGCATTACGGGCGGCCTCGGTTTCCTGCTGTCTGATTTCCATCTGCTGTTCGTAAGCATGGTAGCGGGCGGCATATAGCTGTGCCTTGCTGCGCTGGAGGTCATCGTTGAGCATGTTCTTCAGGTTCTCATAACGGTTCAGATAGTCGTAAGCTTTTTTTAGTGAAGAGTGAGAGAATGAGGAGTTTGCTGTCGCCGTTCCTGTTGCTTGTGCGTAGGCTATCTCAGCATGTCCGTGGAGAATCTCAACCAAGCGACCGTTCACCGTGTCGCCCTCAGAGAGCAGTTTCTGTTCTGCTTCATCGTAGGTGGAGAGCACGGCATCATAGTCACCCAGCCTGCCCAGTGTCGGAGCCATCATAAGGCGTCCGTCGAGACTCTGGCCATAGGGATACTTGCTGAAGGCATCCACTTCTCGCTGGGCGGCAACGAGGTTGCCTTGTATGGCGTAGGCCCTGGCCTTAAAGGCGCAAGCTTGGGCATAGTAGAAATCATGATAGAAGGGTATGTCCTCCTTGTCAGGCTCGCGGTAGGTGTCGTCATGGTAGTCGTCCGGGTGTGCGGCAAAGTCGTCCAGACGTTGCTGCATGCGGGTGGCCAGCTCTACCATTAGCGTCTCGTCATGTCCCTGTTCGGTGAGCACGTTTAACTTTCGTTTCACGGCTATGAGCCAGGCATCCAGTTCGTTGAATTTCCTGATGTTCTCAAGTTGACGGATGCAGTTGTCTATCTTCGCCAGTCCCTCGTCTTCCTGTCCGATGTGAGTCAGGGCCAGACCGAGGTCAGCCTCAGTGCGCAGGGCTTCGGCCTCCAAGTGTTCGTCTCGCAACAGTGTGGCCAGTTCAGTAGTCCAGCGTACCATCTCCTCATAGTCATAACGACAGCGCGAGGAATTGACCAACAGCTCCAGCACATCCTGGCGGAAGTCAACATTACGCTTGGCCTCGTCCTGTTGCAACAGGGTCTCGCAAATCATGAAAACTGAGTCCTGCTGCTGCATGGCGGTCGATGAGCTGAGTATCTTAGCCCGCAGGAGCGCGGCACGATAGTCTGTCAGGTTGCCTGCTGCCTTTGCCGAGTCAAGTATCTGTAACGCCTGCTCAGGCAGCGAGTCATAGATGGCCATCGCCCGCTCTTCGTTGTAAAGCGAATCCGCTGTCTGCGGTTTCCGCCCCTCGCTCGCGCTGCCGTTGCAACCCGACAGCAGGAGGGTTGCAACGGCGGCGAGGGCAGCGAGGTATAACCGGATGCAGGGCATGTTTACGCTATCTGTGAGATGGCTTTATCCGTTCATTGACAGCAGGAACTCCTCGTTGGAGTGGGTTTGCACCAGTCTGTCGCGCACGGTGCTCATGGCTTCGATGGGGTTCATCTCGGCAATGAACTTGCGGATAATCCACATGCGGTTGAGCGTCGTCTGGTCCTGCAGCAGGTCGTCGCGGCGTGTCGAGCTCTGAACCAGGTTGACAGCCGGGTAGACGCGCTTGTTGGCCAGCATACGGTCGAGCTGGAGCTCGCTGTTGCCCGTGCCCTTGAACTCCTCGAAGATGACCTCGTCCATCTTGGAACCCGTGTCGGTGAGTGCCGTGGCGATGATGGTGAGCGAGCCGCCGTTCTCAATGTTGCGTGCTGCTCCGAAGAAGCGCTTGGGCTTCTGCAGGGCGTTGGCGTCGACACCACCGGTGAGCACCTTGCCGCTGGCCGGAGCTACGGTGTTGTAGGCACGTGCCAGTCGGGTGATGCTGTCGAGGAAGATGACCACGTCGTGTCCGCACTCCACCATGCGCTTGGCCTTTTCCAGCACTATGCCGGCTATCTTGACGTGACGGTCGGCAGGCTCGTCGAAGGTTGAAGCGATGACTTCAGCGTTTACGGTGCGTGCCATGTCGGTCACCTCCTCTGGGCGCTCGTCTATCAGGAGCATCATGATATATGCCTCGGGGTGGTTGGCTGCTATGGCGTTGGCAATGTCCTTCATGAGCAATGTCTTACCCGTCTTGGGCTGGGCCACGATGAGTGCGCGCTGCCCCTTTCCGATGGGTGAGAAGAGGTCGACGATGCGCACCGACGGATTGGTGGTGGCAGGGTTGCCGCAGAGTGTGAACTTCTCGTCGGGGAACAGCGGTGTCAGGTGCTCGAAGGCCACGCGGTCGCGCACCTCAGCAGGCTGTCTGCCGTTGATGCTGGTGACGTTGGACAGTGCAAAGTATTTCTCGTTGTCGTGCGGCGGGCGTACGGTGCACTCCACGACGTCGCCGGTCTTCAGCGAGTAGCGCTTGATTTGCTGCGGGTTGACGTAGATGTCGTCGGGCGACGACAGGTAGTTGTAGTCGCTGGAGCGTAGGAAACCGTAGCCGTCTTGCAGTATTTCAAGCACACCGTTGGCGGTGATGAGGTCGGCGAAGTCGAAGTCCTCTGTCTGCTTCTGGCTGTTGTTGGGCTGGTACTGCACAGGCTCCTGCGGCAGTTGCTGAGCCATGGGACGGTCGAAGATGTCGACAGCAGGAATGGCTGCCGCGTCTTCTATGGGCAGGTCCACGGTAGTGATGAAGTCGGTGCCGTCGCCAGGGTCGCCTTCCCACACTCCATCGGGTGTTTCAGCGGCCACGACTTCCGTCTTCTGGACCAGGCGATTAGTGTTTTCCATCATCTTCTCCTGCAACTGCTGTATGGCCTCGCCGTCAGCCTCGTCGGCAGGAGTTTCCGTCGTAGTGGCTCCCTCGGGGATGTCAGTCTCATCGGCACTCTCCTCCTCGGCCTTCTTGGCGGCTTCGGCGGCGGCAATGGCCTCTAACTCCTTCTTCGACTTGCGTCCGCGCTTCTTCGGGGCGGGCTTCTCCTCGGTGGCTGGCTGCTCTGCGGCTTCTTCGGCCTGCTCGGCGTTGGCTTCGGGAGCACTGGCGGCTTCAGCGTCGGCGGCAGCGGCCTCTGCTATGACCGCACTGAGCGACTGCTTCTTAGGCGCCTTGGTGCTCTTGGCATCGAGGTTCTCGCCCTCGCTGCCGTTGACGGTGTAGACCTTGCTGTTATCCTTGGCAATGCGTGTGCGCTTGCGCTTGGGGGTGGGCATGCCGGCAGCCGAGTTTTCGGCGGCCTTGTCCAGTATGGCGTAGACGACGTTTTCCAGTTCGTCGCTCTGCGACACCTTGACACCCAACTCGTTGGCTATCTCCATGAGTTCAGGGATAGGCATCTGCTCTAATTCTTGCTTTGTGTACATAATAATATACAGTGACTCGTTAATGTTTCTTATGATGTTGGATTTGATGAAAACTTTGGATAGAATGCTTCACGGAAGGAAGCACGTTTTCTGAAAATCGACTGCAAAGGTACGAAAAGTTTCTGAAACCCCCAAATTTTCTACCTTCTTTCTTTCCCCTAATCCTTTTTTGTCCCTTCTGATATCCGTTTCCGTTTCATAAACAATCCTAAATTCTGGCATCATAATCAGCAATTTTTATCAGAAATGATTATATTTGCAGCATAGTAATGAAAACATGCAATAAAGAAACGAAAGATTTGTCCCACATCCCTCAAAGGCTGCCTGTATGGGACCTGTTAAAGTTGTTTGCTATCTTCCTTGTTATGTGGGGACATAGCATTACGGCTTTTTCGTCGTCAGTCAGCGAACAAAATCCTGTCTTCATTAGGCTCAATGGTTTTCATGTAGGGCTGTTCATGATGATTTCCGGCTATTTCTCTTTGTCAGCGTTTCGACTGTCGCCATTGCGGTTCCTAAGCAAGAAGTTTTATCAGTTAGTATATCCCTGTTTTGCATGGGGAGGTGTCAAGTGGGTAATTATTGAAACGGCCCTGATTATCACCGGTGGTCTTGCAAGCCTGACGCTGTCCGGACTGTTGTCAGATTTATACTGGTTCTCAGACTTCTGGTTTCTGAAGAGCTGCTTCCTTTGTTTTTGTATTGCCTACCTTGGCCACATATTGCCGATAAAAAGCCGATATTGGATGCCGTTGACAGTCATCGTCAGCCAGGTCGTCCCGCCTTTCTCCATACCTTTTATGTATCCTTGCTTTTTGGCAGGTATGGTGCTCAGGAAAGACGAGGGGCTGATGAAGTGGATTGTCTCGCATCCGTCTGTCCTTCTCGTCTTGTTTTCCATGATGCTGTTTGGATGGAACCAGGAGGCATGGAACAAGAGTCACGGCATTCCTGCCGGTGTGTTAAGTAGCGATGTGTTTACGTGGGTTGGGCTGTTGTTCTACAGGTCTTACAGGCTTATGCTTGGAGTGGTGGGAGGCCTTACGTTCATTTCTTTATTCCACAATGTCTTCACCAAGGCCTGCTGCTCGCCAGTCATCAAGACTTTAAGCGAGTGGGGACGATACACCTTAGAGTTATATATAGTCCAGCATTTCGTTCTTGAACAAACACTCTGTCATTTCATACAATTCGACAATTACAGTCTCACAGTCTTTAGTGTCCTTATATCTCCGGTAGCCTCCGTCTTGGTTCTGCTATTATGCCTGTGCATAATAAGGCTGATATACCAGTCAAGGACACTCTCAAAGTTCCTGTTTGCCAAAGAACCGCCCTCTGTAGCTTGAAACTGACAGTTACGCCATAAATCATCATTCATCATGTACGAACAAATTCGCGAAGATACTCTCTTCATTATATTATATACAGTAGTGACAACAATGGCTGTGCTGGCAAGCTGCTACCTGCTGCTGCGTCGGGGCAATGCCATAGCCCCGGACATTGTGCCGCCAGTACGCTTGCGCCGGTGGACAGCAGCATTCTTTGCCTCCATCGCCTTGAATCATATATGGTATATGCCGATTATGTTCCTTGCCTCAAGCGATGATATACTGATGACCGATCTTGTAGGCGGTATGCTTGACACCATTACGGTTATTCCTTTGGCGATAGTCGTATTGCTGACCATGCTGCAAGACCGTAGGCGGCCGCTGTGGCCTGTTGCCGTGCTGATGGCTCCGCTTGTCGTAGTAGGGCTGCACAGCGTCGTTAATCGCAGTTATGCCCTTCTGCCTGTGATGTATGCCTATTTCCTTTTGATGGGCATTGGGCTAACTATATATATGGTACGTGCAGTAAGGCAATACGGTCGCTGGCTGCGCGACAACTATGCCGACCTGGAACACAAGGAGGTTTGGCAGGGTTTCGTAGTGCTGGTCATCATGCTGCTGGTGTTCGGTCTATATACCTATATCTACGAGGGCACGGTTTACCTGTACGCCTTGCTGGTTGGTTTCGCCGTGCTGGTCTGCTACCTCCTGTGGCGAGTGGAAACGTTAAGCGACCTTAGCATCCCCCCATTGCAGAGCCAGCCAGTAGCAGGCTCTTCCGCCACAGACGGAGAAACAGTGGAAGACGATGCCCTTTCACAAGCCACCCACGACCGCATAGGAGCATTGCTAAAGAAGCATTGCATAGACACACAGCTCTATCTGCAGCACGACCTGAGCATCGCACAACTTGCTAAAGCCATTGGTACCAACCGCTTCTATCTCAGCCAGTATTTCTCCACTCAGGGCATCACTTATAATGCCTATGTCAACGACCTGCGCATCCATCATTTCAAGCGACTCTATCGTGAGGCTGTTGCCGAAGGCCGTCCCTTCACTGCCCGGCAGTTGGCAGGCGAAAGTGGCTACCATAGTTACAGTACCTTCAGGCTCGCCTTCAAGCAGCGAATGGGACAAAACGTGAGAGAGTGGATGCACGCGATGACGCAGAACTCTCAAGAACAGCAAAAATAGTGTCAAAATCAGCAAAACCTATTGTGGCAGGCATCCGGTGCAAAGCAGTTTTGGGGAAAATGGCTACCTTTGCAAAGTCTGAGAAGACAACGGATACCTGAAAAATGTTTAACCCCAATAAATATTTTGTATAATGAAAACAATGAAAAAAATGATGCTTGCCGCCACACTCGTTTGCGGCGCGACAACGGCACTCACTTCATGCAGTGACAAAACAGACAACCTGGCTCCAATAACTCCAGAACAGAGCGACGCACCCGACTATTCCAAGAAGTCCTGCTGGTATAAGCTGCCGGAAATCACCAAGGAGTTCGACACGTTCTACATCTACTCGACCATCTACTTCGCCGCTAACGAGGGCGACCCCGACTATGCGACGCTCGACAACCGCGAGATGCTGGACGGCATAAAGGTGGAGCACGCCATCAAGTCGAGCGTGTTCGAGGAGTCCACCAATCTGTTCATCCCGCTCTACCGCCAGGCTGGCATGAGACTCGCTGGCGAAACATGGAAGAAGACTGGAAGCATTGAGGAGGCTATCAAGAGCACACCCTACGGCGACATTACCGCTGCACTTGACTACTACTTCAAGAACTACAACGAGGGTCGTCCGTTCGTCATTGCGGGCCACAGTCAGGGCGCGGCCATCCTCCGTCACGTGCTGAAGAACTATTTCAAGCAACATCCCGACTACTACAAGCGCATGGTGGCCGCCTACGCCATAGGCTACTCCATCACGAAGGAAGACCTTGAAACCAATCCGCACATGAAGTTCGCCACCGGCGAGACTGACACGGGTGTCATCATCAGCTGGCACGCTGAAGGTCCCAAAAGTGTAGGAAGTAAATTCCTGTCCGCAGCGATGCTGCCTAATGGTATCAGCATCAATCCGCTGAACTGGAAGCGTGACGAAACGTATGCGCCTGCCAGCATGAACCTCGGCTCAATCGTGTTGGACGAGAAGACAGGTGCAACTGAGATACGCGACATTGAGGGTGACGCACAGGTTGACCTCGCCCGTGGCACTGTCATAACAAACGCCAAAGCAGTAGCCAATGAAATGGTGGAGTTTGCCGGACCTCAGAGCTACCACCAGGACGACTACTCCATCTTCTACAACAACGTCAAGGACAATGTGGCCAAGCGCATCGCTGCCTATAAGGCAAGGCAGTAACGGAGAGCATAACATGGAACATGAAACCACCGCCCGAATGCCGATAGTGGCATCCGTGCGGTGATTTCATTTGTCGCGGAAGCGTCGCTATGAGCATGCCTTGCAGTTTTTCCCCTTTCGCTTGCAGAACCGTTGACACTGTGCACAGATGTCGTAGCCCAGTACAGCTCCAAGGATGAAGTCTTCCTCGGGCGTCAGCTCGTTGAGCGGTCGGTTCACGATGAGCCTGATGGCGTCAAGACACTCCGAACGCCCGAAGTAGAGGTTCAGGTTCTGCCGTCCGGCAGGCTGCACAAGATAGGGTATGCCCATGTGCTCCAGACGCTGACAGGCAAAAGCCTCATAACGTCTGTGGCAGGTGAAGAGCACCATCTGACGCACGCCTTTGCGAAACTCGTAGATGTGGTTCATCAGTACTTTCAGGTCTATGGGGCAGGCTCCTGTGCGGCGAGCCTTGTCATGGTTTGAGGCGGTTGGGGTTTGCTGCATGGCCGGGAGTTTTTACAGATTAGGAGAAATGGCTGCAATCCATGCGTCAATACGGCTGTCAGTCATGTTGTCCTCGTTCACGTCGTCGAGGGGTAGTCCGATGAACTGTCCGTCAACGATGGCGGCAGAGTCGTCAAAGGTGTATCCGTCGGTACTGACGCTCCCCACGAAATGGGCGCCGCTCTGTTTGATGCCATCGTACAGTTCACCGATTCCGCCAACGAAGGTGTCACTATACGACTCGCAGTCGCCGCAGCCAAAGAGGGCAATGGTCTTGCCGCTCAAGTCAGCCAACTGCAGCACCTTCAAGCCGTCATACCAGTCGTCCTGCAACTCACCGGCTCCCCATGTGGAGGTGCCCAGTATCAGGTTATCGTTGGCACTGACGACGTCGGCTGTCAGGTCCTGTACGTTCAACACTTCGGCACCCAGCTTGGCACCAATCTTTTCGGCAATGGTCTCGCACGTACCGGTGGAAGAACCATATACTACTACTGTTTTCTTCATGTTTAAACTACTGTCTTTATGTGGTTAAAAAATTTCGAGTGCAAAATTACGGTCTTTGGCGTAATTACGCAATACCTAAAACTTATGCCTTTTTCCCCGGTCACCAAGAGTCGTGTAGCCAAAAAAGATTAACAAGAAGTAGGGCCTTGAAGACTCCTACGGTCAGGGAGGCCAGAGTGTTCAACAGCCGAGCAGGAAGTGAAAGGGATGACTAAGATTATCATCAGCGGCACGATATAAAAACATCAGCGGCGGTGGTAAAAAGAATCAGCGGCGGTGGTAAATTTCATTGCTGACGGTTGCAAATTTGATTGCCCGATTTGGTAAAACGGGCGATGTTTTTTACCACTGCGGGGCATAAAATTCGGTGCCGCGGGGCATGAAATTTTAACGCATTGAATATCAATAGTGTTTTGTGTGCTTGTTTTTTCAGCATTTCCAGAAATTTTTCGTACCTTTGCAGCATGGAAATCAAACAAGCAGAATTTACGCTTTCGGCTCCTATGGTGTCGATGTGTCCCAAGGACACGAAGCCTGAGTATGCCTTCATCGGCAGGTCGAACGTGGGCAAGTCGAGTCTCATCAACATGCTGACGAACAACCGTAAGCTGGCCAAGACGTCGTCGACGCCGGGCAAGACGCTACTCATTAACCACTTTATTATTAATAGGGAGTGGTACTTGGTGGACCTGCCCGGCTACGGCTATGCCAAGCGCTCAAAGAAAGAGGTGGACCGCCTTGACCAGATGATCCGCGGCTACATTCTGCAGCGCGAGCAGCTGGTGAACGTCTTTGTGCTGGTGGACATCCGGCTGGAGCCTCAGAAGATAGACCTGGAGTTCATACAGTGGTTAGGAGTGTCGGGTGTTCCCTTCTGCATCGTGTTCACCAAGGCCGACAAGCTGACACCCAACAAGTGCCGTCAGGCTGTGGAGGCCTACCGGCAGAAGCTGTTGGAGACGTGGGAAGAGCTGCCCCCCATGTTTGTGACGTCGGCCGAGAAAAAGGAGGGCAGGGACGACGTGCTGGGCTACATTGAAACAATAAACGTTGAACTCTCAACAAACAAATGAACGTATATCTTGACGTACAGCACCTTAGCAAGTCGTTCGGTGCCCTGACGCTGTTCAGCGACATCAGCTTCAGCATAGGCGAGGGTCAGAAGGTGGGACTGATAGCGCGCAACGGCACAGGCAAGTCGACGCTGCTGTCCATCTTGGCCGGCAAGGAAGGCTACGACGCAGGCAGCATCGTGTTCCGCCGCGACCTGAAGGTGGGCTTTCTGGAGCAGTCGCCGCGCTTCGACCCTGACGAGTCGGTGCTCGACGCGTGCTTTAACCATGAGGGCGAGGAGGAGAAGGTGCTGAAGGCCAAGCAGGTGCTGACGCAGTTGAAAATCAGAGACCTCAACCAGCCCATGGGGCAGCTCAGTGGCGGCCAGCAGAAGCGTGTGGCCCTGGCCAACGTGCTGCTGACGGAGCCGGACTTCATCATACTGGACGAGCCCACCAACCACTTGGACCTGGAGATGATAGAGTGGCTGGAGGGCTACCTTGGACGCAGCAACCGCACGCTGCTCATGGTGACGCACGACCGCTTCTTCCTGGACCGCGTGTGCTCGGTCATCCTTGAACTGGACGACCGGACCGTCTACACCTATCGCGGCAACTACGCCTACTACTTGGAGAAGCGTCAGGAGCGCATAGACAACCGCCGTGCCGAGATAGCACGAGCCAACAACCTGTACCGCACCGAATTGGAGTGGATGCGACGTATGCCACAGGCCCGTGGCCATAAGGCCAAATACCGCGAGGATGCCTTCTACGAACTGGAGCGCGTGGCCAAGCAGCGCATAGAGGAACGGCAGATAAGGCTGAAAGCCAGCAATGTCTACATCGGTTCCAAAATCTTCGAGTGCCAGTACATATCGAAAGCCTTCAGCCCCTCCGGAGGGGGAGAAGAGGCTATCACCATCCTCAAGGACTTCTATTACAACTTCTCGCGCTTCGAGAAAATGGGCATCGTGGGCAATAACGGCACGGGCAAGTCGACGTTCATCAAGATGCTGCTCGGGCAGGTGCCTGTCGACGAGGGCCGCATCATCATCGGCGACACCGTGCGCTTCGGCTACTTCTCGCAGGAGGGGCTGCAGTTTGACGAGCAGCAGAAGGTCATCGACGTCGTCCGCGACATTGCCGAGTACGTCGACTTAGGCGGCGGCCGCAAGCTGTCGGCATCGCAGCTGTTGCAGCATTTCCTCTTCACCAACGAACAGCAGTACAACTACGTCTACAAGCTCAGTGGCGGCGAGCGCCGCAAGCTGTACCTGTGTACCGTGCTGATGCGCCAGCCCAACTTCCTGGTGCTTGACGAGCCTACCAACGACCTCGACATCGTGACGCTGCAGATACTGGAGGAATACCTGCAGGACTTTCCCGGCTGCGTCATCGTTGTCTCGCACGACCGCTACTTCATGGACAAGGTGGTAGACCACCTGCTCGTGTTCAAGGGCCAGGGCGTGGTTCAGGACTTCCCCGGCAACTACACGCAGTACAGGGAGTGGGAGAAGACGCTCCCCCGGCCCCTCCCAGTGAGGGAAGGGAGTAATAACTCCAAAGGCGGCAAGAAGACGGCTGCACCATCTGCTCCCCCAAAAACAAAGGAGGGACAAGGCGGTGGGTCTTCTTCTCGAAAACTCACCTACAAGGAGAAGCGCGAGATGGAACAGTTAGAGAAAGACATCGCCGCCTTGGAGGCCGAACAGAAAAAGATAGAAGAAGCCCTCTGCGGCGGCACTACCTCAGTAGACGAAATAACAGCCCTGAGCAAGCGCCTGCCCCAGCTGAAAGACGAGCTGGACGAGAAGTCGATGCGGTGGCTGGAACTGAGCGAGATTTAGCAATATGATACAACAACAATATCCGTCTAAACTCTTGGAACGTGCCGTACAGGAGTTCGCCAAGCTGCCAGGCATAGGGCGTAAAACGGCACTCAGGCTGGTGCTGCACCTGCTGCGTCAGGATGTTGACGACGTGCAACGGCTGTCGGAGGCCATCAGCACCATGAGGCGCGAAGTGCACTACTGCCACGTATGCCACAACATCAGTGACAGCGACGTCTGTCCTATCTGCAGCAATCCGAGGCGCGATGCCCAGACCATCTGCGTGGTGGAGAACATTCAGGACGTGATGGCTGTCGAGAACACCCAGCAGTTTCACGGCCTCTACCATGTGCTGGGGGGGATTATCTCGCCCATGGACGGCATTGGACCGTCCGACTTGGAACTGGACTCGCTGGTGCAGCGCGTCGGCGAGGGTGGGGTGAAGGAGGTCATACTGGCGCTCAGCCCGACCATAGAGGGCGACACCACCAACTACTACATTTTCCGCAAACTGGCTCCTTTCAAAGATGTCACGGTCAGCGTCATAGCGCGTGGCGTCAGCGTGGGCGACGAACTGGAATACACCGACGAGGTGACGCTGGGACGCTCCATACTGAGCCGGGTACCCTTTGAGAGAGTTGAGAGTTGAAAAATTATAATTAAGAATATGAACGCAGAGACTTTGCTTTTCCTGTTAACTACCGTCATGGAACTGGCCACACTGCTGTGCGCGTGGCTCGGCGTGCGCAGGGCACGCACTGACCGTAAGCAGGCATTGGCCATCGTGGGCGTGCCCTTGCTGGTCAATATAATCCTTTATGCCATCTACCGCACTACGCCATTCTTCTACCTTGGCGTCGTGCTGCTTATCTGTATTCCCTTCGTATGGCCAAGAAAATCAGCATAGTCATCGTCAGCTACAACGTCTGCCGGTTGCTGGATGAGTGTCTGGTGAGCGTGAAACGGGCCATGCAGGGCATTGACGGCGAAGTGTTCGTCGTCGACAACTGCTCGTCAGACGGTACGGTGGACAAACTCAGTCCGCGCCACCCTGACGTACACTTCATTGCCAACACCGAGAATGTAGGCTTCGCACGTGCCAACAACCAGGCCATCCGACTCTCCGAGTCCGAATACGTCCTGCTGCTCAATCCTGACACCGTAGTGGCCGAGCCCACCATACGTGGCTGTCTTGACTTCATGGACGCCCACCCGCAGGCGGGTGGGGCAGGGGTCAGGATGCTGAACCGCGAAGGAAAACCTGCCCCGGAGTCGCGTCGTGCCATACCCACGCCCTGGGTGTCGATGCTCAAGATGTTGGGTTTCACCCGCCGCTACTACATGAGCCACCTACCGTGGGACAAGCCATGCCAGATAGAGGTCATCAGTGGAGCCTACTGCCTGTTGCGCCGCAAGGCCCTCAGCCAGGTGGGACTGCTTGACGAGGACTTCTTCATGTACGGCGAAGACATCGACCTCAGCTTCCGTCTGCTGAAGGGAGGCTGGCAGAACTGGTACCTGCCCTACGACATCGTCCACTACAAGGGCGAGTCGACGCAGAAGTCTTCGTTCCGTTATGTCCACACCTTCTATCAGGCCATGCTCATCTTCTTCCGCAAGCACTACGGCCACCTGACCGTCCTGCTGTCGCTGCCCATCCAGACGGCCATCTACTTCCGTGCGGTGCTGGCGCTCATACAAATGGTGGGCGCACGCCTGCGCCACTTTATCAACCCTCGTCAAGACCACTATGAACGAACTGCCTGACATCAGACTGAGAGCCATCGAGCCTGAAGACCTCGACCTGCTCTACCGTATAGAGAACGACCAGCGGCTCTGGAACGTTGGAGCTACCAACGTACCCTATTCGCGCTACACACTGCACGACTACATCGCCTCGTCGGGCGACGACATCTATACCGACCGACAGGTACGCCTGGTGGTGGAAAACGCCGAAGGCCATGCCGTCGGCATGGTTGACGTGGTGAACTTCGACCCGCGTCACCAGCGAGCCGAAGCAGGCATCGTCATTATGGATGCGCACCGTAGGAAGGGCTATGCCACTGCTGCCGTGCTGCAACTCTGCGACTATGCGCTCCGTGTGCTGCACTTGCACCAGCTCTATGCCGTGGTCGACGTAGGCAACGACAGCGCGCTGCGCCTCTTCCGGAAGGTGGGGTTCGAGGACAGTGCGTGCCTGAAACACTGGCTTTCCGACGCCCGTGAGTTTCACGATGCCATGCTGATGCAAAGATTTTTGTGAAATTTCCCCTAAAAAGTTTTGTTTATTCGATTTTTCTCATTACCTTTGCACCCGCTAAGATGGAAAGACACTTCCAAAGGTGCGTTAGTTCAGTAGGTTAGAATGCCTGCCTGTCACGCAGGAGGTCACGAGTTCGAGTCTCGTACGCACCGCAAAACAACAGAGTAGAAGCTCACCGAAATCAGTCAGGTTCGGTGAGTTTTTTTATTAATCAAAAAACATCCGTTAGCAATGAAAAAGAACCTTTTACTCCTTACAGTATTATTGGCAGTGACAGTAGGCGTGCAGGCACAGAAGCGCTCCGTGTCCATTCTGGGCGACTCGTACAGCACGTTTCGCGACTTTGTAGTACCCGATACCAACTACGTGTGGTATCCGCGAGACAGTGTCAAGCACAACGATGTGGTCAACGTGCGACAGACGTGGTGGCACCAGTTCATCAGCAAGGGCAACTTCCGTCTTTGTCAGAACAATTCCTTCTCGGGAGCCACCATCTGCAATACGGGCTACCGCGGCGAGGACTATAGCGACCGCTCCTACGTAACCCGTCACCGCTACTTGGGCGACCCGGACATCATCATCGTCTTTGGCGGTACCAATGACTCGTGGGCTAAAGCACCCGTAGGCGAGTACAAGTATGCCGACTGGACGTCGCAGGACCTCTACCAGTTCCGTCCCGCCTTGGCCTGCCTGCTGTCATCGCTGCAGGACCGCTATCCGGGCACCGAACTCTATGTCGTCATCAACAGCGAGCTCTCCGAGGCCGTCACCGAGTCGCTGCGCACCATCTCTGACCACTACGGCGTCCGCTGGATCCAGTTGCACGACATCGACAAGCAGTGGGGGCATCCCTCGCAGTTAGGCATGAGGCAGATAGCCGACCAGCTGGCCGAGGTCATACGTTGAAATAAATAGTCAGGAATATTTGGCATTTCAAGCCTTTATTCGTACCTTTGCACGAAATACTTAATAACACTAATGATATGAAACAAACAATTCTTGTCACCGGTGGTACGGGGTTCATAGGTAGCCATACCACCGTGGAACTGCAGAACGCAGGCTACGAAGTCGTCATCATTGACAACCTGTCCAACTCTAATGCCAACGTCGTTGACGGTATCGAGAAAATTACGGGTCAGCGCCCTGCCTTCGAGAAGGTGGACTGCTGCGACTTGGAAGCCTTGGAGAACGTTTTCAAAAAATATCCGAAGATAGAGGGTATCATCCACTTTGCAGCCTCCAAAGCTGTTGGCGAGAGTGTGGAGAAACCGCTGCTTTACTATCGTAACAACCTGACATCGCTCATCAATCTGCTGGAACTCATGCCCAAGTATGATGTCAAGGGCATCATCTTCTCCTCGTCGTGCACCGTCTACGGCCAGCCTTCGCAAGAGAACCTGCCCGTCACCGAGGAGGCTCCTATCCAGAAAGCCCTGTCGCCCTACGGCAACACCAAGCAGATTAACGAGGAAATCATCCAGGACTACATCCACAGCGGTGCGCCTATCAAGAGCATCATCCTGCGCTACTTCAACCCCATAGGTGCGCACCCCACGGCGCTCATCGGCGAACTGCCCAACGGCGTGCCCATGAACCTGATACCCTTCGTCACGCAGACAGCTATGGGTATCCGCGAGCAGTTGAAGATTTTCGGCAACGACTACAATACGCCCGACCATACCTGCATTCGCGACTACATCTATGTCGTAGACCTGGCCAAGGCTCACGTCAAGGCTATGGAGCGTGTGCTTGACCAGCCGGATACGGATGCCGTCGAGGTGTTCAACATCGGAACGGGACGCGGCTTGTCCACCTTAGAAGTTGTAGAAGGCTTCGAGAAAGCCACCGGCGTGAAAGTCAACTGGACTTACGCTCCTCGTCGTGAAGGCGACATCGAACAGGTCTGGGGCAACGTGGACAAGGCCAACCGTGTGTTGGGATGGAAGGCAGACACGCCTACTGAAGAAGTCCTGAGGTCGGCCTGGAAGTGGCAGCAGAAGTTGCGCGAGGACGGCATTCAGTAAGGTGCTGAAGGCTGTGAAAAAAGTAAAGCGGAACTTTCCAAGGTGGAAGTTCCGCTTCTTCTTACGAGGTGCCTAGCAGATTCGAACTGCTGTAGACGGTTTTGCAGACCGTTGACTAAGCCACTCATCCAAGGCACCAACAAAATTTTTTTGCGTAAGCGGGTGCAAAGATAATGCTTTTATTTGGAATGGCCAAATTTTCTGCAGTTTTTTTTCAGTTCGCATTGTCGGCATGGGTCACCGTCGGCCTTGAATACGTTGTATATCCTCCATACAGCATATCCCGTGGCTATTGCCAAAACGCCTGCTACAACAATCAGTTCCATCCCTTGATGCCTAACATATAGTCCTTACTCAGCAAAACCGCCAACTCTTAATTTTTAATTATTATTTTTTATTTTTTAATTTTTATTTCCCTCCTATCCTCTCAGCTTCCTCAGCAGCACCTTGTTGACGGCTTGGATACGCCGTCCTCGCTTCTCGATGTCTTTTTCAATGTCCTCGCGCACGTTGTTGATGTTGTTGAAGAAATCGCTGAAGGCGTTGAGCAGCATGTTGGGTTGCGCTTTGTCCTCAGGAATGTCGGGATTGGCAACGATGCGCAGTCCCAGGTGCTCTATGTGTACGTCGATGTCATTACCAGTCATGATGGGGTCGCCGTCGTAGTGGATGGCTCCAGGCTGTTGGCGGCGTATGTGCAGTTTCTGGGTTCGGAATGTCTTGATTTTCGAGTTGTTGCCGAGCGTCTTCATAAACAGGTCGGCAGCCATCTGTGGAGCTTCCAAGGCATCGAAGGGTTCCATGACGATAACGTCCATTTCGCCGTCCTTCATCGTTGCTCCCGGGGCGATGTAGGCATTGTTGCCGTATTGTGAGGCGTTGGCGCAGGCAATGAGAAAAGCCTTCAGACGGGTAGTGCCGTTGTCGTCGATGATCTCATAGGTCTCCGGCTTGTATTTCAGTCCCTCCTTCAGCACGTTCTCTACGTAGGTGATGGGGCCTCGCTTTCCAGCTTCCGCGAACTTGAGCGAGATGAAGGCATCGAAGCCCATTCCGCAGGTGCAGAAGAAGGGGAGGCCGTTGATGACACCATAGTCAAAAGTCTCTATCTGACACTGGTTGATGATGCGTATGGCTTGCGGCACGTTAAGCGGCAGGCAAAGATGACGGGCCAGACCGTTGCCCGAACCACAGGGAATGATGCCTAATGCCGTCTGGGTGTGCACCAGCGAGCGGGCCACCTCGTTGACTGTACCGTCGCCTCCGACAGCCACAACAATGTCGGCTCCGTCCTGTGCACGCTCTTGGGCTATCTCGGCAGCGTGCCCTGCATACTCGGTCATCAGCACTTCGTATGTAAAGTGCTCCCTGTCGAGCAAATTGGCTATCTGACGCGGGATTTCGTCCTTGCTGTTAGTGCCCGAAATGGGGTTGACGATGAACGTAATACGTTTTTTTGTTTCCATTGACGCTGCAAAAATACAAAATAATCTGGTTTTTCTTGCACGAATTATAAAAAATGTGTAACTTTGCAGCCTGAAACTAAATCATAGTTTAGGTTATACCTATATTAATATGGGACAATTACAAGAGAAATATAAGCATTATCGTGAGCCGCAGAAGTATATGGAGGCTGACGTGTATCCCTATTTCCGCGCCATTGAGGGAAAGCAGGGAACGGAAGTTGAAATGGGTGGTCACAAGGTTCTGATGTTTGGCTCGAATGCTTATACAGGACTGACGGGAGATCAGCGCATCATTGACGCTGCCAAGGCAGCATTGGACAAATACGGCTCGGGTTGTGCCGGTAGCCGTTTCCTGAATGGTACGCTGGACATCCATGTGCAGTTAGAAAAGGAAATAGCAGAATTTATTCATAAGGACGACTGTCTGTGCTTCTCTACCGGCTTCTCTGTCAACCAGGGTGTGCTGGCCATGGTGGTAGGCAAAGACGACTATATTATCTGCGACGACCGCGACCACGCCTCTATTGTGGACGGTCGTCGTTTGTCGTTTGCCCGCCAGTTGCACTACAAGCACAACGACATGGAAGATCTGGAGCGCGTGCTGCAGAAACTGCCTCATGAGGCCATCAAGCTCATTGTCGTTGACGGCGTGTTCTCCATGGAAGGCGATTTGGCCAAACTTCCGCAGATTGTGGAACTGAAGCACAAGTACAACTGCTCCATCATGGTTGATGAGGCTCACGGCTTGGGAGTCTTCGGTGACCACGGACGTGGTGTGTGTGACCACTTCGGACTGACTGACGAGGTAGACCTCATTATGGGTACGTTCTCTAAGTCGCTGGCCAGCATCGGCGGATTTATTGCTTCTGACTGGGACACCATTAATTTCCTGCGTCATACTTGCCGCACGTACATCTTCTCTGCTTCCAATACTCCGGCAGCAACAGCGGCAGCCATGGAGGCACTGCACATTATCCAGAAGGAGCCCGAGCGCATTGAGGCTTTGTGGGACGTGACCCGCTATGCGCTGAAACGCTTCTCTGAGGAAGGGTTTGAGATTGGCGACACCGAGAGCCCCATCATCCCGCTCTATGTCAGGGATATTGAGAAGACCTTCTTGGTGACGGCGTTGGCTTTTAAGGCTGGTGTATTCATCAATCCTGTCATTCCTCCTGCCTGTGCGCCTCAGGACACGCTGGTGCGTTATGCCCTGATGGCTACCCACACCAAGGAGCAGGTAGACCGTTCGGTGGCAGCACTGAAGAAGATTTTCGTAGAGCAAGGCATCATCAAGTAGTCCTTGCATACAGCGAGGTGTAGCGCAGTTGGTAGCGTTCCTGGTTTGGGACCAGGCTGTCGCAGGTTCGAGTCCTGTCACCTCGACTTAGGCATAAAAAAGACCGCTGACTCATTGTGAGTTAGCGGTCTTTTTTATGCCTAAGTCCGTCTGATTTATTTTGTTATTGGTATTGCCAATAGCCGATTACTGCAAGTTGGATGATGATGATGGCAGGGATGCCATATCTGAACTTCTTATGCAGAGTCTTGTGATGCCAGACTTTCATGCCAAGCCATGCTCCGATGCTGCCACCGAGTACCGCCAGCATCAATAGCGAGTCCTCCCTAATGCGCCACATGGCTTTCTTGGCCTTCAATTTATCAATACCATAGACAAGGAAAGTCACAATGTTGATGACAATCAAATAGTATAAAACTACTTCTTGTATCTCATCATTCTGCCAGTCGAGGGTAGAATGGATATAGACGTTCCGTTTCTGATGCAGGAAACTATATGCGGTCTCTATGCAGTCCTTCGTAATCATTGGTCATATTTATTGCTTTTTGAATTTGTTCCGCAACCGTTTATAGCCTTCAACCCCTAAAATGGTCAGTCCTCCATACTGGCAGGTCTTAGCCAGTCCGAAGAGCACAGCCCACAATACACCCTTTGCGGTAGTGCTGATGGGGAGCAGCATCTGAGCGAAGGACAGGACATAGAATGGTATGCAGCATATTAGGACGATAACGCCCGTCCTGAATGACAGGGATTGCAGCCATTGTTTGATTTTCATGCCCATACTGTTTTTTCGTGTTGTTGCAAAGCTTGTGCCGATTGTTTTATTTCTTCAATGTTTCGATGATGGAGTCCAGTTCACTGGCCAGATGTGCATAGTCGTCCAACTGGAGCGGACAGGCTTTCAGCGTCTCGCCCATGCCTGCAGGGATGAGCCCGTATGCTTTCTCCTCCATATCGCGCCCTTTCTCGGTGAGGCTTACAATCTGCTGACGCTTGTCCTGCTCACCCTTCTTACGGCTGACAATGCCCAGCTTCTCCATGCGCTGGAGTAGGGGTGTCACGGTGTTTGTCTCTAATACCAGCCGATGGGCTATGTCGTTCACAGGTTGGTTGTCTTTCTCCCACAGCACCATCAGAACGAGGTACTGCGGATAGGTGATGCCCAGCTCAGTCAGCATCGGCGTGTAGGCCTGTGTGATGAGTCTTGTTGCGGTATAGAGACGAAAGCATATCTGGTTGTCAAGCTGTAATTCTGCGTGCATAGTCCTCCATGTTAATTATCCAAGCATTTCCTCAATGTCCTTCTCGAAGTCCTTGGGGTCTGTGGTAGGCGCAAAACGCTTGATGGTCTCACCATCCTTTGAGATGAGGAATTTGGTGAAGTTCCACTTGATGTCGCTATCCTTCTCCACGCTCTTGCTGATAGCCTTGAAGAGTGTCTTGGCGGCTTTAGCCTTCAGTCCGTTGTATTCCTCGGTGGGTGCCTGAGTCTTCAGATACTCGAAGACGGGATGGGCATCAGGACCGTTGACATCCCCTTTTCTCATGATTTGGAAGGTCACGCCATAGTTCAGCTGGCAGAACTCCTCAATCTGTGCATCGCCCTCCGGGTCCTGCTCCTTAAACTGGTTGCAGGGGAATCCGATGATGACCAGCCCCTTGTCTTTGTACTTTTGGTTCAGCTCCTCCAGTCCTGCGAACTGAGGGGTGAATCCACACTTGCTGGCTGTGTTGACAATCAGCAGAACTTTACCTTTGAACTGTGAGAAGTCAATCTCCTTACCTTTGCTTGAAAAAGCCTTGAAGTCATAAATCTTTTGCATACCTTACTTATATTTATTAATATTGAATCCCTGCATTATAGCCGTCCCTTATCAAGGGACTCTAAATGTTTCTGTCGTTTGCGATGCAAAGGTAAGAATAATAATTTGTATCGCAAGCGATTTATCTGGAACTTTAAGAATGATTAACGAAATATCGTGGGCGATATTTGTGCCATCCTGTGACTTATCTGATGAAAACTAACCGTTTATGTATCATTCCTCTTAAACTTTGTTGTAAAACGAGACAAATGTGCTCATTTCTGACCGATTTTCACTACTTTTGTACCATCAATTAGGATTGTTCATGAAGACTTCCATATTCCAACGCCCGGCCTGGGTGGTTGTGTTTGCCCTGACAGCCGCCATATCATGGGGATGGGCGTTTCCGCTTATCAAAATAGGCTTCAGTGCCTTTGGCATCGCGGCAGACATGACGGGCAGCAAGATGCTTTTTGCAGGCATCCGTTTTGCTGCGGCTGGCCTGATAGTGCTGACCGTTGCGTACGCCAGTGGCCGGTCGTTCAAGACAGACATCAGGCACGACTGGTGGTTCCTCGTGGCCTTTGCACTGATGAACACCGCATTGCACTATTTCTTCTTCTACATCGGCATGTCGCACAGCGAAGGTTCGCGGGCCGCCATCCTCAACTCGCTGAGCACATTCCTCGTGGTGCTGCTGGCCTGTGCCTGTTTCAAGAGCGACCATCTGACGCCGCGCAAGATGCTGGGTTGTGCCGTAGGGTTTAGCGGCGTGCTGGCCTTGAACCTTGGAGGAGCCGAAAGCGGGCAGTTCACCTGGCTGGGCGACGGCATGATAATCCTCAATGCCGTCTGCGGGGCCTGCGCCAACCTGATGACTCGCGGGCTGAGCCGACGGGTGGACGTGTTTGTGGGCACGGGCTACGCCCTTACCCTTGGCGGCCTGCTGCTCGTCGTCCCTGGCCTTGCCCTTGGCGGTACCCTGCCCACTGTCAGCCTCCTCGGCATCGTGTGCCTGCTGCTGCTCATCGCCATCTCTGCCCTCGGCTTCACACTCTATAACAAGTTGCTCAGCATGAACCCCGTGGGGAAAGTGGCCATATACAACTCGCTCATCCCTGTCGTCGGCGCCGTCACCTCGTGTCTTTGTCTTGGCGAGACGTTCCATGCGAAGTATGCCCTTGCCGGGGGCCTCGCCGCCCTGGGCATCTTCATCGTCAATAGGGGGAGAAACTGACGCCTCGCTCCAGCCCCGCAAGGTTACGTCTTCACATGCTAAAGAACCGCGTGAAGGCTTTCACCGCGTAACCGTGGTCGGCTACGCTTCCCGTTTCACGGCAGCTATGCATGGCGAGGATGGCATTACCCATGTCGACACCACGGAGGGGGAGCGTAGAAGTCAGGATGTTACCCAACGTGCTGCCACCCGCCACGTCGCTATGGTTGACGAACCGCTGACAGGGCACACCGGTCTCGCGGCATATTTCGGCAAACACCGCAGCAGAGACGGCGTCGCTGGCATACTTCTGTGCGGCGTTGAACTTGATGACGGGTCCTCCGCCCAGCAGCGGATGGTTCGTCGGGTCGTACTTCTCGCTGTAGTTGGGGTGCCAGGCGTGAGCATTGTCTGCAGATACCATGAAGGCGCGCTCGACGGCCTGATAGAAGGCTTCGGTTGAGCGAGCGCAGCGTGATGTTTGCATCGACTCTGCCGAGCTTTCGTCCGTACCGTACTGTGCCAGGACAATGCGTTTCAACATCATCGCCAGGAAAGGACTTGCCGCCCCCTGCTTGGTCTGCGACCCCGTCTCCTCATTGTCGAAGATGGCCAGCACTTTCGTGGCCTCCGTGGTCCCGGTGGCAGTCATCGCCTCCAAACCGGCAAAGCACATCGAGAGGTCGTCGAGTCGGCCCGAGGAGATGAATTCGTCGTGAGCGCCGAAGGTGCAGGCAGGCGTGGCGTCGGCCAGATAGAGGTCGAAGTCGAGAATGTCGTCCTGCCTGACGTTCAGTTCGCTGCAGATGATGTCCAGCAACAGGTTGCCCTGTTCCAGTTCGTCAGTCACGATGCCGAGAATGGGCAGCATGTCCTTCTGCCTGCTCAGCTTCACCCCGTCGTTCACCTGCCGGTTGAAGTGGATGGCCAGGTTGCTGATTTGTAGCAGCGGGCGCTTCACATGCAGCAAAAGGGTTTTGGGCGAGAGCGCATCCCCGCCACGCACGACGACACGCCCCGCCACGGTCAGCGGACGGTCGAACCAGGTAGACATCACAGGGCCCCCATACACCTCGGTGTTCAGTTTCACCATTCCCCCCTCGCAGGTCATCTCGGCATTCGGCTTGATGCGGAACGTAGGCGAGTCGCAATGGGCACAAATCATGTGGAACCCGGCTTCCGCCATTGGCTTCTGTCCGATGTGGAAGGCATAGACCGACGAGTCGTTCTTTGTCACGTAGAGTTTGTCGCCCGCTTTCACCTCGCCTAAAGGCTCCCGAGGGTCCACCAGCCGGTAGCCAGCCTGCTCCAGGCGTTCGGCAATGTTGTGTGTAGCCAGGAAGTTCACCGGCGAAGCATCCAGAAAGTCTAATAATCGCTTAATCATACCGTTCATTGTTTATCAGTCCTATATAATGGTTGCAAAGTTACGGAAAAGCGAGAGAAATGCAAAAGGAAAGCTTGCTTTTCTTTTGCATTTCCGAGTGACAGTAACTTCTCCGAAAGAAAAGTTACGAAAAATTTAAGCAAAACCTACTGTTTTTCTTCGTTTAATTAGATAATATTAATTATTTTGTGTATATTTGCGCTCAAATACTGAACATCATATGGCAAATAATGAAAAAATAGAGGCTTTAAACCGCTTGAAAGTAGTCCTCGTAGAAAAAGGAAAGACCAGCCGATGGTTGGCAGAGCAGTTGGGAAAAACTGAGCATACCATCTCCAGATGGTGCCAAAATAAGACTCAACCTTCTATTGCACAATTAAACGAAATTGCAAGAGTGTTAATGGTAGATGTCAGGTCATTGATAAATCCGAGTCAAGAAGCATACAATGAGCAGTAAGTTTTTCAATAACGATTCAGGCAATACGCTCTTTGAAAAACTCAAAGGTATTGCATGTAATATGGCTAATTTTGACCGATTCCTGGCTGTTGTGGGATTCTTTCGTTCTTCTGGGTATTTCAAATTGCGAAAAGAACTGAATGATGTCGAGGAAATAAAGATTTTAGTTGGCATCAATATCGATGACATTTTCCGCCGTCATAATAAGGCCATGCTGATGTTAGAAAACGAGGAAAAGGCAAAGATGGTCTATGATGAGGAGTTCCGTCAGGATATTATCAATGCTCGATATGCTCCAGAGGTGGAGGAAGGCATCTTGCAGATGTGCCAGGACTTGGTTGATGGCAGACTCCAGATGAAGATTCATGCCACTAAGAACCTCCATGCCAAGTTTTATCTCTGCCTTCCGCAAAATCACAATGAGAATAGTGATGGCTGGGTAATCATGGGGTCTTCCAATATTTCAGATTCAGGACTTGGCACGTCAAGGGCAGAGCGTTATGAACTGAATGTAGCCATGAAGGACTTCGATGATGTGGACTACTGCCATTCTGAGTTTAAGAAGTTGTGGGAAGAAGCCGTTACGCTGACGATAGATGATGTTGAAAGTATCAAGCAAAAGACCTATTTAGGCTATCAGCCCACACCTTATGAGATATATCTAAAGGTGCTCATTGATACGTTTGGCGACCAGATTGAGGATGATTTTTCAATTCAGCTGCCTAATGGCGTGATGGAACTGAAGTACCAGACGGATGCCATGATTCAGGGTTTCCAAATGCTCATGCGCCATAACGGCCTGTTCCTTGCTGATGTGGTTGGTCTTGGCAAGACGATGATTGCCACCATGATTGCCAAGCGATTCATAGAGGCGAATGGAAAGAACACCAGCATTCTGGTGGTATTCCCTCCTGCCTTGCGTGAGAACTGGGAAAACACCTTTAAGTTGTTTGGCATATCCCGTAAGGCGCAATTCATTACCAATGGCAAACTGTCAAGTGTGTTAGAAGGAAAAGAGCAGTACAAGGCGAAAGAAGAATTCGACTTGATTATCGTCGATGAAGCACATGGTTTCCGTAATGACGGGGCAGGTAAATACGACGAACTGCAAAAGATTTGTAAGGCAGATTGTGTAAATGCAGGCTTGTTGAAGAATCAGCGAAAGAAAGTGATGCTGCTTTCTGCAACACCGTTGAACAACCGTCCTGACGACTTGCTTAATCTGCTCTTGCTGTTTCAGGACAGTCAGAATTGCACTATTGACGGTATTCCTAATTTGAAAGGTTTCTTTGCAGAATACATCAAGGCTTACAGAATCCTGATGAAGGAACGCGAAACACGAGATGTGACAGCCGATGTTGACAAGATCTATGAGGCCATCCGCGAAAAAGTCATCGATAAGGTGACAGTTCGTCGTACACGTCACAACATCGAGAACGACCCAGAATACAAGAAAGACTTACAGGCGCAGGGTATTATCTTCCCCAAGCCTCAGCCGCCTATCTCATTGGAATATAAGATGGATGCTGATACCAGTAGGCGCTTCTTTTATACGCTGAATGTTCTGTCTGATGACAAATTCGATCCTCATCTGCATTATGCGCGCTATCGTGCAGTTGAATTTCTGAAGCCAGAGTTCCGGGCTAAGTATCGGAACGCAGTTCATGTTGGCCAGACGTTGGCAGGTATCTATCGTGTTCACATGGTGAAGCGTCTGGAAAGTAGCTTCCATGCTTTCAAACTTTCGTTGGCCACCTTGCTTCGTATCACCAACGACATGTTGAAGATGTTTGCCGAGAACAAGGTGATTATTGCCCCAGAGTTGAATGTGAAAGAGTTGCAGGCTAAGAATATGGAATTGGACCAGATTATTGAACTGGCCATGAAGAAAGGCTACCAGGAAAGCGACATCCTGTATAAGTCCGACGATTTCGAGCCAGATTTCATTGACATGCTCCGCCATGATAAAGAGGTTCTGGAAGCCCTCAATGCCGATTGGCAGCAAGAGCGCGATGACCAGAAGTTTGACCTCTTCCGTGACAGACTGGAGCATGAGTTCTTCGACGTGCGTAATGTCTCTGGCAAACTGGTTGTATTCTCCGAAAGTGTTGATACGCTGAACTATCTGAAGGACAGATTAGAAAACGAGTTAGGCAGAACAGACGTATTGACGATTACTGCCGACAACCGTGACAAGAAGGCTACCATCATCAAAGAGAATTTCGATGCCAATAGTGAGGTACAGAAAGACGAGTACAATATCATTCTTACTTCTGATGTGTTGGCGGAAGGTGTCAATTTGCATCGTTCCCACATCATTGTCAACTATGACTCCCCTTGGAACGCCTCTCGGCTGATGCAGCGTATCGGACGTGTAAATCGTATCGGTTCCGTGGCTGAGTTTATCTATAACTATATGTTCTATCCCTCACCCCAAGGCAATGAGCAAATCAAACTCTACGAAAACGCGCTTGTCAAGTTACAGGGTTTCCATTCTGCCTTTGGTGAGGATGTGCAGATATATTCTAAGGAAGAAATCGTCAAGCAGTTCAAGATGTTCGACAGCAACGTGAAGGACTCGATGGATGAAAAGTTAGCTTTGATTCGCGAACTGCGCGAGGTTTATCACAACAACCGCGAACTTTACGACAAGGTGAAGCAGTTGCCACTGAAGAGCCGTGTGACCCGCAACACAGGGCGACATACGGACAAGTCAATCATCTATGTATCGTCCGACGTAAAGACAGAATTCTATCTGGCTACCGATAAGACAGTAAAGCCTATCGATTTCTTAGAGGCCATCAAGTATCTGAAGGCCAAACCTGATGAACAAGCCGCTCCTTTCCAGCCTGACAGCAAGAACTACGACCATGTGAATCGTGCTTTGCGCAAATACACCTCTGAATATGTGGAGGCTGCTGACGATGCATCCATCAATCGCACCGATCTCGACAATATCTCGAAGACGGCCCTGAACTTCCTGCGCAGGATTACGCAAGCAATCTCTGACAATACAACAAAGGTGCAATGTCATATTCTCACCGACTATATTAATAAAGGTATATATACTCAGTTGCCTCGCCGCCTGCGTGACCTCTCCAAACCCTACAAAGGTGACAAAGTGCAAATCAAGACGGACGAAGCCAAACTGAAAAAGGCTTTGGTAGAATTCGTTGATGAGTACCAGACGATGAGTAATGAGATGCAAGAAAAGGCAGTCCCAAAAGTCAGCGATCCACAAATCATTATTTCCGAAACGTTTATTTAAGATTCTACAGGCATGAAGCAAACAATCATATCATCAGAATATATACATGCAGTCAAAGCGATAAAACAAGCCATTCTTGAAAGTCGCTATCGTGCTGCCCGGCATGTCAACAAAGAAGTGCTGGCTTTATATTATTGGGTGGGAAACTATGTTTCTGTACATAGTCGTACTGACGCATGGAACACAAATGCCATTGCATCCATCTCTAAAATGCTTCAACAGGAACTACCTGGCTTGACAGGTTTCTCCGAAACGAACATAAAAAACATGCGTATATTCTATGAAGCATGGAGTCCGATTCTAAATCGGCAACCATTAGCTGCCGATTTGGATAATATACTGAACCTTAATATTTTGCTAAATCGGCAGCTAATGTCTGCCGATTTGTCCGAAAGGGACTTCGAATGCTTTTTAAGTGTGGGATTTACGCATCATCGAGAGATTATAAGAAAGACAGAAACAATAGAAGAAAGACTTTTTTATATTAGGAAATGTGCTACTGAGTTTTGGAGTAAAGAAACGCTTAAATATCATCTTGATGAGGATTTATATCGCAAAGAAGGTTCTATCCAGCAAACCAACTTCAATAAGACGATTGACAATGCTGCCTTCAAGCAACGTGCCCTTCAATCGTTCAAGGATGAATATTTGCTCGATTTCGTTAACATTGAAGACCCTGAATTAGTCGATGAAAGGGTGATAGAGCAGCGTATTATCCAGAATGTAAAAAACTTCATTATGGCTTTTGGCGCTGATTTTACCTTTATGGGTAATCAGTATCGATTGGAGGTGGCAGGACAGGAGTTTGCCATTGATTTGCTTTTCTTCTCACGCCGTCTGAGAAGCCTCGTGGCTTTCGAACTAAAGCGTGGAGAGTTCAAGCCAGAATATACAGGCAAGATGAATTTCTATTTGGCTGCACTTGACAAATATGTGAAACTGCCTGACGAGAATCCGTCCATTGGCATCATCCTCTGCAAGACCAAAAACGAAGAAATTGTCGAACTGTCGTTTTCTGATACCTCTAAGCCAATGGGAGTTGCTACTTATCGCACAACCAAAGATTTGCCACAGAAGATGAAAGAAGCATTACCTGATATGGACGAATTAAAGAAACTCATCAAATAATAGAAGAACTATGACCTACAGCAAAGACAACCTACGACAGATATTCCAGCAACCATTCAATGAAGAAGGGTGGCAGAATATGCTGCAAAACTATTTTCATGCGAAGAATCTGAGGAAAGAACCAGAGCGCATCAACAACACACCCGATGACGAAGCGGGTTATTACCTTGGAAAGCTAAATACTGATCCATATTCCATCGGTCTGTTCTATTATCAGATACAGCATGGCAATGTCGCTCGCAAGCGTGTCGGATTGCGCAACCTCGTCAAGTCGTTCATCAATCCTAATTGGGGTGAGTTCGATG
Source organism: Prevotella sp. (assembly GCA_017458125.1). Lineage (GTDB taxonomy): Bacteria > Bacteroidota > Bacteroidia > Bacteroidales > Bacteroidaceae > Prevotella. The sequence continues at coordinate 35,293 of JAFTGB010000045.1, forward strand.
CTGCCCTTGTAGTCTTTGATAGTGGTTCTGTCTGGCGTTTGTCTTTTGTCTGCGACATCAAGGGCGAGAACACTGCTGCAAAACGTTTTACATACGTCTTTGGAGAGAGCGACAACTACTATAATACACCTGTCGGACGTTTCGACGCCTTGCAACGTAATGGCATTTCATTTGAGACCATCAAGGATGCTTTCTCGGTGGAGCGTCTGAACAAGGACTTCTTCAATGGCTACAAGGATCGTTACGTGAAGTTCCTCAACCATATCAATGAAGACACCAAAGAGAACCGTGACTATGTGAAGAAACTCTTAGGCCGCTTGGTATTCCTTCAGTTCTTGCAGAAGAAGGGCTGGATGGGCGTACCTGCCAATCAGCAAGGGTGGAACGGTGGAGATAAATTCTATCTGAATCACTTAATAGAGCGTTATGAAGGCAACGACCGCCTGTTGAGCGATGTTTTGGAACCGCTGTTCTTCAATACCCTCAATGAGCGCAGAATCAACGACCTTACAGACTCTCGTTTGGGAAAGAATATCAAGATACCTTATCTAAATGGTGGCCTTTTCGACAAGGACGACTTGGACAAGAAAGACATTGATTTCCCCTACGACTACTTCAAGGAACTCATGGACTTCTTTGCCATGTATAACTTCACCATCGACGAGAACGACCCGGAGGACTCAGAAATCGGCATCGACCCGGAAATGCTTGGCCATATCTTCGAGAACCTGTTGGAGGACAACAAAGACAAAGGTGCCTTCTATACCCCCAAAGAGATTGTGCAGTACATGAGTCAGGAGAGTGTTGCACAGTATTTGAAAAGTCATGCACCCGAAGAACTGCATACTGCCATCGACTCGCTCATCAAACAAAGGGTGGTAGAGCCGATTCTGCAAAATAAGGAGAAAGCAAGGCTGGTAAACAAAGCCCTTTCCGTCGTAAAAGTCTGTGACCCTGCCATTGGCTCAGGTGCATTCCCAATGGGTGTGCTCAATGTTCTGTTCGATTGCCGCCATTTGCTCTATGGCTTTATTGGCAAGAATGAAGATTTCTCATACGCCAAGGTGAAGCGTGACATCATCCAGAACAATATCTACGGTGTGGATATTGAGAAAGGTGCCGTAGATATAGCCCGCCTCCGCTTCTGGCTGGCATTAGTGGTTGACGAGAATGAGCCGCAGCCATTGCCCAACCTCGACTATAAGATTATGTGTGGCGACTCTCTGCTGCATCGTTTTGCCCTCGATGCCCCATTCCAAAACGTGCTGAAGGACTACAATCAAAAGAACGGTACGCACTACACCTTGGACGACTATCGTCAGTGGGTCTATGACTATACCGACATTTCCGACCACACGCAGAAAGATGATTTCCGCAAGAGAATTGAGGACATCAAGCGTGCTGTCAAAACTGAACTCAACGACAAAGAAAAAGGAAAGATTGCTAAAGTCCGTGGAACCATAGACAATCTGCAGATGGAAGATATGTTTGGCGGCAAGAAAAATGAAAAGAAAATCAAAGCTTTGCAAAAGGAATTGAAGGCTTTAGAGCAACAACGAGCCGAAATAGAGTCTAACAAAATCTACGACCAAGCCTTTGAATGGCGCTTCGAGTTCCCTGCACTTTTAGATGAGAATGGGGACTTCATGGGATTTGATATAGTCATAGGTAATCCGCCGTATATTCGGCCACACCACCTTCCCGATAGTACAAAGCATTATTTATGGTCAAACTTTGAAACATACGAGAAAAAAGCAGATATTTATGTTTGTTTTATGGAAATCGCTTTACGAATAGTTAAATCAAAAGGAATTACTACCCTTATTGTTTCTGATGGTTGGCTCAGATTAGACAGCTTTGAAAAAATAAGGAAGTATATTTTAGCTAATGCCGATGTTTTACAGATAATAGATTTTACCAAAGATGTATTTGAATCGGCAACAGTAAAAACCTGCATATTTGTTTCTTCAAAGTGCGCGACTAAAGACAGTCATTTATCTTCGGCGGTAATAGAAGACAAAGTCAATTTGGATAATATTAAGTTTAACATCATAGAGCAAAGTCAGTTTTCATTTACATACAAAAATGTTTTTGATTTGTCCATTAATCACGCATCGACTCAATTAAAAAACAAATTAATGTCCCAATCAAGCACTTTAGGTTCATCATTCTTGTTAGCATTTGGCGTAAAAACGGGAGATGATGAACGTTTCCTCACATTTGACCCATTTGTTTCTACAGATTGTAAGAAGTTGGTTCGTGGTGCTGATATAAATAGATGGACAATAGACTTTAAAGGTGAATATGTAATATATAAGCCCGAACAAATGCGTAAAAACAAGAAAACAGCTCGACCAGGAAATAAAGAAAGATTTGAACAGCCTAAGGTTTTGGTAAGAGATACGGGTGGAGGACTAATGGCGACATTTGATAATTCTAATTATTATGTCAAGGATGTTATTATTATAGAGCATACGACCAAGTCAACTGCCTTATTGAAAATGCTTGCAGCTATTCTCAACTCTAAAACAATGCGTTGGTTCTATGAGACCTCCTTCCCTACATTGCATGTTCAACGAGACGAATTAGCATCTCTGCCATTGCCTTCTTACATATATAAGACAGAAATTCAAGAAAAAGTTTTATCATTTGTTGACCAAATACTATCTTATAAAGAGGTGTCTATTTTAAATGATACATCTGCTATTGAGCAACAAATCGACCTCCTCATCTATCACCTCTACGGTCTGACCTACGATGAAGTCCTCATTGTAGATCCAGAGACTCCAATCATACGGGAAGAATACGAAAAGGAGCAATAACCAACAATTAAGAATCGTTTTAATAATATGAGTAAAACAATAAGCATTATTGACAATGACTATAAGCAATGGGTGAAAGCCCTTGTCGTGCGCTATCGTCAGAGCCAAATTAAGGCGGCTGTCAAGGTGAATACAGAACAATTGTTGTTTAACCTCAGCTTAGGCAAAGACATTGTTGAGCGCCAGGAAGAAAATAAATACGGCTCCAAGTTTTACGCATCACTCAGTAGAGACCTGAAAGAAGAAATACCTGACGTTGAAGGACTTTCTGAATCGAATATCAGATATTGCAAGCGTTTCTATCAACTATATTGCCAAGCAATTGAAAATCTTCCACAACTTGTGGAAGAATTGAAAAACGAGAATCTTCCACAGGTTGTGGAAGAATTGTGCAGCATACCCTGGGGACATCACAGGCTGATTATTGACCGTTGCTCCAATGACCCCCAAAAAGCATTGTTTTTTGTAAACCAGACTATAGAGAATGGCTGGAGCAGGGCTATGCTACTAAACTGGATAGATACTGGTCTTTATGAACGTCAAGGAAAAGCAATTACAAATTTTTCGGCCTCCCTTCCTGCACCTGACAGCGATTTGGCGCAGGAGGTGACAAAAGACCCATATAATTTTGCTTTTGCTGGAGTAAGAGGGAAATACAATGAGAAAAAACTAAAGGAGGCCCTACTTACTAATATCACAAATTTCCTTGTGGAGTTAGGTTCTGGGTTCTCGTATGTAGGACGAGAATACAGGTTGTTGCTTGGTGAGAAAGAGAAATTTATCGACCTGCTGTTCTACCATCTGAAACTTAGATGCTATGTCGTTGTTGAGGTAAAAATTGACGACTTTGATTTTCCTGATGTTGGACAGATTGGCGGCTACATTGTTGCATGTAACCATATCTTGAAGCGGCCAGACGACAATCCGACTATTGGTCTGCTTATTTGCAAGAAGAAGAACGGGTTATTGGCCCAATACTCTTTAGAGTCAAGTAGCCAGCCCATAGCTATTTCATCTTACGAGTTGGAGCAATTCTATCCTGTAAAGGTGGAAGGTGCTTTGCCTACTATAGAAGAACTTGAAAATAAACTAAATGAAAATCATGAATAATCGACCTTCTCGTCTATCACCTCTACGGCCTGACCTACGATGAAGTCCTCATCGTAGATCCAGAGACTCCAATCACACGAGAAGAATATGAACATTCAAATAAATGAGAATAGAATAGACCAATGTCTAAACGACATTCAAAAATACGAGAAGTGGGGTAACTTGCTTGCAGGACAAATTGAATATACCTATTCAACTCCAATGCTCCTGTGAGTGCATCAGCCCAATAAACACGTAATAAATATACAATAGAATCGTTATAGAAGTATGAACACAGAAAGCAAAAGCATATCGACAGCAGAATTGAAACAAGCGGTCCAAACAATCAAGACTGCTATACTGCAAAGCCAAGGGCGAGCAGCCCGTATGATTAGCGGCACACAATTGTCTTTGTATTTTGGGGTAGGACTCTATGTCTCTGCCAATTCTCGCGAAGGAACATGGGGGACTGGAGCTATTGATGCCATCAGTGAACAACTGAGAAGAGAACTTCCCGGGTTGCATGGCTTCTCTGCCCAAAGCATACGTAATATGCGCCAGTTTGCAGAATTTTGGCAACCATTCTTAATTTGCTCGCCGACGGCGAGTAAATTGAAAATCGAAGACTTGCAAAGAGAAATAGAGTATGATAGATTTGCCTTGTCAAAATGGTCGCCGACGGCGAGCGAAATTGTTCGTGATGAGTTCCTTGGCATCAGTTTCTCGCACCACATGGAGATATTACACAAAACGAAAGATATCAACGAAGTACTATTTTGTATCCATGAGACCGTCGTGCATCAATGGGACAAATATACGCTACGTGATGTGCTAAAAGTGGGAATCCCTCGCCCCGAACATATTGCACCCAACAACTTCGCCCAGACAATGCCATCAACAAGACAGGCTATAAAGGCAATCAGAATGTTCAAGGACGAATATCTGCTTGACTATATCAATGTGGAAGATATTGATGCCCGAGAGGAGGACGTGGATGAGCGTTTGGTGGAGCAGCGAATCATCCACAATATCAAGCGGTTCATTATGACGTTAGGACGCGACTTCACGTTTGTTGGCAACCAATATCATCTGGAGATTTACGGAGAGGAGATGTGGAGTGACTTGCTGTTCTTTAACCGTGAGCTGAATGCTTTGGTTGCCATTGAACTGAAAGTAGGTAAGTTCAAGCCGTCCTATCTTGGACAACTATATGCTTATCTGCAAGTGCTTGATGATAAAGTGCGGAAACCGCATGAGAATCCAAGTATCGGCATTGTGCTCTGTAAAAGCACTAATCAGGCCTACGCTGAGTATGCTGTAAGAGATTACAACAAGCCAATGGGAGTTGCTACCTATAAGACTTTCTCGGACATGCCAAAAGAAATGCAGAAAGCACTTCCCGATATTGAGGAGTTGAAAAAACTGATGGATGATGATGATGTATGAAATAGATCGCCTCGTCTATCACCTTTACGGCCTAACCTACGATGAAGTCCTCATCGTAGATCTAAAGACTCCCATCACACGAGAAGAATACGAAAAACAAGTGATAAAGAATCTTTCACTGAGGCTCATAGGTCGATACGGGTCAGGATGGAGTGAGAAAAAGTTGAGACATTGTATCCGCAGCGCGGAGACTTTTTCGGAGCAAGACATTGTCTCCTCAACGCAGAGACAATTGAAATTGCCCGACAAAAAACTGTTGGCTCAAAAATTGAAAAAGGCTATCGCGATAGCACGGGAACATTATCAAAAGAACGAAAAATAGAAGATTTATGTCACGACTTAGCGATTTATACAAGGCAATGGAAACATTGCGAAATGAAGGTCTCTCACTGAATGAGGATTTGGAGAGGCAGGTGAGTGAACTGGAAGAAGACATCATCAAAAAAGAGATTCTTCCTGTGGTTACTGAGACTATTGAACCTGCATTGAAGCAGGTACAACGGGATTTGGTCTTGGTGGTTGACTACCATCCAGGAATGCCTATTAGCGTATCATTGTCTCGCAAGACAAATATCACTCAGTTGATAGATGCCAAGAAGCTAGAGGCTGATCCAGAAGTTGAACACAAGGAGTTTGGGCCTCGTAAGAGCCGTTCCTCAAAGATTGCCCCCAAAACAGGCTTATGTATCTATCGGAAGGATGGCACAATATTGCAAGAGCATGATGCTGCAACAACATTTACTTCTGCTATCGTTGAAGCAGGGTTAGTCAGGGTAAGAGAGCTTGGACTAAAGTTCTGTCGTGTAAATATCGTGGCTACAACTAAAGATAAGAAATACGGACATACCCAACGTGAGGCAGCCCCAGGTCTATATGTACTCACCCATAGTAGCACCAAAGACAAAAAGAAGATGTTGGATAAAATCAATGCTGCTCTCAAAATGGGTTGGAAAATAGAAATCGTCAAGTAATCCTTCAAAAGACACTACTGTCCCGTTAAAGTGGACTAATCGCTCTTTGAAATAATTGAAATTCAGTCTTTTACAAGCAATTTTGAGGGTGCGACGATTTGAATTCGTATCTTTGCAGTCAAAACAGATGGCTGCATATGAACAAATCAA
>JAFTGB010000080.1 GCA_017458125.1 Prevotella sp.
ACCGGCAAGGACGATGCCCTGCTCGCCGGTGCCGAGTTCTGCGAAGGCGCGGATGGCGGGACTGCCAGCTTCGATGCCGATGAATGAGACTTGCCAGTTGACATGCACTTCACTGTCATCATAGCTGTTCTTGGTATTGACATCGCTGTCGTACTTCTCGCTGCGCAGCGTGGCACCAACAGCCACTTTGGAATACATGCCAAAGTACTTCTTGCGCAGCCAGTCAGCCTTTACGGCGGGCATCAGCGTGTAGTAACGGTTCTTGCTCTCGCCGATCTTGTCGCGGCCAGACATGACATCCTGTTTATTCTTTCCAAAGGCCAGAATACCGCCTACGCCAAGCCATGGCTTGACATGATAGAAATACTCGGCACTGATGGGGCCGAAGAAGTCTTCGTTTTCAAATTTTGCACCTGCCAAGGCCCCGCCTACGGCTTCGAACGCATCGAGAATCTGCGAGTTGGAGTCTATACCATAACTGACGGCTACCTCGTGTTTCGTCTCGTAATCGTAACCCTGTGCATTCACACTCATTGCAGTCATCATGGCGACTGCGGCCATTACTAATATCTTGTTCATTGGTTATTTGTTTTTAAAATGATATGGCGAACGAACCGCCAATTGTAAAATAATGCATCTTCTTCTCGCGTTCATATACAGACGGGTCGAGCCGGACATCCATCGTCTCAAGGAGTGCGCCTAAGTCTGGGGTGGTCACCTTCATAAAGCGCAAAGGGTCGTATGTCAACGTGAATGTCTTCTTAGTGTAGTCGTAGTCCACAAACACCTTCCATAGGAAGTTCGACTTGTACCTGTACGTCAGCGACAGGCCGGTGCCGAAGGTGGTGGAGTTGTTGCCGCCCAGCGTCAGATAGTCCCACTCGATGTCATATTTCTCACCATCCCTGAGATTGCTGATAGCCAGGTCGGACAACTCACCATTGTCAAACACGATGTGCGTGTCCATCTTCTTGGTGGTGCCCTTGTAGGCGGCATTGATGTCGAGTTCCTGCGTCATCGTGCGGCCTATGAGGAACTTCGTACCCAGTGAGAAACGGTTGCTCAATGGCAGATTCAGGTAGAGACCGACATTGGCAGAGAATTCCGTCAGGTGGTCGCTCTCCACAGAGATTTCCTCATCGCTGATGATACCATTCAGAAGTCCGTCAACTTGCTGCTCTGTTACTGGTGTCGGCGAGAACATGTTATACCAGGCGTTAATCAATTGGATGGTTTGATCTCGGTCGTCATGGGCGTTGCCGATGAAGTCGCTCCAGCCCTTGGCGGTCATCGCCCTCACGCGGAGACGTCCGCCGATACCCACGTACTTGTTGAAGAAGTAGGCTCCCTCGGCATCTACCGATGTGGCTGTATGGAAGTTGATATTGAGTCTTTCGTCATCCTCAACCTCATAGTCCAAATCTTCGGTATTTTTCAGGTCTTCATATCCGAAGTCGAGGCTCTTCGAACCAAAACTCATACCCATAGATATTGCGAAATACGATGGATTGTCGCTGAATCCCTGCAGGTCGTTACGCAGCAGTCCGCGCCCTTTGAAGAGCACGTCGCCCAGGGCATAGCCCAGTTCTGTCGACATAATGCCGATACCGGCACCCGACAGCACGTCGCTAATCCAGTGGCGGTTGTTCAGAATGCGCATCACACCCGTTGCGGTGGCCACGCCATAGCCTGCCACCGAGAACCAGGGCGAGCGCGTCAGTCCGTACTCCTTGTGCAGGATGGTGGCTCCCACAAAAGAGGTGGCCGTGTGGCCCGAGGGCCATGAGTTGGCCGTCGAGCCGTCTGGCCGCATCTCACTGGCCGTGTACTTGATACCATTGACAAAGCCGGCCATGATGCCATACGACATAGCCGCTGAAGCCAGCAGGCGCCCCCAGTCGCTGCGACCCTCATAACCGCCCAGTTTCAGACCGACAGTCATCGCCGGACCAAAGTACTGTGTGTAGTCGTCGATGCCCGTCTTGAAGTTGGTGATCAGTCGGGTGTTGCTGTGCGGATTTTTATAGTCCTGGCGGAACGAAGCCTTGTCGCCCTTGATGACCCAACCGGCAGCGAACACGGGTATGCCTACAAAGGTCAGGTCGTCCATCACTTTATAGGGCTTCACATCAGGATTTGTGCGCATCCATGTCCAGTGTTTCTTTGTCGGAGGAACTGAATTTTCCAGTCGTAATTCCAACTCTGGACGGTAGGAACTGACTGCTGGATATGTCAGACGAGGTTCCATCTCTGGTATTGTCAACTTCAAGAGATTGTCTGAACCAGTCTCGGCCTCCATGGGCAGGGAGGCGGCGAGCGTAAGTATTAAGATGATAAGAATGTTTTGTTTCATTGTTCTTTTTCCTTTTCCTTATATTTTCCCGTGCCATTGCAGACGGTGCAGGTGTAGAGGCCGTCGGGAGTCTTGCCGAATCCCCGGCAGGTGGGGCATTTGCCCTCCTGCTTCAGTTTCTCCGCCTCTTTTGCCTGTTGCTTGGCACTGGGATGCGATCCTTTCGGCTTCTGCGCTTTCTGCAATCCACTATATGCACTGGATTCTACTGCGTCGCTGAAAATCTCCTGAATAGTGCATGAACTCAGAAAAACTATTGTGAGGACGCCCAGTGCCATCCTATGCATTGTCTTATTC
>JAFTGB010000081.1 GCA_017458125.1 Prevotella sp.
GGCTTCCTGCGTGCCGACCGCGTGGCGATGGCCGTGGGCATCAGCCGCGACGCACGGCAGCGCATAGAGGCGGGCGTGGAGTTCCAACTCATCCACCAGACGGAGCAGGACGGCCACTGCTACCTGGAGCGCGGCACGCTGACGCACGTCACCGCCCTGATGCTTCAGCAGCCGGAGGCGACGGTGGGCGAGGCCGTGGAGCGGCTGATCCGCTCGCGCCGCATCATAGCGGACGGCGCAAACGACTTTGCAAACAAAAACGCAAACGAAAACGCAAACGGCGCAGCCCAACTCTCAACTCGTCTCTATCCCCCCTCGCTCTGGCGTGCCGAGACGCAGACGGCCAGGCACCTCAAGCGGATCATGTTCTCGACGAGCGAGCCGCCGAGCAAGCGACGGGAGCGGGAGCGGCAAGAACCTCCCGACTATCACGACGACGGCTGGGAGCCATTTTAAGAGACTACGAATTATCGGAGCAGCGAGAGCAATGCCAAAATCGCTTTTGAGCATTGCCGAGTCGTGACGATAATGGCTGAAAGCAATTTAACGAATTTGACGAATTATAAACCATTAAACAGAAAAGAGTTATGACAAAGGACAGCGTAAGAATAGCGGCTGTTGCCGCTTGGAATAGGAGCAACAAGGATGAGTACACAGAGCCAGCCTTTAAGGATGGTTTTGAGGAAGGTGTGCGGTGGATGCTCGACAAGGCGGTACACTGGCCGTGGCCGCAAGTGATGGAAAACCTGACAACGGCACATAAGAACTTGAACCCATGAAAGAGGTATTTTATAGCGACCTGCGCACAGCACTTTACAACGTCATCCCGACGGAGGACATCGGCAAAGTGATGGATGTCGTATCGCTACAAATGGGCAAGTATGACCTGACGTTGAAGCCGACGGAGATAGTAGTCTATGACCACGGCGACGCTAATATGATTAAGCGTTTCTTTGTGGCAAAGGCAACGGAGGGGCTGACGGAAGAATCGCTGAAAGCCTACCGCCGTACATTGGCACAGGCGTTGAACACCATCGGACGACACATCAAGGACATACAGACCGACGATGTGCGGCTGCTGCTGGCACAGATGAGAGTGACGGGCAAGAGTGCGGCCTATCAGAACTTTGTGCGCCGGACGCTCAACACGTTCTTTGGATGGATAACAAAAGAGGACTACATCAAGACCAACCCCATGCTGCGCATTGCCAGCATCCGCGAGCCGAAGAAAGTGAAATTGCCATTCTCGGAAGAAGAACTGGAACAGTTGCGCCTACATGCCGGGTCGCTGCGCAATCAGGCCATCGTGGAGTTCCTTTATTCCACAGGCTGCCGTGTCTCGGAAATGTGCGGACTGAATATCGAAGACTTGAACCTAGTGGATAATGAGGTGATGGTGCTGGGCAAGGGCAAGAAATATCGCATGGTGTACTTCTCGCCCCGATGCAAGGCACTGCTACAGCAATACATCGCCACACGGACAGACGAAGAGAAAGCCCTGTTCGTGTCGGACTACTCGGGCATGAAAAGCGACATCAACAAAGACAAGCACGAGCGGCTGGGCAAGTCGGGCGTGGAGGTGCTGGTTCGGGAGATAGGCAAGCGGGCAGGCATACAGAACGTACACCCCCACCGCTTCCGTCGTACTGCTGCCACCCTTGCACTAAAGCGTGGTATGAAGATAACCGACGTACAGAAAATGCTCGGACATTCAGACATTAAGACAACAACCATTTATGCACAATCAACAGATGATGAAGTCAAACGTGAACATGAAAAGTATCTTGTCTAAGATGAACGAGATACTCGCCATTGGCGACTCATACCAAGCCCCCGACCGAGTGCTTCAGGTAGTAACCAGCACAGACCGCGAGGAGCGAAACAGGATATACAATCAGTTGGCCGACCTGTTCGACAACGACTATTCAAAGGACTGGTTCTTTGAATACTTCCAGGAAGAACATGCCGACCGCCACCAGAACAAGCAGGACTTCACACCGCCTTGCATTGCCAGCATCATCCATCATGTACTGCGTGAAGGCTACCATACGGAAGAACGGCCCGACGGCAAGCGTGTGACCTATGACCCAGCGGCAGGGACGGGACAGTTGCTCATTCGTGATTGGTGGCTAACCCGCAAGAAGTTCATGCCGTGGGAGTACCGACCTATCGACCATCTTATTGTTTGCTCCGAATTGTCAGTAAAGACGGTGCCGTTCCTACTGTTGAACCTTGCCGTGCGTGGAATGTGCGGCATGGTGTTCCACATGAACACAATGACAAAGGAAGTCTATGCCGTTTATGTCATATGCAACCCCGACAACAACCCCTGTGGCTTTTCTGACGTTCGACTCATGGAGCATTTCGAGCCTGAACAGACAGAAGAACAAGTGAAACAGCAAGTGCCTGAGCAATTATCATTATTCTAATATGCCCTACACCCCCCTCCAGCAAAAAGCCATCACCCTTGCCGAGACCTGCCGCGTGATGATACTCACCGGCGGGCCTGGCACGGGCAAGACGACCACCATCTGCGGCATCCTCGACAGGATGGACGCGCTGGGGCTGACCGTCGCCTGCTGCGCTCCC
>JAFTGB010000074.1 GCA_017458125.1 Prevotella sp.
TATTTCCTGACTTCGTGAAAATTTTGTTTAATATTTTCTCATTACTATAAATCAGCGAGTTACAAGTCTACGTCACCTCAAATGGGTGCCTCGCTACTCTTTTTCTTGGTGTTTTGAAGAATTTTGACTACCTTTGCAATATGTTTGTCCGTGTCAAGAAGAACCGCTCTGGCAGTAACAGTGTTCTGGTGGTGAGGAAAGCCTCCGGACGCTACCTTGTGGTCAAGAGTCTGGGTGTGGCAACCGACGAGAAAGCAATTGAATCACTACGTAAGAAGGGCGAGGAGTGGATAAGGCTCCACACGGATCCACTCCCCATGCAGTTCGGTTTTGATGAACGGGAGGAGGCGAGGCGTGTACTGGACAACATCGACTTCGTATACCACGACGGCGCAAGGATTATTCTCAATCAGGTGTACCACCTGATAGGCTTTGATGAGATAAAGGACAGCATACTGCGTGACCTGGTTGTGGCGCGCATCTGTGAGCCTGCCAGCAAGCGTTCCACGTTGGAATACCTGAAAGACTACTTCGACGAGGACTACACACTGAACAAGGTCTACTATTACCTCGACAAACTTGGCAGTAAGCAGAAGAACACCGTGCGCTGCATCAGTGTTGAGCACACCAGAAAGATACTTGGTGGCAAAATCGGGCTGATGTTCTACGATTGCCCCTCGCTCTACTTCGAGACATCCAACGAGGACAGACTACGCGCCAAGGGTTTCTCCAAGGACGGCAAGACGGCGGAGTCGCAGATTATCCTCGGCCTCCTGGTCAGCGAAGACGGATATCCGCTTCACTACTGCATCCACCGTGGCGACAGGCATGAGGGGCGCACAATGATTCCTGCCGTGAACAGGTTCATGAAGATATTCAAGCTGGACAAGAAGGACTTCATCATCGTGGCTGACGCAGGCCTGATGAGCAAGGATAACGTCAAGTTGCTGAAAGAGAACGGCTACTCATATATAATAGGCGCAAGAATAAAGAGTGAGACTGCCAAGATCAAGGACTGGATTCTTTCACTGGAGAAGAAGCCAGGCACGTACCATGAATACACCAAGGACACGGGCGACAGGCTCATCATCGGCTACTCCGAAGCCCGCGCCAAGAACGACGAGTACAACCGTGAGAGGGGACTGAAGAAACTCAGGAAGAAGTTTGCATCAGGTAAGCTGACGAAGGACAGTGTAAACAAGCATGGATACAATCGGCTGCTCGTACTCAGCGGAACGGACGAAGTTACTGTAGAGATAAGCGACAAACTGATAGAGGAAGACAAACGGTGGGACGGGCTGAAAGGCTATGTCACCAACACAGACATTGATGCAAGCCTTGTTGTAGACCAATATCACGGGTTATCAACTGTGGAACGGTCTTTCCGTGTTTCGAAAGGCACGCTGGAGATGCGGCCCATGTTCCACTTCACGCCCAAACGCATAGGTGCACACATCTGCATGTGCTTTGTGGCCATGAAAGTTTACAAGGAACTGGAAAGGATATGTAAGGAGAAGAAAATCGGCATGAGTGTCGACTCTGTCATCAAGGTAGCCAAGACCATCGTGACCATCAGGGTGAACCTGCCAAACCTCGGTGAAAAGTATCTCAAGACCATCTTCACCACCGAGAAGCAGCGCATGCTGGAACCTCTCTTCCATCTGACCGACTACCCCCAGACGGATGGCATCATTACCTTGCTGTGACTTTTTTCGGACAGATTGCAAGGCCGGGGCTTATCGCGGTTTGGGAAAGTGCTCTATAGGGTGCCTCATTCACGAAGTCAGGAAATAGCAACGGAACAAAACAAGGAATGAGGGTGTGCCTCTTTGTGACACACCCTCACCAAATAAGGCGCAATTATAAAATTAGGCGTTGAGCTTTTCTCCTATTTTCTAATTTTCAATCAAGAGACATTTGATTAGAAGGCTTCTAAACGGCGCTACTATGAACAGCGATAAGTTCCGCTACAGCAATGTGCTAAATAGCGGGAAACTATTACAGGTTCTTACTGAAAAACGCTGCCAGCGTGTCCCAGGGGATGAGGTTCTTCGGTTCCCCTTGGCCCTCGGACTGTGAGTATCCACCATCGTAGAGATCGCAATGCGAGGCTCCGGGGATGATAAGCAGCTGCTTGTTCTGGGGACAGGGATTAGGCTTGATGCCGGCTTCTGGGCGCCCCTCGACCATGTACCTGTAGGCATCTTCACCGAAGTAGCGCGAATGGGCTTTCTCACCATGCATCACGAGCACGGCTGAGCGTATCTCATTGGTGTAGTAGAGAAAGCGGGCGTTGGCGTAGGCCTGAGTGCCAATAGTGCGCCAGCCGTCGTTGGAGTTGCCACTGCGCTGATGGTAGCCTCTGCCCGTCTTGTAGTAGTCGTAGTAGTCCTTTACGAACTGTGGGGCCTCCTGCGGCAGAGGGTCAATGACGCCCCCTGCCATCGCCTGGCTGTCAGTGGTTCGCTGTCGGCTGACTGCTTCGCGGGCAGCGTGGCGGTCGGCCTCGTTGTCGGAGGCGTCGAAGTAGCCATTGCCACTGACGCGCGTCATGTCGTACATCGTCGATGCCACGGTGGCCTTGATGCGCGTGTCGGCAGCAGCAGCGTTTAGGGCGATGCCGCCCCAGCCGCAGATGCCGATGATGCCAATCTTTTCTGCGTCAACATTGGGTAGCGTCGACAGATAGTCGACGGCGGCCATGAAGTCCTCGGTGTTGATGTCGGGCGAGGCCGTGCGCCGTGGCTCGCCACTGCTTTCGCCTGTGTACGACGGGTCGAAGGCCAGCGTCACGAAGCCCCGCTCAGCTATCCGCATAGCATAGAGTCCGCTCGACTGCTCCTTTACGGCACCGAAGGGGCCGCATACGGCGATGGCACCGTGCTTGGTCTCTTCGGGGGTGCCAGTGGTAGCCTCGCCGGCCGGTTGGTAGAGGTCGGCAGCCAGTGTCAGCCCGTACTGTGTTTCAAACGTCACCTTCCGGTGTTTCACATTCTTGCTTAGCGGGAACACCTTGTCCCACGCTTCTACCAATGTCAGTTTGTTCATAATTTTATTGTTTTTACCAACGGTTTTTCGCTCTCCTATGTTGCATGCTGTCAGCATTCCCGCTGCCAGCATGGCCGATAATACAACTTTTCTCATCACTTTTTCCATTTTCTTGCGTGCAAAGTTACGATTTTTTCCCATTTTCCATGTAATATAGATTGCGGAAAAAACTACCAAAAATGCGGAAAACAAAACAAAAACAGCGTCGCAGAAAGCGCCCCTAATACATTTTGAAAAGAAAAAGTGACATTCAGTAGCGTGTGGAATGTAAAAAATGAGTAATTTTGCAGTTCAGAAGAATAAAAAGACCAAAAATATGATGCACAAAAGACTTCTTTTTCTGGCCTGCACAGCCGCTACGTGGCTTACTGCCAGTGCCCAGGACGGCCCCACGATGGGCTGGAGCTCGTGGAACACCTTCGGGCTGAACATCAACGAACAGCTTATCAAGCAGCAGGCCAACGCCATGGTAACGCGTGGCCTGCTGGCTGTGGGCTATGACCACGTGAACATCGACGACGGCTATTTCGGTGGGCGTGATGCAACCACGGGCAAGCTAAAGATTCATCCGCAGCGCTTCCCCAACGGGCTGAAGGTTGTGGTTGACTACATTCACGAGCGGGGCCTGAAGGCGGGCATCTATAGCGATGCAGGCCGCAACACCTGTGGCAGCATGTTCGGCGGCGATGCCATCGGCAAGGGCGTGGGCATGTATGAGCACGACCAGCAGGATGCCGATCTGTTCTTCAATGAGCTGGGCTTCGACTTCATCAAAGTAGACTTCTGCGGTGGCTCGTACTATCACAATGAAGACCATCTGGTGCTCGACGAGCAGGCGCGCTACACCGCCATTGCCGAGGCCATCCGCAACACAGGGCGCACCGACGTGCGCATGAACGCCTGCCGCTGGGCCTACCCTGGTACGTGGATTGACGGGCAGGCCTTTTCTTGGCGCACCACGGGTGACATCAACTGTAGCTGGGGCTCGGTGAAAGACATCCTGGCTGAGAACCTCTATATGAGTGCCTACTGCAGCCGTGGCCACTACAACGACATGGACATGCTCGAAGTGGGCCGCACACTGACCGCAGAGGAAGACAAGACCCACTTCGGCATGTGGTGCATCATGAACTCGCCGCTGCTCATCGGCTGCAACGTGGCCTCCGTGGGCACCACGGCCCTTAACCTCATGAAGAACCAGGAACTGATAGCCCTGAATCAGGACACGCTCTACCAACAGGCCTACGTGGCTGGCTATCAGGACGGGTGCTACCTGTTGGTGAAAGATCTTGAGCGCCGCGACAGTACGCTGCGTGCCTTCGCCGTCTATAATCCACTGATGTGGTGAAGACCATCAAGGTGGACTTCAGCGCCATCGACCTGGCAGGTGAGGTGCAGCTGCGCGACCTGTACCAGAAGCGCGACCTGGGCACATTCAGCGAGAGCTACGACGTGACCGTTCCCAAGCATGGCACCCGCATCTACCGTGCTTCTGCCGACCGCCGTCTGGAGCGCGTGCGCTATGAGGCCGAGGCTGGCTACAACAGCGTCTATCAGGAAATCAAGAACAACCAGAGCGAGAAAACGGGGAGCTATGATGCCAACACGAACTGCTCAGGCGGCTACAAGGCCGGCTGGCTGGGCTCTCGCGAGCAGAACGACCTGCAATGGCGCAACGTCTTCAGTCGGCAGGGCGGCAAGTACCAGCTCACCATCGGCTACCTCTGTGGCGAGAGCCGCAGCATCACCGTCAGCGTCAATGGCAAACGGGTGCAGACGGTGAGCGTCAACTCCGGCGGCTGGGACAAGGTGGGGCGCAAGGTGCTCACCATGGAGCTGCTGCCGGGCTACAACACCATCCGCCTGTCGAATGCGTCGGCATGGATGCCCGATATAGACTATATCGACGTGGTGTCGACGGTGCCTGCCGACGTGGGCAGCACGGTGTCCGACAGCCCCGACGGCCATAAAGCCTATGACCTGCAAGGTAGGCTGCTGGGAAAGGCGTCCCGCCGTGGTCTTGTGATTAGTGAAGGAAAGAAGGTGTTGCATTAGTGCAGCACCTTTTTTGGCTCTGCAAGATTTCGTGTGGATATACTTGTCTAACGATATAAACGATTTGAAAGAGAATACATTGGAAAACCTTTGGTAATGATATGGCAGTTGACCTATTCGTAGCTTCCCCTGTTCTCAGCAAGGAAGGCAGCGGCCGCTGCCATTGTTTTTCCCGCCCGCTGCAATTATTGGCAGCGGCCGCTGCCAATATCGTCGGCGTACGCTGCCAACGGAAAAGACGTGGCTTTTTCCCCACCCGGCGGGGCCTGGTCCCCATTTGTCGCCGTCTTTTTCCTCGCATCCCTGCTGCTGTGGGGAAGCGAGAGGCCTTTCGGGCTGCTTGGATTTTCTTTGTGCGCACAAACAGGTCAACGCCATTTCATTACCAATCTTTTATATCTTTTATATCCTTAGACAAATTTACATCCTTAGCCAATGCAGTACTTGGAACTAAGCACCCATTCTAATTCATGCAGAACCCTTTTTTTCCGTTTTCAATGACGATTCCTTTTGTGTTCGGGCCTATTTATGCGCAGGCGTACATACAAGAAAGCATTTGGAACGACAGACAAGTCATATTGTAGAGCCTTTTCGTACCTTTGCAGCTACAAGTAGAGACGCCACATCGTGACGTCTCGACGCAAACGCCATAATAACAATAGTTATATAGGAGAAAAATCGGATAATCATGCAGAACCTGGCGTGGCCGGACAATCCCCCGCTGATGGTGGAGAAGAATCCGCTTTAGCGGAGTTAAAGAACTGAGTCGAAAAAACGCTACAATAATTATAAAAGAAATGAAAAGACTGCTATTAGCATTTGCCCTGGCTGCCCTGTCTGTGCTGACGATGGGGGCGCAGGGCGTGAAGCCGCTGCCGTCGCTCCATGTCGAGGGCAAGTGGCTGGTGGACACCCACGGCAACCACGTGGTGCTTCACGGCGTGATGGACACGCCGAGTGCCTGGTTCAACGGAGGCCGCTGGGGCTGGAGCTACGACGATGCCGGCCGCCAGCGCTGCCTGAACTATTTCGAGAAGCTCTACGCCGGACTGGAGACGGCCCACTGCACCGTGTTCCGCCTGCACTTGGAGCCAGCGTGGACCAACGACCCCTCCAGCTCCTACACCTGGCAGGGAGCTGCCGCGCAGCCCAGCAATGCCACGGGTGAGGCCGACATCAAGAAGTTCAATCCCACGCGACTGACGAACTATCTGAAGACGCTCTATTTCCCCCTGATGCAGAAGGCCATGAAGCATGGCATGTACGTGGTGGTGCGCCCGCCGGGCGTCTGCCCCGGCAACCTGCATGTGGGCGACTACTATCAGCAGTACCTGATGACCGTCTGGGACCTCTTCACGCAGAACGACTCCATCCGCAAGTATTCCGGACAAATCAGCATTGAGCTGGCCAACGAGCCGGTGAACCTGAAGAATTCGCAGAACGTCGATGACACGAAGGCCATGCACGACTACTTCCAGCCCATCGTCGACAAGATTCGCACCAACGGCTTCACCGGCATCGTCTGGGTTCCCGGTACGGGCTGGCAGTCGAACTATGCCAACTACAAGACCTATCCCATCACGGGCTACAACATTGGCTATGCCGTGCACGACTACGACGGCTGGTATGGCTGCGCCGACAAGAACCTGACTGTCAGCAACCTGGAGCAGGCCAAGAAGAACAAGATTAACCAGTTCCACAACCAGGTGCCCGTGGTGGACACGAACCCCATCATCATCACCGAGATTGACTGGAGCCCTACGAAGCCCGGATCGGGTCACTACAACGAGCACGGCGAGTGGGTGGAGTCGAACTATGGCACGTGGGCCACGGGTCGCACGTCGATGTGGGGCACCGTCACCAAGGCCGTTCACGACTACTACGGCAACATCTCGATGACGCTCTCCGGCACGGGTTGCCTGCTCGATGTGGATGAGCTGGTGAACAACGGCAACGTCACACCCGCTTTTGGAGGGCTGGAGGAGGCCTGCGGTAAGGCCTGCTGGGACTGGTATGCCGAATACTACGAGCAGAACTGGCCCAAGGCTGACTTCACCAGCGTGCCCGTCAGCGACTTCGGCACGAAGTACCAGAACCCTATCGTGCGTGCTGACTTCCCCGACCCAGATGTCATCCGCGTAGGCGAAACCTACTACATGGTGTCGACCACGATGCACAATTTCCCCGGTGCTACCATCCTGAAGTCGAACGATCTGGTGAACTGGGAATACTGCGCTCACCCGCTGAAGCAGCTGTCGAACAAGGCTGGCTACGACTTGAAGACCGCCACGGCCAACGCCTATGGCTCAGGCATGTGGGCCTGCTCGATGAA
>JAFTGB010000007.1 GCA_017458125.1 Prevotella sp.
GCTGACATGAAGCAGGAGGCCAAGAACTGGGAGTACCTGGTGAAGGAAGTGAAGTCTAAGCAGGACCTCGTTGACATCCGCTCGAACGTCAAGAACTCTCAGTTCGCTCAGCCGCTGTTCGAGTTCTCTGGCGCTTGCTCTGGTTGCGGTGAGACTCCTTACGTGAAACTCATCTCTCAGCTCTTCGGTGACCGTCAGATGATTGCCAACGCTACAGGTTGTTCTTCTATCTACTCCGCTTCTATCCCCTCGACTCCTTACACGAAGAACGAGAAGGGTCAGGGCCCAGTCTTCAACAACTCCCTGTTCGAGGATTTCTGCGAGTTTGGTCTCGGTATGGCCCTCGGTAACAAGAAGATGAAGGAGCGCGTGGCCAAACTCCTCCAGGAAGCCGCCGTGTCCGAGGGTTCTCCCGAGGAATTCAAGGCTCTCGCCGAGGAGTGGATTGCCAACAAGGACGACGCTGACAAGACCAAGGAAATCGCTCCAAAGCTCCGCGCCTGCATCGCAGCCGGCGCCGAGAAGGGCTGTCCCATCTGCACCGAGCTCAAGACCCTCGACCACTATCTGGTGAAGCGCTCACAGTGGATCATCGGTGGTGACGGTGCCTCTTATGACATCGGTTACGGCGGTCTCGACCACGTGATTGCTTCTGGCGAAGATGTAAATATCCTCGTGCTCGATACTGAGGTTTACTCTAACACTGGTGGTCAGGCCTCCAAGGCTACTCCGCTCGGTGCCATCGCTCAGTTCGCTGCCCAGGGTAAGCGCATCCGCAAGAAGGACCTCGGCATGATTGCCACCACCTACGGCTACGTCTATGTCGCACAGATTGCTATGGGTGCTGACCACGCTCAGACCCTGAAGGCAATCCGCGAGGCCGAGGCTTGGCACGGACCTTCCATCGTCATCGCCTACGCTCCATGTATCAACCACGGTCTGAAGGCCAAGGGCGGTATGGGCAAGAGCCAGGCCGAGGAGAAGAAGGCCGTTGAGTGCGGTTACTGGCACCTGTGGCGTTACAATCCCGCTCTGGCTGAGGAAGGCAAGAACCCGTTCAGCCTTGACTCCAAGGAACCCAACTGGGCAAACTTCCACGACTTCCTGCTCGGCGAGGTCCGTTACCTCTCCGTCAAGAAGGCCTACCCCAACGAGGCCGAGGAACTCTTCGCCGAGGCCCAGAAGATGGCTCAGCTCCGCTACAAGACCTACGTCCGCAAGCAGGCCGAGGACTGGAGCAACGAGTAAAAATCTATGACTAGTTGTAGGGGATTCCCCTATCCCCTACTCTATAATGAAAAGAGGGTGTGTCAAAATAGGCACATCCTCTTTTCTTATACTTTCAAATTACATTTCTTCCTTGATTTCAAGCCAAAGAGCCTCTACGTCATCTTGTAGCCATTCAAGGTCGCAGTCTTCTGGGTCATAACCTTTGGGAATGTCGTACCATTCCAGACGTTCTTTTTCTTCGGCAGATTTCCTCTTCTTTTTGTTCAATTCGAGGAGTTCAGCATATCCCCATACACCACCACAGTCTTCAGGAGGGCATTCGCCGTGTGCTTTCAGTAACTTGATAACAGGTTCCTCATTGGGGGCATAGTCTCGAGCGCCCTTTACCCAAAGGTCATGTTCCCAAGAATCGCCAAAGTCGTATTCAAACTTCAGACGTTCCCCCTTGACTTTTGGTCGAGCCTGCTCTTGCTCGGCAGAACCGATGCTTACATCGTTCTGTCCTCGCTTACTCGCAGCCTTTGGCTGCAGCGCCATCTCCAAACTTATCTTTTCGCTATTCTTGTGTTCAGAACGGGAGAAGAAGCCGAAGAAGCTGCTTTCCTGTTCCTTTAATTGCCGAGAGTTGACAAAGAACACATTGTTTTTCCCCTTGAACTGATACAGGTGTTCATGCTTCCATCCCATTGCATCAATCAGCACAAAGGCCAGCAACTCCAATGTAATATTTGACGGAACGACGAGTTCGCGCCAGATATTGACGGGAGCATTGTTTAACTTGATGCGAATATGAAACTCTCGCTTTGGTGTGCCTATAAACTTTTGCTTGGGCAATTTCAAGCCAAGCAGATAATCTTCATCCTCGAATCCATTATTGTCATCCAAGTCTTCTTCATCATCACTCTCAAATTCTTGAGTTGTTTCATCATCCATGTCAATCCCCAACTCATTTTGGAGTAAATTCATGAAATCTTCGAATGACAAGGATTCAATATTCTTACCCTCCTTGTTCGACGGGTTTAACTTTTTCACTTTTGCCATTACATTTTACTTTCATTTTAGTTTGTTCAATCTTGATGTTATTGCACCTTCATTTCTGCCAAATCTCTCACAAAGTTCTGAAATGCTTTTGCCTGAGGCGGATAATTGCAGAAGTCTGTCATCATCTTCTTTCGTCCATGGGCGATAGGCGTTAGGATGCTTGGCACGCTTTTCTTCCATTGTATATGCTTTCTGTTTATTGGAACTATCAGCAGGTATGAAGTCTGTGATTTGGAATAGACTTTCTACTGATGGTCTAAGGAATTCTACGATGGACTTTGTATGAGAAAGGACTGACGGGACTTCGGACAGAGGGATAGTATAGAGTAACTCAGGATTGGATGGTTCGCCTCCAACTCCTAATACAATAAAGACTGGTATGTTTCTTTCTATAGAGAAATGATTATAGATTGAGACCTTTCATTCCGGCAAAATGTCACGGCAGAGATCATGTGGAAGTTTTTCCCGCCATTTGCACTCGACAGCGAAGCCCTTACCTTGATAGTTGAAGACAAAGTCGGGATGACGATTGCTTTCTGGACAGATGTCACCAAGTGTTTTATCACCCTGCCATTCTTTCAAGACAAAACCATTATCCTCATGGAGATTGAACAATTCCAAGACAAAGTCTTCGAACTCACGGCCTTTCAGGAACTCTTCGGGTTGGGTGATGGAACGGATACGGGTATAGATTGCCAAGTAGGTACGACGTAATTGTTTATGAATGGCATGAATGCCCATGTCGGCATAATACATTCGCAAAAGCACTTTGTCTTGGGCTACAGTCCAACGTTCACGTTTTGTTTCTGGCTCTGCTGCTAACGAAACAGCCTTTTCATCTATAAGATTCCTAATACCTGTTCGCCCTGCTAATACAGAAAACACACTGCCATTCTTGTTGACATAGCCACAAACAACATGCTGACAAATAGATAAGACATACTCGTTCCTCAGCCTAGGTGTCTGTCCCTTGCCTCGTGGTTCGTCTCGTTTCAACACGACGATGAGCATTCGGTTTGCCTTCAAAGCATGCTCTATCTGAATGTTATTCACGTCTGTGAAACGATTCATTACAAACAGGACTGTTGGAATCTTAGCAACCAGCAGGGCTTTCAACACTTCTGATTCCATTTCGGTAGAATTGAAACAGGCAACGCAATCATTTTCCGTCAGACTATCCGTCCATCGGAATATATAATCATACAAGTTGATAGGTGTATGCTTAGAACAGAGAAATAGCGTTTTATCTCTGTTCATTAACCCTTGGTTACCTTTTGTTTTAATTATCTGCATAGGCTATATCACTTAGGATTTACCGTCACAATCTCCCGCATCCGTTCCTTCAAGTCGCGAACATCTTCTAACAGATTCCAGACGGCATCTTCGGAGAGGACACCGCGCTTCAGGTCTTGCGACAGGAGGCCCTTTGAGTCGGCGGCGAAGTCGTGCTTCCACGCGTCGCTGCCATAGTAGTCGCTCAACTGGCGGAGGGCATCCTGTGCCTCGGCATACTCGTCGAGAGCCGCCGAGAGGCGCATCACGGCCTGCGACGCACGGTCAAGACTGCGCTCCATCTGCATGATTCGTTCTGTCTGCTCCGTCTGCGGGCTTCGTTCCGTCTGCCCCATGTGCGAATTTCCTTCTAAATGTTTCATGGGCTTAGTCTTGTTTCACCCAAATCAGTTTGTCGGTGTCGTAGCCACGACTCTTGGCATCGCTGAGGATGGCGGTGCGGTCGCTGTCGGCGAGTTGCGGCGTGCGCGAGAGAATCCAGAGGTAGCCGTCGGAGCCGCTGCCGATGAGCATGTAGCGGTAGTCGGCATCGACGAGCATGACGCGATAGTCGGAGTAGAACGGGCCGAAGAAGGACACACGCAGCAGCGAAGGGATGTCGGTCAGTTTCGCCTTGCCCTTGGCCGTCTTGGGCTTGCCATTCTTGATGCCCGTGTTGATGACGTCGATGTTGCCATCGTCGCGGAGCACGTAGTTGGCCCTGGTCTGCGACATGCCGCGCTCGAAGAAATGGTCGAAGCGCGCCACCTCGTACCAACTGCCCAGGAAGCGGTCGAGGTCGAGTTCGCGCACCACCGAATTATCCACCGTCAGCCGACTGCCCGTCAGCCAACTGAGCATGCGCGTAAAAAATGCTGTTGTCTTCATGTGTCTTACAATGCTTTTAGAACGGCATCGGCCTCGGCTATGAGGTTCTTCTGGTCTTCGTCGGTCAGGATGAGCGTGTCGGTGGTCCAACATTCGGGCTGGAGGGCGATGCCGGTCTGCAGGGGGAGGACTTCGGCCTTCAGGAATTCCAAGAGTTCGGTGAGTTTCTGACGGCAGTTGACGGTTGCGGCCTTGCCGCCGGCACCGCTGACGGCGACCTTCTTGCCGTTGATGCAAGTGGGCGTGGCGTAGTCCATCGGCTTGACGGGGCGCGACAGCCAGTCGAACAGGTTCTTCACGTGGCCGGGGTAACTGAAATTGTATTCGGGCGTGAAAATCCAGAGACCGTCGGCAACAGTGATTTCCTCACGGACGCGAGCCACAGCGGCAGGAGCCGGAAACTCCTTGTCCTGATTCATCCACGGCAGGTCGGCATAGTCGAGATACTTTACCTCGGCCATCCCCTCTAACAATGCCTCGGCCTTCTTGGCCAACTGTCGGTAGAACGACTTCTCGCGCAGCGAACCGACGATAAACAATACTTTCTTCATAAGTCTTTAATTATGTTACTTTTTTGATTTCTTGGGTTTCGGTTCAGGCAAGGCTTTGCAGGTCTCACGGACGAGGGCGGAGAGATAATCGCGGTCATCGACATCAGCGATGTAGAAGTACGGCTTCGCACCCTCGTAAGGCGGTTGCAAGTCGATGGTTCGGAGCAACGCCCTACCCGCCTCCGTCGGCTTGATATAGAGCCGGTCGTCACAGATGAGTCCGAAGATTTTCCCATCACAATAGATGCCGTAGTCGCCAAACATCTTCTTGGCGACAATCATTCCCGACGTTCCGTCGCCTACCCGTAGCCTTTCCCCTGCCCCACTACACTGGTCGACGATATACTGCACGAAGTCTGCGTTGCTTGCCATAATCCTGCTCCGATTTGATTTAACTGAGGGCAAAGATACAAAAATTCCGTCAATAATATATAAATAAGGAAGGAAAAAGATATAGTTTTCACAAAAAAACCTTAACTTTGCCGCTGAATATGGACAAGAATCTATACATCATCAGCGGTTGTAATGGTGCTGGAAAAACAACAGCATCTTACACTGTCCTTCCCGAAATCCTTCATTGCAGGGAGTTCGTGAATGCAGATGAGATTGCCAAAGGACTTTCGCCTTTCAACCCTGAGAGCGTTGCGATTGAGGCCGGACGACTGATGCTGAAACGCATTGATGAACTATTGGAGAAGGATGAGACTTTCTCCATTGAGACCACTCTTGCCACGAAATCATATATCAGTCTTGTTCGCAAAGCGCAGGCAAAGGGTTATAGCGTGAAAGTGTTGTTCTTCTGGCTGAACTCACCTGAATTGGCTATGATGCGCGTTGCCGAACGAGTTGCTAATGGCGGTCATAATATTCCAGAAGAAATCATTAGAAGAAGATACGTTGCAGGCATCAGTAATCTGTTCAATCTGTTTGCAAAGGAAGTAGACTCGTGGGTGATTTTTGACAATAGTGAGAACCCTCGCAAACAGATTGCCTCTGGCGGTAAAAATGCCGAAACAATGTTAGATGAAGAAATGTTGTACTCAATGATGCTGAGTTATGTCAAATAAAGAAATACAAGAGTTTAATGAGAAATTGCGTCACGGATTGGAGATTGCAGAGAAGAAAATGCTTCATGAAAAAGCATTGAGAGGTCAGGACGTTGTCGTCAGTGGCGCAGACCATGTCATAAAACGTATTCCTGCAGCACAGGTTATTGCCGAAAACGCAATCTTTCAGGATTGAGTGGCTTTTGTTCCCTATGGCGAAGTATCAGAAGGAAGCAGTACTATTGTGCACGTTTTTAGCAGTATTGTTATGAGACAACTGAGATACATGATTCTGTTCTTTGCCACGCTTGCCTTTGTGAATGCAGGGGCACAGTGGCAGGTGACTATCAAGGATAGTGTCACACAAGAGCCTGTACCCTACGTGAGTGCCTACTGGGGCCAAGGAACGGGAGGCTATTCTGACGAATCAGGTATTATCGTCTTGCCCGAAGGGACTGAACAGGTGCAGCTGTCGCATATCTGTTACGAAACCAAAAACATTTCTATGTCTGACTTTGGCAATCAGGTCGTTATACTCATTCCGAAAAACATCGTTCTTGACGAGGTCAATGTAAGTGCGAAGACACCGAAACGGACAAAGACACAGCGAATAGGACTGGTAAAAGAGAAAACGCAGACAGCGCACAGAGGCACCAACGGCTTTGAGATGGCGCTGTTTATTCCGTACGACAGCGCATGGACGGAAGCGCCCTATATCCACTCGATACTGGCAAGTCTTGACTATTCCACTCATTGGATGACGTTTACAACGATTAAGTCTCCTATTTATGCCACACTCCGTTTTGACCTGCGCCTGCCAGACACCCAAACTGGAGCACCAAGAGACGAATCCCTGATTGACGGTGGAATACTTTGCCCAAGCAACCAGAGAGTCGGAAAAGACGGTATCCGTCTCAACCATCCTATACCGTTTCCTAAGACAGGCATCTTCGTTGTCGTTGAATGGATAAGTACGGCATCCGTTTCCGAATCTCAAAGTCTCGTGCCTGCGCTTAATATGACACTCAATGCTGAGGGGAACAGAACTTGGAACAAGAAGTCTTTCCGTGGGATGGATTGGATGCGAGAGCAGGATGAGCCGATTTATCACGAAGAATCAGCCGGCAATTTTTACAAAGGGAGAACGCCTACAGCCAAACTGGGGTTGGTAATATCAAAATAAAAGAATGCACTGGATGAAGCTGATACGAATATGGAGCGTTGCGGCATGTTTGCTTGTCGTGACATCCGTTGCGGCCCAGAACCTGGTAACAGAGGCGACGGAGACGGTCAGGTTCTCAAAGAGGGACTTTGCAGACACCATCAAGATTAAGGTGATGGACGGGGCGGTCGTCGTGCCCGTCGAGATAGAAGGACGAACGTGGAACCTGCTGTTCGACACCGGCTCGCCGCTCGGACTATGGGTCGGACAAGAGGACTGGATGAGACGGATGACGACGGACAGCCTGACAATCGGAGACATCAACCAGGAGTTTCGCAAGCAAACTATCTACCAGATTCCGACGATGCGGATGGGCAGTATCCTGATAGAGAACTATCCGACGATTGTGGAAAGCGCCGTGGGAATGGTGTCTTGCAACAGGTTTGACGGTGTTCTGGGGTTCAATCTCGTTGGCAAAGGACTCTCGTTCAAGTTGGACACGAAGGACAGCCTGCTCATCGTCACCGACCGGAAGAAGTTCTTTGCTGCTGAGGAGAAGGGACTTCCGACGGCCAAATTCAGAATGAAGCGGGCCCCAGCTTTCCGTCCGTTGATTTACGTCGATACGCCCATCGGATGGGTGGAAACGGTGTTTGACACGGGGGCGCTGAACACGTGGCTCGCTCTGCCACAGGAGCAGTTGGACCATTGGCTCGCGAAATCGCCCAAGAAACAGAAGATTCTTGACGACCTGACGATACAGACGGACACGACCATCAATTCGAGCGTGGGATTATATGGTCTATCTGCCGAAACCATCGTCGGGCGGTTCCTCCACCTCCCCCAGATTCGGATAGACGAACTGCCCGTCAACGACCTCTACATCACCACCGCCCATAGGACTTCGAGAGTCGGGAGCGCCGTGCTGAAGCATGCCTCACTGATTATTGATGCGCCTCGGAAGCAGTTCATGTTTGTGCCTCATGACCAGCAGGACATCACGGTGGGCAACAGCGAGGCCGGTAGCGTCACGTTCATTTCCACAGAGGCTGGCAACACGCTCGGAGTGCTCAAAGCCGTCGTCCGCAAAGGCTCTGCCGCCTATCAGAAAGGCGTTCGCACGGGCGACTTTCTGATAGAAGTGAACGGCATGCCCATCACGGATGTCTGCACTTACATGTTGATGGATAGATACGACGAGGAAGCCCTATTCAAGTTCCGCAGCCCCGACGGAACCGAGAAGTCTGTCAGATTTAAAAGAACGCATTGAATCATGGCGATACAAGTGACAGAGCAGCAAGAGCAGAGCCAAACAAGTTTGAGCTCTGCCGAGTCGCGAAGGAACTCGAACATAGTTCAAGTGACATACAGGCGGACGCGACGGCTGTCGATGCGCATCGTGAAGAACGGCGATGTGCATGTGTCGGCACCCATCGGTATGCCTAAGGACGAGGTGATGAAGTTTATTGATGAGCACCGCGACTGGATAGCCGAGGCGCGGAAGAAAACGCAGGAGCACCAGGCGAAGCGTGCAGCCTTCTTCAATCAACTGCCCTTGCAGACGCGCGCCCAAGCCGACGAAGCCCTCCAACGACTGAAAGCCCTGATAGAACCGATGCTGGAACGCCACGCCAGGGAGATGCACGTCGCTCCCTCGCGCATCTACTACAAAGCCATGATTTCCCGCTGGGGCGTCTGCAACGTCAAGGACAAGTCCATCTGCTTCTCCGCCTACCTCCTACTCCTGCCCGACTGGTGCGCCGAGCACGTCGTCGTCCACGAACTCTGCCACCTGTTAGAGCCCAGTCACAACGCTCGCTTCCATGCCCTCATGGATCGCTACTTCCCCCGCTGGAGAGAGGCACGCAAAGAGACTCACCGCATCTGCAGGATGGAAGGAGATGAGGAGGAATGATAAGCTTTGGAGGTAATCTCTATCCTTATAAAATCATTCTTCATCTTTTTACCCGAACAATTCCCGCAGTTCCTTGTTGCTCAGTTTGCCTATCCAACTCTCGCCAGTAGCAACGGTGAGGTTGGCAAGGTGGCGCTTGTCCTGAATCATCTGGTTGATGCGCTCCTCAAAGGTGTTTTGTGTGATGAAGCGGTGGACGAGGACGTTCTGGTGCTGACCGATGCGATAGGCACGGTCGGTGGCCTGTGCTTCAACAGCGGGGTTCCACCAAAGGTCGTAGTGGATGACGTGGCTGGCAGCGGTGAGGTTGAGTCCCGTGCCTGCGGCTTTCAGCGAGAGGAGGAAGATGCGGTCGGTGCGGGGGTTGTTCTGGAAACGGTCCACCATCTCCTGTCGTTGTTTGATGCTACAGCCGCCGTGCAGGAAGAGGGGGCGTTCGCCCAAACGATGTTCTATCATCTGCGAGAGCATATCGCCCATCTCGCGGAACTGTGTAAAGACGAGCACCTTCTGTCCACTCTCGACGATGCTCTCCAAGAGCGAGAGTAGCATCTCGGTCTTGCCGGATAACTCAGGATTGAAGTTGCCGTTCTTCAGAAAAAGAGCCGGGTGGTTGCAAATTTGCTTGAGGGCGAGAATCATTTGGAGGACGAGTCCCTGACGTTTGAAGAGCGACTGCTGGTCGGTGGCTTCGATTTCCTCAATTGCCTGCATGGCATTTTGCAGCGTCTCGTGGTAAAGGGCGGTCTGACTTTCGGTAAGCAGGGCCAACTCGTTCTGCTCAATCTTGTCGGGCAAATCATTGATGATGGTCTTGTCGGTCTTCAGACGGCGCATGAGGAAGGGGGCGGTGATGCGACGGAAACGCTCAGCCACATGCTCGTCGCCCTGTCGCTGAATGGGGTTGGAAAAGTCTTCCTTGAAACTCTTGGCCGTACCAAGGTAACCGCAGTTGCAGAAGTCCATGATGCTCCAGAATTCGGACAGGCGGTTCTCTACGGGCGTGCCACTCATGGCGATGTGGGTGTCGGCAGGAATGCTGCGGACGGCTTTGCTCTGGGCGGTATCGGCATTCTTGATGTTCTGCGCCTCATCGATGATAGCAACGCGCCAAGGGAGTTTTTTCAGTTTGGTGATGTCAGAACGGAGCACGCCGTAGGTAGTGAGGAGGATGTCGGGACGCGCGGCGGAAGAGTCGCTGGGCGCGGTGGCTGTGGTGAAGTGCTTCAGCGAACGCTGCGGACCATGATAGGTGAAGACAGTGAGACTGGGGGCAAAGCGTTGCAGTTCTGCCTGCCAGTTGGTAATGAGGCCTGTGGGCACAACAATGAGCGCCCGCTTATCGGCAAGTTGGCCGTCGTCCTTGATGCGTTGCAAGAGGGTGATAACCTGTAGCGTCTTACCGAGACCCATATCGTCGGCAATGATGCTGCCAAAGCCAATGCGCATGTTGCGGTACATCCACGAATAGCCCCGTTCCTGATAGGGACGAAGCGTTGCGTGGATGTCAACTGGTACGGGTATCTCTGCCTGTGCAGTCAGTTCGCGAATCAATTGTCGCACCTCGTCGGATAGTTCCACACGTGCCCTACCATAACTCTCGGTCAGAGCAGCTTGCAGCATTTCTGTAGGCAACATGGGACGCGCACCCTCAAACGCCTTAGTCAGTTTGGCAATGTCGGCCTCGCTGACGTAGATGTACTGCTGCTTAAAGCGGATGAGTCCCAAGGCACGGCGAGTCAGTTTCTCGAATTCAGCAGGCGTTACGAGTTTGTCGCCAAGCGCCACCTGCCAGTCAAACTGTAGCATCTGGTCGAGTCGAAGGTAGGTTTTCCCGTCGGTCTGCTTCTTTGAAATCTTCATGCTGACACGCGGACGTATCAACTCTTGCAAGGACTTGGGCAGCATCACTTTCACACCAAGCAGTCGAATGGCAGGAATGGCCTCGAAGAGGAACGGCACGAACTCGCCAGATGTGAACATCACGGGCGTTGAACCGCTGCGGTTGATGTATTGCTCCAGCCCACGGATGAGCGATGAGAGCAGCGAGAGTTCCTTTAGAATAGCGAAGCGTTGGCTCTTGAAAGCCTTGTCAGTGAGGATGTCTTTCAGCAGTATGGCCTCACCGCCGCGGTCAATAGCCACATCGAGTGCAAACCCTCCTAAACCGTCCTCTGCAATGAGCAGCGACGGACGGTACTGCCGCTGCGACAGGAAGAAGCGGTCGAGCCAGGAACGGATGCTGCCAGGAATAGCCGTCTCGCCAACGCCACTGAATCTGTCACCCTGACCTTTGAAGAACAGCGACTTGAAACGGTCGCTGCCAGCAGAGGCTGAGAGGGCGGGAATCAGACGGTCGAGCAAATAAGATACGATGCACTCCGTCTGGTTTTTCAGCGCAATGGGCAGTTTGCGGTCTGGCAGACGGGCCGTCATCAACGTTTGGGGCAAAATACCATCAAGAGCCGTCATCACCTGTACCACCTCATGGTCTATAGTTGCCGGTAGCCAGCGCATGGCAAAGGCACCTGACTTCAGCCGGACAATCTGAGGCACTATGGCGCCGTTGGCCAGCAGATGCAGCGCACACAGCAGAGCCTGGTGCATTGCCGCCACTGTCGGGTGATAGTCAGCCAGATAGTCGTCGGGCAGACGGTACAGAGCCGTCAACAGTTCGTCGCCTAATGGTCGTGGACGGGAGTCTGGCGTACCCTGGAACACATATCCAGGTATGACTACCATGTCAGCATCCATGCTAAAACAAAGCTCATCGTCGCGGTGAAGGTCACATCGTGGGAAACTTGTCGGAGGCAATTGCAAGTCCGTTTTTCCATCGAGAATCCTGCGGGCATTCTTCGCCATGCGCACCATCTCGGTCTGATATGATTTCTGGAAGTCGCCGTTCGGACAGAAGACGGGTTCTTTTGGCAGAATATTGGCCAGCGGCTCCGCTATGTCGTGCAACCTCGAGAAATCTATGCGGTGGAACTCCGGCAGCGTGTGGTCAATCTCTTTCGGCATACGCTTCACAAATAGCGATGCCATTTCAGGTACGTCCATCACTTCCTGTTTTTCGATGCCCACACCACGTTTCTTCAGTTCCTCCAACAAATCGACTCCATGCATCGAGAACACCAGGAACGGGTCGTTGTCTATCTCGCGGCTCATCATGTAGATGACCGCTGCCAGATGCTTGCACGGCACAGCCCAGTCGGGACAGGAGCACGACATATCAAGGTCGTTCCAACGTTGTGGGAAGACCAGTAATCCCAGATGCTTGCAAATTTGCAGGATTTCCGGATCCAACTCGCGGTTGAGCAACTTTGAGATGAGTGCCGATTGATGCATCAACTTCTCCATCAGCCGGTCTATCCCTGTCTGCGAGAAGGCAGGTACTTTGATGGTCACTCTGTAGGGAGTTGGACGACTTCCGCTCACTTTCGCGAATATAATGTTACCCTTCACTTCGATACTCCTCACCGCGCCCTTTCTGGCGTATGCCGAACCACGCGGAATGCGGTTTGCGTAGTCAATGTGGGTCAGGGCCTTCAGCCATTCACCGCCCCACCATGTCTTTCCAAATGTCTGTGCCATAATATCAGGTCCTAACTTACGTTCATAAGAGTTTAGTTATACTCCATCTTCTCCCGCAGTTTCGAGAGGTCGTCAGCGCTATAACCACTGAAGCGCCATTGCGGAGCATGGTTCAGGTAATCCACAAGAATTGGCATCACCTGCATGACTCGCTGATCTTTCTTCAACAGATGCTGGATAACTTCTGCCGGACCGTCCATGTTTTGCAGCAGTTGCCAGACGGAGAACTCCATCAGTATGGCTTCTTGCTCAGTCATGTCAAGGTTGGTTTGGAAAGCATTTATCAGTTTGTCGTCGAAGGCATTGGGCAATGTCGGTGTTGGCATACCACCAGCCTCTTTCACTTCGTCCTTGTCGAAAGGTTTCAACTGCTTGATCTCCGGATGTTCATCACGTTCTATGAGCACACTGTCAATGGTGAAGATAAAGGGCGATGCATACATCGTCTCCTCGTATTCTTCATAGTCGTAACAGCACAACTGGAGTGCTGCCGACTGTAGATAGATGTATTCAAACACACCGCTGCCGTCATCCTCCAACTCGAGGAGTTCTTTCAGCATGGTCTTCAACTGCGTCTCCGTACAGCATCCATAGATATTCAGCATACCCAGTAGCAGACTCTCGACATAGAAACGAAACTTATTCTCGAAGTCATTTTTCGCCTGTTCCAAGTGAGGGCGGATGGCTTCCCGTAGGTCATCGGTCATCGTATAATAGTCCTTGCGCTCTTCAAGATTACTGCTACAGTCTATCAGTCCAAGCATCACACAGGGAGGCACGGCACCGTTCATAAAATAGACGGCACTCATTCCCGGACCGGCATCTACCAGTTGCTGCATGAGTACAAGGTCTTCCACTGACATGCGGTTGAGCACTTGAACAGGGTTCTGCAGTATCTGTTTGGCCAGATATTGTTTCATCTGGTAGGGCTTCATCCTGTCCATCTCGCCATTATCATTGAATCCGAGCACTTCTGCGTTCAACAACAAATCTTCCACAACGGTGTCTTGCATCAGTTCCACCAATGTCTGCGGTTCCTTTTTCTTCATCTTTACCATAGTTATTTGTCTTTTAGGCTGACAAAGTTAGTCATTTATTTGGAAAAAGCGTCAAAATGAAGAAAAAAACATCATTTTTACATGTAATATTTCTGCTTTTCTCATACTATAAGGCTAACTTCGTGCTGGGCTCGCATGCCAATGACCATTGGTCTGTGCATTGTCATACTAATGGTTCACCCAGATGGATTCTTCCTATCGACAGGAATACTGAATACGGAGAGATAACGGAGAGTGATGCTCGTTTCATTCCTATATATGCTGTGGTGAAGTTGACCGATGTAGAGCCTTGTCCGCATCAGTCTCATAGTGAGGATGTATTCTTCTCACAAATGTCTTCTGCCGGTATGATTCATCCATCAAGCGAAGTGCTCAGGTCGTTCGAGGACAAAACGCATCACGAAATATTCTATAGCACAGACTTGCGCTTTTCTCCTGAAGTCTATGCACAAGGCGACTACTCGCTGATGTTAATTCATCCTGACGGGTTTAAGTTCGTCGAAGACCCTACGAAGAATCGGGCCAAATATCGTATGACGTTCTCATATAACGGAGTAACGTACGATTTCTCCGTCACCGATCCGACGTTCTACGATCTCGTTGCTCAACATCCCGATGCTATCAATACATTGAATGATTTGTATCTCACACTTTCCATCGGGTTGGAATATGAAGGTCGCCACCATAAACTTATCGCAGGCATCATCATTCCTTCGGGAAGTCATTATGTAGCAGACTCTCATGCCATCATTCACGAAGGTGACTTTCGACAAATTTCATCACGTCCATTTACAAGAGCAGAAATGAAAGCCTGCAAACGTGCATTTATCGTTCCAAGTCAGGAAGGATTGTCGGTTTGTATTAGGAAGAAATCTGGAGCAGAAGAATTCATTCTGTTGAATTCAGGATGTGAGGCTAAGCCTTGGCAAGCGGTAAACCTGAAGAAATCCGTTCTGGTAGTTTACCAAGATTCTATGGGTAGAGAGAAGAGGCGACTCAGATTAACAAAGCCAAATCGATCATTATTCTTCAAATGGCTACGGATACTTATAAAACAGGAATTTTAACAGACTGGTGGCAATTTCAGAATTTCTAAATCTAATAAGATTGACAGTCACCTCTATCATATAGTCTCAGCCTTCATTACAACTTTTTTCTCCGTGTTTTTTAATATTTTTGTCTTTTTCTGCTGCGATTTCGGATAATTTGTGTAATTTTGCCATCGCTTTACTCACGCCGAGCCGACTTCGTAAGATGTCGGAGCGGCTATAGGGAGGGAGCACTACATTTTGAGAATGCGTCGCTGACGCTTTGTTTTTGGCAATTCGAAATTACCACAAAAGAATATAGGGTCAAGAACATAGCAGAGGTAGATGCTGCGGGTAGGTATATACCGTCCCGTTGGCGTGCCGAGGGCAAACTGTGCCCTCACGCACGCTTTTACGGGCGTAAATTATATACCAACGGCGTGGGTATCACTCTGTCTCGTTTACTCCTATAGGCTGTGGTAGGCCTCGAATTGCGAACGAGCAGAAGCCAGATACCCCGCTTTTCTTTTGTAGTCACCAATGTAAAAATTTAACCAGTCCGATTCGGGGTGTTTGGCGGACATACTTGCAATAGTATGAAAGAAAGAATTCTCCAGTTGGATTATTTGAAGGGCATTTTTATTCTTTTGATGGTTACGTTCCATCTTGCGTTGGTTGAACAGGCGTATCCAATGTTACGTAAAGCAGTTTACACTTTTCACATGTCAGCTTTCCTTATTATCTCAGGCTATTTGGCAAATATTGAAAAGGATGGTAAAACATTTGGACGTGGCATGCTGAGGCTCATTGTTCCTTACGTGATTTTTGAAGCTATTTACATACTTATGGTTTTCTTCTTAGGAAAAGCAATGCATACGTCCAATTCAATAGACAATCTAACTGTCTTAAGTTTCGTCGATAGAATTGCCGAACATCCAACAGGACCATATTGGTACATTCATACACTTGTCATTTGCACTATTGTTTACTATTTTGTTTATTATGTTTTTAAACTAAAGGGAATGACGGCTTTAATTTTGACAGGATTTACTCTATATGGGTTAACACTTGTTGTTGCAGGTTTTAGTTGGAGTAACGTGATTTATTTTCTAATAGGTGTCTATATTCTCAGATGCGGTAAAAGTTTCATGGAGATGATAACCCCGTCTTTGCTTGCATTTTTGCCTTTGTGTATATTATTTGCTTCAAGTGACAATTATCATAGGGGGGCTCTGGCAGGCGTGGCAATTACAATATTAGTTATTAGTCTATTGCTTGCTTTATTCAACTATTGTCCTGATAATGCCAAGAGGTTCTTATATTATTTAGGTAAGAATTCTTTTGCTATCGTTGTCTTCTCTCCTATCTTTACGGTCGTAACAAAAATGGCTGGCCCATATTTCAGTTTTGACCCCACGGCTATTTCTTTCGTCATAGTTGCATTAATCTTTGTAATCATATGCTGTCTTTTCAGTGCTTGGGTATGTGACAAGATTGGCATTAGCAAATATATTTTCTGTAAGGACAATTTTTATATATCCTTTTAAATAATCAGTCAAATGAGAGTAGGAATCCGTGCCAACATCCTTGGTCACTGTTCCCGTCCTTTGTTTCTCCAAATTTAATAATGGCCGTCCGTCGTGGCGGTCTTTTTCTATGCCTAATCAAAGAAATCATCACAAAAGTGGTGCTATTTGGAAAATAATTGAAACTCAAACAAAATGCTACAAGTTACAGTTCACAAGACAGCAATTTTACTTTCTAAAGTTAAAAACACGTCTAAAATTTGTTTTTCTAAAGTAAAATATGTATCTTTGCGGCATGTTTCATATTCTTTCTGCAAATGGATAGATTGTTTAAGACTTATGGCCGCCTGCTGGCTGAGACTGATTTGAGTTTTACCAGGTATCTTTATGAGAAGATAAACTGGGATAACAGGTTGATAGTCATCAAAGGGGCAAAGGGTGTCGGCAAGACAACAATGCTCCTTCAGCACATCCTGCGAACTTTCGAGGATAAACAGAAGGCCTTGTACGCGTCGCTTGACCATATCTGGTTTGCCAACCACACGGTGCTTGACTTGGCAGAATACCACTATACGCATGGTGGTACCCACCTGTTTCTGGATGAGGTACATAAGTACAAGGGATGGCAGCAAGAAATCAAGAACATCTACGATTCCTATCCTCAGTTACATCTTGTGGTGACTGGCTCTTCGATGTTAAAACTGGAGGAATCGCTGATGGGTGATCTCTCTCGTCGCCATAGGCAATACACTCTTGAGGGACTATCGTTTAGGGAATACTTGCAATTGGAACATGTGGCCGAGTTGCCAGTGCTTTCGTTGGAGACCATCTTGAAGGATCATTTCATGCAGGCATCGCAAATAACGGCAAAGGTGAAGGTGCTGCAGCATTTCGAGAAATATCTTGAAACAGGCTATTATCCTTTCTATCGGGAGGAAGGCGACGGGTTCCTCGACCGACTTCAACAGGTGATAGAAACTATTGTCACCAGTGAAATACCCGCGGTGAGCAATATTGAGTATGATTCTGTTTATAAGGCAAAGCAGTTGCTGGCAGTTCTCGCAGAGAGTTCTCCATATACCTTGAACATCTCTGGGCTCTGCACTACGCTTCAGGCTTCACGCAACAACGTACTGAAACTTATCGACTTGATGGACAAGGCTGCATTGGTGCGCCGGCTCTATGGTGCCGACAGCGGAATGAACATGTTGACAAAGCCGGAGAAGGTGTTGTTTTACAATACCAACCTGAAGCATTGTCTAACGCCACATGTAGAAGACGGGACTATGCGGGAGACATATTTTGCATCGCAGGTAGGCGTAGGCCACAAACTCTCAATGCCCTGTCAGGGAGATTTGGTCGTAGATGGCAGATGGCTTTTTGAAGTGGGTGGAAAGAACAAGGGATTTAAACAAATAAAGGGTATTGAGAACAGTTACGTTGTCAGCGATGGCATCGACATCGGACATGGGGAAAAAATACCCCTTTGGCTCTTTGGCTTGCTTTACTAATGGATATTTGCTGCCTAACTATGCAACAATTCCCACGCTGGGAGAAGAATAATTATGCTTTTTTAGCGTTATTCTGCTAAAAAATGACTACCTTTGCAACTGTAAAACTTAAAACGGTATAGACAATGGCGAAGAAACAGACAGATACAACAGATAAGAAAAGAACGACGAAAAAGGCGGGAACTGCTAAAAAGACGACGAAGCGGACGAAGATTTCGTGGATAGTGAAACCTGAAGGGATGTCGCTGACCGAGTGGCAGATTGCGCTACGCAAACAGATTGCCCAAGAAGAGCATTTCGGTATCTCGTGCGTCGACGACAAGTTGCAGCCTGGAGAGTACAGCGTGAAGAGTCCCAAGACGAAACAGGAATATAAGGTGGTGTATCGTGGTGCCAAGAGCGAATGGAACTACTGCTCGTGCTTCGACTTCAAGACGGCGCAACTGGGCACTTGCAAGCATCTGGAGGCTGTCAAACTGTGGCATAACGGCAACAGAAGGGTACGCGTTCATCAGGAGATTCCGCCCTATACGTCGGTCTATCTGAAGTATTTGCCTACGGAAGGCATGGCCGGTGAGGCTGGCGATGCGAGAAAGGTCTGCATTCGTATCGGCTCTGACCACAGAGAGGAATATCAGCAGTTGGCACAGAAGTATTTCGACCGCGATGGCGTGATGCTGGAGGATGCCTACCAGAAGGTGGATGAGTTTGCCAAGCAAGCCATTGCCATCAGCGACAACTTCCGCTTCTATCAGGATGCCATCGACTTCATCATCGACAAGCGGGAAACGCAGTTCCGCAAGCACATTCTGCACTGCTATACAGACGAGATGCTCGACCAACTACTCACCACCCCACTCTATCCTTATCAGAAAGAAGGCATCCGATTCGCCTTCTCTAAAGGCAGGAGCATTATTGCCGACGAAATGGGTTTGGGAAAGACCATTCAGGCTATCGGTACTGCCGAACTGATGCGCAAGGAAAAGTTGATACAGTCGGCGCTCATCGTCTGCCCAACTTCGCTGAAATACCAATGGAAACGCGAAATTGAGCGATTCACGGGTCAGCAGGTTCACGTCATCGAGGGACTGCACCACAAGCGCATCAACCAATATCAACTGGACGTACCTTATAAAATCATCTCCTACAACAGTGCTTGCAACGACATCAAGATTCTGGGCAAGTTGGAGACCGACCTGCTCATCATGGACGAAGTGCAGCGACTGAAGAACTGGAACACGCAGATTTCGATGGCCATGCGCCGCGTGGTGTCTCAATATGCGGTGATTCTTTCCGGCACGCCTTTGGAGAATAAGTTAGAAGAACTCTACTCCGTGATGGAGTTTGCCGACAACTTCTGCCTCGGCCCGTTCTGGAAGTTCAAGGCCGAGTGCATCGTGAGCGACGAGACGGGCAAGGTGTTGGGCTACAAGAACCTGAACAAGGTGGGCGAGATGGCTCGCCAACGACTGATTCGACGCACCAAGAAGGAGGTAGCCTTGCAGATGCCGAAACGTCAGGACAAGATTCTCTTTGTGCCGATGACCAAGGAGCAACGAGAGCAGCACGAAGAGTTGAGAAGTGTCGTCAGGCAAATCGTCTTGAAGTGGCGACGTATGCATTTCCTCTCAGAGAAAGACCGCAACCGATTGTTGCTCTGTCTCTCGCAGATGCGCATGCTCTGCGACAGCACGTATATCCTCGACCAGAAGACACGCAACGACACGAAGGTAGACGAAGCGTTGAACATCATCACTTCCCTGATAGAGACAGAAGGCGAGAAAGTCGTCGTATTCAGCCAATGGGAGCGTATGACACGCCTTATCGCACATGAGTTGGAGAAGCGCGAAATAGGTTTCGAATACCTGCACGGCGGTGTACCTTCGGAGGCTCGCGGAAGGTTGATTACCAACTTTGCCGACAACCCTGACAGCCGAGTTTTCCTCTCTACCGATGCCGGTTCCACAGGTCTGAACCTCCAGTCGGCAGCCACCGTCATCAATCTCGATCTCCCTTGGAACCCTGCCGTTTTGGAGCAGC
Source organism: Prevotella sp. (assembly GCA_017458125.1). Lineage (GTDB taxonomy): Bacteria > Bacteroidota > Bacteroidia > Bacteroidales > Bacteroidaceae > Prevotella. The sequence continues at coordinate 19,863 of JAFTGB010000007.1, forward strand.
GCATCGCCCGCATCTATCGTTTAGGTCAGCAGCGCAACGTACAGGTAATCAACTTGGTATCAGCAGGAACCATAGAAGAGCAGATGCTCGACAAACTTCGCTTCAAGTCAGCGATGTTCGAGGGTGTGCTCGACAACGGGCAGGACACCATCTTCCTCAGCGAAGGCTCGAAGTTCAGTCAGATGATGGATACACTCGGCGAAATGGTGGAAGAGACAGAGAAGCCTGCAGGGCAACAAGTTGCTACAGAAGAAACAACAGAACAGGCTTCAACAGGGACAGACACGGCAGGAACGTCCACAGAAGAATACATCACAGAAACTGAGGCCCCGCGAGAAGACGATGGTAAGAACCAATCGTCCGATGGTAAGCACCAATCGTCCGCTCAATCCCAACCTACTTTGCCAGCACAGTCCGATTCCGAACCACAGAATCCACAAGTTCCCACGACACCCAAGGACCTCATTGCCCAAGGTGCGTCCTTCCTCAGCGGTCTTGCCGCCACGCTGAAATCGCCCGAAGCCACTGAACAACTCGTCAACTCGCTGATTGAGATTGATGCCGAAACGGGCCAGACGTCCCTGAAGATACCCGTTCCAGACAAGCAGACCGTCCGCAATCTGCTCGACATCGTAGGGAAACTATTTGGATAACCTCTATCATATAGCCTCAGCCATCAAATCTCGTCTGCCTATCAGACTAAAGATTGTGATTTCGTTGTCTTCGTTGAGGATACGGAGGGTACGCAGAATCTCGCTAAGCGTAGAGCCACTGGTTGTTACGTCATCAATACCAGAACGTATATCATCCAGAACCGCATCGTGCGGATACTCTACAACGACAGGCGGCATTCATTAATCAACTTCCAATTGGTCGACATACGACTCCTTCCGAACCATATCATACACAAGAGGAGAAAACCTGTAGAAGCGATAAATTTAGCAGCGCCAGCCTCACGGCCAGCACTGCATCAACGAGAGAGATATTTATGTTTGATTAGACTATTCTGCAGAGAGTTCGTCAATCTCGCGGATGGAGAGGTTCACGCGGTGCATCTCCCAGGCATAGAAGCCGAAGCAGAACAGCAGGCCGAAGAAGGCTCCAATGGCTGAAGTGACCAGACCAGCAGCGGCAGAACCCGTCAGCTCACCGGTGAAGATGCCCTGTTGCCAATAGAAGGCGAGCAACCAGACGATGACGAGCGGCACGGCGATGAGTGTCCACAGGCGTTCCGTCCGTTTGAAGTGGAGCAGTCCGCGACGTACGGTCAGCAGGTCGTTGCCCTCGGTGAAGAGCCGTTGAAGCCGGCGATGGGCGGCGATGTTGTATACGAGTTCTACGATGACCATCAGCAATATGAAGGCACCGATGTACCAGGGCACACCAATCGCATGGAGTCCAATGAGGATGATGGGCATGCAGAGCAGGCCGATGGCATCCATGATGACGCTGGTCTTGGTGAAGATGCTCAGTCGCGCATTCATCGTGAGGCGCAAGAGTCGGTCGTTGACGATTTCCTGCTGATTCAGGCGCTGCTTAAAGAGTGCCAACTGCTGACGGAGTTCGTCTACTTCGTTCACGGGGATATTATTTGTCTGAGTTTCCATAATTGTACGTTTTTTTATTTGGGTGAATACTTTGTAGTTCCGGAATCTACGACTTGTTTTATTTCATTCGTTTCAGTTGTTCTTTGATGCGCACCAGTCGCACGCTGACGTTCTTGGCCGAGATGCCAATGACGGCACCAATTTCGTCGTAACTCATGTTCTCCAGCCACATCAGCACGAGGGCACGGTCGATAGGTGGCAATTGGTTGATGCGGTGGCGCAGAATCTCCATCTGGCGCGAGTTCTGGTTGTCCTCCTCGTAGGGGTTGATGTCCATTGTCAGTGGGATGGTCGGGTGACGGCGGCGCTTGCGGTCAAGGCTGACGCAGACGTTCAGGCTGATGCGGTAAATCCACGTCCGCACGTCGCTGCGTCCCTCGAAGTTCGGCCAACTGCGCCACAGGTTGATGAGGCACTCCTGGAACAGGTCGGCCACCTCGTCCTGATCCTTGCTGAACATATAGCAGACGGTATAGATGGTGGCCTTATGCGTCCGCACCAGTTGTTCAAAATCGTGTTCGTTCGGGTTCATTATCTCGATGTTTTTGTTCAAATTCTACCCTTTAGTCGCCACAAAGGTACGATTTACTACAGAAATAATCGAAAAAGTTATACGATAAAAGAAGAAAATGTGTAATTCTTAATCTATTTTACAGAAAAACTAGCTATCTTTGCAGACACGTACATAAACAATAATTAAAGAATGACAAGGGCATCGGAGACTATCGAATACATGGAATCGCTGCAAGACGAAGAGCAGCGGCTGGGCTTGATGCGGTTCTTCAAGACTGGGGCAGGTGATTATGGTGAGGGCGATGAGTTCTTAGGCATCAAAGTGCCGCAGACTCGAGAAGTCGTTAGGGCAGCAAGCAAAGACTTCCCGCTGGGCGAAATCCCTGAGTTACTGATGTCCCGCTGGCATGAGGTTCGACTTTGCGGTTTCCTGATTCTTGTCGATCAGTTTGAACGACTGGCCTCAAAACGACTGGAGTATGACGAGCAGACCATCAAGAAGCGCGATGAAATCGTGACGCTCTACCTGCAATATGCCGAGCAAGCCAACAACTGGGACTTGGTGGACTTGTCGGTCTATAAGATTCTGGGACACTGGCTGATGTTGCGATCTGCACTTGGCGATACCGACTACAAGCGGAATGTTCTCGACTCCTTAGCCAAAAGCCCATGTCTATGGAAGCAGCGCATGAGCATCGTCTGCACGTGGTATCCCTCGCATCATGGCGCCCCGGCGTGGTGTCTGCGCTATGCCGAAATCCATCTGCATCATCCCCACGACCTAATGCACAAGGCTGTCGGCTGGATGCTCCGTGAGATGGGTAAGAAACATCTCGACCTCCTTCGCGACTTTCTCCGCCAGCACGCCCACGTAATGCCTCGCACCATGCTCCGCTATGCCATCGAGAAACTACCGGAGGCTGAGCGCAAGCAGTGGATGGCTGTTCCCACAGAACGATTTCAGAACGACTACGTTGTCAAGACCAGTCCCTTCGCCGGCATTCCCCTACCCGACTTCATCGATATCATTCTCGCTCATGATGACAACAGTGATGAAGCCATGTACTACTTGCTCCGCCAGCGTCTGAACCGTCAGTTGGGTGAACATTATGAGGTGTTTCATCGCCAACTGCTCGACAGTTTTGAAGATATCATCGAAGACTTCTTTCTCTATCTTCGCGAGGGCAATAACGGTCAGAACCGCACTCCCTATCAGTCGTTTCAGCGCATTAAGAACAAGGACTCATTCGAAACGTGGCTGTTGAACACCTTTCGCAATTATCTCAGCAATAGGGCAAAGGCGGAAGAGACTTACCTGTCAATCGACCCGGACCGTCATGCCTCGAATGACGTTCCCAACTCTCTGATTACCGACGAACAGAAACTATTCGTCGCCTCCCAGTTGATTGCCTACGCCCATCAAGTGTTCTTTCCTCGCGGTCGTTTCATCTTCCTTCGTTCGCTGCTCACCATACTCAACAAGCAGAAGGCCCTGCCTGATCGGGAAATGGCCACCGCCCTGGGGATGACCCATCTGTCCTACCGCGTCATGGTTCACCGCATGAAGCATAATCTGTCCAAGTTTCGCCAGCGTCTGCTCTGTGGAGAGCAACTTCGCCTTGACGAGCAGCATCAACACATGGCCCAACAGATCTACAATGATTTCACTCACCTCTACCCGACGCTGATGACCTACTATACCCAGTCCATCGCCACGCTGAAGTGTGCCGACGCCATCAGTCAACTGCGCCAGCACTATTATGAAGCCACGGGCTACATTGCCCACGAGCCAGAACCTTCAACAGCCATCACAATCAATATGGCAGGATTCTGGGAGAAACTAGACCAAATGCTTATCTATTAGACAACTTTTCTGCCAAATATCATGGATTTCTCGATAATTATTCGTATCTTTGCCGAAAAGTATTCACCTATTAATAAAGACCTATGGCAAACGGAAAATTTGAACTGATGGCACTGCCTTATGAGGCCGATGCTTTAGAGCCAGTGATTAGCAAGGAGACGATTGGATTCCATCACGGGAAGCACCTTCTGGCGTATGTGAATAATCTCAATGGACTGTTAGAGAATAGTCCGTTGGCTGGTCTGCCATTAGAGGAGATCGTAGTGAAGGGAGAGGGCGGCATCCTGAACAATGCCGGACAGATTCTGAACCACGAGTTGTACTTCGGCCAGTTTGCTACGCCCAAGGAGAACAATCAGCCCACAGGAAAGATGGCCAAGGCCATCGCAAGAGACTTCGGCTCGTTCGAGGCTTTCAAGGAGGAGTTCCAGAAGAAAGGTGCCACGCTTTTCGGCTCCGGCTGGGTGTGGCTGTCGGCAGATAAGGACGGCAAACTCGTCATCACGCAGGAGACAAATGCCGCCAACCCTGTGCAGCGCGGACTGAAGCCCCTGCTGACCTTCGATGTCTGGGAGCATGCCTACTATCTCGACTACCAGAACCGCCGTCCTGACCATCTGACTGCCCTTTGGCAGATTATCAACTGGGAGGAAATTGAGAACCGCTACAATCAATAATCGCTTAACATGCACATCGCAAGCAAGGCTCAGAAGATTATTGTAGCGATTGACTCATTCAAGGGTTGCCTGACCTCCAAGGAGGCGAATCAGGCTGCAGCGGATGGCATCAGGAGCATTCTGTCTGAAAGGCTGCGGGAAGGCGTGCCAGCGGAAATGGCCGAGATTGTGCAAGTGCCCGTCAGCGATGGCGGCGAAGGCTTCTTGGATGCTTTCCACTCGGCTATCGGTGGTGAGCAGATAGAGGTGACGGTGCGAGATCCATTGATGCGCCCCATCTCTGCCAAGTATCTGCTGCGGGATGAACTGGCCGTGATAGAAATCGCACAAGCCAGCGGTCTGACGCTACTTACCAATGAAGAGCGTAATCCGATGGTGGCTACCAGTTACGGCACAGGTCAGTTGGTGGCTGATGCCGTGCGGAAAGGCGCTAAGCACATCATTGTGGGACTTGGCGGCAGCGCCACCAGCGATGCCGGAATCGGCATGCTTCGGGCACTCAAAGACACATTTACAAAGAATGGCACTTGGGATGACATCGAGGCGTTGAAGCAAGTCCGTTTTACCATCGCCTCTGATGTCAAGAATCCGCTATATGGCGAAAACGGTGCAGCCCACGTGTTTGCGCCACAAAAGTTTGCGATTCAGCGAGAGGAGTCGGAACTTGTTCAGACTTCCGAGCGTGAGCAAACTCGACCGAAGGTCAAGGGGGCTACACCCGATATGATACAACAATTGGATGAACGTGCACGTAAGTTCGCGGAAGTCTCTGCCAAACACTTCGGCTACGACCGTTCGGAGGCAGCGGGCGCAGGAGCCGCTGGCGGCTTGGGCTACGCCTTCCTGCAATATCTGAATGCCGAGTGCAAACCAGGCATTGAGTTGTTGCTCGACACCATCAATTTCAGTGAGATTATCAAGGATGCCGACCTTGTTATCACAGGCGAAGGCTCTGCTGACCGCCAGACACTGATGGGCAAACTTCCAATGGGAATCCTGCAGCAGTCAGGCGATGTACCTGTCTGTCTGATAGCAGGACGAATCAGCGATAAAGAATACCTCCTGAAGGCAGGCTTTGCTCATGTCGAGTGTATAAATCCAGAAGGTATCCCTCTTGAAGAAGCCATGCGCAAAGAGGTGGCCACACGGAATATCACCGATACAGTCAGACAACTGCTAAAAATGCAAAATAAGTAATAAACGCCTAAATATTTCATCATCCACCGTGTAATATATAGGATAATGCAGATTATCTTGCTATGAAGACAATGCATCAATAGGACGATTTTTGGCAAGATACAGAATCGTATTACAACTTATTTCTTCGTGTTTCATAATATTTTTCTCTTTTCCTGCTGCAATTTCGGATAATTTGTGTAATTTTGCCAACGCTTTACTCACGCCGAGCCGACTTCGCAAGATGTCGGAGCGGCTACAGGGAGGGAGCACTACATTTTGAAAATGCGTCGCTGACGCTTTGTTTTGGCGATTCGAAACTTCCACAAACGAATGGTAGTCGAAACAATGCAGAAGTAGATGCTACGGGTAGGTATATACCGTCCCGTTAGCGTGCCGGGGGCTAACTATGCCCTCACGCACGCTTTTAGGGGCGTAAATATATACCAACGGCGTGGGTATCACTCTGCTCTGTTCACTACCATAGGCTGTGGAAGGCCTCGAATCGCGGACGAGCAGAAGCCAGATACCCCGCTTTTCTTTTGTAGTTACCGAAGTAACAATTTAACCAGTCCGATTCTGGGTGTTTGGCGGACGTAATGTCTTTCTATCAATGAAAAAAATAGGACTAAGAAATTGTTTATTATGGATTTCTGCTATCGGAAATGTATTTCTGCTTGCGCTTGTTATCTTCATAGGTTGCGTGAAGACGAACTATATAACAAGCAAGTTGGAACGTATGGGGATTATGAAGACAGATCCCCAAAAGCGAGGAGATTATTGGTGTATTCAAGGATGGACAAATACACTTGAGAAATTGCATCTTGATGTGGATGTTGTGTTCTTTGGCAACTCCATCACAAGGGGTAGTTCTTTCGAGAAATACTTCCCCAACGTGACCATCTGCAATCTCGGCTATCCAGGAGACAACTTAGACGGCATGTTACTCCGTGTTAATCAAATCAAGGCCGTTAATCCGGAAAAAGTCTTTGTGATGGCTGGCATTAACGGTCTATATATCCAAACTGAGCAGGTTTTCACCGAGAAATATGTCACAATGGTCGATTCTATCAAACAGGTAGTTCCTAATGCAAAGATTTATCTTCAAAGTATTTTGCCAGTAAATCCTTCTATGAAGGATGGAAAGTTGTTCAACAAGGAAAAAATAGCAAAATGTAATGATATCATAAGAATAGTAGCAGGACAAAAGGGCTGCATTTACGTAGATTTGTATAGATTGTATGCCGTAAATGGTATTATGCCAACAGAATTAACGCGCGACGGGATTCACCTGTTTCCCGAATCATACGACAGATGGGCTGAAGAAATCAGAAAATATATCGAGGAACCGAGTGACTATTGACGAATAAAAAGAGCGGGAACCTGCGCCGACATCTTCGGCCTCAGTTCCCGCTCGTTGTTTCTCCACATTATTATATTATAGGCCGTCCGTCGTGGCGTTTTTTATGCCTATCCAAAGAAATCATCGCAAAAGTGGTGCTATTTGGACTTGCTGATAATGAAAGATTTAACCATATGACCCTTTTAACAAAAGCATCATATACCATCATCAACTGGTTTGACTGGTCTTTTAATGGCAGTTTAGATGCTTAAAGATAGGGAGTACCCAGAATAGGAACGATCTCTGCAAAAGCAAAACAAGTTGTTTTGGTCTCGTAGGGATGGTCTCCACAACATTAAAAGATATACTTTTAGGAACCAAAACAAGTTGTTTTGGTGTTATGATGGTATGATGCTTTTCGTAAATATAGTATCTGCAAAGCAGAAATGTTACATGTCAATAGCAAGAAAAAGATGTATTTCTGTATATTATTGCCATTTTTTGCTTAATTTTGCAGCAGAAATAGCGAGGCTTGGGCTGAGTTAAAACAGGAATACGAAATGAACAAGGTACGAATAACAGCCATACGGCAAACGGTCTACCCAGACCTGATGGCGAAGTTTGAGAACCCCATCGAGCATACTTGCGATGTGGTGGAGGGACAGCAGTGGGCTTCCATCGACGGCAAATGCCCTGAGGGGATGTGTCCGGCGGCCTGGTATTCCATGCGAGAGTTCGTGGAATCGCTGGCCCGTGGCGAAGGTAATTTCTATGACGGCTGGATGAAGAACCCGATGAGTGCAATGATCAGTTGCAACGATGGTTTCCGTCCGTTCAGTTTTTATATTGAGGTGATAAACGAATAAGAAATGAGACCATTGACAATCATAAAAAAATATACAGATATGCGTAAAATAGTTTTCACCCTATTGGGCATCTGCTTCATGCTCACCGCATGCAAGCAACAGAACAACAAAGAAATGAATATGGATTTCGTGGACAATGTAAAGGTGGCACTGGCCAATGGTGGTCAGATTGACTTGAACAGCCTGCAATGGACAAGAGAGCCAGCAGGGTTTGAGGTGAAGGGTGATAGCATCATCATCACGACTGCTCCCCATACCGACCTGTGGCAACGCACGTACTATCACTTCCAGAACGACAATGCGCCAGTGTTGCAGATGAAGACCCGTGAGAAGTTCTTCAGTTTTGTGGTGAAGACCGACTTCACGCAGAGCCATCAGCGGTTTGACCAGTGCGGCATCGTGATGTATCTGAATAGTGAGAACTGGCTGAAGGGCTCTGTAGAGTATGAGAACCAGGAGTTTCAGCACCTGGGCACCGTGGCTACCAACAAGGGCTACTCCGACTGGGCTACGACGGCTATTCCTGCTGACGTGAAGACCATGTGGTATCGGTTCTCGCGCCGTGAGGACGACTACTGCATCGAGTGTTCTGCAGACGGTGTAGACTTCAGTCAGATGCGCATCTGCCACATGTATGAAGGTGCGGACGAAATCAGTTTCGGCATCTATGCCTGCTCACCCGAAGAGTCCTCTTTCAAGGCAGTCTTCACGGATATGAAGATTACAGAATGTGCATGGAAGGCGCACGACGGACAACAGCCTGACGAATAAGGCTTTATGCGCTTCTTCAAGACTGGTGCAGGTGACTATGGCGAGGGCGACGAGTTCTTAGGCATCAAAGTGCAGCAAACTCAAGAAGTCGTAAGCAACAATCAATAATCGCAAAAAATACAGGCGGCCACCCCATGAAAGAAGTGACCGCCTGCCCACACTATCGTTCAGAATGAAAAGAAAAATCAATTGTTAACTGAACCTCCCACGATGTCGAGCAACTCGTTGGTGATAGCCTGCTGACGACTCTTGTTGTACTGCAGGTTGAGTTGACGGAGCAACTCATCGGCATTGTCGGTAGCCGTCTGCATGGCCACCATACGGGCAGCATGCTCTGAGGCATTCGAATCGAGCAGCGCGGTGTAGAGCATCAGGTGGGCGAGTTTCGGGATGAGTTGTGAGAGCACGGTATCCATATCTGGTTCCACGATGAAGTTGTCGTTGAGTGGCTTCACTTCTTCCCTCTCACCTCTGGCCTCTGGCCTCTCCCCTCGCCTCTTCAGATACTCCTGCGACTCCTTGGTGGCGATGACCGATGTCAGGTCGCGCTCGTGGTCGCGCTCCAACTCTTCCTCCACGTCGATGGGTAGGAAGGTTTTGCGAGTGAGCACCTGCGAGCCAGCCGACTTGAAGTGGTGGTAGATGAGTTCCACCTTATCAATCTGGCCGTCGGCGAACTTCTGTCCGAGTTCCATTGCGATGTCGATGCACTGGCTGACGTTGGGTTTGTCGGCAAGTGCAGAGAACTCGCCCTGCACGTTGTAGCCCAATTTCATTGCCTTCTCGTAGACCTTGCGCCCGACAGGATAGACCTCGATATCGGAGATGCCCTGCTCCCGGTACTCGGCCACCACCTTCTGCATCATCTTGATCGTGTTGGCATTGAAGCCACCGCAGAGCGATGAGTTGGAGGAGAAGACCACCAGGGCAGCCCGCTTGACGGGACGCACCTTGTCGTAGATGGTCTGGGCCTCTGCCTCTGCTGCGAGGAACGACTTGAGGATGTGTTCCAGCATGGTCTCGTAGGGCAGCATGTTCTGGATAGCCACCTGTGCGTGGTGCAGTTTGCTGGAGGCCACCATCTTCATCGCCGACGTGATCTTGCGCGTGGAGTTGACTGAGGCTATGCGGCCTTTAATTTCTTTCAGGCTGGGCATAGGCTATCAGGCTTTATACGTTCCCGCGATGTCGGCCATCACAGCCTCGATCTTGCCGGTGGTCTCGTCGTCGATCTTTCCGCTGGCGAGCGTCTGGATGACTTCGGGATTTGCCGAGCGCAGTTTGTCGAGGAACTGGTTCTGGCACTCGCGCACCTTATCGATGGGCACCTCACGCATCAGTCCATGGACGCCGCAGTAGAGGATGGCGATCTGCTCGCCTACGGGCATCGGGCTGTACTGCGGCTGGATGAGCAACTGGTTGTTCTTACGTCCACGGTCGAGCGTCATGGCCGTCACGGCATCCATATCGCTGGAGAACTTCGAGAAGGCCTCGAGTTCGCGGTACTGTGCCTGGTCGATCTTCAGTGTACCGGCCACCTTCTTCATGGACTTGATCTGTGCCGATCCACCCACACGGGATACAGAGATACCGACATTGATGGCGGGACGGAAGCCCTGGTTGAAGAGGTCGCTCTCGAGGAAGATCTGACCGTCGGTGATAGAGATCACGTTGGTCGGGATGTAAGCCGACACGTCGCCAGCCTGCGTCTCGATGATCGGAAGGGCGGTCAATGAGCCACCACCCTTCACATGACCCTTCATGCACTCAGGCAGGTCGTTCATCTGCTCGGCCACCTCCTGCTGCTCGTTCATCTTGGCAGCGCGCTCGAGGAGACGGCTGTGGAGATAGAACACGTCGCCGGGATAGGCCTCACGTCCTGATGGACGGCGGAGGATCAGCGATACCTCACGGTAGGCCACGGCCTGCTTCGACAGGTCGTCGTAGACCACGAGGGCTGGCAGTCCGCGGTCGCGGAAGTACTCACCGATGGCAGCACCTGCGAACGGTGCGTAGTACTGCATGGCAGCAGGATCAGCAGCCGTAGCGGCCACCACGATGGTGTAAGGCATGGCACCGTGCTCCTGGAGCGTGCTCACGAGGGCGGCGACTGTGGATGCCTTCTGGCCGATGGCGACATAGATACAATAGACAGGCTTGCCTGCCTCATAGAAACTCTTCTGGTTGATGATGGTATCCACGGCGATGGCGGTCTTACCCGTCTGACGGTCGCCGATGATGAGTTCGCGCTGTCCGCGGCCGATGGGGATCATCGAGTCGATGGCCTTCAGACCGGTCTGCAGCGGCTCCTTCACGGGCTGACGGTAGATCACGCCGGGAGCCTTACGGTCGAGCGGCATCTCGAATGCGTCGCTCAGGTCGATATCTCCCTTGCCGTCGATAGCCTGTCCCAGCGGGTTGATGACGCGGCCGAGCATGTTGTCGTTGACACGGATCGAGGCGATGCGCTTGGTGCGCTTCACGACCATGCCCTCCTTGATGCCCGACGTACCGCCGAGGAGCACACAACCGACGTTGTCTTCCTCGAGGTTCATCACGATGGCCATCGTCCCGTTCTCGAATTCCAACAACTCGTTGGCCTCGGCGTTGCGGAGTCCGTAGATGCGGGCCACGCCGTCGCTCACGGTGAGCACGGTGCCGACCTCGTCGAACTTCTCAGCGTTGGAGATACCCTTGAGTTGGTCGAGCAGGACCTGGGATACTTCGCTTGGTTTAATCTTATCTGACATTGTTGTTTACTTTTTTAGTGTATTAAGAATATTGTTGAGTTTCGCCTTGACACTCGCATCCATGCGATATGTGTCGTATTCGAGGATGAATCCACCGATGATGTCGGGGTTCACCTCAGTCTCAAACTCCACAGTTCCATTAGTCTTACTCTCCACCATCTTGCGCATCTTCTGCTCAGTGGCAGGAGAGACGGCAGCGGCGGTGATCAGTCTGCCACGGATGACGTTCTTCTGTTGGCGGTAAAGAGTGACGTACGAATTGGCGATGAATTGCATCACGTTCTCCCGGTCTTCCTTCAGCACGAGGCCGATGAATGCCTTGACCAGAGCAGAGGGCTTCTTGCCGACAGCCGTCAGCAGCAACTCCTGCTTCTTGTCCTTCGAGAGCATCGGGTTGTCAATCGTCTGCCGCAACTGTGGCACCTCGGCATAACTCTTGGCGAGGGTCTGCATCTCCTGATAGACCTCCGTCTCGATCTTTGCGTCGGTGGCACTCTTGAGCAGCGCCCTGGCATAACGAACCGATATAACTCCTATATCCATACGCAATTACTCCTTGGAAGAAACCTCATCCAGCATACGGTCGATCAGATCCATCTGCGCCTTGTCGCTCTTCAGGTTCTCCTTGAGCACCTTCTCGGCAATCTCGACGCTGAGGGTAGCTACTTGCTTGCGGATGTCGGCAATGGCGGCCTTCTTCTCCTGCTCGATGGCGACGCGGGCGTCTTCCATCAACCGGGCTCCTTCGGCACGGGCCTTGTCCTGGGCTTTCTCTACGATGGCATCGCGGGTCTCGGCAGCCTCCTTAAGGATCTGTGCCTGCTTCTCGCGAGCCTCCTGCAAGATGGATTCACCTTCTTTCTGTATATTGGCAAGTCGCTCGTTGGCCTCATGCGCCTTACGCAGTGAGTCATCGATGAAAGCCTGGCGCTCCTTCACCATTCCGGTGATGACAGGAAAGCCGAACTTCCAGAGGATGAACAGCACCACGAGGAACGTGATGGACATCCAGAACAACAGGCCAGTACTCGGAATCAATAAATCCATACGCTGAATTTTAACCGTTTTAAGTTCTTACCTTCTTACCTTTGCCTTAGATGCAGAGGAATGCGATAACGGCAGCGAACAGGGCAACACCCTCGATCAGGGCGGCAGCCACGATCATGTTCGTGAACAACTTGTTCATCACCTCTGGCTGACGAGCCATGGCATCCATGGCCTGACCACCGATTTTACCAATTCCGAGACCTGCGCCAATTGCTGCGAGACCTGCGCCAACTGCGGCACCTAACTTTGCAACACCTTCTGCTGCCAATAATGCTGTAATCATAATTCTGTAAGTTTTTAATTATTAATGTTTTAAATGTTAATTATTCATGTTCGGGTTCAACTCTCGCCAAGCCGATGAACACGGCGGAGAGCATGGTGAATACCATGGCCTGGATGAAGCAGACCAGACACTCCAGACACATCATGAAGATGCTCATGATGACGCTGAGGGCTGACATCGATAACTGTACGGCGACAGCCTGCGAAGCCACCAGGAAGATGATACACGTGATAGCCACCGCAATGGCATGACCTGCCATCATGTTGGCGAAAAGTCGGATCATCAGGGCGAAGGGCTTGGTGAAGATACCAACAAACTCAATCACTGGAATGATGGGAATCGGTGCCTTGAGCCATGTGGGAACCTCTGGCCAGAAGATGTCCTTCCAGTAGTGCTTATTGCCCGAGAACTGCACAATCAGGAAAGTGCAGAGGGCGAGGAAGAACGTCACGGCTATATTGCCTGTCACGTTACCTGAGCCTGGAGGGAACGGTATCAAGCCCATCACATTGCACGTGAAGATGAAGAAGAAGCAAGTGAGCAGATAGGGGGTGTACTTCTCGTAGCCCTTCCCTACTCCCGGCTTGATAATCTCATCGACCACGTACATCACGAGCATCTCGACGAAGCCGACGAAGCCACCAGGAGCACCATCGGAGGCCTTGCGCTTCTTGTACCAGCGGGCGCTGAACAGGATGCAGCAGAGCAGGATGATGACGTTGATGAACATCACGGCGACCGTCTTGGTGATGGAAAGGTCGAGGACGGGCTGGCCATTCTCAACTATCTTGCCTGCATTGTCGCCTTCCGTGGCGATGGCCAGCCCGTAAGGGCCCTGGCGCAGTCCGCTGGCATCGGGATGGTGCTCAAACCTTGAGGAGCAGAACACGTGCCAGCCAGTAGAACTGTTGACGATGACGGGCAGGGGGATAACGAGTGACTTTCCCTCACCGAGGTCGGTCACATGCCAGTCGTGGGAGTCCTTGATATGCTCAAGCACCACCTCCTTGGCCGAAAAGTCTTCCGCCTGCGCCGCCGGTGCCATCACCAGCATCAGCAATACAACGCTTAGCAGTCGTTTGATGTGATTCATTATTACCTAATTATTACTTAATGTCTTAATTTCAGTGTCACAACCATCATGATCGCGTACATTATTATAAATATGGCGGCGAATCGGATGGTGTCTTCTCTATTCTCGGTGAAGAATACGTAGAGCCCGACAACCGTTGCGACGAGCAGCATACGTATCGTTGCCATGATCAGATAGAAGTGGACGAGGTGATCGGGCGAATGCCGCTTGACCAGGTCGTATCCCTTCACGTAGGCCACACCTAACAGGGTGAAGAAGAGGGCGGAGAGGAAGTATTCCAAGACCGTAGGCTTAGTCTTCCTCCAGTTCTACGCAGAGCGAGACCTGATTCTTCTGTACCTCCACGAATCCACCGAGGATCGGCAACTGTGTACCCGCATACTCCACCACACCTTTCATCAGGGTGGAGATGATGGGGGCATGACCGCTGAGAATCTCGAAGTTGCCCTGTGTGCCAGGCACTTTCACGCTCTCCACCTCACCAGTGAACTCTATCCTTTCGGGCGAAACTATCTTCAACTGCAACATAATCTGATATACGATTACCGATTTACCAATTTATCCTTTTGCAGCCTCGAGCAGTTTCTTAGCCTTCTCCTTGGCATCCTCAATCGTACCGACGTTTAGGAATGCCTGCTCGGGCAGGTCGTCGACCTCGCCGTCGAGAATGGCATTGAAGCCCTTGATAGTATCCTCGATGGGCACCATCACACCAGGCAGACCCGTGAACTGAGAGGCCACGGAGAACGGCTGGGAGAGGAAGCGCTGCACGCGGCGGGCGCGGTTCACCGTCAGTTTGTCCTCGTCGGAAAGTTCGTCCATACCAAGGATGGCGATGATGTCCTGAAGTTCCTTGTAGCGCTGCAGAATCTCCTTCACGCGCTGGGCACAGTCGTAGTGAGCCTTGCCCACGATCAGCGGATCAAGGATACGGGAAGTAGAGCCCAGCGGATCCACAGCGGGATAGATACCCAACTCAGCAATCTTACGGTCGAGCACCGTCGTCGCATCCAGATGGGTGAACGTTGTGGCTGGAGCCGGGTCGGTCAAGTCGTCGGCAGGCACATACACAGCCTGTACCGAAGTGATAGAACCCGTCTTTGTCGACGTAATACGTTCCTGCATCGATCCCATCTCTGAGGCCAGCGTCGGCTGATAACCTACGGCCGAAGGCATACGGCCCAGCAGGGCTGACACCTCAGAACCGGCCTGAGTGAAACGGAAGATATTATCGATGAAGAACAGGATATCGGCAGCACCGCCGTCCTTACCGCCACCGTCACGGAAACCTTCGGCAACGGTCAGACCAGACAGTGCCACTGAGGCACGTGCACCTGGCGGCTCGTTCATCTGTCCATAGACCAGCGTGGCCTGGCTCTTCTTCAACTCCTCTGGATCGACGAGTGAGAGATCCCACTTGCCCTCGTCCATGGCCTTGCGGAACTCCTCACCATAGCGGATAACGCCCGACTCAATCATCTCACGGATAAGGTCGTTACCCTCACGGGTGCGATCTCCCACGCCGGCAAACACGGAGAATCCGTTGTGACCCTTGGCGATGTTATTGATCAACTCCATGATGAGCACCGTCTTACCAACACCGGCACCACCGAAGAGTCCAATCTTACCACCCTTCAGGTAGGGCTCCAGCAGGTCGATCACCTTGATACCAGTGGAGAGCACCTCTTTCGTGGTAGACAGCTCCTCGAACTTAGGAGCCTCGCGATGAATGGGATAGGCTCCCTCCATGTCGAGCTGTTTCATACCGTCGATAGGCTGACCGATCACGTTCAGCATACGACCTTTAATCTGTTCGCCTGAGGGCATCTGGATAGGTGTGCCCAGGGGCGTAGCTTCCAATCCACGCAGCAGTCCGTCGGTATTGTCCATAGCCACGCAGCGTACCGTATCCTCGCCGATGTGCTGCTGCACCTCGACGATGAGCTGGGTACCGTTGCCACGGTCAATCTTCAATGCCTCGTGAATCTTTGGGAGCACTTTTTCCGCATCCTGGCCCTTGGTATCGAAGAACACGTCGATAACAGGTCCGATAATCTGCGAAATGCGTCCAACAATTTGTGACATAAGCAAGTTAAATATTTAAATTTATAAATTTTTTAGTAACAGCCTTGCAAAGATAGGTAATTTTTCCCAAATA
>JAFTGB010000046.1 GCA_017458125.1 Prevotella sp.
CAGGTTGATGTAGTCGTTGTGCAGACTGCCCTCTGCCTCGGCTTTTGAATAGAAATACCGGCCGTCTTCGGTGACGCCCTCTATCCCTAAACCGCCGTCAATGTTGGCACCCTGCTGAGAGTAGACGGCACCCAGCGACACGCCCAACCAGTCGTTGCAGGCATATTCTGCCTCAAGGCCTGCCGTGAAACGTACCTTGTAGTGATAGACGTCGTCTACGGTACCGCCGCTGAAGCCGGTTACGTTGATACCTGCCATCGGCTTGATAGAGAAAGTTCCTTTCTCATTCTGTGCCCACACTGCTGAAGCGACGAGCATCGCAACAGCCATCATCATTAACTTCTTCATTGTACTTTTTGTTTATTTATTTTAAATATTATTCCTGTTAAAACGGCTCGGGTATGTAGTCATGCTCAGTAGCATCCCATATCTTCTGAAACTCAGTAGAGGAGATGAGTGCGAAAGAGTCGCTATTCTCTAACTCGTCATACTCTCCTTGAACTATCTCCCACATTTGCTCGTCGAACTTCATTTCGTCCGAAAAGTCGTAACGCTCATATTCGTCACCGCTCTTAATGACAGCGCGGGTGGGCATCCACCATTCCCCCTCAAAGTAACAGGAATTTCCATGATAGTCGGCTTTCAGCCACACCAAAGTATAATCGGGCTTCCATTCGCTGTTTATGGCGTAGACGGTTTCCTTAATCCTTGTCAGTACGTCATCAGTGGCCCGGCTTTCGGGAATGGTCAGCTTTATCTGCATAAAGCCTAACTTGCTTGGCTTATCGGCAGAAATCGTCACGTCACCCGCAAAGATCTTGAAGCGTTCAATCCTCTTTTGGTATACGGTCGCCACGTCTTGCGTGTAGGGGTTGACAAACGTATTGACACGGATAGCAACCTCATGACTTTCAGGGTCGGCCAATACATAGAATCCTGCTTCATCGTTAAACAATTCATGGTCACCAGTCGGTGGACATTCAAAAATCTGAGACAATCGGAGCGTATCTGGCGAATTTTTTTTTCTTTCCGCTGTTTCTTCAACCTCGTTTGCTTTCTCAGACGGCTTGTATTCCTTTGGTGGGACAGGTTTCTTGTTATATTCTGACTGATACGGGAAAAACAGGTTGCCATCTCTCCATCTCATCAATATTCGTTTGGCATTCAGGCTCTGAGCACCATAATCACCGTTTATTATTTCTGACAACACTTTAATGCACTCCTTTTCATATAAGGGCAGTAAAACGTATGCAGCTGTAGACCTGACTAAATAATTGTCATGAGAAAGAAACTGATAAAGTAATTGCAATTGATGATGTTCATATAAATAAATAACACATTTGTTAACCGCAGGCAAATACTTATTATACGTCTTAATGTCGTTTGCATCTAACGCATCGCCTCTTTTACTTGTACTTTCTTCGAACAGTTTAAGGGCATCTTCAATAGAATTTATTTTGTTTGCTCTCATTTTTTCTGCAAATTTAATATAATTCTTGATAACAAACTAATATCCATATTTTTTTAACAATTCCATACCGTATTCATATTGAAATTTATAACTCTTCCCATTAAGCCAATCCCTGACTCTTAAACCATAAAGATCTTCAGGCTTTGACGAATAATGACCAGAAATTTTTCGGTGGACATCTGTTGGAATAGCTATCATGTTATCAATATGATGGATTCTTTCAGCACCAAATTGAGAAATATTAGACGGTCTCTGTTCTACTATATGATGCCATTCCATGCCATCGCCAGCCTTACCATAGGCTCTTTTAAATTTTCGATATGAAGAGAATCCTTTTTCTGCTATTTTTCCTCCTGTTGCAATACTCCCAATAAAAGGTACCATAGCTGCAGCGCTTAAACCGGCATTGGTGTAATCGCCTTCTATCAAATATAAGCCAGAGTTAAGGAGGTCAGCAAAGTCTAAGCCTGGTACAAGCCCAATAACATCTAACCCTGTATGGACGTTATTCATATATTGCTTAGACTCATCAATGAACTTGTCTACAGCCTGACCTGCTTTCTTTACAGCTTGTTCAACTCCACTGTCATATCCCCCTCCAGCAGCCGTAGTCCAATGAAATCCGAATTTCCAGCCCGATGCCGCTGTAGAGCTGAGTGTAATACCGGCAGAGAGATAGGCACTTTCAGCCGTGAAACTAAGTCCCCAAGCTGTTGACCCACCAAGAAAAGATCCTGTAATGCCGCCAGCGACAGCACCGATGCCCACTCCAAGGTAGGTAAACGGGTCGCTGTAGTTCCAGCTGAAAGGGTTAAGTTCTCCCTGATTAGTAGCAACTCCTCCAAGGTATCCGCCTACTATGGCAAGTCCCACAGCCAACCATGCAAACTCCCCGTCAGGGTCTGTGTACTTCAGCGGATTGTTCAGACAGTAGCTGTATCGGTTGAAGCTCTGCGAGAAGTCCGGCATCTGGACATAGTTGTCTGGTGAGAGGAAGCGGCCGAGGACGGGGTCGTAGAGGCGGCCGTTCATGTTGATGAGGCCGAACTCAGGCATCATCTCATGGCCGGTATAGCCGCGGTGGAAGCTGATGGCGTTACCAGATGCCACGGTCTGCCTGCCCCAGGCATCGTAGGAAGCCTCAAAGTCCGTGTTGCCATCGATGTCAACCAGCTTAATGATGCTGCCCAGATTGTCGGTGACCATGATGTATGTCGTGCCGTCGTCGTTACCCTCGGAAATATTGACGGCTCCACCTTCCAGATAGCAGTAATGACGCGTGGTGCTGCCCTCAATGACCCGTTCGTAGTTTCCTGCGTAGAGGGTTTTCCTGACGATGACGCCATTATGCTTCAGCACGCTCTTCCAGCGTTGCTCGTCAGGACCGTAGGTGAACTCCATGGTGTAATCGCCCTCGGTGACGGAGGCCACCTTTCCCAGCTCGTTATAGGTGACCTGCTGGCTGGCAGAAGGAATAAGCGCACTGGTGTTGTCGACAGCCGTGACGGCATGGGGGTGCGTGCTGCCGTTGGAATAGTAGTAGCTGCCCAAGCCTGTCTTGCCGGTAATGTTGCCGTTGTCGTCATACTGCATCGTCATCGTCGGCGTGCTGCCAGTGGTGACGCCGGTCAGACGGTCCAGGCTGTCATATCCGAAAGACTCCTGCTGACTGACCATGCCCGTACGGGAGAGCAGGTTGCCCGTGACGGGGTCATGGCTGAAGGTCAGCTGGCTGACGGTGCTGTTCCCGCTGCTCACCGTGTACGATGCCGGGAAGCCTTTGCTGTCGCGGTGGACTGTCCTCGTCACTGAAGGACTGGGCACGTCAAAATACTCCTGTGCATAGTAGCTATATATGGGGTCGTCCTGCATGTCAGGGTCGTCGGCGTACGGGTCGTCGGCATAGTGCAGGCTGCCGCCAATCTTGATGAGGTCGTCCTGTCCGTTGCTGCTGTCGAGATACCACACATTTGTTCCTCCGTCAAGACTGATGCCGAGGGTATGCCCGAAGCCGTCATGGTTGTTCTGAATCCAGAAACCGTTAGGGTAGGTGGCGTAGGCAAGTGCATCGCCGGAATACTCATAGGAGAAAGTCAGGGGCGACTCTCCCGTCATGGTGCGGGTTTCCTGAACGACCTTCCCTGAGCTGTTGTAGCTGTAGGAGACGCTCTGGCCTCCCCTCTGCATGCTTGTCAGGCAGTTGGTGGCATTGCCTGACGTACCATAGGTGTATGTGGTCGCCGTGCCGTTGATGCTCTTCTGGGTAATGCGGTCTGCCGCGTCGTAGGCGTATGTGGTCACGATGCCCCGTGCATCCGTCTGGCGCTTAATGCGCCGAAGCGCGTCGTAATCGTAAGTGACGGTTCCGGCATCGGGGTCGGCTATGGAGGTTTGGTTGCCTGCTATGTCGTATGTCATTGCCACAGTGCTTCCCTCCGAGTTCGCCGTGTGAGGCCGCCCGTTGGAATAATACGTATATGTTACGCTTGATTCCGGATCTGAGGAACTCTTGACATTGCCCCATGCATCATAAGTTGTTGTGTAGCTACGCCCGTTCTCCACCTTGGTGACCGTGCGGTCGCCGTAGCTGTAGGTGATGCTCTTTCCCGTACTGAACACATCGGTCTGCAGGCGGTTGAGTGCGTCGTATGTCAGCTCCTCCGTGATGACGATGCTGCCGTTTCGGTGTTCCCTGTAGGTGGGCTGCCCGTATCCGTTGCAATGCTCAGTGACTGTTATCAGGACGTTCTGCGGCCCTACAGTCTCCACCTTGCTTGCGCGTCCGTCGGTGTCGTACCATGTCTTCCTCCACGGATAGTCCTGGCACCGCTCCAGCGTATAGGACTTCTCGTAGAAGCCGCTGCCCCAGCCTCTGCTGACAGCGGGGCTGAAGTCGCCCAGGCTGCCGTATGATGTGGTGCGGCCGAGGCCGTCATGATACTGCTTTCTCACCACCTTTGGCGAAGACGGAGCCGTGATGTCCCGCTCGTTCTGCAGGTTGCCGTAGCTGTCGTAGGTGTACTGCATGGTGACGGCCGATGGCGAGGTGTAGCTCTTTGTTAGGTGTTTCCCGTCTGAGCTGTACTCGAAGAAATGAGTGACGTTGGGGATGTCACTGCCTGACAGCGTCTCCGACAGGACGTTGCCGTAGCTGTCGTACGTGTAGGCATGGCTGAGATACTTGGGAGTTCCATAGAAGTCGGTCTTCGAGGTGGGCTGCCCGTTGCTGTTGTAAACCAGTTTTGTCGTCGCGGTGTAGACATTTGTGTCATCCGCGTGCTTTTGTGAGTTGACGATGGTTTGCGGCCTGTAGGCACGTCCGGTGTAGGTGTGGCTGTCATAGTTGGTCTGACGGTACATGCTGTTGCCGTCATAGGTCGTGCGCACCTGTTCCAGATAGCCAAGGTTCTGCTCGTAGGTGTATGCCGTTGTGGTGTTGTGGCCGTAGATGTCCGTCTCTGTCTGGGTCGCAGGGTACAGCATGAAGTTGCTCCCGAAGCTCTTCAGCGACAGTGTTGTCTCCGTGGTGGATGTGTACCCGCCGGTTGTTGTCGTCTTTGTCGTGTTTGTGGGCACAAGGTATGCGTTGCTGCTCCACCCCGATGCTGTTGTGGTTATAGTGGTATGGCTGTTGTGCCCGACTGTTATCTGGTCAAAACCTATCAGCCCGCGCCCCTTGACGTGTGCTTTCAGTCCGTTATAGGTGTATGTGTCTGTGAATGACAGGCTGCGGCCTTGTTTCTGATGCGATATCGTGACACATAGCGGGGCCGAGACATCCAGCAGGGGATAGGTGCATCTGGTCCCCCGGGTATAGATGCCGGTATCGGTAAGCGGTGCGTATCTGAAATAGGTGAGGTTACCCATACTGCCCCTTGCGGCGATGAGCTTTTCATCGCCTGCGTCACCTGTCCGGTAGAGCCGCAGCTGTGCCGTCCCGCTGGCATTGACTCCGTTGTAACAGTCGTTGCCGTAGTTCATCAGCTCCGCATAGCCGATGCCTCTGAAGTCGCCGACAAAGGCATGGCCTCCCAGCCCGTCCTCCCCGACGTTGGAAGACGCCGTCTTGTGCAATGTCAGTGCAGTCCCTGTGGAGCGGAGCCAGTGTGTATATGCTTTCTTACCTGAAAAGCTAAACGATGCGGATTGGTTGAATACGACATCCGTCCTGCCGTCACGGTCAAAGTCGAACACATAGCACCCGCCGCTCCTGTCGTAGCCGGCAATGTATTCGCTGAGGAGGCATGCCGTATACCGGGTGAAGGTGCCGTCGCCGTTGCCTGTTGCCAGATACACGGTAAGGTCGTCATAGTCGTTCATAACGAAATCAGCCACCCCGTCGCCATTGAAGTCACCCGGCTCTAAGATGTCATAGCCGTAAATGTTGGTGCCGGCCTGAGAGTAGGTGTCGCTGAAGGTTGTCGCGGAAATCTGTCCAGACTTGTTCCAGAATATCTTATAACCGGACGAGCAGACAGCCATGATGTCCGTCAGGCCGTCATGGTCGAAGTCTGCCGCAAAAAGACGCTGCGGAGCGGAAGGCAGTGTGACGCTTCCCTGTACCTGCGTGAAGGTGTTGCCGCTGGAAGTCAGCAGGTATAATGGGTATGTTCCGCCTGAGGCAGCCTTTTCCATGACGACGACATTGCATCTGCCGTCGTTGTCAAAGTCTGCTGCGTCGTAGACAGACTCGTGAGAGGTCACATATCTTGAGTTGACGTTAACAGTGTATGTGGCTTCCGCGATGTCCTTGCCGTAGACATATTCAAGTTTGAAACTGTCATAAGCCTCTCTGTCGGTATCTAATGTGTTGGGAATGATGATGTCATTAATACCGTCGCCGTCAAAATCCCTGACGATGGGGGAATTGCTTCTCGAACTCCATTCGTCAAAATTGTAGTTGCCGGTAAACACGCATTTGACGGGCGTTGAGTATCCGCCTGATGAGGTGGAACGGCTGATAAACGCATACGTCCGATAAGTCCATTCTGCGGCATAGCTCGTCCTGTAGGAATAAACGGTTACGGGCGATACCTGGATAATGTCACTCTTACCGTCTCCTGTGACATCGCTGGCAAAGAACGAGCGCTCGGAAAACTCCTCGTAATATTGTGATTCTGCCAGTGATGCTGACACGCTGCTGACCTCGGGGGTGAAGTTCCCTATCTCGCTCCAGTTGAAAAGGACGGGATGGATGGACTTGCCGTTGGCATCCTGCTCTGTGACGGAACTGAGAAGGGCATATTTGTCTGTGATATATCCAAGAAGGTACTGACGGTAAATGGTGCCGTTATACCGTGAAATGATTCGTTTCAGCCGCTTGCTGATACTACCCTTGGTAGAGCCAAGGATGAAAGGGCGGACGTCACTGCGTCCCTCGTACTCGAAGCTGATGGTGTTACCCGTACCGTAACTGATGCTTTGGGGATACAGGAAATAGTGGTCTGTGTAGTAGGTGTAGGTGATCGTCAGCCCTATGGGGTTCTCTGCCTTGCTGACATACCATGAACTGGCTATGGTAGAATTGTTGTACGTGATGTTCTGGCGCGATGCCGATGTCCGTCCGTATTCGTAGCGCATACCGTCGGTGGTGGCGATTTCAAACCATGTGTCACCAGAGGTGCTGTGAAGCGTGACGTGCGTTAGGGCATCCCCCTCGGGTGCGTAGACAGCTCCGTCAGTTCCGGCTGTGCCGGAGGCCAGGATGAGTCTCTTGCCGTCAAAGTAATACGCATCGTCAGCCTGATACTTAATGCCCATTGCTGCATTGTCGTGGAAATAGTCCTTGACCCCACGGGTAATGGCAGAATATCCTGTCACACTGAAACCGTAGCCTGCGATGCCGTTCCCAGCCTGACTGTTATAGGTGAGCGACACGGAGGGGGCAAAGTCGCCGTTTCCTTTCGGTATGGCAACGGGGATGGTGTAAACAGCGGCACCGGTAGCGGAGACACTGCTGCTGGTCGGCGTATTACCCACTTCCTTCGTGTCATCGTTATAGAAACTGTTCATCTCAAACAACTCAGGGTTGAGTCTTTCTATGTCCGTGCTGGCAGAGTCTTCTATAACGGCATCTCCCTTGTCTTTTCCTGGAGGGATAATCTGTCCCTTGCTGATGGAATGGAGAGTGAACAGTAGGAGACAGGTGAATAACAGTCTTGCTGAAGATGGTATCATGGCAGTTTGTGTTTTGAGGTCAGTTTTTGATTATTTTATAGGATTGCTGAACACCGTTCAGCTCTACAGAGAGGAGGTATAAACCGTCTGGGAAAGGAGTGAGGTTGAGAGATGTCTCATAAGTTTCCATATCTCGCTCTATCAGCGTCTTACCAGACAGGTCGCTTAGAAGCAGATGACAGTTGTCTGTCTCCTCCCGTCGCGAAAGGCGTATTCTCAATATGCCTGTCGTTGGATTGGGGCCTACAGAAACAGACTGCTGTGTCGTTTCAGAACTGTCTTCATCCATAAACAACATGCGCGGTGCCTGATTGCTGTTGTTCGACAGCGACCGGGTGATGCGGTTGCCTGATGCATCATAGCCAAAAGCGATGCCTTGTGCATCTCCTGCTGCTGGCTGTAGAAATGTAGCCAGCAGCAGAATCATTTGTTTCTTCATATCTTAATGATTTTTTACAGATTAATCCATCCCGTGAAGACCCAGTAGCCCATGACGAGCTCAATCTCATAGTTGCCGGAGAGGGTTGAGGGTAGCGTGACCTGCGTCTGTGCAGAGTAGACAGTGGTGGCGTAGACTGTGTCGCCGTCCTCGTCCTTGATGTTGAGGATGTAGTCAGGATGACCGGTGACGAAAGACAGGGCGTAGTCCTCAATGTAGACCGTGGGAGGTTGAATGGGGGACTTGCCATATCCATTGCCAATAGGCATTTCATCATCAAAAAATACCATTAGGGGAACTAACTTCCATGCATAAATACTAGTGCTCATAAAGACAGAACACAATACAATAAAGAAGAGTTTTTTCATAATTTTGTAGATATTATAAATGAAATCACCTGCAAAGTTATGAGAAACAGCAATTACTTACAAGAAATTTAGAAATGCAAAGTTTAGTAAAAGTTTAGAAGGCTTGTTTGTTGAAAATAAGGCAGTTATGCCTTATTCTTCATAGAACGAATTCAAAAAATCTTTTCGATTCTTGATGAGAGTTCTTTAGAACTGCCTTTGGCATTGAAGATTTTCTTCATGATTTCAGAACATATTTGAGATATCTGTGACTTTGACATGCCTGTCATTCCTGCAATATCAACAGGCTTGAAGTGCAGGCGAAGCAACTTCAAGATATGAGTTTCGTTTAACTTCAACCTATGTTGGTTTGTTGCCAAAAAGTCGTCAAAAGAAGGAAGGTACTCTTGGATAAGAATTCTTATATTGTTCCAATCCTCTTCTACGAGAGACCGACCTTGAACAGCCTTCTTCCCCAAGTCATTATAGGTAGGAGACTCTTTGAGACACCTTTCTGCATTTGCTGACGTGAAGTAAACCTGTTTTCCATATTTCTTGACTCTTTGTTCTAAGTAATCGATCCTTTTTTCTTTTTCCAAGATGATTTGGCGGTATTCTTCCTGATGCTGGCTAAGTGCTGCTTTCTCTGTTCGCAGCAGTTTAAGTTCATCCAGACTGAGCATATATAACCTCAAGTTTTCCTTTCTCTTCCGAATAAACTGATATGCCAAAACGGCAATAGCCATGGTGAATACAGCAAAAAGGGACAATACAAATTGTAGCCGTTCATGATTCAGGTGGGCTTCTTCGGACTTTTTCTTTGCTATTTCTTGATTTCTCGTATAGTCGTACATGGACTGCATACGCAAAATTGTTGCTGATGTCCTCTTTATATATATAGTATCAAGCAGGAAATGAGCATATTGGTAATATTTAGCAGCAGAGTCCGGTTGATGGAGCTTATCATAAATTTGTGCCAGCCCTCTGGTCCCTGTATATTGGTTTTCATTATCCTTACCGTCTCGCAACTCTTTACGGAAATAATATTCCGCAGAATCCAACTTGTCTATATATAAATAATAGGTGCCTTTGATGTTGTAGTACATTTCACGTCCACGAGCAATGTTTCCTGACGCATCAAAAAGACCTGACTTGGATTCGTAGATGTCTATATAGTTCTTTGCTTTCTGATAATCTCCCTTGTAGACTAAGGTTCTGATAATAGTTCCTATAGCAATGGAAGCATTTTGGGAATATCCATATCGTTCATACAATGAGGCAACATCCTCTATAACGAATATTGCAGAGTCTTGCATTCCAAGGTTTTTATAGGCGAAACTCTCTTGCTCATAGTTCATCAGTGCAAGCAGTGTGTCTTTTCCTTTCCACGCGTAACTGACTGAAAGTTTAGTTTTTTGAAGTTGTTCTATATAGAGTCCTTGTTGATAGAAAACTAATGCCATCTGCCCGTACACCCTGCTCAGCTGTGCATAGTCGCAGTCTGCAGCGGTGGTGTCGGCGCAATCGAGGGCGTCGTGGTAGCACTGCAGGGCCATGGGAGCCTCGCCGTGTTCATGATAGGCGCGGCCCAGCAGGTAGTGGGCCAGCAGGCGGTCGTTGGGGGTGCCGTGGCGGTCGAAGAAGCGGACGAAGGAGTCGGCTTCGTGAACGGTGAAGGGCTGGTCAGTGCGGTTGCGCCGGTTCAGGCTGTCC
>JAFTGB010000008.1 GCA_017458125.1 Prevotella sp.
AGCGAGGAACTGCGGAGCAGGTCTTCGACCGCCAGAACAACGACTTCGGATGGGCGCACCTGCCAAAGTCGTTCATGAACCAGAACACCGTATTCCTGCTTATCACTGCCATGGCTGCAAACTTCTACCGATACATCGTGGCATTGCCCCTCATGGCTGTCCTCTTTGGAATCAAGGCCACAGACAGAGTCAAGAGTTTCCTGTTCAGATTCATCGCTGTGCCTGCCAAGTGGATTAAAACGGCAAGACAATACAAACTCAACATCTACTCAGAAAAGCCATACGACTTGATTTGGGAGCACGGATAGATTAACACTCTTCGTTGATGCTTAGGTCAAAGCCTCTCGACCTTACGGGGTAAGGGGAAGGTGTCTGCATACAAGTCATGTCAAGAGCTTCTAAGCCCAAAATCAGACAGAATCGGCGCAAGCAAGAGTAAAATCAGACAATCGATAATTATTTGCGGATTTTAGGTTTAACTGAAAACTTTAACAAAAAAAGTAAAAGTATGGCTGGAAGGGCAACATGCAGTGCGCGAGTTCTGACACACAAAGGGACTTACCTCACGGCAAGTCCCTGTTGTTTACTAAACTAAACAAATACTTTATGATAGTGTCTTTCGGTAATGCTGCTGCAAAGGTAAGGAGAAATTGCCAATGAAGCAATACCTAAAAATGGGGGTATTAGGCAAAGACGAAGAGCAGCGAGTAATAAAGCTGGGCCAGAAGCACGTAGAGAAGCAGCCAGGGAGCGGCAGCACGCAGGCCAGAGATCAGCGAGTCGAAGATGTCGGCAAGCGACGTGAAGCGGGCCGACACCAGTCCATAGACGATGCCTGCCATGGTGAGTCCCAAGGCTATGAGGGGCACCAGACTGTAGGAGAACGGAGACGCCCACAGCGAACCGTCGGCAGCCAGCAGCACGGCATGGGGCACAACGGTCATCAGCAGCACGGCGCAGAGGAACACCAGCAGGAAGATGAGGGTAATGATGCGGGCACGGCTCTCACGGTAGCTCCGTGCGTGCAGGCTGACACTCTTGGTGACGCAGCCGTAGGCCATGGACAGAAGCAGTATCCACACTAAGAGAGGCGTGGCCAGCACGTCGGCATAATGGCCGAGGAACCAGCGTATGCCCTCGCCAGAGAGCATGGAGCGCACACCACCCATAGGCAGGGCGGCACTCACTATCCACGACACCAGCATGAGCAGCAGCTGGGCGACGACCAGTGCGAGGGCGATGTGGGGCAGCAGTCGTTTAGTCAGCATCGGGCATGAGGTTGTCAACATCGATGATGCCCAGCTCAATGGCACGGACAACAAGACGGGTGGCATTGACGCTTTCACCACCGGGGAAGAGCTTCTTGACCAGTTCGTTCTGGCGTTTCTCCAAGCTCTTGACGCCGAAAGGCATGCCGCGCAAACCCGTTATCTGCTCCTTGGTATAGCCAAGGGCCAGGTGGCGCAGGAAGCGTTCGTCGTACTCGTCTATCTCGTAGTCGATAAGGGCTTCCTGACGTGCCAGCTGCGAAGAGACAGCATGCTTGAAACGCTCGACTATCTTTTTCAGTATGGGTTCGTTGAACACCAGCTGCTTGCCCTCCATGACAGCGCGCACATCGGCACGTGTAAGCAGCTCGCCGCTCTTGAGAATGATGCCGTCGGCACCGGCATCCAGCACGTCAACCCACAGCTTCTCGTTCAGGATTTCGCCCGTGAAGATGAGTATCTTGACCTGCGGGTACAACTCCTTGGTCTGCCGGCAGATTTCAACTCCAACGGTGGTGGAGCCGCCCAAGCCCAAGTCCAGCAGCACAAGGTCGGGCTGCTGACGCTTGATGAGCTTCCAGTAGGAGGCTTCGTTGTCTGTCGTCCCGATGATTTCAGCCTCGGGTATCTCGTTGCGTACAATGCCTTCCGTGCCTTTCAGTTCGAGGGGCACATCCTCGACGATAATCAGTTTAAAGTTTTCCATTATATCTTGGCAATGTGATGTAAATAGTCTTGTCCTCAATAGTGATGCCGCAGCCACGTCGGTGGGTAGCGTCGCCATGGTCGCGCAGTATCTGACGGCACAGCAGGTAGTCAATGTCAGACAACGGTTGCTGGCGGTGTACCGTGCAGACCACATAGCGGTCGTCCTTAGGCTGCGCAGTGACGTCGGCAGCTTTCAAGATGTCGAACAGGTAGTGCAGCATGTTGGCGTCGCCCAGCACCACCTGCCCGTAGAGTTCGGTCTTGGCGACATGCGTCTTCACCAGCTCTACCTGCCGCATGGCCTGCTCGCTCAGTATGCCGTAGATGTCGCGGTAGTAGCGTGTCACCTCGCCCAGCGAGCGCGTGTCACCCTTGTCCACCAGCTGGCGTATGCGGCTGGGATAGTACATAGTCTCATGCTTCAGCGTCGACAGGCAGTTGTCTAAAACGGCATTGACCACATGCAGTTTGGCATTCTCAAACTCAGCGCGCCGCAGTTCGTCGTCCACCATTTCGATACTGGCCAGCTGCATGCTCTCACGGCGATGACGGTTGTAGAGGCGGTGGCGGTAATAGAGCAAGTAGTAAGCCGGCACAATGAGCAGCAGGATGACGATGAGCAGGATGACGGCGATGCGCTTGTTGGACTGCGACTGCTGCATGGTGCGGCAGTAGTCGCCCAGCGTGCTGTCAGCCGACAATTCCTTGAAGAGCTGGGTATACACCTTATTATTATAGGCATAGAGGTTCCACTCATGCAGGGCCAAAGCAGCCACGGCACTCTCGTTGCGGATGTCAAGGATGACTTGGTAGTTGGCATCGATGCCGTCGTGGTACCATTGAATCTCTGCCACAGGCTGCGACGTGTCGTCTTCGGCCATCATCAGCAGGTGTCCATTGGGACGCTGGCGCTGGTATTGCAGGTTGAAGTACTTGCGGCAGGAGTCGGCAAACTGCAGGGTACGCACATAGGTGCCGTTGATGTTGCTGAAGAATGCCGAGTCGGCATAGATGTGGGCCTGGGTCTTATAGTCATGAACTGACGCCGAGGCCATGGCGGGCAGTGCAAGCAGCAACAGCAGTACCATACGCCTGACGCCCTTGGGCAGACGGAAGAAGAAGCGCGAGCCATGCCCCTGCTTGCTTTCTGCCGACAACTGGCAGACGCTGAACAGCTGGCTCATCTTGCGGTACTTCTCAATGATACCCTTGCAATTCATCAGGCCGAAGCCATGACCGGCCACTATCTTATGGTCAAAGATGCTGCTCAGTTCGGCCTCGCTCATGCCCCGTCCTGTGTCGGTGACTGATACTTCGACATAGTTGTCAGCCTCTTGGGCGGCAATGACCACATGCCCACCCTTAGGCGTAAACTTACGCGCATTGTCGGCCAACGTGTTCAGCATGAAGAGCGTCAGCACGCGGTCGGCCTTTACCGTGGCTTCCGTTGGCTCCACGCGCAGCTCCACGCCACTCATCTCGAAGGTGGTACGTCCGCGTCCCACCATGTCGAACAGCGGTTGCAGGGGGAAGCTCTCAATGTGCAGTCGCAGTTCCCCCTGACGCAGCTGTATCCAGTGCGTCAGCAGGTCATTCTGCTCGTTAATCTTATCCGTCAGTTCACGGATGTAGTCTAATTGTCCGCTAACCACTCCCTCATCACGGGCATGGTCAATGGTCATTGGCAAGTGGTCAATGGTATATAGGATGCGGTCGATGAAGGGCGTGATGCTGTTGACCAGCGACACCTTGGCACGCTGTTCTACATGCAGACGCTCAGATTTCTCGACACTCATGCGGCGCATGCGCAGCTCATCGTTCTTCTGTTCCAGCACGTCGTCCAACTGGTCATCGTCTTTCCGCCGGCGGTTGAGCCAGTTGAAAAGCCAAAGCAGAAACACCAGCAGCACGATGGCGCCCACGACAGCCCACAACATGACGTTGAGCTGACCGACAGCCTTGTCAAGCAGTCCGGCACGAGCCTCCAACTCACGGTCCTGACGGGTCTGTTCCTGCAAGTCCAGATACTGGTTGCGGTTATAGTCGCTGGCCGACTTGTCGTCAACAGCAGCGTAAGCCACCGAGAGTTGTTCGCGGATGCTGGCCACCAAGTCTGGCGCCTGGTTGACCGTGCTGTCCGCCAATGCTTTGTGCAAGTAATAGAGAGCCTGCTCGTCGTCGCCTACGGCATGGCAGCAGGTAGCCAGCGTGCGATAGGCACCGGCTATCTGGTAGACGTCGCCATACTGCTGAAACAGGAGCAAGGACTCGTCGGCCAGCTGCAAGTCGCCGGTATGTTCTGCCAGTCCCTCCTTGGCCTGTGCCACGAAGTATATGTAACCATGACGCTCGGCCACGGTCATACAGCGGTGCAGCATGTCCACCTCTTCCTGCTCAATCTGGTCGGGCGTCCCCTCCGTCAAGACACCGCCCGCACCGACGTTATAGAGGTAGTTCAGGTATTGTGCCGTGTCGTGGCGCAATTCGTCAATATTCAACTGCTCTAACGCCTCCCTCGACTGGCGCTCCAGTCCCACATAATAATAATAGGTGGAGGTGACGATGGCCATCTCTGACTCAGCATAGAGCAGACGCTGGCGCTGATGGTCGGACAACCGTTCGCGCTCCTCGTTAATTCGTTTCAGCGCGTTCACAGCCTGTTCCCGGTACTCGTAGAACTGGCGGTTCATGCTCCTGCGCTGACACAGGCGCATGTGCTGAATATGGCTCACCAAGAGTTCCAGCTGGTTGTCGGTCAGTGCAAGTGCACTATCCAACTGAGCCGCAGCCTTCTGGTAGTCCATGCGGATAATGCTGACAAAAGCCAGGTTATTGAGTGCTTCAGCCTTGCCGTCGTCACAGTCAGAGAGCAGGAAAGCACGACGGGCATAGTGCTCCGTAGAGTCGATGTTTCGGTAATGACAGGCGTAAGAAAGCGTGTTCAGCCAGTCCACCGTCTGCCTGTCTTCGGACGAACACGCTGAAAAGAGTAAAAGGCCCAATATGGCCATGAGCCATACTGAGCCTTTCAGATGCAGATAGTTATGCGCGAGCCTTAGCAACGTAACCTAATGCTTCCTTGCACTTGTCGGTAACATACTGCCAGTCACCGGCTTTCACCTTGTCGCTGGGGAAGAGCTTCGAGCCCATGCCTACGCAGAACACGCCAGCCTTGAACCACTTCTGCAGGTTCTCCTCCTCGGGAGCCACACCGCCGGTCACCATAATCTTCGACCAAGGCATGGGCGCCTTCAGGCCTTTCACCATGTTAGGACCAACGACGTCGCCGGGGAACACCTTTGTCAGGTCGCAACCCAGTTCCTGAGCCTTACCAATCTCAGAGACGGTCATACATCCCGGGCAGTAGGGCACGAGACGACGGTTGCACACAGGAGCAATGTCGGGGTTGAACAGCGGGCCTACCACGAAGCATGCACCCAGCTGGATGTAGAGGGCTGCAGTGGGAGCATCGACAACGCTGCCGATACCCAGTGCCAGTTCGGGGCACTCCTTGTCGGCCCACTTCACCAGTTCGCCAAACACTTCCTGTGCGAAGTCACCGCGGTTGGTGAACTCAAAGGCGCGTACGCCGCCTTCATAGCAAGCCTTCACTACGTTCTTGCAAATCTCCAGGTCTTTGTTGTAGAAAACGGGAACCATACCGGTGTCACCAATTTTCTTTAATACTGCAATTTTATCAAACTTTGCCATCTTTTTATTTTACGATTTTACTATTTTACTTTTTTACGATTTCAACATTTTACGATTTCACTATTTGACTATTGCTGGCAGCTATCATGAAATAGTCCAATCATGCAATAGTCCAATAGTGAAACGGTCAAATAGTCAAATCACCTTAGCGCTGTACGCGACCACTGGCGTTACCGCCGGCAAGCGACTCTACCTCGTCGACACCCACCAGGTTGAAGTCGCCGTTGATGGTGTGCTTCAGAGCCGATGCAGCCACAGCGAACTCCAGAGCCTCGCCCTGAGTCGGCTTGGTCAGCAGACCGTGGATAAGACCACCCGAGAACGAGTCGCCACCGCCTACGCGGTCGATGATGGGGTTGATTTCGTAGCGCTTAGACTGATAGAACTCCTTGCCGTCGTAAATCAGGGCCTTCCAGCCGTTGAACGTAGCCGAGAAGCTCTCGCGGAGCGTAGAAACGACATACTTGAAGCCGAACTCTTCCTTCATCTGCTTGAAGATGCCCTCATATCCGGCAGCGTCCGTCTTGCCACTCTCCACGTCAGCATCGGGCTTGAAGCCTAAGCAGAGCTCAGCGTCCTCCTCGTTGCCGATGCAGACATCCACATACTGCATCAAGGGGCGCATGATGCTGATAGCCTTCTCCGAGGTCCACAGCTTCTTACGGAAGTTCAGGTCGACAGACACGGTGACGCCGTGACGCTTGGCAGCCTCACAAGCCAGCTTGGTCAGCTCGGCAGCCTTGTCGCTGATAGCAGGCGTGATGCCCGACCAGTGGAACCAGGCAGCCCCCTCCATGATAGCATCGAAGTCGAAGTCTGAGGGATCAGCCTCGGCTATGGAGCTGTGAGCACGGTCATAGATGACCTTCGAGGGACGCATCGAGGCACCCGTCTCGGCATAGTACAGTCCCACGCGGTCGCCGCCACGGGCGATGAACTGCGTGTTGACACCGTAGCGACGCAGTGCGTTTACGGCAATCTGACCAATCTCATGCTTCGGCAGCTTGCTGACGAAGTAAGCCTCATGACCATAGTTAGCCACGCTGACAGCAACGTTAGCCTCGCCACCACCGGGGATAATGCGGAATGATTCACTCTGAATAAAACGGTCGTTGCCGTTCGGAGACAGGCGGAGCATAATCTCGCCTAAAGTTACGATTTTTGCCATTTGTTTTAGTATTATATTTGAAAAAAATTAATTTTTAATATTCGTGCACAAAGATAGCACTATTTTTCCAAACGACAAAATAAACGGCCAATTCTTTTTATTTTTTGCTTGGCAGGTTCGTTTTTTTTGACTACTTTTGCCCACTGTTATGGAGAAACTTACATTCACCACTGCCGAACGCGAGGAGACACTGTCACTTTACCAGGCCATCCGCCAGGAAATCAGCACCTCGCTTCATGACGACGACGAGGAGCGCCTGCGCCACTACCTGATGGCTGCCATCAGTCAGCAGCAGGTAGTCCGCAACGAGTTCGGGCTGAACCCTATTCTGCTCAGTTTCCAGACGGCCAAGCTCGTTGTCGAGGAGATAGGTCTGAGACGCGACGCCGTGATTGCCGTGCTGCTACGCCCCAGTGTGGAGGAGGGCTTCCTGACCATCGACGACGCCCAGGCCGACTACGGCGAGTCCGTAGCCCGCATTCTGAGGGGTCTTCAGCGCATCCAGCAACTCTACAAGAAGAACCCCGTCGTCGAGTCCGAGAACTTCCGCAACCTGCTGCTGTCGTTTGCCGAGGACATGCGTGTCATCCTCATCATGATAGCCGACCGCGTTAACCTTATGCGCCAGATTCGCGACACCAATGCCGAGTCCACGAAGCGCGAAGTGTCAGAGGAAGCAGCCTACCTGTATGCCCCTCTGGCTCACAAGTTAGGCCTCTACAAACTGAAGAGCGAGCTGGAGGACCTGTCGCTGAAATACCTGGAGCACGACGCCTACTACCATATCAAGGACAAACTGAGCGAGACCAAGAAGAGCCGCGACGCCTACATCGACGGCTTCATCAAGCCCGTCGAGGAAAGACTGCGCGAGGCCGGACTGCATTTCCACATCAAAGGACGCACGAAGTCCATACACAGCATCTGGCAGAAGATGAAGAAGCAGCGCTGTCCCTTCGAGGGTGTCTACGACCTTTTTGCCATCCGCATCATCCTGGACGTCAGCGACGAGCATCTTGAGCCCAAGGACCTGCACCGCCGCGAGATTATGCAGTGCTGGCAGACCTTCGCCATCATAACGTCGATGTACCAGCCCAACCCCAAGCGACTGCGCGACTGGCTGAGCGTGCCTAAGTCGAACGGCTACGAGTCACTGCACATCACCGTCTTAGGACCTGGCCAGAAATGGGTAGAGGTGCAAATCCGCACCGAGCGCATGGATGCCGTGGCCGAGCGCGGTGTGGCTGCCCACTGGCGCTATAAGGGCGTCAAGGGCGAGTCAGGCCTTGACGAGTGGCTGTCCAACATCCGCTCGATGCTGGAGACGGCCGACGGCTTAGAAGCCATGGACCAGTTCAAGATGGACTTGTACGAGGACGAAGTCTTCGTCTTTACGCCTAAGGGCGACCTCTACAAGTTTGCCAAGGGTGCCACGGTGCTCGACTTCGCCTACCACATCCACTCCAAGATAGGCAACCAGTGCACTGGCGCACGCATCAACGGCAAGGTGGTTAGCCTGCGCCAGCAGTTGCAGAGCGGCGACCAGGTTGAAATCGTCACGTCCTCGCAGCAGAAGCCGCGCCAGGAGTGGCTCAGCATCGTCAAGACGTCACGTGCCAAGTCGAAGATTCGCCTGGCACTGAAAGAGACGCAGGTTAAGGAAGGACTCTTTGCCAAGGAGATGCTGGAACGCAAGTTCAAGAACCGCAAGCTGGAGATGGAGGACAGTGTCATGCAGCAGTTAGTCAAGAAGCTTGGCTTCAAGGAGATGAGCGACTTCTACCGCCAGGTAGCCTCCGGCGAGTTAGACATCAACACGGTGATTGACCGCTACGTGGAGCTGCAGCAGGGCGACCAGCCCGTGACGGGCAACAACGTGGCCGAGAGTGCCGCCAACTTCGTACTGGAAAACGCCCAGCTTTCGCCGCTGACCACCCATCCTTCTGACGACGTGCTCATCATAGACCGTAACCTGAAGGGGGTCGACTACCAGCTGGCGCGTTGCTGCCAGCCCATCTACGGCGACAAGGTTTTCGGCTTCGTCACCGTCAGCGGCGGCATCAAGATACACCGCGAGGACTGCCCCAACGCCCCCGAATTGAAGAAACGCTTCGGTTACCGCGTCGTGCGTGCCGTATGGAGCGGCAAGGGAGCGTCGCAGTATGCCATTACGCTGCGTGTCATCGGCAACGACGACATCGGCATCGTCAACAACCTGACCAACATCATTTCGCGCGACGAGAAGCTCGTCCTGCGTAGCATCAACATCGACTCGCACGATGGACTCTTCAGCGGCAACCTGACCATTATGATTGACGACACCACCCGCCTGGACGCGTTGCTTAAAAAGCTGCGCGGCATAAAGGGTGTAAAACAAGTGGAGCGCTTCTGACGACGCGCTCCACTTGTTTTTTCTTATCATCACTTTGTCACCCTGATCCAGTCGGCTTCCACCCAGCCTTTGTCGCTCTTGGGATTGGTGTCGTAGGCCACGAAGCCGAACTTGGCACCTATCCACTTGCCCTGCTTCATCGTGTACTGGCCGCCGCAGTCCTTGAACTTCTTGCCGTCCAGACTGTAGGCAAAGCTCACTAACGGCGTGCCGCCACCGGCCTCGCCGGCCTTGGCGTTGCTCACCTTCAGGCGCAGATAGATGTCCTCGTGTATGCCGGGCTTGTAGTCTATCTTGTCTTCGGCAGTGGGCTTCAGCGTGGCTATCAGCTGTTCCTCCTGCGGTTTGTTGCGGTCGGCGTCCTTACACGTCACGACGAGCAGCTGGAAGGCCTTGCCCTCGCGCTTCAGCACCAGTGCCTGATAGTTGTGACCCATCATGATGATGCCGCCATACTGGCCGTCGGCCTTCGACGTGAAGCGCAGCTTGGCCGTGGCGGTAAACACGTCGGCGGGCGTCTTCTGCAGCAGCATGTTGGGGATGCACCACAGGTTCTTCCACTCCTCTGTCCACTTATGGGTGTAAATGCGCATGGTGCCGAAGGCCGTGGGCATGCCGTAGAACTGGTGGTAGTTGGCGTGCCACTGCCACTGCTTGCCCAACACGGGGCTGTTGAACTCGTCGCTCTCCGCCGGATTGACGACGGTGGTGGACGACGACTTCGGCTTCTTGTACGTTGTCACCGGCTCACCCTTCTTGCCCATCACGGGCCATCCTGTCGACCAGTCCACGGGGTTCAGGTGCACCACACGGCCGTAGGCTTCCTTGTCCTGGAAGTGCAGGAACCAGTCTTCCCCGTACTTGTTGTGCACCCAGCCGCCCTGATGAGGGCCGTTGACGGCCGTCTTGCCCTGCTCCAGCACGATTTTGTGCTCGTAGGGACCGTAGGGCGACTTGGAGCGCATGGCCAGCTGGAAGCCGGTGGGCACGCCGCCTGCGGGACACATAATCCAGTACCAGCCGTCGCGCTTGTAGAACTTCGGTCCCTCGCAGGTGCGGTTCTCCGTGCCGTTGCCGTCGAAGACGATGACCGGATTGCCTATGGGCTTCGTACCCTCCTTGTTCAGCTCGCGCACACAGAGTACGGAGGCGAACTTAGAGCGCGAATTGGCCCACCCGTTCACTAAGTAGCAGCGTCCGTCCTCGTCCCACAGCGGACAGGTGTCTATGATGCCCTGTCCCGGAATGACGCAGACCGGAGCCTCCCATTCGCCTGCGGGGTCCTTCGTTTTCACCATGTAGCAGCCGTAGTCGGGGTCGCCCCAGTAGATGTAGTATTCGCCGTTGTGGTAGCGGATGCTGGGTGCCCACACCCCGGCGCCGTGCTGCGGCTTGGAGAAGTGCTTTATCTGCTCTCCGTTGCCGGTGTAGAGTTCCTTGAGCGCATAGCCCACTATCTCCCAGTTCACCAGGTCGCGCGAGTGCAGTATGGGCAGTCCCGGCGTGCACTGGAAGCTGGAAGCCGTCATGTAGTAGTCCTCGCCCGAGGGTCCCACGCAGACGTCCGGGTCGCTGTAGTCTGCGTTGATGACGGGGTTTTTGTAGGTGCCGTCGCCGTTATCGGGGCTCCACACCTGCGATTTGTACTGTGCCGACGCCGTCAGTGCGCCCAGCACGAGTGCTGCAAGAATAGCTTTTCTCATAGTTTGTTTATGCTTAGTTTATAATGAGTTGTGTACGTTATGCGCATGACGCGACGCACGTCGTCGTCGGTCGGCGACACGGCCAGGGCCACATGTCCCATAGTGCGCCGCAGGTTAATCTCCACACAGGGGTGCAGCAGGCACGTCCCGCCGGTCTCGGCGGCCACGGCGCCGACTGGTCTGACCAGCATCATGTCGACACCAAAGGGTCCGCAGTAGGGACCCAGCTCGCAGGTGGCGACAATTTTTTCCCTGACGGCGTCCAACAGCTGCAACGGCAGATAGCGGCTCAAAGCGTCGCGCTTGGCCTGCTCGGTGGCCAGCACGTTGCCCGTATAGGCCCCGTTCTGGGTGTGGAAGAGCGACAGCCCTTCGTAGCGTATGCCTTCGGGGGTGGCCGTGAACTCCATGCCGAAGTCTTTCACCTTATCATAATAGGGTTCCACCATGACGCTGCCCTGACGGCGGATGACGTTGCACAGCCAGTTGCGCAGATGGGCCAGGTGGGCGAGCTCGGTCACGAAACGCACGCCACGCCCGCTGGACGACCAGGGAGCCTTAACGACCACCCTGCCCTCGCGGGCCAGCGCCTCCTCCACGGCGTCTACGCTGTAGCACTCTGTGACCTCTCCCACGGTGCCCTCCATCTGGAGCAACGGCAACAGGCGGGCTGCCGTGCGACGGTGCGACAGCTGGCGCACCTGCTCCAGTTCCTTTTTCAACGGCAGCACGTCGTCCCTCACGCGCTTGCGCCTCAGTGCAGCCACCAAGGCATTGTCCCAGCCCCACGGCTCCACATAGTCTATGGCGAGGTGCAACAGTTCGTCGGCACTGACGAAGCGCACCTCCTTCGCCCCCACCCTATTGCGCAGGCGGGCGAACGCGCGTTGTGCCGACGCCACATGGTCTACCAGCACGCAGTCGCCTTCTGCGGCCCACAGTGCGGGCAGAAATCCCAAGTCGCCCCGCAGCTGCCGGCCGGCGTGCGGAGCGGTAAAGTTGGACAGTCCTGACGCTAACGCTATGTCATGTTCTGGATTGAATACGTGCAGTGTCATTTTATCTTCTCAGTATTTCCACTATACGCGCCATCTGGTTGGGGATGCGGATGGTCTGCGGACATTTCGACAGACACTCCTCGCAGTCCACGCAGCTGCGCGCCCACTTCTCGGTGTCGGGCAGCGCCTTGCGCAGTCCGTCCTGGAACTGCTTCTTGCGCGCTGCGTAGTTGGCGTCCTGTTTGTCGGGCAGCGGCAGTATATGCTCGTTGACAGCCTCGTTGTAATAAGCGAAGTTGCCGGGGATATCCACGCCGTAGGGGCACGGCATGCAGTAGGCACAGGTGGTACAAGGTATGGTGGGGAACCCGGCCATCTGGTCGGCAATCTGGGCCAGCAGCTTGTTCTCGGCCTCCGTACAGGGGTCTAACGGCGAGAAAGTCTGCACGTTGTCCTCTAAGTGTTCCATCTGGTTCATGCCGCTCAGCGTAGTCAGAATGTTGGGGTATGAGCCTACCCAGCGGAACGCCCACCGTGCCGTGCTATGGTCGGGGTGCACGGCTTTGAGCTGCTCTTCCAGCTCCTTGGCCATGCGTCCGAAGGCACCGCCACGCAGAGGTTCCATGATGACGCACTGCACTCCGGTCTTCAGACACTTGTTATACAGGTATTCGGCGTCGGCGTCCACCCTGCGTCCCGTCTTCAGCGACGCATGGCGCCAGTCCAGGAAGTTCATCTGTATCTGCACGAAGTCCCAGTGGTACTCGTCGTTGTGGTCCAGCAGGTAGTCGAAGGGACGTATGTCGCCGTGGTACGAGAAGCCCAGATGCTTGATGCGTCCGGCCTCGCGCTCCTTGAGCAGGAAGTCCAACACGCCGTTGTCGAAGAAGCGGCCGCGCAGCGTTTCCATGCCCCCGCCGCCGATGCTGTGCAGCAGGTAGTAGTCTATGTAGTCCACTTTCAGCCGCTCGAACGACTGTTCGTACAGCCGTTTCGACTCGTCGAACGTCCACAGGCGTTGGTTCTGGTTCGACATCTTGGTGGCCACGTAGTATTTGTCGCGCGGGTGACGGCTCAGGGCGTTTCCCGTGAGCACCTCCGACTGACCGCCCATATACATCGGTGCCGTGTCGAAGTAGTTCACGCCGTGGCTGATGGCGTAGTCCACCAGACGGTTCACCTCTTCCTGGTCTCTCGGCAGGCGCATCATGCCGAAGCCCAGCAGCGAGATGTGCTCGCCCGTGCCGTGCTGCACGCGGTAGGTCATGCGGTTGGCCGCCGGCTGCGCCTTCGTCTCGTCCTGCGCCAGCGTGCGCAACGGACCCAGCACGCTCATGGCCATGGCTGCGCCCGCGCCCACGCCCAACCGTTGCAGAAACTGGCGACGGCTCATGTCGGTCTGTCTTTTCTCCCTCATCTTTCGTTCCTGGTTTGTTACCTTATCGTTCTCGGTGACAAAAGTACACAAAATTTTCGAGATTACTGCCCTGACGCCATAAAATTTCTAAAATTCTTGTCAAAAGCGACGCCGGACCTTGCCAAACAGCGCCCGCAGTCTTGACATTTATCAGCGACGGCGTTGCAATTTAAATTAAATTGCTGAGCAAATTAAATTAAATTGGTGAGCAATTTAAATTAAATTGGTGCGCAATTTAAATTAAATTGCAAAACGCCCGGTGCTGTTTGTCAAGACTGCCGCTGCCGTCCGGCATAGCTTTCCGTCCTGTCTGTCAACTGTTTCCGTCGTTATTTAACGCCTTCTATATAAAAAGATGTATAGCTTCGTTTGGTGGTTTTAAAAGATTTCATTATCTTTGCAGCGTATTTTAAATAAAAAAAAGAACCGAATGAACCCAGTAAAGATTTTAAGCGTTGACGACGAGATAGACCTCGAATTGCTCCTCACGCAGTACTTCCGCAGAAAGATACGCAAGGGCGAATATGAATTCTACTTTGCACACAACGGACTGGAAGCCCTGAGCATCCTGCTGAAGCACAAAGACATTGACATCATCCTCAGCGACATCAACATGCCCGAGATGGACGGCCTGACGCTGCTCACCAAGGTCAACGAGATGCACAACCCGGCCCTGAAATGCATCATGGTGTCGGCCTACGGCGACATGGGCAACATCCGGCAGGCCATGAACGGCGGCGCCTTCGACTTCGCCACCAAGCCCATAGACCTGGAAGACCTGGAGCGCACCATCGACAAAGCCGTGGAGCAAATCAGCTACATCAAGAACTCGATGGAAGAGCACAACCAGCTGGAGTCGCTGAAGACCGAACTGACAGTGGCCGGCGAGATACAGCAGGCCATACTGCCCTCCATATTCCCCCCATTCCCGGAGTATGACGACGTGATGGACCTGGCGGCGCTGATGACGCCGGCCAAGAACGTGGGCGGCGACTTCTACGACTTCTTCCGCATTGACCAGGACCGCATAGGCGTGGTCATTGCCGACGTCAGCGGCAAGGGCATCCCGGCAGCCATCTTCATGGCCGTGAGCCGCACGCTCATACGCACCATCGGACTGCAGAACGTGTCGCCGGGCACCTGCCTGACCAAGTCAAACGACCTGCTGTGCCAGGAGAGCGTCAACTCCATGTTCGTCACCGTGTTCTACGCCATATACAATGTCAAAACGGGTGAGCTGTCGTACTGCAACGGAGGACACAACGCGCCCTAC
Organism: Prevotella sp.; assembly: GCA_017458125.1. GTDB lineage: Bacteria > Bacteroidota > Bacteroidia > Bacteroidales > Bacteroidaceae > Prevotella. Next base: position 14,636 of record JAFTGB010000008.1, read on the forward strand.
ATCCTGCGCGCCGACGGAAGCGTGGAGCTGCTGCTGACGAGCATCAACTGCATGGTGGGCGCCGTCGAGGGCATCAACTTCGCCAACGACACGGCGCAGCTGGGCATAGGCGACACGCTGGTGATGTTCACCGACGGCGTGAACGAGGCCTTCAACACAAGCAACGAGGAGTACGGCGACGAGCGTCTGCAGCAGTCGCTGGCCACCCTGAAGGGCAAGAACTGCCGCGAACTGATAGAGGCCCAATTGGCCAACGTCAAGGCTTTTGCCGGCGATGCCGCCCAGAGTGACGACATCACGCTGATGGCATTGCAGAGGAGAAGCTGAGCGTTTAAGAGGCAAGAAGTTAAAGACTGAAAAACGATTTTCGAATGAAGAAGACAACGGCCATAGTCTCAGTAGCCGCAGTTGCGGCACTGGCGGCAGGCATCGGACTATACACCCTCTACCACCAAGAGCAGGAGAAGGTGAAAGAGTTAGAGACGCAGCTGAGCGAACTCAGCAAGCGCGAGAAGGAGTCTGCCGTCATGCAGAGCGTCAACGCCCAGATGGAGCAGATAGCCGACCAGGAGCGCAAAATCAGCGACGAGCAGCGCGAGAAGGCCGAGCAGCAGACACTCATAGCCAACGCCGAGCGCGAAAAGGCAGAGACCGAGGAGCGCAAGGCGCGCGAGTCGGAGCACAAAGCACGCGAGTCGGAGCTGAAAGCCGTGGCCGCGTCGGAACTGGCTGAGCAACAGCGCGCCATTGCCGAGCAACAGCGCGCCCAGGCCGTCCACTCGCGCCAGATGGCCGACACGCTGAGCTACATCAATCTGGGGCGCACCCTGGGCAACACCGCCGTCATGCAGATGCAAGCCGACAACCACGAGCTGGCCCAGCTGCTGGCCTACGCCGCATACTCCTTCACCGAACGCTACAGGGGCAACCTCTACCACCCCAGCGTCTACCAGGCACTGGCCCGCACCAGCATGGGACGCCTGCAGTGGAACAAGCACAAGGGGACGGTGACCGACATGGCCTTCGTCAACAACGACCGCAACCACTTCTACTCGTGCAGCACCTACGGCGAGCTGTTGGAGCACCGCCAGTCGGGCGGCAACCTGCAGACTGAGACCATCATACAGAACAAGAACTACGACTTCCGCGACATCTACCTTGACCACAATAGCGGCACGCTCTACGCCGTCAGCCGCACCGGACAGCTCATCATCAAGCAGGGCAAGGACACCAAGGTCATCACCGTCAACGACATAGGCCACCTGATGCGCATAGACCCCACCGAGAGCCAGATGCTGCTCTTCGGCGACCGCGGCGTGGCACTGGTGGACCAGCAGAGGCACGACGTCGTGCGCACGCGCACGCTGCCGTTCCGCATCGTGTCTCTTGACCGCCACGACAGCGCCGTCCTCACCTTCGACGACCAAGGACGCCAGCACCTCTTCCGCACCATCGACAAGGTGGAAAGCAGCAGCGTGCCCGTCAAGGGGCAGGTGACGTCGTTCGCCAGCTCCAAGAACACCAAGACCAGGGTCTACGGCATGAGCGACGGCACCATATACTTCGTAGACAAAAACGGCAGGACAAGCCGCCTCATCGGTCACCTCTCGCGCATCACACGAGTCAAGCTCAACGGCTGGCGCCTCTACTCGTCGAGCTACGACGGCACCATCAACCTCTGGATGACCAACACGTCGAAGATAGAACCCATGACCATCTACAGTTCCAACGGCTGGATCACCAACTTCGTCTTCGATGTCAACAAGTCCATCATCCTCACCGGAGACCAGAAGGGCAACCTGATAGAAAACTACATCTCCATACATGCCATGGTGGACCGTCTGAAGGCACGACTGAAGCGCAACCTGACACGGGAGGAGTGGAACTACTACATCGGACCCAACGTGCCGTATGAGAAATTTGTCAACCCATAACAGAAAGGAGCAAGACATGATGACGACACGTACACTCCAACACACACTTTACAAGACGGCGGCACTGGCGCTGACGATGCTTTGCCTGCTCACGGCAAAGGCCAACGCACAGGGCGTACCCTTCATCCGCAACTTCACGGCTGCGACCTATCAGGGCCACAACCAGAACTTCGACATCATCACGGGCGACGACGGCACCATATACGTAGCCAACTTCGAGGGACTGCTCTACTACGACCAGGCCCGCTGGCACATGCTGCACACGTCGGGCATCACCCGCATCACATCCGTATTCCGCGACAGCAAGGGCAGAATATGGACGGGAGGCTACAACTACTTCGGCTTCGTGGAAAAGCGCGAAAACGGCAGGCTGCACCTGAAAAGCCTCAACTACCAGAAGAACGCTGACAACGAGGTGCTATGGATATGGGAGCGAGAGGGCCGCATCTGCTTCTTAGCCAGCGACGACAATATCTATCAGGTCAACAACGACAAAATAACGCTGGCCCCAGGCATGAGCCTGCCCAAGCAGGGAAAGTCGGTGCTCAGCACGACGCACAACATCAACCAGGTGCAGAAGCTGGACTTCGGACTGAAAGCACTGGCCACCACGGGACAGGGCATCATCATCACCAACGCCGAGGACCAGCAGCTGATGAACATCACCATTGACAACGGACTGTGCTCTAACAACGTCAGCCACATCACCTACGACGGACACGGCGTGCTCTGGGGAGCCACCGACAACGGCATCTTCGCCATGGCCGTACCCTCGGTATACTCACGCCTGACCACCCACGAGGGACTGCAAGGCGAAGTGCTGGCCATCGAGAAACTGGACGGACAGGTGTTCGTGGGCACGCTGAGCGGACTCTACCGCGTAAAAGACCACCACTGCACACCCGTCGGCGGCATAAGCTACGCCTGCTGGCAACTGACACGCCAGGGCAACCGACTGCTGGCCGCCACGGCAAACGGTGTCTACACCATCACGGCCGACGGAGCCACCAAGCAGCTGACAACTACCGGAGCGCTCTCCATACTGGTGGTAGCCGACGGCATCTACATAGGCGAGATGGACGGCCTCTATCACATCAACGCACAAGGCAGAAAGGTCAAGCTGCACGAGATGGAGAAACCCACCCGCATAGTGCGCGACGCGCAGGGCTACATCTGGGTGCAGAACCTGTACGGCAACGTGTGGTGCAACCACGGCGACAACCGCTTCGAGCCTTACAAGAAGGACGGACGCGACAACGAGGCCATGACGCTGCTCTGCACGAACGGCCGTGTTCAGACCATCTCCGTCAGCGACACCAAGCCCTTCCCCTACCCGCTCTACTACTATGCCGAACCCAACGGACTGCTCTGGCTGACCGACAACAAGGGCAAGCACCTCTACGCTTTCAAGAACGATGCAAGACAGGCAGCACAGTCGGAAACGGTCATACCGCTGCAAGACTACTCCATGCGCGCCATGATGCGCGACGGCAACCATCTGTGGATAGGCGGCGACAGGGGCATCGTGGTGCTCAACAGCGACTACAAAGACCCCATGCAGCATGCGAAGCCGAAACTGCTGATACGCACCATACGCTTAGGCAACGACAGCGTCCTGTGGGGCGGACACGGACAGCTGCCCCAGCAGCTGCCCCGACAAGACGGAAAGGAGCGCCACCTGAGCATCGACTTCGCACTGAACTACCCGGGCATCATAGGAAAGGTGTACTACCGTTACCGCATCAACGGAGGACAGTGGAGCACATGGGACGTGGACACCAACGCCGAGCTGTTCAACCAGCCCTACGGCGAGAACGTCTTCGAGGTACAGGCCCGCGACGCCTGGGGACGGCAATCGGAGATAGTCAGGATAGAATTCAGCTATGCCTACCCGTGGTACATGCAGTGGTACATGCTGACGCTCTACATGCTGCTGGCCATACTCGCCATACTGGGCATCAGCCAGTGGCGACTGAACCGGGTGGAGAAAGAAAAGAACCGGCTGGAGACCATCGTCCGCGAACGTACCGCCGAGGTGGTGCGCCTGGAGAAGATGGCCACCACGGGCAAGCTGACACAAGGTCTGATAGACCGCATTCTGAACCCGCTGAACTACATCAACAACTTCGCCAAGCTGTCGCAAGGACTCATCAACGACGTCACGGCCAACATTGAGGACGAGAAAGAACACATGGACGCCGACAACTACGAGGACACCGCCGACATCCTGGACATGCTGAAGGGCAACCTGCAGAAGGTCAGCGAGCACGGAGCCAGCACGACACGCATACTGAAGGCCATGGAGGAGATGATGAAGGACCGCTCGGGCGGCATCGTCAGGATGAACCTCACCACCCTGCTGCACCAGAACGAGGAGATGGTGCGCAAATACTACGAGAAGGAAATCGGCGAGCACCACATACACTGCGTCTTCCAACTGCCGCAGAACGACATCTTCGTCAACGGCAACGCAGAGCAGCTCAGCAAGACGTTCATGAGCATGCTGGGCAACGCCGTCTATGCCGTCAGCAAAAAAACGCAACGCCCGCACGACGCCGACTACGTACCGGAGATAGCCATGAAGGCCACCACCATGAACGGCGGGAAACAGATTGTGCTGCACATACACGACAACGGCACGGGCATCGAGAAGACCATCATCAGCAAAGTCTTCGACCCCTTCTTCACGACCAAGACAACGGCTGAGGCCACGGGCATAGGACTCTACCTCTGTCAGGAGATAGTACAGAACTGCGGAGGCACCATCAGCGTGGACTCGGAGAAGAACGTGTTTACTGAATTTACCATTACTTTACCAACTATTGCATAAAGACCTATGGAAAAACAGATTGAAACCTTAAAACTTCAGCTGAAGGAGCAGGAGAAACTGGCCGCTCTGGGAATACTCACTGCGGGCATAGCCCATGAAATACAGAACCCCCTGAACTTCATCATCAACTTCAGCAAACTGTCGACCAAGCTGTTGGACGACCTGACCGACATCGTCAACGACAACAAGGACAAGCTGGACGCCGCAGACTGCGAGGAACTGAACGACATCGTGGCTGACCTGGAGGGCAACATGGACAAGATAGTCGAACACGGCGAGCGCGCCATCAGCATCATTCAGGGCATACTGCTCGTATCGCGAGGCAAGGAGGACGAATATCTGCCCTCTGACGTCAACCGCATAGTCAAGGAATACGTCTGGCTCTCCTACCACGCACTGAGGGCCAACCACAGGGGCTTCAACGTCAGCATACACGAGCAGTACCAGGAGGGGCTGCCCCAGATGATGGTCATCCCACAGGACCTGAGCCGCGCCGTGCTCAACCTGATGAACAACGCCTGCTACACCGTGTGGGACAAGGCACAGACGGCCAGCGACGACTACCAGCCTACCATCGACGTGAGTGTAACCTCCGACGGGCAACAGGTAACCATCACCATAGCCGACAACGGTAAAGGCATGACGAAGGAGGTGCAGCAGCACCTGTTCGACAACTTCTACACCACCAAGCCTGTCGGACAAGGCACCGGACTGGGCATGGGCATCACGCGCGACATCATCGAGAACAAGCACAACGGCACGCTGCGCTACGAAACGGAAGAAGGTGTGGGCACGCGCTTCATCATGACCATACCCATCAGGACGAAATGAGCAGAACCCTACACCTTATTTATATTATAGTATTACTGCTGCTGGCGTGTCCCAACGGGACACAGGCGCAGAAAGCCACGCACGAAGACAATGCGCAGGTGCTGGAGCATGCCGAAGAGGACTACCGGATAGGCCGATTCGACAGGGTTCTTGACGTGCTCGGAAGTCGTATGCACGGCTTCCAGCAGAGCGACCGGCAGAAAGCGCTGCGTCTGGTAGCCCTCTGCTACCTGGCACAGGACAACGAGGCAAAGGCTGAGGAGTACGCACGGCAGTTAGTGGAGGCCAACAACTACTATGCCGGCGTGGACGACCCGATACGCTTCCAGGAAATGGTGGAACGGCTCAGGGGCGGACGCGCCGTCACCGTCACCACGGCATCGAGCGTGGCCGAGGGCATAGAGGAGGCTCCCGTGCCGGTGACCATCATCACCGCCGAGATGATAGAGAACCTGGGGTACAACAAAAACCTCAGCCACATACTGGCCGCATACGTACCGGGCATGACGGACGTGATGGCAGAATGGGAGGAGAACATCGCCATGCACGGAGCCTTCGCGCGCGACCAGGAGCTCATACTCGTCATGGAGAACGGGCACCGACTGAACAACCACACCTACAACAGCTGCTCATTGGACTACTCACTCAGCACGGAGAAAATAGACCGCATAGAGGTGCTGCGCGGACCGGCGTCGTCGCTCTACGGCAACGTGGCCCTGTCGGCCGTGGTCAACATCATCACCAAACAGGGGGCCGACGTCAACGGCATCAAGGCCAAGTACGGCTACGGCACGTTCAAGACGCACAAGGCAGACATCACCATGGGCACCAGTTTCTTAGACGCCGACATCTTCGCATGGGGCTCGTTCTACCAAAGCGACGGCGACGAACGCTCCATCAGCTCGGACATGATGGAGAAATTCCTGGCCAGATACTACATCACCCCGGCTGCCGGGCAGTACGCCCATGTGGAACGCTACCGCGACAAGCCGTGCTACGACATCGGCATGACTTTCCGCTTCAAGGACTTCCGCCTGTCACTGTCGCGCAAGAACTCACGCTCCGTCAAGCAGTTCACGGACAGCTGGGGCATCTATAACTACGACCGCTATGCCTTCTGCAACGGCATCAAGCCGGGCAGCAACAGGGTCAACAACCACATACACATGGACTACAGCCACCAGTTAGGCTCTGTCACGCTCAACGCCACAGCCTACGGCGACTGGCACGACATGAGCTACTACAACGCCTCCAGCGCGGAGATGCCGGACCAGGAAGCACTGCCCGAAGAAGAGCGTGCCTTCTCCATCGGCACGTTCAGCAAACGTGACATCGAGGAATACACCCTCGGGGGCAACCTGCATGCCAGCACCACCTACAAACTGGGGAGCATGACGGGCAACCTGTTAGTGGGCACACAGTTTGAGCACTTCACACTGAGCGATTACCAATACTTCGGCGGCAACGATTACTCGATAGTCTACGAACAAGACCTGCAACCCGATGACACCTACTCCATCAAGGGAAAGGAGAATAGCGTGTCGTTCTATGTTCAGGACAAGCACACGTTCACACGCCACCTCATACTGAATGCCGGTCTGCGCTACGACATCAAGCACCGCCGACTGATGGACAATATCACATCATGGTCGCCCAGACTGGCACTCATCTACATGCCAAGCCAGAACTTCAGCACGAAACTCACCCTCTCACGTTCGTTCGTCGACATGGCCTACTACTACCGCAATGAAGGCAGAGTCGTCAACGAGAACTACCTGCCGCAGTACCTCACCGCCATACAGCTGTCGGCCATGGGCAAGATACCGAACCTGCACCTGTCCTACGATGTCAACTTCTCGTACAACAGATTTAAGAATCTGTACTGCAACCACAACAGCAGCCAGAAATGGGCCAACGAGGGAACGTTCAAGAACCTGGCATTCGAGGCCAGTGTCTACTACAGCTGGCAACGGCTCACGGCCAACCTCAACTTCTACTGGAGCCGCGTGCTTGACGCCACGTCATACTACTACAGCGAAACGGAGAACCGCGTGGCCTGCGTGCCCAACCAGACGGCCAACCTGAACGTGGGCTGGAAACTCATTGACCACGGCCGACACCAGCTCAAGCTCTACGGCAACATGCAGTACACGGGGGAGACGCTGGTGCAGACCCAAGACTTCAAGGGATATTCCGAAATAGTGAAAAATGACTATTTCATGGACCGCCGCGTCATCTTCGACGCCGGAGTGAAGTACACCTACAACAAGTTCGCGCAAATAGCACTGGAATGCGAGAACCTGCTGAACACCGACCGCTACGTCATAGGCCCGGAGTGGAACATGTATCCGGAAATGCTGCGCGGACGCAACCTCATGGCATCGGTAGCCTTCACCTTCTGAACATAACAGCAAACCATACACACACAACAATAAAATGAACATACGACACTGCATACTCACAATAGCCTGCTGCACCGCGCTGACCATAAGCGCACAAGGGTCCGACGACAACTACCGCAACATCTACGACCAGGCTGAGCAACACTACGACATAGGACAGCTGGAACAGGCTGAAAAGGAACTGACCGACAACATGAAGAACTTCCCGTTCAGCATGCGCCAGGGGGCCTTGAGACTGCTGTCGCTCTGCTACATAGGCATGGACCGCGACGAAGACGCTGAAGACTGCGTGCGCATGCTGCTGGAAGAGAACCCCTACTACAGCACCTCCATGGACGACCCCCAGCGGTTCATCGACATGGTGCAGGACATCAAGTCGGGACTGGTGGCCACCATCACCACGGCATCCAGTCAGGCTGAGTCGCTGAACGAGGTACCCGTGCCCACGACGCTGATAACGGAGCAGATGATACGGGACTCGGGAGCGCGCAACCTGCAGGAAGTGCTGGCCATCTATGTGCCGGGCATGTATATCATAGACTGCAACGACGACATCAACATCGCCATGCGCGGCGTCTACAGCAACGGACAGGAGAAGATACTCTTCATGCTCGACGGACACCGCATGAACAGCTACTGCACCAACACGGCGGCACCGGACTTCAGCATATCGCTGGAGAAGCTCAAACAGATAGAGGTGCTGCGCGGACCGGCATCGTCGCTCTATGGCGGCGTGGCACTGACGGCGGTGGTCAACCTCATCACCAAGCAAGGTGCTGACATCGACGGCATCAAGGTGCGCGGAGGCATAGGCAACTACGGACAGTATCACGGCGACATCATCTTCGGCAAGCGGTACTTCGACTTGGACATACTGGTCTGGGGAACACTGAACGCCATCAAAGGACAGACCTTCCATGTAAACAAGGAAAACACCGGACTGGGACTCCATGGAGGCGACGTCACCGTGGGGGGGATAGGCAGACGCCCGAGCTACGACTTCGGAGCCACCATCAAGTACAAGAACCTGATGTTCCTCTACAACACGCAGTTCTCGCAGGTGCAGGCTCCCATGACCATGACGCATACCTTCACACCATACAACATCGACAAGTACAAGACATTCTACGGCAACAGACCCAGCCACACCACGCTGACACACCATGCCGACCTGAGCTACGGGCAGCAGTTCGGACAGGTCTACCTGAAAGGTCAGGTAGCTTTCGACAACAGTGACCTGTCACACTATCAGGCCATCAGCGACATCGCGCTGCCGGGATTTGCCAGCATCCTGCCGCTGCCTGACACGTCAAAGAAAATGCTGACTGACACGACTGGCGGACTGGCTCGCTACATCAGCGGTCAGGAGCACACCATCGGTGCCAAGGTGCAGGGCGAATGGAGCTACTTGAACACAGGACTGCACAAGGGACTGCTCAGCTTTGGTGCCGAGTATAACTATTTCCAGCTGGACGACGCACGCTACGTCTTCGTCTACGACTTCGTAAACACACTGCCGGAAACCGTCAGAATCTCGGAATTAGGAAAGGGACACGAGAACAATGCCAACGTCTATGCACAGCTGAAGCACCAGTGGGGACCCGTCATCCTCAATGCCGGACTGCGCTTCGACTACAAGGGACGCTACGACGACACCACCATCCGCGAGTTCTCACCACGTGTGGCACTCATCTATGTGCAACCCAAGTGGAACGTCAAGCTCAGCTACGCCAAAGCATTCATCGACGCTCCATATCTCTACCGCAAGACCAACCAGTTCCTCTCCGTACTAATGAACAACATGGGACATAACGACCTGCCCCTCACGCCGGAGTCGCTGCACTCCTACCAGCTGACCTTCGGCACCACCCAGTGGGTCAAAGGACTCGACATGGAGGTGAACGCCTTCTACAACCGCGCGCGCGACCTTATCTATATGGACATCATCGAACACTACAACATGGGCAACTCGAACATCTTCGGAGTGGAGGTCTCGGGCAAGTACCAACACAAACGCTTTGCCGCCCACGCGTCCGCCACGTGGCAGAAGATAGCCAAGTACGAACTGTATTTCGAAAAGCTGGACCGCGCCTTCAACATGCCGCGCTTCATTGCCAAAGGCGTGCTGGCCTGGCAGGCCACCAAACAGCTCAGGCTTCACACCACCTTCAACTTCAGCACACGACAGGTGACCGACTACATCAACGTATTCACCTATCAAGAATGGTACAAGGCGTATCTCCTCTCCGAAACACTGCATGAGAAAGAGATTGCCCAAGGCCATCTCTCGCCCGAAGAACAGATGCAAATGGAGAGTGCCCGCAAAACAAGCGATGAATTAGCGGAAAAGACATACCTCCAGAAAAACGTTCCCCCCTACTTTGTCATGGACCTCGGTGCCAACTATAACATTGGACGCCTGGAACTGAGCCTGAACGTACATAACGTGCTCAACCGTAAATACTCGCTCAGCGGTGCCTGCACGGGACTCATCCCGCAGAAGGGACGATGGTTCAGGTTTGACGTGGCATACAAATTCTAAGACACAAAAAACGCTCCCAGTTTTGGGAGCGCTTTTTGATTACTGCTTTACTGCTTTTACTTCACCTTCTCAACGATGGCCTTGAAAGCCTGGGGGTTGTTCAGGGCGAGGTCGGCGAGCACCTTGCGGTTAATCTCGATGCCGGCCTTGGCCAGCTTGCCCATGAGTGCTGAGTAGCTCATACCCTCCTGACGGGCGGCAGCGTTGATACGCTGAATCCACAGTGCACGGAAGGTGCGCTTCTTGTTCTTGCGGTCACGGTAGGCATAGGTGAGACCCTTCTCCCAAGTGTTCTTGGCTACTGTCCAAACATTCTTGCGGGCACCAAAGTAGCCGCGGGTGAGTTTAAGAATTCTTTTACGCTTAGCACGTGATGCGACGTGATTTACTGATCTTGGCATAGTTTTCTTCTTTTAAATGTTCGACAATAGGTGAATTAACGGAGACACAACAGGTCACGAACCTGCTTCATGTTCGAGGTGTCAACAATGGTTGAACCCACAAGGTTGCGCTTCTGCTTCTTGGTCTTCTTAGTCAGAATGTGACTGTGGTAGGCGTGGTGTCTCTTTACCTTACCTGTTCCGGTAAACGAGAAACGCTTCTTCGCTCCGGAGTTTGTCTTTACTTTTGGCATTGTTTTTAAAATTTAATTTGTTATTAATTATCGGCGACTACGCATATACCTGGCGCGACGCCTTTAGCTATTTACGATTTAACGATTTACTATTTACGATTTGAGTATTGACTTTTACTCGCTTTCGATATTCAGCTTCTTCAGCGCATCGGCAGAGATTTTGGCATTGGCCAGCAAACCGCCGCCCTGCGGCTTCTCGTCAACTTGCTGGCGAACCGTTTCCTTTGCCTCAGCCTCGCTGGCCTCACGGTCACGGGCCTGCTGGCTCTTCTTGGCTACACCGGCCTTCTTGGGAGCCAGGTAGAGGAACATCTTCTTGCCCTCCAGAGACGGCATCGACTCCACCTTGCCATACTCCTCCAAATCGTTGGCGAAACGCAGCAACAGCACCTCGCCCTGCTCTTTGAACAGAATGGAACGTCCGCGGAAGAAGACATAGGCACGCACCTTGTTGCCTTCCTCCAGAAATTCCTTGGCATGCTTCAGCTTGAACTGGTAGTCGTGCTCATCGGTCTGGGGACCGAAGCGTATCTCCTTGACCTCCACCTTCACCTGTTTGGCCTTCATCTCCTTCTGGCGCTTCTTCTGCTGGTAGAGGAACTTCGAGTAGTCAATGAGACGGCAGACAGGCGGGTTGGCATTCGGCGAAATCTCAACAAGGTCAACACCTTGCTCGCGGGCCATGTCCATAGCTTGGCGCGTAGGCACAACGGTGCTTCCACCATCGCCCACTATGCGCACCTCACGTACACGTATCTGCTCATTGATACGGTACTGGTTCTTCATTTTGTCGTTCTTCATTAACCAGTTTTATCGAAATCGGCTGCAAAATTACGACATTTTTCGGAAAGTACAAAATAAATGTGCCTGTTTTTTACCAAGATACCAAAAAATCAAAGCTATGAGAGACGGAGCGTCACCAACCGACAAAGGAAGCCGCTCCGTCCGACATAAGGAGCCGCTCCGTCCGACAAAGGAAGCCGCTCCGTCCGGGAGAGGAAACCGCTCCGTCCGATGGAGGAAACCGCTTGATAACATTGTTCATATAGTAATAACTTTGTTCTATTTTTCCGCTAAGTATAAAAAACTGCACAAAAAGTTTTGGAATGTGCATGAAACATATTATCTTTGCACAAAATTTTGAATATTGTGCAATGAACGACCCCAACAGTTTCAATTCCTGCATAGAGAAAACCATCAAGGAAAACTGGCTGCTCGACGCGCTTACCGACTACAAGGGCACTACGCTGCAATATCACGACGTAGCCCGCAAAATAGAAAAGCTGCACATCATGATGAACGCTGCAGGCATCAAGAAAGGCGACCGCATAGCTGTATGCGGCCGCAATTCCGCCCACTGGGCCGTAGCCTTCCTGGCCACGCTGTCCTACGGTGCCATGATAGTGCCCATCCTGCATGAATTTAACAGAGAACAAATACACAACATCGTCAACCACTCGGAGGCGCGACTGCTGTTTGTGGGCGACTACGTGGTGAACCAGATAGACGAACAGCAGATGCCTCACTTGGAAGGCATCTTCAACCTGCCGGACTTCTCGCTCTACGTGTCGCACAACGACCAACTGACCGACGCCCGCGAACGGCTCAACGAGCTCTTCGGGCGTAAATATCCCAACGCTTTCCGCCGCGAGGACATCCATTGGCATCAGGGCACGGACGAGGACTTGTGCATGATCAACTACACCAGCGGCACGACGGGGTTCTCCAAGGGTGTCATGCTACCCTACCGCGCACTTTCAGGCAACGTGGAATACTGCCAAAACAGGCTCGGAGTCCACATGCCTAAATTCTCGCGCACGCTGAGCATACTGCCCATGGCACACATGTACGGCATGTCCATGGAGTTTCTATTCCCTTTCTGCTCGGGCTACCACCTCTACTTCCTGACGCGCCTGCCCTCGCCTGCCGTCATTGCCGAGGCCTTCAAGGAGATTCAGCCCGACGTCATCATCGCCGTACCCCTCATCATTGAGAAGATTGTACGCAAGCGCGTATTCCCAAAGATACAAAGCAACGCCATCAAGCTGCTGCTGCAGATGCCCGTAGTGTCGAAGAAAGTCAAAGAGCGCATCTGCCAGGAAGTCTACACGGCCTTCGGCGGACGACTGTACGAAGTCATCGTCGGCGGCGCCCCGCTGAACCAGGAGATTGAACAATTCCTGTACGATATCGACTTCCCCATCACCGTAGGCTACGGCACCACCGAGTGCGCACCCCTCATTTCCTATAGCGACTACCACGACTTCGTACCCGGGTCCTGCGGTACGGCTGTCGACAACATGGAGGTCAGGATACTGAGCGACGACCCGCAGAACCGCGAGGGCGAGATAGTGACCCGAGGCAAGCACGTCATGCTGGGCTACTACAAGAACGAGGAGGCCACACGCAAAGCCTTGGACAAAGACGGCTGGTACCACACGGGCGACCTGGCCACCATGTCGCCCGACGGCCACATATTCATCCGCGGCCGTCTGAAGAACATGCTCCTTGGAGCCAACGGGCAGAATGTCTACCCCGAGGAAATTGAGGACAAGCTGAACTCGATGACCATGGTCAACGAGAGCATCGTCGTGCAACGCGGCGACAAGCTGGTGGCACTGGTATACCCCGACATGGACGAGGCGCGCAACATGGGATTCACCCAGGACGACCTGCAGAACATCATGGAGCAGAACCGCCAGGAGCTGAACCAGACATTGCCTGCCTACAGCCGCATACAGGCCTTCGAGCTGCAAGAGAAAGAATTTATGAAAACCCCCAAGAAGAGTATCAAACGTTATCTATACAAATAAGGTATTATGGAAAACTACCCAAGTTTTAACCAGCTCATTGAGCAAAGCATTATAGAGAACTGGGATCTGGATGCGCTGACCGACTACAAAGGAGCCACCCTGCAGTACCACGACGTAGCACGTAAGATAGAGAAACTACACATCCTGTTTGAGAACTGCGGTGTGGAGCGAGGCGACAAGATAGCCCTCTGCGGACGGAACAGCAGCCAGTGGGCCGTGGCCTTCCTGGCCACGCTGACCTACGGAGCCGTAGCCGTACCGATACTGCACGAGTTCATGGCCGACCAGATACACAACATCGTCAACCACTCGGATGCCAAGCTGCTCTTTGTGGGCGACCATGTGGCCACACAGATAGACCCGTTGGAGATGCCCCATTTGGAGGGTATCATCAACAACCCCGACTACTCACTGATGGTGTCGCGTACCGACAAGCTGACGTATGCCCGCGAGCACCTCAACGAGCTGTACGGCAAGAAGTACCCCAAATATTTTAGAAAGGAACACGTACATTATTATATAGAGAGCAACGGCGACGAGCTGGCGGTCATCAACTACACCAGCGGCACGACAGGATTTTCCAAGGGCGTCATGCTGCCCTACCGTGCCCTTTGGTCGAACTACGACTTCGCCGAGCATGTGCTGGGCAAGATTATCAGCACTGGCGACCGCGTCATCAGCATACTGCCCATGGCCCACATGTACGGCATGGCCTTTGAGTTCATCTTCGAGTTCCTGCACGGCTGCCACGTCTACTACCTCAACCGCGTGCCCTCGCCGGCCATCATCGCACAGGCCTTTGCCGACATCAAACCCAAGATTATCATCGCCGTACCGCTGGTCATCGAGAAAATCATCCGCAAGAAGGTGTTCCCAAAGATACAGAACAACCGCATGCGACTGCTGCTCTCCATGCCCGTCATATCGAAGAAGGTGCGCCAGATAATATGTCAGGAAGTGCTGAAAGCCTTCGGCGGCGAGCTCTACGAAGTCATCATCGGCGGCGCAGCCTTCAACCAGGAGGTCGAGGCCTTCCTCAAGAAGATAGAGTTCCCCTACACCGTGGGCTACGGAGCCACCGAGTGCGCACCCATCATCTGCTACCGCGACTGGCAGACCTTCGTGCAAGGGTCGTGCGGACAGGAGGCTTACCACATGAAGGTGAAAATCAAGTCCACCAACCCCGCCGAGATTCCGGGCGAGATACTGGCCAAGGGTCCCAACGTCATGCTGGGCTACTACAAGAACGAAGAAGCCACCCGCGAAACCATCGACAAGGACGGCTGGTATCACACCGGCGATCTGGGCACCATGGACTACGACGGCAACGTGTTCATCAACGGCCGTTCGAAGAACATGCTCTTAGGCCCCAATGGCCAGAACATCTATCCCGAGGAGATTGAAGACAAGCTGAACTCCATGGCCATGGTGGTCGAGAGCGTCGTCGTGCAGCGCGACACCAAGCTGGTCGGTCTGGTCTATCCCGACTACGACGAGGCCAAGAACATGCGCTTCAACGAAACCGACATCCGCAACATCATGGAGCAGAACCGCCAGCAGTTGAACGAGCAGCTACCTGCCTACGAGAAAATCAGCGAGATAGAAATCCGTACGACGGAATTCGAGAAGACGCCCAAGCGCAGCATCAAACGATACCTCTACAAATAAAGCATAAATTAAGGCAAAAGGGTAAAAAGGTAAAAAAGGCTTTACTTTTTTACCTTTTTGCTTTTTTACTTTTATTTTATTTCGTACCTTTGCAGCGCCGTTGGAGCAAGTCCCCAATTGTCAAGGGGTACCGGCGGCAAGACAAATTGCATAGGAATATGAAAGTAATGAAATTCGGCGGGACGTCCGTAGGTTCCGCAAAAAGCATTCTCAGCTTGAAGAAAATCGTGGAGACAGAGGCTCGGACGCAACCTGTCGTAGTAGTAGTTAGTGCACTGGACGGCATCACCGACAAACTGATTGCCACGTCCGAAATGGCTCAAAGGGGCGAGGCCGCCTATCGCGAGGAGTTCGACGCCATGGTCAGGCGTCACCACCAGATGATAGACACCATCATTCAGGACGACAAGAAGCGCATAGACCTCTTTAACAACGTAGACCAGCTGTTCGAGCAGCTCCGCAGCATCTACTACGGTGTCTACCTTATTCACGACCTTTCCAAGAAAACCCAAGACACCATCATCTCATACGGCGAGCGACTCAGCTCACACATCGTGGCTGCCATGGTGAAAAATGGCATCCGCATGAACGCCCGCGACTTCATCCGCACGGAGAAGAAGCAGGGCAAGCATGTGCTGAACACCGAGCTCACCAACCAGTTAGTGAAGGAGCAGTTCACTTCGCTCTCGACAGGCAACATCTACGTCGTGCCGGGATTTATAGCCCGCGACAGCGACAGCCACGAGACCACCAACCTGGGACGCGGAGGCTCTGACTACACCGCAGCCGTCATCGCAGCAGCCCTCGACGCTGAGGTGCTTGAGATATGGACCGACGTAGACGGCTTCATGACAGCCGACCCGAAAGTCATCAAGACGGCATACACCATCAACGAGCTGTCGTATGTCGAGGCTATGGAGCTCTGCAACTTCGGAGCCAAAGTCATCTACCCGCCGACCATCTACCCCGTCTGCGTCAAGAACATCCCCATCAAGGTCAAGAACACCTTCAATCCCGAACACCCGGGAACACTCATCAAGGACCACATAGAGAACGACCAGAAGCCCATCAAGGGCATCTCCAGCATCAAGGGCACGACACTCATCACGGTGACGGGCCTCTCCATGGTCGGTGTCATCGGTGTCAACCGCCGCATTTTCACCACGCTGGCCAACAAGGGCATCTCGGTGTTCATGGTCAGTCAGGCCTCGTCAGAGAACTCCACCTCCATCGGTGTGCGCGACGAGGATGCCCAGGCTGCCGCAGAAGTGCTGAACCAAGAGTTTGCCAAGGAGATAGAGACGGGTGCCATGTTCCCCATGCAGGTCGAGAGTGGGCTGGCCACCATTGCCATCGTCGGCGAGAACATGAAGCAGACACCGGGCATTGCCGGCAAGCTGTTCGGAACCTTGGGACGCAGCGGCATCTCCGTCATAGCCTGTGCCCAGGGTGCTTCTGAAACCAACATCTCGTTCGTTGTCGACGGACGCTTCCTGCGCAAGTCGCTCAACGTGTTGCACGACTCGTTCTTCCTGTCAGAGTACAAGGTGCTCAACATCTTCATCTGCGGCATTGGTACCGTGGGCGGCATGCTGCTCGAACAGATACGCACCCAGCAGCAGTTCCTGATGCAGACCAAGCGCTTGAAGCTCAATGTGGTGGGCATCAGCGACGTCGACAACTTCGTACTGGACCGCGACGGCATCGACCTCAACAACTACGAGAAGACGCTGCGTGCCGGATACCCTGCCAATACGGAGCACATGCGCGACGAGATAGTCAAGATGAACATCTTCAACAGCGTCTTCGTCGACTGTACGGCCAGCAAACAGATAGCACAGCTCTACCAGACCTTCTTAGAGCACAACATCAGCGTGGTGGCTGCCAACAAGATAGCAGCCTCCAGCGACTACGACAGCTACGTCAAGCTGAAGCAGACGGCTCGCGACCGCGGGGTGTGGTTCCGCTACGAGACCAACGTAGGCGCCGGACTGCCCATCATCGGCACCATCAACGACCTGTGCAACTCGGGCGACAAGATTCTGAAGATTGAGGCCATCCTCTCAGGTACGCTCAATTTCATCTTCAACGAGATAGCTGCCGACGTGCCCTTCTCGGAGACGGTACGCCGTGCCAAGGAGCAGCGTTATTCCGAGCCCGACCCGCGCATCGACCTTTCGGGTACCGACGTCATACGCAAGCTGGTCATCCTGACTCGCGAGGCTGGTTACAAGGTGGAGCAGGCCGACGTGGAGAAGCACCTTTTCGTGCCCGACGACTACTTCGAGGGTTCGCTGGACGACTTCTGGAAGCGACTGCCTGAACTTGACGCCGACTTCGAAGCCCGCCGCAAGGTGCTCGATGCCGAAGGCAAGCGCTGGCGTTTCGTGGCTACCATGGAGGCTAACGAGGACAACCCGTCAGACTTCAAGACCAGCGTAGCTCTGAAGGAGGTACCTTCCGACCATCCTTTCTACCCGTTAGAGGGGTCGAACAACATTGTCCTGCTCACCACCGAGCGCTACAAGGAGTACCCCATGCTCATCCAGGGCTACGGTGCCGGTGCCGCCGTTACCGCAGCGGGCGTCTTTGCCAACATCATGTCGATTGCTAACATTTAAAACAGTCGTGCTGGACGGTTCTCCGTCCAGCCCTTTTTTCTCTTTATGAAACGAATTATCATCCTGGGCGACGGAATGGCCGACCACAAGGTGGCCAGTCTGGGCAACAAGACGCTGTTGCAGTACGCCCGTCCTGAATACATGAACCGGCTGGCTCGTGCCGGACGCACGGGCAGGCTTGTCACCGTACCCGAAGGCTTTCCCCCGGGTTCCGAAGTCGCTAACACTGCCATACTGGGCTACGACCTGAACCAGGTGTACGAAGGCCGCGGTCCGTTAGAAGCCGCCTCCATCGGCTACGATATGGCCGACGACGACTTTGCCATCCGCTGCAACATCATCACGCTGCAGGACGGGAAGATTATCACCCACAACGGCGGCAACTTAGAGACGGAGGATGCCCGCGTGCTCATCGACTACCTGAACAAGGAGCTTGCCGACCCCATCAACCGCGA
Source organism: Prevotella sp. (assembly GCA_017458125.1). Taxonomy (GTDB): domain Bacteria; phylum Bacteroidota; class Bacteroidia; order Bacteroidales; family Bacteroidaceae; genus Prevotella. The sequence continues at coordinate 33,366 of JAFTGB010000008.1, forward strand.
AGAGGGTTGCGAGCGCGTCAAGTTCATCACCGGCATCCAGTATCGCCATCTGCTCGTCATCAAAGGTGGCTCCAAGCACATCGTCTGTGCCCCACCCCACGACCACCCCAACGAGCCGTGGAAACCACTGTTGGTCAAGGCCGGCAATGTGGCCAGCAGTTCTCCCGCAGATATCAACCGCCTCACACCACAGCAGACTGCAGACCTTATTAACCGCCTGATACTCAAGTCGCAGGAGTTATTGGCTAAACATCCCTACAACCTCGCCAAGGCAGCCAAAGGCGAGCGTCAGGCCAACAGCATCTGGCCTTGGAGCGGAGGCTACCGCCCCGAAATGCAGACACTGATGCAGCAGTATCCGCAGGTCAAGACGGGAGCCGTCATCTCAGCTGTCGACCTCATTCAGGGCATCGGCCGCTATGCCGGACTGCGCATCATCAAAGTGCCCGGAGCCACCGGACTGGCCAACACCAATTACGAGGGAAAGGCACAGGCAGCTATCGACGCCCTGAAGCAGGACGACTTCGTCTTCGTCCACGTAGAAGCCACCGACGAGGCCGGCCATGATGGCGACCTGGAGTTGAAGCTCAAAGCCATCGACTATTTGGACCAGCGGCTCATCAAGCCCATCATGGAAGCCATCGGGCAGATGGACGAACCCGTCCGCGTAGCCATACTCCCCGACCACCCCACTCCCGTGGAGCTGCGCATCCACGTCAACGAGCCCGTGCCTTTCATCATCTGGCAGCGCGACATCGAGCCGGACGACGTACAATACTACGACGAGGAGTCGTGCGTCAGCGGAGGCTACGGACTGCTGCGCCTGCAGGAATTCATGCACGTCTTCATGCAACATTAAGCCCCATTCGGCGGACAAACGGCAGGCATATAGGGCTAAAATTTGGTCATGTCGCAGAAATTAGCTACCTTTGCAGCCGCTAATATTTAATCAAGACAGAGAAAAGAAATGATAACCGTCACGAATCTGGCTATCCAGTTTGGAAAAAAGACGTTGTATAAGGACGTTAACTTAAAGTTCACAAGTGGTAACATCTACGGCATTATCGGTGCAAACGGCGCGGGCAAGTCCACCTTGCTCCGAGCCATCAGCGGTGAGCTGGAACCCAACAAGGGCACCGTCGAGATGCAACCGGGCGAACGCCTGTCCGTGTTGGAGCAGGACCACTTCAAATATGATGAATACACCGTCATGGACACGGTGCTGATGGGCCACCAGCCGCTATGGCAGAACATGAAGGAGCGTGAAGCCCTGTATGCCAAGGACGAGATGACTGAGGAAGACGGCGTGCGTGCTGCCGACCTGGAGATGGCCTTTGCCGAAATGAACGGCTGGGAGGCCGAGAGCGAGGCCGCTCAGCTGTTGCAGAACCTGGGCGTGCAGGAAGAACAGCACTACAAGCAGATGTCGGAGATTTCCAACAACGAGAAGGTGCGCGTCATGCTGGCCAAGGCTTTGTTCGGTCACCCCGACAACCTGCTGTTGGACGAGCCCACCAACGACCTCGACCTGGACACCGTGCAGTGGCTGGAAGAGTATCTGTCCAACCTGGAACAGTGCGTGCTGGTGGTCAGCCACGACCGTCACTTCTTAGATGCCGTGTCAACACAGACCGTCGACATCGACTTCGGCAAGGTGACACTGTTCTCGGGCAACTACTCTTTCTGGTACGAGTCCAGCCAGCTGGCCCTGCGTCAGCAGCAGAACCAGAAGATGAAGGCTGAGGAGAAGCGCAAGCAGTTAGAGGAGTTCATCCGCCGTTTCTCTGCCAACGTGGCTAAATCGAAGCAGACCACCTCGCGCAAAAAAATGCTGGAGAAGCTGAACGTGGAGGAAATCACCCCCTCAACACGCAAATACCCGGGCATCATCTTCTCCATGGAGCGCGAACCGGGAACGCAGATTTTAGAGGTAGAAGGACTGAAGGCTGTCGATGCCGACGGCACCGTGCTCTTCGACAACGTGTCGTTCACCATTGAGAAGGGCCAGAAGACGGTATTCCTCTCGCACAACCCCAAGGCCATGACCGCCCTGTTTGAAATCATCAACGGCAACCGTCAGGCCGATGCCGGCACCTACAAGTGGGGCGTCACCATCACCACGGCCTATCTGCCGTTAGATAACACCGACTTCTTCCAGTCGGAGCTGAACCTGGTGGACTGGCTCAGCCAGTACGGCACGGGCAACGAGGTGATGATGAAGTCGTTCCTCGGTCGTATGCTGTTCAAGGAGGAGGACGTGCTCAAACATGTCAACGTGCTCAGCGGTGGCGAGAAGATGCGCTGCATGATAGCACGCATGCAGCTGAAGAACGCCAACTGCCTCATCTTAGACACCCCGACGAACCATTTGGATTTGGAAAGCATTCAGGCTTTCAACAACAACCTCATCTCATTCAAGGGCAACATCTTGTTTGCCTCGCACGACCACGAGTTCATCAACACCGTGGCCGACCGCATCATTGAGCTGACCCCCAAAGGCACCATCGACAAGCTGACCACCTACGACGAATACATCTACGACGAGGCCATCAAGGCGAAAAAAGCAGAGATGTATGCCTGATGTTGGCACGATGTTTGCAGTAGAGACCTGAAAATCACTATAGCTATGAACGAAGAAGAAAAGAAGAACGTGGAAGAAGAGGAAATCCTCGACAACACGGAGAACCAAGAGACAGCAGAAGAAACTCCCGTCGCTGACGAGGAGCAGGCTGAAGAGAAAGACCCGCTGGAAGCTGCTCAGGAAGAGATAGAACAGCTGAAAGACAAATACTTGCGCTCAGTAGCAGAGTTTGACAACTACCGCAAGCGCACGCTGAAAGAAAAGACGGAGCTCATTCTGAACGGTGGCGAGAAGGCTATCACGGCCATACTGCCCGTTATCGACGACATGGAGCGTGCCATTGAGAATGGAGCCAAGACCGACGACCCCGTCGTGCTGCGCGAAGGCATGGAGCTTATCTACCACAAGATGATGAAAGTGCTGGAAAGCCTCGATGTCAAGAAGATAGACACCGAGAATGCCGACTTCAACACCGACATGCACGAGGCCGTAGCCATGGTTCCCGGCATGGGCGACGACAAGAAAGGCAAGGTCATCGACTGTCTGCAAGCCGGTTACCAGCTCAAGGACAAAGTCATCCGTCACGCCAAAGTGGCAGTGGGGCAATAACAATGCATAATTTATAATGGCACAAAAAAGAGACTACTATGAGGTGCTTGGCGTAGACAAGAACGCCACAGAAGACCAAATCAAGAAAGCGTACCGCACCATCGCCATCAAGTACCATCCTGACCGTAACCCCGGCAACAAGGAAGCCGAGGAGAAGTTCAAGGAGGCTGCCGAGGCATACGACGTGCTACACGACCCGCAGAAACGTCAGCAGTACGACCAGTTCGGGTTCAACGGCCCCGGTGTCGGCGGTTTCGGCGGCTTCAACGCCACCAGCATGAACATGGACGACATCTTCTCCATGTTCGGCGACATCTTCGGAGGCCGTGCCGGTTTCGGCGGTTTCGGTGGTAGCGCGCGCGGCCCACAGGTGCATCGCGGCAGCGACCTGCGCTTGAAGGTCAGGCTCACCCTGCAGGAGATAGCCCACGGCGTGACCAAGAAGTTCAAGGTGCGCAAGGATCTCACTTGTTCGCATTGTAAAGGCACGGGTGCCGAAGCTGGCAGCACCAGCGAGCAGTGTCCTACGTGTCACGGCAGCGGTGTCATCACCCACACCACGCAGAGCATCTTCGGCATGATGCAGACCCAAGGGGTTTGTCCGACGTGTAACGGCAGCGGCTCCGTCATCAAGAACAAGTGCCACCACTGTGGCGGCACCGGTGTGGAGAAAGGTGAGGAAGTCGTTGAAATCAAGATTCCCGCTGGAGTGGCCGATGGCATGATCATCAATGTGGAAGGCAAGGGTAACGCCGGACACAACAAAGGTATCAACGGCAACATACAGGTTTACATCGAGGAGGAAGAAAACGATACCTTCATCCGCGACGACAAAGACCTCATATACAACCTGTTGCTCGATTTCCCGACAGCAGCACTTGGAGGCGAGGTGGAGATTCCGACCGTCGACGGCACCAAGCTGAAAGTAAAGCTGGAGCCGGGCGTACAGCCAGGCAAGACGCTGCGCCTGCGCGGTAAGGGACTGCCCGCCATTCCGGGCTACGGCCACGGCACCGGCGATCTGGTGGTGAATGTCAGCGTCTATATCCCCCGCACACTGTCGTCTGAGGAAAAGGCAGCCATCGAAAAGTTCCGCCACAGCGACAACTTCAAGGGCGATGCTGCCACCAAGCGCAACATCTTCCAACGGTTCAAAAACTACTTCAGTTAAAAACCAAATGAACTACACGGAGACCTGCGAATACCTGTATAGCCAGATGCCCATGTTCGAGAGACAGGGTGCATCAGGCTATAAGGAGGGACTGGCCAACACGCTGGCACTGGACGAACACTTCGGTCACCCACATCAGGCTTTTGCCACCATCCATGTGGGCGGCACCAATGGAAAGGGAAGCGTGTCGCACACCATCGCTGCCGTACTGCAGGAAAGCGGATACCGCGTAGGACTCTATACCTCCCCCCACCTTGTTGATTTCCGCGAGCGCATCCGCGTCAACGGCTGCCCTATCACAGAAGAGTACGTCGTTGATTTCGTCGACCGCGAGCGAACATTCTTTGAGCCGCTGCACCCCTCCTTTTTCGAGGTCACCACGGCCTTGGCCTTCAAGTATTTCAAGGATATGCAGATAGACATTGCCGTCATCGAGGTGGGACTGGGCGGCCGTCTGGACTGCACCAACATCATCACGCCCCTGGTGAGCGTCATCACCAACATCAGCTTCGACCACACGCAGTTCTTAGGCGACACGCTGGCCAAGATAGCCGCCGAGAAAGCCGGCATCATCAAGAAGGGCATTCCTGTCGTCATCGGCGAGAGCAACGAAGAGACGCGTCCCGTGTTTGAAGCCAAAGCCCGCGAGATGGACGCCCCCATCACCTTTGCCGACGATGACCCCGAAGTGGTGAGTGCCTCGGTCACAAAGAAAGGCGGCATGCACTACGTCACCCGCCACTTAGGCGAGTACGACGGTGAACTGGGCGGCATCTATCAGCAGAAGAACCTGAACACCGCACTTTTCGCCCTGCGCGAACTGACCAAGCAAGGCTTCCTCTGTTATTGCGAGCAGCCGGAAAACATAGAGAAGTGCAGCTATGAACTACAAGAAGCCATCAGCCACATTATCGGACATACCGGACTCATGGGACGCTGGCAGACCGTCAGGCAGTCACCGCGGGTGGTATGCGACACCGGCCACAACGTCGGCGGTTGGCAGTATCTCAGCCAACAGCTGAAGACCGTGGAGTGCCGCAAGATGCACATCGTCTTCGGCATGGTGGACGACAAAGACATAGAAGGTGTGCTCAACCTGCTGCCTAAAGATGCCGTGTACTATTTCACCAAGGCCCACACGAAGCGCGCCATGAAAGAAAACACCCTGCAGCTGTTGGCCACCCGTCACGGGCTTAGCGGGACCTGTTATCCCACTGTACGTGAGGCATACGAAGCCGCATTACACCAAGCCAGCCACGACGATTTTATTTTCGTCGGAGGCTCTTCCTACGTTGTTGGTGACTTCCTGCGTGCTTTCGTTTAGTTGTTTTTAACATTTACGAAACGTTTTTTTTGCTGTTTCTTTCGTTAGTCTCGTTTTTTTTCGGTTACTTTGCAAATAGATTTGTAACTAAAACCAAAATAACATGGCTAACACTTCAGAAACAGCGAATTTATGTGGTTTGAACCGCAAGGATTTTCAAACCACGGTGAACGGAAAGAAAACAGATTTATACATTCTTAAAAACCGTAAAGGCTACGAGGTAGCCGTCACGAACTACGGAGGCGCCATTGTAGCCATCATGGTTCCTGACAAAGACGGGAAAGTAGGCAACGTCATCCAAGGCCACGACAACATCCAGGATGTCATCAACTCACCTGAACCATTCCTCTCCACGCTTATCGGACGCTATGGCAACCGCATTGCCAAGGGACAGTTCACGCTGAACGGCAAGGAGTACCAACTGGCCATCAACAACGGTCCCAACGCCCTGCACGGCGGTCCCACCGGCTTCCATGCCCGCGTGTGGGATGCCAAGCAGATGGGTCCCCGTTCGCTGGCCCTGACCTACACCTCTGCCTACGGCGAGGAAGGATTTACCGGCGAGTGCCGCATCACGGTGGAGTACACCTTCACCGACCTCAACGAACTGGTCATCGAGTACCTGGCCACCACCAACAAGAAGACCATCATCAACCTGACCCACCATGCCTTCTTCTCGCTGACGGGCATTGCCAACCCCACCCCGACCATCGAAAAGCAGGTGATGGAAGTCAACGCCGACTTCTTCATTCCCATTGACGACACATGCATTCCTACGGGCGAAATCCTGAAAGTGGCCGGCACGCCCTTCGACTTCCGCACGCCCAAAACCGTAGGACAGGACATTGATGCCGACAACGAGCAGATCAAGAACGGCGCAGGCTACGACCACTGCTTCGTACTGAACAAGTGCGAGGAGGGTGAACTGAGCTTTGCAGCCCGTCTGACCGAGCCTGAAAGCAAGCGCACGTTAGAAGTCTACACCACCGAACCCGGCATGCAGGTGTATAGCGACAACTGGGCCGACGGCTACAAGGGCCAGCACGGTGCCACCTTCCCCCGCCGCTCGGCCATCTGCTTCGAGTGCCAGCACTTCCCCGACAGCCCCAACCGTCCCTACTTCCCCTCGGTGGTGCTCAATCCCGGACAGCAGTACAAGCAGAAGACTATCTACCGCTTTGGTGTAGAAGAATAAAACTAACACTTTGACTTAAAGATATTTATCGATCGCATACATTATGTCACAGAAACAAACCCCGAATTATACATTCGCACTGATTGTCGTCTTCATCGTGTGCTTCCTCATCGGATTTATCACCACGATGAACAACTCCATGATAGCCTTCTGCTCCGAGGCCTTCAACCTGACCGCCCAGCAGGGACAGTACGTCAACTCCGCCTTCTACGGCGCCTACCTGCTGGCCATCCCCTTCTCGCTGCTTATGAGCAAGATAGGCTATAAGGGCACGCTCATCCTGGGTCTCGCCGTAGCCGGCATTGGCTTCGTCATCAACTCGTTAGGCATCTCGGCCGCCATCTCGGCTGCTGCCAATGTCTACGCCGTATTCCTCGGCTCCATGTGCTTAGTGGCCATGGGTGTGGTGATGCTGCAGAATGTGGCCAACCCCTACGTCATGGTGCTTGGCGCTCCCGAAAAGGGCGCTTTCCGCATGACCCTCTCGCAGGCTCTCAACTCGGTGGCCACCACCGTAGCCCCCATCTTCATCACCAGCGTTATTCTGGCTGGCGAGGTGCCCGCACCGGAGCTCGTCCCCGGACCCTTCCTCGGACTGGGCATCTTCACCTTACTTATCTGCCTCATCCTGGTGTTCCTGAAGCTGCCGAAGATTGACGAGGGCGAACAGAGCAAGGAGCAGAACCAGCACCCGCCTTTGAAGAACAGCGTCTTCTCCTACCCGCACGTCTGGCTCGGTGCCATAGGCATCTTCATGTATATGGGTGTCGAGATTGGCGTTCCCTCCATGCTACCCTACCGTTTCCAGCAGTTAGGCATCAACGACAGCGACATCGTCACCAGCTACCTGGCCTTCTACTGGGGAGGCATGATGGTTGGCCGTTTCGTAGGTGCAGGCATCCTCACCAAGTTCCAGCCCCGCGTGCTGCTGTCGTGCTGCGTCAGCCTCGGCGCACTCTGCATTCTGCTGTCGCTGTTCTTCGCCAACAGCATGTTCGGCATCTGGCTCATGCTGGCCGCTGGTCTGTTCCACTCCGTCATGTGGCCCCTCATCTTCAACTTAGGACTCATGCACTTAGGCCGCCACACCAAGGCCGCTTCGGGTATCATTAACACGGGAGTCATCGGTGCTGCCGTCCTGATGCCCATCATGGGTGCCGTCGTCGACGTCACGGGTGTCATCATTGCCATGTGCGTGATGTTCATCTACTACGCCTACATCTTCTGGTTCTGCAACTGGGGCAGCCGCATTGGTCTGGAGGACCGTATGAAATACTACGAATGAATAAACTATTAACTTTAACATAATATCACTGATTATGATGGACATTGAATTTGTAAGAAGCCGCTTTATCAAGCACTTTGATGGTAAGACTGGTAACGTATATGCCTCTCCCGGCCGTATTAACCTCATTGGCGAGCACACCGACTACAACGGCGGGTTCGTGTTCCCCGGAGCAGTGGACAAGGGCATCATGGCCGAGATGCGCGCCAACGGCACGGAAGACACCGTCATGGCCTACGCCATAGACCTGAAGGACCGTGTGGACTTCAAGCTCAGCGACCCCGCAGGTCCCCGTGCCTCGTGGGCACGCTACATCTACGGCATAGCCAAGGAGTTCCAGAAGCTGGGCGTTCCCGTCAAGGGCTTCAACATCGCCTTCGCCGGCGACGTGCCCCTCGGTGCCGGCATGTCGTCAAGTGCAGCCATGGAAAGCTGCTTCGCCTGCGGACTGAACGACATCTTCGGCGACAACAAGGTCAGCCAGTGGGACATGGTGCTGGCCGGACAGGCTACCGAGCACAACTACTGCGGTGTCAACTGCGGCATCATGGACCAGTTTGCATCCGTCTTCGGCAAGGCAGGCTGCCTGATGCGCTTAGACTGCCGCAGCCGTGAGTTCGAGTATTTCCCCTTCAAGCCCGACGGCTACCGTCTCGTACTGCTTGACAGCGTGGTGAAGCACCAGCTGGCCGGTTCGCCCTACAACGACCGACGCAACTCGTGCGAGAACGTCGTCAAGCACATCCAGGCCAAGCATCCGGAGAGCAAGTTCGAGACTCTGCGCGACTGCACATGGGAACAGTTGGACGAGGTGCGCGCCGAGGTTGGCGAAGAGGACTACAAGCGCGCCAAGTTTGTGCTGGGCGAGAAAGACCGCGTCTTAGCCGTCTGCGACGCCTTGAACGAGGGTGACTACGAGAAGGTCGGCGAAATGATGTACCAGACGCACGAAGGCCTGTCCAAGGACTACGAGGTGAGCTGCGAGGAGCTGGACTTCCTCAACCAGATAGCCAAGGACAACGGCGTCACCGGCTCACGCATCATGGGCGGCGGCTTCGGCGGCTGCACCATCAACCTGGTGCGCAACGACCTCTACCGCCAGTTCATTGCTGACGCCAAGAAGCGTTTCAACGAGAAGTACGGCCACGAGCCCAAGGTCTACGATGTCGTCATCGGCGACGGCTCACGCAAACTCTGCTAAAAGAAAACAACGACTTACACATAAAAATTTCTGATGGTCATCGTCGTCACGATGACCATCAGAATTTTTTATTCACCATCCACAGCGTTCACCACCTTCTTACCATTATAGATATACACCCCCTTCTGGGTGGGACGACCGTCGAGCCGACGACCGTCGAGCGTGAACCAAGCCTTAGTATGCACAGCGCGGCCACCGTCAGTGCGCAGCGTCTCAATGCCGGAAGGAGTGGGAGCGCTGACGCCTACTGCCGTCCACGCCTTGGCCACGGCCTGCGCCTCGTCACCGTTCACGCCATAAAGCTCCTGCGCGGCGTTGAGCCAGCTTTCGCGTATGTTGGAATAGTCAGACTCCGGCGAACAGTATTTCGTCAGCGTCAGATAAGCTATCTGCGTACCCTTCTCTATGCCAATGCCCGTCAAGTCGTACTCGGTGCCATTGTCGTTGGTGCCCTTGCCTCCCTGGCAGAGCAAGTAGTAGAAGTAGCTCTGAACGGCACTCATGTTGTACTTGTTCTTACCGTCCCAACACTTCCCTTTGTAGGTGTCCGGTGCCGGGGCGTCGCCGTCTCGGCTGTGCTTGGGGTCAGCCATATTCCGCAGATTGCTCTTCCCCACTATCAGCCCATTGCCGCCAATGAGCCACGGGGTCTCGGGACCATTGCCGTAAGTGGCATTTTTCATCAGGCTGATGGCCATGATGTCCGAGAACGACTCGTTGAGCGCACCTCCCTCGTTGTTGCCACTCGACAGGTTGGCCGTGCTCTTGGTGATGAGGTGCGTAAACTCGTGGCACAGCACCGAGAGCTCAGCTGCCGGGCAGACGGAAAAGTGGCTCATGTTGCTGATGCCGCCCGTTCCGTAGGCCATCAGCTTGAAGGCATACGACGACATGGCTTCGGCACCTAACTGTCCGCCCTGCGGTCTGATGACGCCCACCATCTCCTGCTGCAAGGCACGTAAAGCACCGCTTGAATGCAGGAGTCCGTCTTGTGCAGCTTCTGAGGCCGGTAAGTCCATACACACTCCACTCGGATAGGCAACGTTGTAGATGGGTGCACCTTTGCCGTCGTAGCTGTCGCGCCCCAGTACGTTCTTGTAGAAGTCGTAGGTGCGTGCCATGCCCCAGTGTATGTCCGTCATGTAGCTGCCGGCAGCCTCGTAAGTGACTACGCCCTTGATGCCGTTCTGGTCGAAGGCGAAGGTACCGCTGCCGTCGGGGGTGAACTCCAGCATGAAAGCCTCCTGGTCGCTGCCGTCGGCCTGACGTCCCGCAGCAATCACCAGCAGCACGCCATCGTTAGGAACGATGCGTTTCTGCGCCGCTATATCGTCAACGGCAATGGGCGAGCCGGTCACGCCCATGGCCACATAGTCCCAGAGGTGGACGGTCTGCGTGCCTTTATACGTCATGGCCACGCCGAACGTGCTTAACGGAGCCTCGGCCGTTGGCATCAGGCTCTGCCCTGTCGTAGGACTCGTCATCGCGTCAATGCGGATGCTCTTCAGTATGTAGGCTGTGGTCGGCGCGCCGGGGGCGTATGTCGCGACGGCGTTTTGCAGTACGGTCGTGAGTTTCTGCCGGTCGTTCACGATGTTGTCGGCCTCCTTGTCCGATGCCACCTCGGCTATCTTGGCCGCGTTGACGGTATAGATGCGGCGGTTCGGGTCGTACAACCTGATGCTGCCGTCGGCGCTTTTCGTCACGTCGAGTGTCAACTCGCCTGTCGAGTACATTCCTCTGCTGCTGATAGTGGTCTTGTCGTCAGATGCCAGCCTGGCCTGCGCAACGGTAGCGCACAAAAAGAGGGCGGCAAACATCCATTTCGCTTGTTTTTGTGTTTTTTCCATATTTCATCACTTCATTTCTAAATTTTGCTGCAAAATTACCATAAAGGGCTTGAACAGCCAAATTTATTTATGACATTTTTTGGACGAATAAGCACAGAATGATGTCTGGCGAAACCAAATTTGATTAGCCAATTGCCCAAGACGGATGGTACTTTTTTCACCGCAGGGCATATAATTCAATGCCGCCGGACATCAGATTCCGGCGGCATGATAAAACCTGACTATTTGACAAGGCTTACAGAAGGGTTCTTAAAGCTATCTATTCAACTGTGAACGTTGTCACTTTCATGCCATTCTTTGTGTTTGCATTATTGGGATCACCGATGATGATGCCATATTCCCCCGGTTCCAAATCTTCAAGCTGAATCAGGTACGAGGATTCACCATACTTCTTTGCCTTATATTCGACGCTTGCTAAATTGCTGGTTTTAGTGGCGGACAAAGTACCTGCTTCTGCCAGCTGGTATCTGCGCTCCTTATTCTTATAAATGTCAAACTTGAATATGTTGATAAACGAATTGGGATCGGTCGAATTATCCTTTGCCTTGACAATAAGGCGAGTAGTTCGCTGTGCCTTAACGTCATTTACCGATTTGACACCATCTATTGTCAAGCGTGACTTCACTTTGCCAATACCCGTCAAATAGAGGCTTGCACCTGCTTTTGTCTTAACATATCCGCTCTCTCTCTTCAGTTTAATTCCCTCTGAGTCTGACGTCAGCAACAGCGTCTCTTCCGAAAACTCTGGCTCTGCTACTGTTACCTGCGCCGTAGCAGACATCGTTACAAACAAGCTCAAAACAAGAGCCGTCATCATTTTTTTCATAATCTTTCCGCTTGACCGTGATGCGTAGGGCTTAGTTATACAATGTTAGTTAACAAGCTATTTCAAAAACTTATATTTAAACAACATTGGCACTATTTCTTTCAGATAATACTGCTTGACCATAGCTGCCAAAGTCTGAATGTTGCCGTTTAGGCTCGGATACTTGTAAATTGTATTGCCTGTTTTATCGTCCTTATACGACTCGTTGAGTTCCTGTTTTATTTGGTACAGCCCATAGGTGGTTCCTGGGTTGTATCTTACTGTCTGTCTTGCATCAGCCATCACCTTGTTCCATTGGTCAACCAATGCCTTTTCTTCTTTATTGCATACCAAGCCTTTAATGTCCTTCGAAGCCAAAGTCTCATGGGCCGAGGTGTCGAATGTTAACTCATTAATGTACTTGCGCCCGTCTGACCCAATGAATGTCAGCATGTGATTCTGTGGCTCTAACACTGTGAAAAGCAGGCATTTCAGAAGGAATTGGTCCAGTTTGCCATTCCTTACATCGCGGAAAAATGACTTTGAACCGTCAGCAGACTTCATAATTCGTCCTCGTTCAGTCCACGAACGATTATAGGTGACGTATCGGCTGGCTGCAAACATTGGAAGTTTTTCCAGATAGTTATTGCTGCGCAGATAGAAGCCATTGCCGTCATATCTCGCTGCTCGAACAAGGGTTGACATATTGTCTGGGTTATCAAAGCCGCTGCTATATACGGCCATGTAGCCGATGATGTTGTCGTTCACGATAGGTCTTACACGGATACTGTTTGTAGTCATCTTCTCATAGCCGTTTTTCTCGCAAACTATGCCTTCTTGCTTGTCATCCTCATATTTGTTCTTATCGAAATAGACCTCACTATACATCTTGTGAACTTTTTCTACCTGAAGGGTCTTCACAAACTTTACTTGGTTGTCTGTACCTATTTCATAGCCCTGGATGTTGAACTTTTCAAGTTGCTCATCATCTTCATTGCTCCATAAGGCACACATAATACAAGCATTCTGATTGCGGTGGAAATGACGGCGATTGAATCCATAGCCCTCAATAAACTTCTTACTAATCAGGTGCTGAACCTTCCAATATTTTACAGGCGAATAAACCACGTAGCTATCTGTAGGCTGACGCAGGAAATACTCAAAAGCCGACCAAATAAAAGCGTTACCGAGTTCATTGGTAGCAGAGCCTTTTACATGCTTTTTCATCTGTTGCACCACATAACTCTTCTTCCATACTGATGATTTCTTGCCTGCTTTCTGTTTCTGATGCTCGATAGATGTAGTATCCGAAAATGGGGGATTCTCAAAGAGGATAATGCTGCATTTCTCATTGTTCACATAGTGACGGATGATTGCGTTGTTCACAAATTCTTCACTGAGTGCATCGGCACCTCTGACAAGTCCCATATTGAATGTGTCTTCTCGCTCTGTTGGTGGTATAATGTGACGCACCTTGTCACCCAACTTCTCCATCAGCACCTTATATTCATAGTATTCCAATGTCGACACAATCACGTGACTTAACTCTTCTGATGTCAATGCTTCTTCCAAATTACCCGTGCCGGCACAGCGGTCGATAATCACATAGTCATTACCCTCTGGCACGCGGTCAATAGCCTTTCGCAGCAAGTCATGCGATTTCTTGGCATAGGTGCTGTGAGTGTAGAAAGCACCAAGGTTCTTCTTTTGGAGGAAATCATTCAGTTTATCCATCAGATACTCGAACTTCAGATTCGTATCACCTTGATATGGAAGAATGAACTTCTTCAACACCTCAGGACGGCGTATCTCGCCGATAATCGCCACCTTACCACTTTTGTCACCAATGAAGTCTGCTTTTCGAGCTTCTGGCTGCAACCTATAGTAAGTCTGAGCCCATCCAACAATGCAGTTTTCATCAATGTTTATGGGGGTATACTTTTCTGTTTTCAGCACGGCAATCATCTGCGACTCCTGCCAGTCGTTGCTGTAATCATACTGCTCAATGGGAGAATCGCACTTAAAGCCCTCAATACCTTTTGAAGATGCGCCAACATACACCTTTTCAATATCACTCCTATAGTCAGCAGAGTGATAAAGGTAGGCCTTATGGTCATTGAGTGACACAAGAAGAATGTTGGCAGGAATAGGCTTACCCTTCACACGCATTGCAGAAAGGTATCTGATAACCTGCGAGAGTACCTTGTTAAGATTAGATATCGAGAGTTTAAACTCAATAATATTGCCGTTGACCACACCGTCAGAATAATCCTGACGTACGGTATCTTCCGAATACACCCTGTTGATTCTGGGCAAATAAGTCCTATAGAAGTCCTTACTGCCCTCGGCCTCGTCGTCATAATGTGACAACAGGCTGCTGATTCCGTTATAATCTAAGTCTGCCATAATTACAATTGATAGCCTTTAAATTTTGCATCGACTATCAATCGCATAAACGCAAACATAACAGAAGCGTGATGCCCCTTATCGCGTTTAGCACGGGGCGGCGTCGGATGGAGCCCCGGAATATCTATAAGTATGCATCACGCCTTGTCAGCGCAAATGCATTGCTAAAATAGATATTACGAAGGCATATAGCATACGATTGCCACCGTCACTACTATGATTCCGTGCTTGTTATTCCAAATGAGTTTCCGACGCTCTTGGCTAAACGCGAAATAATAGCGAATGCTTTTGTTTTACCCACAATGTCTTGCAATAGCCACTACCGACAAAGGTGCAGCTATGATGGTGCAAAAATACAAAAACTTTTGCGAATAGAGAACGCTTGGAGCGAAAAAAAAGAAAAAATGGTATGACAAATGGCGAAAGACGAAAACCTTTCCGTCACGACAGACAGCGAAAGGGATCGCAATGTATAGTTGGCAAAAAACACCGCCGAACTCGTAACGCTGGCCGAAAACTGATGACGACACAAATCGTCATTCTTATCGTATTCACTATACGTACCTACAAATCGGATGAAGATATGACAGTTTCTTCCACTCTGCCTTTTTTGCAATGTCACACCTATCTCTCTACAGTTTAGCTTGCAAACATCATGTTTTCAGTACCTTAGTATCATACTTTGAAGGTCTAAACATCATGCTTTGCCTGCCTGTCCGACTCGTTTATGAAGGTATGAAGGTAGAATATTAAACTTTATATATAGGAAAACATTTAGGTCGGGGGTAAATAATTTAATAGAAAAAGTCGCAAAAGCCATGTTCATACCTTCATATTGCGTCATTCTTCAGGTACCTGTCAATGTCCTTCTTGTTAATCTTGCCATAGCGAGTCAATGCAAATCGGCTTGATAGCTTGTCGCCAAATGAACTATAAGCAGACGTATCATTTCACACTCAAGCTAAATGAAAACCTACAAAAAACATGATTGTTTAACACAAAGAAAAAGCCCCGAGTCTTTCTTCAGACTCAGGGCTTCCCTCTCAAAAAGTGGCGGCCTCCTACTCTCCCGCATTGCATTGCAGTACCATCGGCGCAGGCGGGCTTAACTTCTCTGTTCGGAATGGGAAGAGGTGGG